>NZ_LN614830.1:1706250-2346875 GCF_000953635.1 Legionella micdadei
CCTTACCCCGCGGTTTTTATTTGCGAAGTCGTTTCACTGGACAAATTGTAAAATCTTAAATTGATCCTGGTTTTTATTCTGTCCTGTTCCCTTACCAAGGGTCTCCACTCATTTAGGACATAAAATCATAACTATTTTTTACATCCAAAGTTATTGTTCTTCGGTTTATGCTGGTGTTATTGTCGTTCTTAATATTCTGTTAATTATATTCATTCATAATATTGTGAAATATTTGCCGAAATTTAAAACCGCTTTATATGAAAATTTCTGTGGCGCAAGCTCTCTTAATTCTTATAGACAATAAATCAAAAATTTTAGCTGAACAGTTGAAAATTGCAAAAGATTCAAAAGAAAAAAATTTAAATAAAGAATCAATAGAAAGCATAAAATTGCAAATAGATAAGTTAAAAAAACTCTACTTATGTGGCGCTATAGATGATGAAAATCGATTGGAAATTGCTAATTATCTAAAAGATCCAATTCTAAATTTATATGAAGTATCCTTCGAGCCAGATGTTATTGATAATGACAGCTCACGCCGATATTTTGAAACACATCTTGCTTATGAAACACTTGCAAGTCAACTGGATAAATTAACTCTCATTGAGCTAGAAAAGCATTTGCAGTTGGTGAAGGAAACGGCTCCTGATTATTATAGTGATCTATACACCATTGTTTTAACTATAAAGCAACAAAGTTTTGGCGATAACACAGAAAAGGAATATGGGTTTTATTTAAAAAAATTAAGAGATAACGAAATATTCACTGAATTTTCTGAGGAATCAAGAAAAAAATTAGCTGCTTTAGTCTCTTCTGCTTTTGTGGCGATGATTATTGCTGATAGCAATCCAAATTTATTCCCATTAGATATCTATGGAGAGGGTATTTACCGTCCGGAAGAAAGAGGGAAAAAAGTTAGGGCTGCCGATAAAAAGACATCTACAAGTGCGCTTGGACTCCTAAAAAGCCATATGCCTCTAGCAAGGGATGATGCAGCATTGATGCAGAAACCTCAAAATTTCTTAAAACCATCTGATCAGTCAACTTTTAAACCAGATGCCCCATGGGTAAGAGATAATTTTTCAAGATTAGTGCATCCATTTTCAAACTCCATCTCAGGTACATTGCTTTGCCAACTCCGAGCATTGCTTAAAATAAAGGGCACTCCACCGCCGAATAATTCACAAGTTGAGAGTATCTATTCTTCAACGGATAAAATGAAAACTTTTTTAACCGTATTTATCGCTGCCCTTTTATTTAATTCTGGCGGGCATAGTCTTCATGAATTTGTATCTCCCTTGGGGTTGGATAAAGTAAAGGATGCCTTTGCTGATATCCAACGATTTGACACATTTACTCTTGAAGAACTTTTTTTGACAAACAATCAAGATGCATTCGATGTGGCGTTAAGTAAAGCAATTGATTATAACAATCAAATTTTAAAAATAACTGCGGTCAATGAAGAAATAAAGCAACTTAAGAAAGAATACGACAAACGGACATTAGAGGTAGCGATCAATACCTCAACTTTTAAGGCTGAGACAAGGAGTAATTTTTTACATCAACTTGAGACTAACATTGATAGCTTGAAAATATGTTTTGAATTGTCGGTTAAAATGCAAAATTTGATTGTTGAGAACCGGACAAGAGTAAGTGGTGAATACTTTTCTTTTTATCGGCAGGGCGTAATAAGGCATCAATTACTAGAAAAAAAGCTTAATGGGATAATTGAGGCGCTTAGCCACGGTAATTTAACTGGTGCAACGAAACTAATCGAAGAGACTGTCACCGACTTAGAAACGTTTAAGTCAAGTTTATTTCTTAGTAAAAAAATACCAGAATTAGCAGCGCTTGTTGCTATCCAGAAATCTCTTCGAGGTGTTGTTGATGCATGCCAGCAAATGGAAATAGGTAAACCCTAGCCATTCTAATTCATAACTAATCCTATAAATTGCTCTAAGTGATAAAATTTTGTTATACTGGGAAACTAATTTTGGATAGCTAGTCGAATGTTCGGGAATTATATGCAGCGGATTGATAGGGATGGTAACTATACTGCATTTCCAGGTGTCACAGTCATTGCTGGAATCGGGGACAAGCATATCTCATTTTGGCAAAGTGTTTACCACTTTCTCAGTCAATCCGAATTGATATGTAAATATTATAAGCCGCTGCCATATGAAAGCTATCATATGACGACTTGCAATCTTTATACTAAAGAACAGCACCCAAATGATTGGCCAGCGATCATCACAAGGAAGCGCAGTTTTTTGCAAAAAATTCATGCTGTCCTCAGTGAAATGCTATTAACTCCAAAGGTTTCTATCGACTATATTAGTATCCCTGAGGTTTTACAGTTATATGTCTCGTTACCTGCAGAGCAAGAAGAGTTAATTAAAGCCATAGCCCGTGAATTTGAGTTAGAGGAATATGTTCCTACAAGTTTCCATATCACTTTGGCTTATGAATATAATCCCATAGTAGATCAAGAAGCATACGATGCGATTAAAAATGAATGCGCCAATCTTCTTCATATTTGCCAAAAGGAAGGAAATATTATCCTTGATTGTCCTAAGTTATCTTTTTTTAACAGCATGGAAAAATTTATTCCATGGGATGGGAGAGCTAACCCTTTCATTGAGCATACAACAAATCAAGCTGGTTTTTTTAGAACCCCACAACTCAGCTCTTTTGTAGATACAATTTCATCATGCTTTTCTTGTAAATTTTTTTGAATTAGTACGTGGGCAATGTTAATAAAGCGGAGTATTTCATACTTGCATTAAGCGTAAAATTAGGATTACATAGTTACTAACTTATTCATTTTATGGAGTTATGCTATGAAAAAGCTGTTTATGTTGGGACTTTCTTCTTTGGCTATTGCAAGCGCTTCTACTTTTGCATCTGATGGTTCTCCCGGCCAATTGTCAGGTTCGCCTACGGAGCAAATTATGCAGTTAAATACACAGATCCAAAACCAATTTAACCAGATACAATCGCAAGAGCAAAAGCAAATGGATAAGCTGAACACGCAAATTCAAAACCAACTTAAGCAAATGCAATCCCAGATACAAGACCAAATGCAAAAAATGAACTCTCAACTCCAAAATCAAATAAAGCAAGTGCAGTCAAATCTTCAGGAACAGATTAAACAGGTTCAACAACAAGCGACACAACAGCAACAGCAGCAACCGCAACAACCATCACAACAACCAGCAACTCCAAGTAAAAGCTAATGTGAGATATTAAACGCTTGCCCTCACTTTGTTTTGTTATATCTAGCTTAGTTTAAAATAACTCCATGTTCCCTGCAGTGGAAACTGCAGGGATTAACCAGCAATTCCTGGGAAAAACTTGCGACTTCCAATGTGATCTAAAACAATGCAATATTGATAAATTTCAGCCATAAGCTAAAATTACTAGAGCTTACTCTCATTGAGCAGCCATCCATTATAAACCCAGAGAGTAATCGAAAGGAGTTACAACCATTTAAGGAGAAAAACATGGGTAGTCTTGAAAGAAGCAATAAGGGAACTCCAATAGCTATTGAGCGCACAATGAGTCCTTTTTTCCAAATGCACAAAGCAGTGGATGAGGCTATGAAAAATTTTTACCACATGTTCGAAGCGCCTGAATTTAGTTTTGAACGATTGGAAAACTTAAGCATTTTTCCCGCAATGGACTTAGTGGAAGCAAATGATCATTATACTTTTGAATTCGAAATGCCTGGGATGGGTGAAGAAGACATCAATGTGAGCGTTAATGAAAATCGCCTTACCGTTAAAGGTGAAAAATCAAGCTCCAAGCAGCACAAAGATAAAAACTTCATTAACCGTGAAATAAGGTATGGAAGTTATGAACGAAGTATAGACTTACCACCCTCTGTGGATGCAGAGAAGGCAACTGCTTCATTCAAAAAAGGAATGCTATGGGTAAAAATTCCCAAGAAAGCAGGCAGTAAAAGTGCTTCACGCAAGGTTAAGGTTGAAAAAGCTTCATGATAAGAGCTAATTCTATACGTTAAGAACCACCTCTTCCCCCTGAAATTGGGAAAGGTGGTCCCAAAAATGGAGTTTAAAATGAAAGATAAGCACGCAACATGGTTGTTGATTTTTGATTCAACTCATTGCCGCATTTATGACTATACAAAACACAAAATTGACTTAATTAAAGAAATACAGCATCCAGAAAATAAATTAAGAGACATTGAAATTACCTCAGATAAACCAGGACGCTACCAGGTAATGGGCCAGGCTCATGGGACATACTCGCAACAGTCTGATCCCAAAGAAATAAAGATTGAACATTTCTCCAAGGAAATTGCCGATGTCCTTGAAAACAATAATGCTATTCATGCTTATGAAAAATTAATTCTGGTGGCCCCACCGCATATCCATGGTCTTTTACTCAAGCATCTCGACAAGCAGATCACAAACCGGATAACACACAATATAGAAAAAGATTTAATCCACGTCTCTGAGGATCAGTTATTAAGTCATTTAAATGAGATTTTAGAGAGGGAATAAATTTTTCTTAAAAGTGCAATTGCTATCTCTGCTTGATGTTTTCATTAGTGGAATTTTACAGTGCAATAACTTAACAAGAAGTGCTATCCTATCCGCATTGCCTAAGATTGGTTTGCCCCACAATTTCATTAGTCTAAGCTAGAGATAAGGAAGTCCATAATGAACTTAGCACAAGATAGGGTTGTCAGTGATGCGGATAAAGTTTCGAATGTCCTTAAATGGATTTTACTTATAACAGCAATTACCTGTTTTGCCGGGCTTATTTGGGGTACTTACAAAACTTATCAGCTTGCCCCACCTCTCCCGCAACAATTTCTCACCTCTTCGGCAAAAGTCGTTATGACATCAGATGACATTATTGCAGGCAAAGCCGGTTTCCAACGTGCAGATCTAATGGATTATGGCAGTTTATATGGAATGGGATCTTATTTTGGGGAAGACTATACGGCTAAATATCTAGTGAGATTAGGTCAATTAACTGAAGAAGAAATAGGGCAGCAACGTTTTGGTCAATCATTCATAAATCTATCCGAAGAGGAGCAGTATATTTCTCGTAAAACGATGCAGCAAGCGTTACAACAAATCAACTTAAGTCAACAAACAACTGTTTTGCCTGATCCAGTTGCAACAGCCATTTTTAAATTGCAATCTGAGATTTCACAAAGTTTACTCAATCATAATTTAGAAACAGGTTGGACAAAAGCTTATAGTTTGGATGCACAAAGTGCCTTGCAAACAGCTGATTTTCTTATTTATTCTTCTCTGACAACAGTTGCGCACAGGCCACATCAAAACAGTTCATACACCAATAATTGGCCATACGAACCTACGGTGGGAAATAACCCGACTTCATCCACCTTTTATTGGACTTGGGTTTCTTTCTGTTTCGTATTCTTCGGTTTCGGCGCTATCCTGTACATTTATCATCGATACCTCGCTATCCCCGATAATGCAGCAAAAACACCTATTTTATTGGAATTTAAACCACTCACAGCAAGTCAGAGAAAAGTTGGCCAATATTTTGTGATTGTAGCCTTAGTTTTATTGGCACAGATTGGTGTTGGTGCAATTATGGCTCACTATTATACCGAGCGTACTGGATTTTATGGGATAAACATTAATGGTTTTTTGCCATTCAACTTTTTACGCGATGTGCATATTCAAACGCCTATTGTCTGGATAGCGCTATCTTGGATAAGTTCAGCTGTTTTTCTTGCACCTATCATCAGTAAACAAGAAGCAAAAGGGCAAGGGTTTTTAGTTGATCTGCTGTTTTGGGTCACCCTCTTTATTGTTGGTGGGGCAATTGTTGGTAATTACTTGGGGATTATGGGCTATGTTAATCAATCTTGGTTTTGGATTGGTAATCAAGGGTTATCGTACATACAATTAGGCCGATTGTGGCAAATCGGATTTTGCCTTGGTTTATTCCTTTGGAGTTTCATTGTTTTCCGGGGAATGTGGCCAACCTGGGAGCAACTAAAAACTGCGACCGCTGAATTTTGGACAGGTCGCATTAGATTAGAGCATATGCTTTGGGCAAGTACGATCAACGTTGCAGTGTTATACTGCTTTGGCATGATTCCTCTGACCGGAATAGAGAAATCCTTCACGATCACCGATTTTTGGCGTTGGTGGGTGGTACATCTTTGGGTTGAACAATCGTTTGAATTTTTTGCTGCTGCTGCTACAGCTTATCTTCTGATGGGAACAGGCTTAGTTTCCCGACTTCTCGCTGAACGGACTATGTATTTTGAGACAATTCTTATTTTTCTAGGCGGTGTTATTGGTACAGGACATCACTGGTATTGGACTGGGACACCAGATATTTGGGTGCCACTCGGATCGATGTTTTCTTTCATTGAGGTATTGCCTTTAGTACTTCTTATTATTGATGCTATTGAACATCACCAACTGATTAAGCGGCAAGGTTCTTTTACTTATAATTTGGCTTGTTTATATCTTTTTGGAGCGGCTTTTTGGAATTTTGTGGGAGCTGGTGTGTTTGGTGGGGGTACACTTAATGCGCCACTGGTAAATTATTATGAGCATGGAACATTTTTAACTTTGAATCATGCACATACAGCATTATTTGGTGCATTCGGATTACTTGGTCTTGGGTTAATTTATTTTTGTTTACGTTATGCTGCCGGTGAGCGTCTGCCTTGGGATGAACGATTAGGTATCTGGGCATTTTGGCTCTATAACATTGGCCTTTTATTATGGATTGTTTTAAATTTCTTCCCCGTTGGCTGGGCACAGTTAATGGATGTTTATGAGCATGGTTTAGCGCATGCGAGAAGTCTTGAATTTTATAATACAACATTGCTATGGCAATGGTTACGCTTGCCTGGTGATGTTATTTTTGCCTTAGGCGCATTACTAATGACTTACGATTTTTTTAAAAAGCTTAAGCCCTTTTTCCCTAGACTAGCGAAAATGAATCGCGAACAAGAAATACAATTTCGTTCATTTGATAAGAATGCGAATTTGCAGTAAAAGGAACGGCATAAGTTGTGCCCAACTTACTCTTTGGCAGGTTCGCTTAGATTGAACTAAACTTAATTGAAGTTGGTAATCTTTAGCTGGGGATGAGTAGTATGAAACATGAAAAATTGATTCGGCATTTGGTATCTGAATTTAAACACAAACTGAATGGATTATCATCTGAACAATTAGCGAATTTCAACTTGCAAATTAAGCTTATCCCTACAGTGGGAGAGGAGGCGGGTGGCGCAATGAATGCTCGCCGAGTCAAAACTGAGCCTTCAACCCGATTAGATCCTCTAATACCAGGTAATAGATCTCTTTCTGATTTAAAGAAAGCAAGGTAATTAAATTGTTTAACCCGAAAGAATTAAACTAATTTTTAAGCAATATTATAGGTGCAACATTGGTGGAGGTGGGGTATGGAACGTAAACAACTTATTCAGACTTTGGTGACTCAGTTTGAAGAGCAAATTAGGAGTTTGCCAGAACAAAAATTAAAGGATTTAGAATCTGGTAAATTAGAAATAAGTTTAACACAAGCTGTAGGAAAGGAAGCGGGTGGCAAAGCGGCTTCAACAAAATATAGAAAACTAATATAAGTTCAAATACTTATTGAATAGGTCGTTATATTTCAATTGGTTCACTCTATTTTTTCTTTTCAGAAAGAAGGGGATTTAGGAGTAAGTAATGAATCGTAAAAAATTAATCGAAACGTTGGTGTCTCAATTTGAAGAACAAATTAGAAAATTACCAGAGCAAAAATTACAAGAACTTGAATCTGGCAAATTGGAGATAAGACTAACGCAGGCTATAGGAAAAGAAGCAGGTGGTTTCGTCGAGGCTATACCAGCAGGACCAGGGCCTATTGGACCAGGAAATAGAGACTTGTAATGAAAAATAGTAGCAATTTAAAAAAACAGTGCTACTGCTTCTTACCTGATTGATAACTGCAATTCTCTGAGTCTATCGCTTCTGGCTTGATTGTTATTTCTATGTATAAGTTCAGAAATTTATAGGGTGGTTAGATTGCAGTACTTTTAATTATTTCATTTTCAAAAAAGATGGGATTTTAGGAGTAAGTGATGAACCGTAGAAAATTAATCGAAACGTTGGTGTCTCAATTCGAAGAACAAATTAGAAAATTACCAGAGCAAAAATTACAAGGGCTTGAATCTGGCAAATTAGAGATAAGTTTAATACAGGCTATTGGAAAGGAGGCAGGAGGGTTAACTGATTACAATATTCCAGTTAAAAGCTGGCCTGCCCCCTCCCGAACTCCAAGTCCAAGAGGTGGGAGATAGACCTGGAAATAGATTTCGCAGAGAAATAGTTAGCTTAACAACAGGGCTTTAACCTGATGCAATTTACACTGGGCTAGTTACCCCTATGATAGCCTCAAAGCAAAGTGAAGGCTACTGTAGTTTCTTACCTGTCCTATAAATGCAACTCGCTGAAGCTTGCGCAGTTGGCATGATTGTCATTTCTGCAATATCAACGTGAAGAGGGCGAGTTGCACAAAAGTAAACGGCATCAGCAATGTCTTCTGCGTATAAAGGGTTAAAATCTTCATAAAAAGCTTTTGCTTTCTCTTTATCATTCCAACGCACCTCACTGAACTCTGTTTCTACCGCTCCTGGAGCAATCTCAGTCACCCTAATAGGGCTGCCGAGTAAATCCATACGCATTGATTTTGTCAGCGCCCTAACCGCGTGTTTTGTAGCGCAATAGACGTTACCATTGGGATAGCACTCTTGTCCGGCGATTGAGCCTATATTAATAATATGTCCTTCTTCACGGGCTAGCATTCCCGGCAAAATGGCGCGTGTGACATAAAGTAACCCTTTTACATTAGTATCAATCATTGTTTCCCAATTGCTAATGGAGCCTTGTTGTATCGAATCGGTTGATAAAGCGAGGCCGGCATTGTTAATTAGCACACTAATTTTTTGCCACTCTGAGGGTAAAGAACTTAAAGCGGATTCAACTTTTGCTTTATCCCTTACATCCAACACAATGGGTAAGCAGTGTATACCATGCATTGTTTGCAAATCATTGGCAAGATGCTCTATTCGATCTTGTCGTCGTGCGCAAAGAATAAGATTTGCTCCATTTTGCGCAAAAAGCCGAGCACAAGCTTGACCAATACCACTTGAAGCGCCAGTTATTAATACAATTTTATTTTGTAAATTTACCATATAGGTCTCCTGATACCTCTTTGTTAGGGAGATAAAATGCGTTGATGCCATTGTTCGTTTTGCCAATTATATTCAAGGACATCGGATAATTCGTCTGAACGTAAGGAATAAAATATAAACTTTGAAGGTCTGATTCGAAATCCACAGTAGTAAGGACTTAAGGGTAATTTTTTGTCAATATATTCCTTTTCAATCGCTGCTTTTTTATCTTCGATCACTTTTTTGGAAGGGATTGGCTGCATTGATGTTGGTGCGTAAGCGGTAAACCTCAACTGGGCTGATTGTGGATTAGTATCCCAATAATGCACTACTTCTGCTTGTGATAAAGGTTCAACAACACCGTCAAGAACCACTTCTCTTTGTTTGATTTCAAACCAAAAAGTCAGTGATACTTGTGGATTCTGAATAATATCATTTACCTTTTTTGTCCCTTTTTGAGTGAAAAAGATAAGTTCGCTTACCGTAATTTCTCTTATAGCAACAACACGACTGTGCGGAATGCCATTTAAAGTTGCTGTGGCTAAGACCGCATGCTGAGGGTTGGAAGCACCTGCATTTTTTTCTTCCATAATCCATTGATTTAAAAGTCTAAAGGGCATTCTTTTGATCTCTATTTGTTTGAAATTCTTAATAATCGATGAGGCATACAAAGTGTAGTCGAAAATAGGGAATGCTGACAATTGCCGCCATTTTGATTAGGGTCTAATGATAGAACCGATTAACATCATGCAAAATTGATATTAGTTGCTTACTATCAGGTTTACTATTAGGTAAAGGCTCAACATTCGAATTTTGTATCTCGAAATCTCCAGAAGGGAATAAGTTGGTGATGGTTGTCGGAGTCACATAGCTTATATTGTAATTCCCACTGACGATGATAGGATAGCGGTTATTACTATCAAAGAAATTCATGCCATAACTGTAATCAGAATAAGGTGTTTTACAGCCTAATGCGTCTGACATGAGGGTGGGCACAACGTCATAATGGGTAGTCACATAATTCAATTGCTGTTGTGTTTTACCTGGCCAATGAACGATAAAAGGGACTTTGATTTGATAATTGCTAAAATTGCTTGCATGGCCCCAATAATTCTGTTTATTGTCATTAAATTCTTCACCATGATCTGCACTGATAATAATTATCGAATTATCCCATAAATTAGCTTTCTTGATTCCGGCTAATACTTGGGCAATTTGTTGATCCACAAAATTAACGGAATTTAAATACCGATTTATTAATGGTTGTGCATTATAGCCATTATTAAAAAGATAGCGGCTACAAGACGAAAGTTCCGGCTGAAAAGGGCCTTTATAATTTCTATTCTCACAATATTCATGGGCTGAATCATAAAATAAAAAAGAAAAGATTGGTTGAGCAGGCTTTCGGTTGTCTAAGAATGAAAGAAATCGCTTTGTAATTTCTTGATCCCTTTGATAGGCCCAACCTTTGGGAGGCGAAGGCAAATTAGGTATTTTGTTAAAAATAGTAGAGGCAAAATCAGGTATAGTTAAGCTTGCACTTCCAAATATACCGAATTGATAATTTTTATTAATCAGCTGATTAATAAAAACAGGACTCTTTTTTTGTTCAAAAATGGCTGTCCAATAGGATGCGGGCAAGCCATAAAAAAATGAAAAAATACCAGGCTGCGTTGCATTGCCGCCGCTAAGATGATCTTGGAATTTAAGATTTTCTGAAGCAAAACGATAAATAGTTGGTGTAGCTTCCTTATTCATGGCATCGTAACGCCAAGTATCAATTAAAATCACAAAGATATTAAGCGGACGTGTTTTTTGACTGCATTGTATTGGGTTAATTGGATAAGATAATTGATGATCGGGGAATTTTGATTGAGAAAAATAGTGGCTATAGACATAATAATTCATGTCTTCTTTCGAAACATAAAATAGGTGACGCACTATTTCGGTATAATAAGGGAAGATAGTGCTCTGTCTAATAAAATATTTATTACCCACCACTGTGGAACAGAATGAGACGATAATTAGGATAATGGATACGCAAATAAATTGCATAATCCATTTTGAAAGATTGATGACATTATTAAACCATAAAATCAACGCAATTAATCCCTCAACCAAAAAAATAGAAGCCACAACCAGATAAAATACGAACCATTCATTTTTGGAAAAATAAAAGATTTGATCGCTGTACTGGCTGAAGAGCATTTTGAGAACTAATGAGTTTAGGTGAAATCGATATAACCTAAATACATACAAATCGATTACTAGATATAAAACAAAACAACTTATGAAAAGAACACTAATACAAATTGTAAGCCAATTTTTTGACGTAAATTTGGAAAACAGATAAGGGATAAGCAATGACAAAATAGTTAAAAAAGCAAAATAACTAATATAAGTGATTAAAAGATATAAACTGACAATCGAGCGCGTGAAAAAAGTAGCCTCTTCAAATCCGTTTGTTCCAAAATTAAAGAGTTTAATTGCAAAAGCATCAGCGACATAGTTGCAAGAAAGAGCATAAACTACAATTAAATTGATAAAGAAAAAATGTAAGAGCCATTTGTCAATTATGGCTTGATTTACCTCATTATCTTTCCTCATATAATAAATAAGGCAATTAAACTAATAAAAAGAGCATATTTAATTATATAGTATAGATTTTTATTGTAGCTTTTTAGTTTCTTGCCCACTAAACGTATTTGATAAATGTAGGTGAATAATTTATTAATTAAGCCTACACGCTCATTAGGTAAATTTTTGCTCGAAGCGGCTTTCATTACTGTTCGACTAAAAAAACGATTAAATCGGTTAGCGAGGGCATTGTTGAGAGGGCGTTGGATATCACAGAAAAGAATAATACGATCCTGGGATGTTTTGTTCTCAGCGTGATGCACATAAGTTTCATCGAAAAGGACATCCTGTCCATCTTGCCAAAAATAAGGTTCACCATCCACGTAGATGCAACACTCTTTAGAATTAGGGGTGATTAACCCTAAATGATAACGAAGCGAGCCTGCATAAGGATCACGGTGTTTAAATAGAAAGCTATCTTTAGGGAGAAGGGTGAACATCGCAGCATTGATATTGGGAATTTTTTCAATTAACTCGAGCGATTTGGGGCAAAGTGTTTGTGCGGAATGCATAGGCTCTTGATACCATTTTAAATAAAAACGCTTCCATCCCCGTCTAAAAAATGAGTTAAATCCGATATCGTCATATTTTTCAGACGCTGATATATAACCTTCCTTGTATAAGTACTCTGCTTCTTCACGGATTGTTTGCCAATTATCTCGTAATAGTTTTAACTCTGGAAAATTAGCCAAATCAAGAAAAGGCGTTTTGGGAACTGAAGAAAAAAGATACATGATGGCATTCACTGGTGCCATAAGACTTGAGTGATCAGTCAGCTGGTGTAAAAACTTTAAGCGTACCTTTCCCCGCAAATGAGTGTAAGCAATAGAGAAAATATAGCTTGCGAAAAATAACGTTTTAAAGTTTAAAATCGAGAGGTAAGTCATAAAAATCCATTCGGTGACAATCGGTTATTTCGTACAAGCTATAATCTCCATTAAAACTTGTCAATCAGAGAATGCATCAATAAATAGAGTTGGTGAGTTAAATGAAATCCTATGACATACTTAAAGGTATTTAAAATAAAATGCCTTTAAGTGTGTCAAATGAATTCAATCTTAAAAGTCAACGCCTTTATTGGGCCAAATCAATTGGGTAATCCTGCAGCAGTTATCGTTTCAGAACAATCAATGGATACCCAAACTTGCCAAATTATTGCCGCTAAAAATCAATTACCGGTTACTGCATTTATTTGGAAGCAAGATGATACTTTTTTTATACGGTGGTTTACTCCTTTGTCTGAATTATCCCTTTGCGGTCATGGCACCCTAGCTGCTGCTTATGTTATCTTTCAGAAAAGCCTCACTACGAGGTCCGAAATAACTTTTAATTCTCCACACTGTGGTGAATTAAAAGCAAAACTGAAAGAAAATATTATCTTTTTAAATTTTCCAGCAAAACCAATAACTCGAATAAAATGCCCAGACAATTTAGTCGAAGGACTAGCGGGTATAAAACCAAGAAGCGTTTATGAGACTAAAGATCGTTTAGTCGTTATTCTAGCAAAATCTCAAGAAGTTAAAGAAATAACACCCCAAGTCGAGATTCTAAAGACTTTATCCTATCCAGGAATTGTTGTTACTGCTCGCGGAGAACAGGTCGATTTTGTGTCGCGTACATTCTATCCTCAAAAACCTAATTGGGAAGATGCGGTTACTGGGGCTTCTCACTGCGCTTTAGTTCCTTATTGGGCTGCATTGCTTGAGAAAGATAGTTTGCATGCCCATCAACTTTCGCAACGCGGGGGAGAGTTGTTTTGTGTTAATCAGCCTAATCGAGTATTAATAGGTGGGAGAGCCAGTTGGGCAAAGATTACTTAAAATGGTAGCGATATTTTAGTAAGCGTCTGATTTCCATTTCACAATTAAAACGTCTATGCTTAATAATTATCTTAGGGAAGGATAAGGACTAGCCATGACAACTGACATTTTCATTTGTTCGCCAACGCGTACAGCTATTGGAACCTTTAATGGTACGTTGAAAAACACATCTGCTCCTCAACTGGGTGCAGCTGTTATCAAGGAAACGCTTAGGCGTGCGAAACTTTCACCAGACAAAGTAGAAGCAGTCGTAATGGGTCAGGTTGTCCAGGCTGGAGCAGGCATGAATCCAGCTCGTCAAGCAGCTGTCCATGGAGGAATTCCTGTTGATGTACCTGCTTACACAGTGAATCGGGTGTGCGGTTCAGGTGCTCAAGCTATTGTCTCTGCTTATTTAGAAGTCGTCAGCGGCAATATCCATTGTGCAATTGCCGGAGGCATGGAAAACATGGATCTTTGTCCTTATCTTCTAACCTCAGCACGCTGGGGATATCGGATGGGCGATAGCAAGATCATTGATAGCATGCTATTGGATGGTTTGCATGATGTGTTCTCAGGAAATCATTCGGGTTGGCATACTGAAGATCTTGCAGAAAAATATTCGATTTCCCGCAATGAACAGGATTCATGGGCACTGCGCTCTCAACAACGTTTTTCCAAGGCGCAAGCAGAGGGTAAATTTGATGCTGAAATTACTCCCATAGAAATCAGTAATCGTAAAGGAACCGAATTATTCCAAAAAGATGAACATAATCGTCCTGATACAACTGCAGAAACCCTTGCGAAACTAAAACCAGCTTTTCGCAAAGAAGGCACTATTACGGCAGGTAATGCGCCAGGATTGAACAGTGGTGCAGTCGCTATGATTATTGCGGATGCCGATTTTATTTCCTCGCATCACCTTAAGCCAATGGCCCGCATCGTAGCCTATGGAGTCGGTGCTGTTGAACCAGGTATGTTTGGCATCGGCCCGGTTTCTGCTGTTTTGCAGGCATTGCAACGAGCAAAATGGAAATTGCCTGACATTCAGCGAGTGGAAATTAATGAAGCGTTTGCAGCAATTGCTATCGCAGTGACGCGTGAGATTGGATTCAATGAAGAAATTGTCAATGTCGAAGGTGGGGCTATTGCCCATGGCCATCCTATTGGTGCAACTGGTGCCATTTTAACTACACGCTTATTGTATTCGATGAAACGTGACGGATTAAAACGCGGCATGGTTACATTATGCATTGGCGGTGGCCAAGGGATTGCTCTGGCCCTAGAGATCTGCAATGAGAATACGTGATGCGGTTCTCAGCGTTTGTTATAAGGAGCGCTAATCGCGCGCTCCTCGCTGACACCTTTCAGTAAAATTTCTCATGGATGGCACTGCTTTTTTTAGGATAGCCTTGACTCAGTTCTTTTTATTCCAGCAACGATGACATCATCATTATCGTTATTACTACCTTTCGCAGCTTTCTTGGCAAATTTATGATAAAACATTTTACAGGGCATTTCCTCGATGGCGCCTTCTTTATTGACATCAAAACGGGAACAATGTGAGCCATTATCCTTTTTTTCGATATAAATTTGATGCCTGTCTTGTAAACCGTCATCTCGGACAACTGGATAAGTAATTAGCGCTTGATCAAATTTATCCAGCAACGTTTCCACTTGTTGCTCGCTTTCTAGCTCTCGAGCTTTTACTGTTTTTTGATTGTAGGGAATATTATGATCTACGAATACTGCATGTAAACCGTCCTTTCCTTGCTTAATAAGTTCAATTTGGTGCTTTTCTTCTTTTTCCGCTTCTTGGAAAATATGGGAGGCACTGCCTTTTCTAAAACTGTCATTACGCAAGCCTAGCTGCTCTTCAAAGTATAAATTGACCATCGGGGAACAAATGCCATCATCAGGACCGGCACCAACTTCTTCTAGGATTTCATCTTGATTGGTAAATGGTTTTTCAGCACTGGTGTTTCCTTCATCAGACAGGGATGTCATTATTTTTTGTGTTGAGGTTGGGCTTCTTTCAGATGCGTCATCTGATTGTGCGCAATGAGAATCTGAATGTCCTAAAACAGCATTTTTTAAAGCGGTTAATTGGGTTGTAGCAAAATTGACAACATAACTGACTGGTGTAACTAGGAATTTAGCCCCCGCCCAATGCTCTGAGGGCGGGCTACTAGCATTATCGCCACTTGAATTTGAAGAGGATTCATAACTAGTCTCAGATACTTCATAAAAGCTAGGGAGATCCCCATATTTCTCTTGGAGCTCAACTTCTACTTGATTGTAATCCGTATCACAATAGTCATCCCAGGAAATGCCGCCTTGACTATCTGTCTCAAGCGGCAAAGTTGTATTAGCAACAGGAAGGGTCGCTTTAGCATCTTCTACAACGTTTGGATCTCCAAATGCATCTTCCATAGTGGCTTCCTCGTACAGTTATTTCATGGAAAGCTTAATTTTAACACAATAATAAACTTAATAGTTGAGGGGTTAATTATTTCCTAATTTTATTGGGTTTGCTTCAACAAAACCAGGATCGTTAGTGACACCACCTGTTCCTTCATAGAGGTCTAAAGCTGCCATTTCCATTACTTTCTTTCCTGAATGAATTAAGCTTCCAGCCTTATCATAATGATCGTCACCCTTACCAAATTCATAAGCAATTTCACCTTCTTTCCTTGCATGATAAATAGCGTCACTTGGCGCCATTGCAGTATCAGTTTGTGCCTGCTGTTTTGTCTCAGCGTGTTTTTTCAATTTTTTGCGGGCTCCAGGTAATAATGCTTTCTCACGTCTATCAAGATAAACATTGACCTGTGCCATTTCTGTATTCTCTGGACCACCTGTTTTTTTATGAAGTTTTTCTCTCTCTTTGCATTTAAATTCGTGGTTTTCGCAGTCTTCACGACTCGTGGTTGCAGCACCATGAACGGTGTCCATCATGGCAATTATAATTTTATTCGGTGAATCAAGATCTTTTTGGTGCTCAAAATAGTCCTTTTCATGTAAATGACCATCTGCTTGTGGCTCTGGAACCACATCTACCGTTGAGGTTTTTGAAGATTGCTCTGAAGGGCTAGGAACCGTAGTTTTCGATCCACTAAATGGAGATACAACAAAACTTATCAGGGAACTAATGGATGAATAGACAAATTTAGGTACTGCAAATGAGTCATGATTTTTCTCAGATTTGCTTAATTCTGAGGATGGTTTCGTGTCATCATTTGATTCGTAAAAGCTAGGTAGATGCCCATAGTCTTTTTCAAGTTCCATCGCTGTTTGGTTATAATCAGTGTCACAATAGTCTTCAAAGGTAAACCCTGAATTCTCACTACTCGTTGATTCTGGACTAGTGGAACTACTTTCGATAGAGGACTCGCTTACTTCACTATGAGTTTGGCTAACTTCTGTTTGCGTCTCGCTCGTTGCTGGGGAGCTTGTAGTGCTCTCTATTTTTTCCTCACTGCTATTTTGAGTTTCTGGAGATAAATCAATTCCCATATCACCTGCATACCTTGAAAACATATTTTACCACCTAAGGACAAATTGAATAATGAGTGTACGGAAGATTGTAATTGATTAATATTAAGACAATATTAATATTAATTAATCATTTTGCTTGAAGATGAATTCTGCTAGAAGTGGCTGGGCGGAATGTAGGAAAACTGAACAAAGGAATAGCAGGGCGTTAATTGTCCTCAATGAAAGATGATTATAGACGAAGGGTTTACAACGAATAAACGTTAAATAATCAATGGATTCTTATATTGCTGCAAATAAAGTTTGGCAAATTGATAGGAGGCATAATCAGTAATATGTGCCACATCTCGGAACACTGGAACACCATTAATATCGGCTCTGCATCGGCCATTTGTGCATTGGACTTTTCTTGGGTCAATGATAATTAGTTGACTGTATTTTTTTTGCATCTTTAAGAATAAACTGTCGAGCCAAGGGTCAACCTCAGTCTGTAAATTAAAATCGCACTGCTCTGGGTGATATTTTTTTCTTTGCTTGACATGCTTAAAAAAGCAATCTCGCAAATTCGATGTCGATGAGGCTGTCGCTTTAATGATTACAGGAATAGACCCAGAATCAGTAATCGTATGTAGAGCTTTATCTAGCGCGATCTTGATTCGTTTTTTCGTCAAGGGGACAGAACGCTCATCATTGAGCCGGTTAATTACATTAGTTCCTAAATATCCACCCCAGGATTGTCCGATAATCACGAAATCATAATGATTTGCCTTAATCATATCGTAATAGCGTTTAGTTTCTTGATGGCATTCGTGATAAACCGTATTTTTATGGGTTGACCAATCGTAAAGATAAATCCCCGGCAGAGCAAGGCAGCCTGGTGTTGCTTGGGCGAGAACAGAAACATTTGCTTCTTTAGCTAGTGTATCAATAAAACGCCAGGAATGATTGGAAAAGGAATCACCGATCATAAGGCTGGTTTTACTATTCGGATTTTTTGCACCAAAAGTACAATAGCTATTGATATCAACACTATGTTTACCCAAGCACTTTTCTCTTTGAATTACATCATATTGTTTGAGTTGCTCGAAAACGTTCACGACTTCATTGCTAAAACGATGCGGAAAACCTGAGTAGTTTTTAATCAAAACGCTATTTAAGTGCATTAAACCGATAGGCAAAGCCAATAAAAAGATGAGTGTATACCCAAATTTTAAATGATTTAATTTTCGCGCAGGTTTCTCAATAAATCGCCAGGAAAGATAAGCCAGAATCAAGCTCACGAGAAGTGCAATAAAAATGGTTCGGTTTGTATTTTCAATGCCTAAATAATGAATAAAAGCAAAAACAGGCCAATGCCAAATGTAGAGGGAATAAGATATTAAACCTATAAAGACGAGAGGCTTAGTGGCAAGGCATTTAGTCACGAGGGACTGGGGATGGTTGCCTGTTGCAATTAAGGTACCAGCAGCGACACAAAGAAGCAGGGCATACCCATTGGGGAAACCAAAACTGATATGAGTGCGTGTTGCGACATAAAATAAGGCTAGCAGTGCAAGCAGATTAATTAAATTTAAGACGATTTTGTTTAAGGGGATTTGTCGTGGTATTAGAGCTACGCAAGAACCTATCAAGAATTCAAAAATACGGCTTGAAAATTGATAGTAAGTTTTAGCGGCATTGTGAGTAGAGAAATAAAGGGCCAGGGCTAAAAAAAGCAGTGTAAGCCCAAAAATGATTTTGCTTAAGTGGCGTTTCGCAACTCCCTTATTGAGTAAATAAATAACCACGGGCAAAATGAAATAACATTGCCACTCAATCGATAAAGACCAAGTATGCAATAAAGGCAATTGATTGCTGTCTGCTGCAAAATAACCAGTGGTAACCCGGGAAAAATAACTGTTCGAGGTGAAAATTGACGTTTTTCGTGCACTCTTAGCGTATTGCACTAAATCATCAGGTAAATAGAAAAGTAAAGCGAGAAGGGTGACAACCACTAATAAACAAATAAAAACTGGTTGTAGACGCCATAACCGTCGGTTATAAAACTCGATGAATGAAAAATGGTTGTTTTGAATAGACTCATGAATAATGCTGGTGATTAAAAATCCAGAAATAACAAAAAATAAATCAACGCCAACGAAACCAGAAGGGAATAGCTTCAGACCGCTGTGGAAAAATAAAACAAATAGAATAGCAACTGCTCGTAAGCCATCAACGTCTGGACGATATTTCATCCCCAACATGCCCTTTCAAATAAATCAGCCTTTATATCATAATTTCTTTTGAGCTTGAAGAAATGTTGGTTATTGATGCATGGGAAAGCCGCAGCTATAGAGGGTTGTATATTGATATATAGGCTATTTTAAATCTAAATTTAAATCCCATCGTTTGCCATCGACTGTATAAACCTGCAGTAGATAACTTCCTGCACTAAGGGTAATTTGTTGTTGTTCTGGAAGCGAAACTTCCGCTTTTGCACTTTCGGGTGCTATTAAGCCATACATGCCTGTATCAATTTTATTGTAACTGTAACTATTGATAATGGAAGTTTTCGACAAGGAGCGGAGGGTCGCAGCAGGCCATGTTTCTATAATTTTGTTTGATGAGTCCAATAGATCAACACGTACAATATAAATAGGAACAGTACTCGGTCCTGCATCCACATTTAATTTAAAGCGTACAGAACCATTAGAAGATAAATGTCCATCACTTAAACTTAAGTGAAACACATCAGCACTCACGGGGCCTGTATGATAGCGTGAAAGGACTGCACCACGGTAAAAATCATACGTACCGACTGTAAAAAACACAGTAAAGATAAAAAACGCAATTGCTGTTCGCCGCAGTGATATAAACGACCATGGGCCACTGTTTAACAGCAAAAACCATTGTTTTTGCAATAATTTGGGGTGGCGTTTCATGAGCCATACATCGAACGAATAAACAGAACCCCCAGTTAAAACCAGTGTTAATCCCATTGCTAAATTAGAAACAGCCATGGTCCATTCATCCAGACAAGTACTTCCTTGCCAACCAAACAGGAGCATAAGTATGATGCTGATTAACGCGGTGGCCATTGCGCAAGCCCGTGTGCAAAAACCGAAAATGAGACCTAAACCACTTAGCAGTTCTAGCAGACTGAAACAAATTATGGCGATATAAAGGAAGATAAAATGGTGCAATAAGAAGCTAACAACCGAAGTAAGATCGAATAGGGCGCCTGGCATTGCGCTTTGAATTTTATTGGCCATCCACTGTGGGGCATAGGGGTTAAGTTTTTGCGGATCGTAAATGAATCGCCGCGATCCACCCCCCCAAAAAATCCAACCTTGGACAAATCGGATAGAGAGACTCATCCATCCAATGAGTTGCCAGTTCAAATTCCCAGATAGCAATTGTTTTTTGCGCACGTTTTTCTCAACTTTTGTTTTTGAAGAGCTTAATTTATTCAATTTTATAGCAATTATGTTAAGGGGTTTCGTTTAGTTAAATGGGTTCATCAAAACCCTTAATAATGCTTTTTATCAGTGATTCTACTGGCATCGTTTGAGTGAGAAAATTCCTGCACACAGCGCCTATAGTTGAGTTGACAAACATCATCTTGGCTAGACGGCGGGAATCGTTTTGCGCCCGTTCAACCCTTGCTCGACGGCGTTTCTCAAATAGCATTAATGTGTGTGGTATAAATTCAACGCCCGTTCGAGAAAGCATATCATTTAATACCGCCGCTGATTCCAATGCCATAGATGCACCAACGCCAGCTGTAGGTAAAAAAGCTGCCGCTGAATCTCCAAGCAAAACAACGCGATTTGAATGCCATGTCATTGATCGTTGATCATTTAAAGGCCAGAAGAAAATTGAGGCATCATCTGCCGGTAAATTTTCAAAAAAATGAGGGTATTTTTGTAAGAGAGTCGAGAATTTTTTCTCAATGTAGCGTGCACGGCTAATTCCTTGCAATGCAACCTCAGCTGTTGGGCAATTAACTGCCGCAATCAGACCTACTTTCCCTTTAACTGGATAAGTACCGAAAAAGCGGCCTGCTCCCCAAAATTCTTGAATCGTGTGGGTCGTTGCTGAATTTTCTTTAGACCACCATACCCAGCCACCCCAACCAGTATCGAAATATTGGTATTGATCATTCGTTAAGATAAGACTTCTGGTTTGCGAGTGTAATCCGTCGGCACCAACAACCAAATCAAAAGTTCCTTCAGTTTTGTTACTAAAGCGAACAGTCACTTCGTGCTCGTTTTGATGCAAAGAGTCAATTTGAGTATTAAATTGGATTGCCAGATCACCACAGGATTTGTGAATAAGGTTCAGAAGTTCATAACGACTAATCAATTGATAGGGTCCATATTTCCTTACTATGGGCGAAAATGAAAACTGTTTAAGCAGTTTTCCCTCACTCGTGTAAGCCTGATACCATTCACCAGCTACCGAGCATTCAAGGTATTGATCATAACAGTCGAGGGCGCGTAATACATTGGCACCGGTAGGGTATAACCCCAGCATATAGCCTACATCATCAAGAGATGTTGCTCTGTCAATGACGAAAGGAGTGACACCTCTTTGTTTAAGTAGCCCAGCTAAAGACAACCCAGCGATTCCCGCCCCGATGATCAGTACTCTCATGAATGGCATCCCTGTTATTTGCGCTCTTACAATTATTAATATACCTTTAAATAATAGGCAACACAGGGTTAAAGGATTAAAAAAATGAATCAAAAATTAGTTGTCATTATCTCCTTACTCATAATCGTGGCTACGCTCTATTTATTTTTTCCAGACACAGCAAATGCAACTACATAAACCCCTAAACTATACTTAAGGGATAAACTATCTCATTGAGGAATAATGATGCGAGCCATCTGGAAAGGCGATATTTCTTTTGGATTAGTTACTATTCCTATACAAATTATACCTGTTGAAGAAAGGAATGAATTGAAATTCCATTTATTGGATTCCCGTGATCACGCTCGCATTCGCTATAAACGGGTTAATAGTGAAACTGACAAAGAAGTCCCTTGGGAAAATATTGTTAAAGGGTATGAATATGATAAGGGAGCCTATATTGTTATTGATGAGCAAGCTTTCGAAGACGCAAGTCCTGATTTGTATAAATCCATCGATATAGAAGAATTTGTTGACCTTAATGAAATAGACAATTTGTATTTCGAAAAACCGTACTATGCACTTCCCGATTCAAAAAATCAAAAAGCATATGTTCTTTTAAGGGAAGCATTAAAAAAAACTCGAAAAGTAGGGGTGGCAAAAGCAATTATTCGGACAAAAGAGTACATCAGCCTAGTGATGGCTCACGATAAAGCCCTTGTCCTGTACCTTATCCATTTTGACGAAACGATACGTAAAGAAGATGATTTTAAGCTTCCAACCGAATCGCTTAATACTTACAAGATCAGTGCGCGTGAAATGGAAGTGGCAGTTAATCTTATTAATGACCTTAGCGCTAAATGGGAGCCTCAAAAATATCACGATGAATACCGTGAGGCCATGAATAAATGGCTCGAAAAAAAGGCAAAAGAAGTTCAAAAAGAGGCAGGAAAGAAAGTCACTGCCCGTCGCCGAACACCTGAAGATGTAGTGGATTTTATTACTTTACTAAAAAAAAGCATGGGCAAAAAAAAGAAGCTGGATTCCGAGAAAGATAATAAGAAACAATCTAAAAAATAAAGTAAAAAAAGCAAGTTAATATAATTAATTAAATACCAAAATAGTATTGAATTTATCTTGCGTAATTTCAATACTATTTTAGTATATCTAGTTGGATTTTAGTGCTTTGAAATTTCTCCTAATAAGCCAGCACTTAAATCTTTATCACAACGTAATGAAATATCACCCAAAGATAAGATGCCAGCTAATCGCTTATTTTTATTTAATACAACAAGGCGACGAATTTGCTTTTCTCTCATACATTTTGCAGCTTCATTTACATCATCGGTATCATAGCAATAATGTATCCCTTTATGCATTACATTACTTACTGGAGTGTCGAAGCCTTTATGAGATGCAACTGCTGAGATGACAATATCTCGATCGGTTAATGCGCCAATAATTTTATCAGTTTTTTTGTCTCCTATTGGCAAAAAACCGGTGTTTAACTGTTGCATTTTTCGTGCAGCTTCTTCAATGGTTGCCGTTGAGAACAAATATTCCGCATGAGGTGTCATAACGTCCCTGACTTGCATGATAATCTCCTTGAAATTTTAAGTGTAGTTCTAATCCGTAAACCTTTCTAAAAAAGTGTAGTTTAAAAATAAAAAAATTCAATTTTTCACATATTAATTTTTTATAATATTTATCAAAAATACTATAGAAAAGAAAGTTTGAGGATAAATTCGCCAAGACAGCTGAACAGATGAAAATCGCCTTGATTATTCAGAGGCTATGAGAATCTTAGACTCTTTTATCGCAGGAAGGCTTTAGAACAATTATATATTTGACAATATAGTCTAATTTATATGAAAATATCTAAATGTGTGTCTAATTAATCCTAAAATGAAAAAAGCAATCAAAGCCTTTCTTCCTACTGCAGAGGCAATCCAAAAATTGTTACATCCTTATGCTGAAGTAGTGGTGCATGACATTAAATTAAATCAAATAGTGGCCATTTTTCACCCTGTTTCAAAAAGAAAAGTGGGCGATTCATCCTTATTTAGTAGAGAAGAGGAGATGGCAATGTTGGAAGATTGCATAGGTCCTTATGAGAAGATGGGTTGGGATGGTAGAAAACTAAAATCCGTAAGCAGCATCATAAGGGACGATAAGAATAAACCGGTAGGAATGTTATGTATTAACCTTGATGTATCACAGCTAGATAAAATAAACCGTTTCATTTCTGCATTCGTTGATAGTGAAAAATTTTCGCCACAACCAGCACCTTTATTTCAAGATGACTGGCAAGAGAGAATAAACAAATATGTCCACATTTATCTCAAAGAACATCATCTCACTTTAGAATCGTTAGCTCGTTCAGAAAAAAAGGAGCTTATTAAACATTTACATCGAATAGGGGCGTTTACTGGTAAAAATGCGGCTTCCTACATTGCTCAGATCATCGGAGTATCCAGAGCAACAATTTACAACTATTTAGCAATTTCAGAATAAAGGTGAAAAAGTATGCTTGATTTTAAAAAAGAAGTATTAGCTGCAGAGAGCAGAATCAGACAATATACCCGGGAAACCCCTTTAGATTACTCCATCGCATTAAGCCGTGAAACGAGAAGCAATGTGTTTTTAAAATGTGAAAATCTTCAGGTTACGGGCTCCTTTAAGGTTAGAGGGGCTATCAATAAATTATTAAGTTTGAGTCCAGCTCAGCGAGAGCAGGGAGTAGTCACGGCTTCATCGGGTAATCATGGCGCCGCAGTTGCATTTGGCTTAAATCGATTGAAAATAAAAGGGGTGGTTTTTGTTCCAGAAAATGTCTCGCCAACCAAAGTTGAAAATATTCGCAATTATACCCAGAATCTCCAGTTCTACGGGAAAGATTGTGTGCAAACTGAACTCCACGCACTCAACTATGCAAAACAACACGATATGGTTTACCTATCTCCCTATAATGATCTAAAGGTCATCGGCGGGCAAGGTACTGTAGGGCTCGAACTCATGAGGCAACTCGATGTGATTGATGTCGTTTTTGTTCCTATCGGAGGTGGGGGATTGATTTCGGGTATTGCTTGGTATTTAAAATCAATAAATTCAAACATCAAAATTATTGGATGTTTGCCAGAAAATTCGCCTGTTATGTCAGAGTCGATTAAAGCAGGTTGTGTTATAGAAAGAGAAACATTGCCGACCTTATCAGATGCTACTGCTGGTGGAATTGAATCCGGGTCTATTACCTTCGATTTATGCGATCAATTTGTTGATGATTATGTTCTTGTATCTGAAGAAGAAATTAAAAGGGCTATAATCAGCTTGATAAATACCCAACACCTTTTAGTCGAAGGTGCTGCGGGTGTAGCTCTTGGAGCATTCTTAAAAACCGCGAAATCAAAGTATTCTAAACATTTTTATGGGGCAAATATTGTGGTCGTTTTAAGTGGGGCAAATATTAGTCTTGAAACATTAAAATTAGTTCTAGTACCGTAGCATGAAGATAATTAGCCTTGATCAAATCAAGAAATGTTTGGTTAAAATCGATATTATTTCTGAAATAGAAAAAGCATTTGTTGCCTATTCAAACGGAAAAGCCGTTGTTTCTCCCGTTGGCGAGCTCTTGTTTCAGGATCCTCCCGGTGATGTTCATATTAAATCAGGCTATATCTTGGGTGAGGAGTATTATGTCATTAAGATAGCTTCTGGATTTTATGAAAACCCGAAATTGAATTTACCTTCTAGCAATGGTTTGATGTTGCTTTTTAGTCAGAATACCGGCGGACTTTGTAGTATCTTGCTTGATGAGGGATATCTTACTGATATAAGGACAGCAGTGGCCGGCGCTATTGTGGCCAAGTATCTTGCACCAAGAATAATCAATAAAATTGGAATGATTGGTACTGGCACCCAAGCTAAATTGCAATTGCACTATTTGAAAAAAATAACTAGCTGTAGGGAAGTTATCGCTTTAGGGAGGAGTGATGAGAACCTTCAAAAATTTAAAATGGAAATGGAAATGGAAGGTTTTCAAGTAAATACCACAAAAGAAGTCGAAGAAATAACAACCTCGTGTAACCTTATTGTTACAACTACACCGTCTAATTTCCCCATTCTTTTTGCTAATCAAATCAAAAAGGGTACGCATATTACAGCAGTTGGAGCGGATAGTCCTAAAAAACAAGAGTTGGATGCGGACATATTTAAAAATGCCGACGTGATTGTTGCAGATAGTATCATGCAGTGTACTAAGCACGGAGAGATTGCCCATGCGATACGTAAAAAAATAATCGATAAGTCTAAGTTGATTGAATTAGGGGATATCCTATCCGGAATGAGACAGGGCCGGAAAAATAATGAACAAGTTACTGTTGCAGATTTAACTGGCCTAGCTGTCCAAGATCTGCAAATAGCTAAATCAGTTTTTGAATCAATTAGGAAAACCTAATACTTTTTGCCCGTTAGTATGTTTTTGCACAGCTTTCG
Organism: Legionella micdadei; assembly: GCF_000953635.1. Taxonomy (NCBI): domain Bacteria; kingdom Pseudomonadati; phylum Pseudomonadota; class Gammaproteobacteria; order Legionellales; family Legionellaceae; genus Legionella; species Legionella micdadei. The sequence continues at coordinate 1,732,477 of NZ_LN614830.1, forward strand.
CGCTATTATCGATTTCCTTTTTTGACTCCTTTTTCGGGTCAGCTTTAAAAAATTTATCTTTCGTTTTTGAGGGAAGTTGACTGTCATCAAAAGATCTCTTTTCACCCTTAATCCTCAACCAACTGTTTGCATACTCCACTGCATCGATTTCAGTAGCTTTCTCATAACCAAAGCCATATTGCTTGGTGTTGTACAATTTCCAAATTAATATTTTGAATAAGTTTATTTCGTAAGTCTACCGAGACGGTATAACTTTTTGCCCAATTAATTAATATTTGAAATACCCGAACAAATATATTTTTTAATTGGTTGCTGATTCGCAAATTTGAACTAGATCATCATCTTTAATTGGTCTACCAACCCAGACGTATTGAAATAGTGATGGAATAGATTGAATAGTTTCAATTCGTTCTTTCATTAATAACCAAGAAATGGCATGGCTAATCTGTTCAAATATTATTCTATTTTTGTTAATGCAGAAAACATAATTTAGCTTGCATTCGATTCCGATTTGGAATGATTTGTCTCTAATAGAACTGACTAATCCAGTTAAGTGATGATAATGGCAGAATGGATTTAGAAGTTTTATTTAATTTGTAAATTTTCATTTCGATCGATGTGTAAAGAAAAAGGAGTTCATTGTAGGGCGCAGCGGGATTTCAAGAAGTTGCACAATGCTAAATTACATATAATCCCTCGCTGTGCTCGTAAGTGAGGGAATCGGGCTGTTTCTAGGAGGGGCACCTCAATGCTCACCAAGTGAGCAGTCTATTAATTGCTGTTTCTATAAGCTCTTGGCAAATCTTCTTCCACCTGACAAACTGATGAAGGATTAAATGCGCTAAATAAGCGATATATTCCTGCAATAAAACTAGAGCCTCGAGAGCTAGGGGGATAGTCCTTTAGCTGTGATTGCCGATTGATTTGCGCCGGTAATTCAGCCTGCTCAGTAGCGGCGGCTTCTAATGACACTTCCTGATAAAAAGCATTGGTATTGGAATATAGTGAAACTTCATCAATCTCTGCCTTTTCATCTTCTTCGGTTATGTGGTTGAAAGGGGGTTTTTCTTCACTTAGTTTCTTATAACTGTCTTCATCCAGTGAGATGAATTCATATTGTGAAAAAATTTCCTCGAGCTGCCCGGGCATTAAGCTGCTTTGAAATTCATCAAAAAAAGATTTTTTTACCTCAAACTGTATTTCATTTAAAATTAATTCAGGAATATTCCAGGTTGGCACTTTATCGAGTGTTTTTGAGTTATTGATTTGAGTTATTAACTCTTCTTTTTGGCTAGAGTTCTTTACGAAAGCCACTACCATTTCTTTCATCATGGCTTTTAACTTTTCACCTGCTGTTTCCTTGGTAATATAAATTATTTCCACATCCTCATGAATTCCAGCGTTTAGTGTGTCGGTTAGCTTGTTAATGGTGCCTCCTGCACAAATAGGTTTGTCCTCACCACCTAAATCGCAACCTAACAAATCTAAGTTATAACCCCTCTGTATTTCATACAAATGTTTAACAAAACTTTCTTCTACGGTTTTTATATCACATTTAAGGGCACCGTTTTTTTGATCATGAGCTCCCTCCCAAACCAATGCCAAAATATGCTTGATTGTTAATTTGGATCCTGCTTCCTTATTGCCAAACATCGTGTCCATTCGCGCTATAAAGCGAATCGCGGCTTCACGCTCCAACTGGGATGTCTCTGGTAAATTTTGAGCATTAATCTGTTGAGCAAACTTTTTAATAGCCGCTATATTTTTGTCAATATCCATTTGAGCATATCGACGATTTAGCCGCTGCAAGGACTCTGTTACCGATTTATGGACACTTGCTGTATGAGTACTTTGAGCTTCATTAAGGAGTACAGGGGGAGCTACTACCCTAGTTGTCAATGCACCAGGAGCTAATTCTTGTCTTTCTGGACGCATCATTCTGGCGCCAATAATTTCACTATAAACAGATGGAAAACTAAACTGCTCCTGGAAAGCATAATGAGTTCCATCAAAAATATTAGTAAAACCTAAGATCTGATAGTTATCGTTATTAAGAAGTTCATAACGAACGATGAAGTATAAGCGGCTTGGGTGCATTGTCCATCTACTCAAGATCTCCAACGCGTCTACCTCTGTTGCAAAATCAATTGTCGGTTCATGTCTGAAATTGCCTGTACGAATGTGCTGTGCGATATCTGCAGGGGTAAGCGTGACTCTGTGATAATTTGCATTAGTAATGAATATTGCGGTATATCTAGGCATGATAATTTCCTCATCTGATTAAAACGTAATCAGTCTAAATACCACGTATTAAGACTTTGTTAATCAAGAAGGAAATTTGGGAATGCGCATAATTCGCATGTGGAATATTTTGGAAGTAGTTACGTTGCCAGACAAAAAAATCCCTACCTAAGAGAGAAGGGCATATTTAGAAGCACTAAAAAATCATTAATAGGAAGGACGTTTAGCTGTCCAAGCCTTTACTTTTGGTGCTAATTAATAGCGAGAGATTACCGGTTTTTTAGTTCGAATTTATCAATATGATTGTTGCTATACTAGGGTGATAGATAGTCACCAGATTGATAAGACAAACAAGCTGTATAAGAACATCAAAGAGGAACCAATGTAAAAACGCCATTAAGTGCCTATCACTTGATACTTCACTAGATCTAGCAAGTTTAATGGCAATCTTGATGAATAACGGATGCAAATTCAAGGGATCATATCATTCAGTTACGAATTTTAAAGTATGTTCATAACCATCTGTTCTGAACAATATGGATACATTACTCGGCTTAATGCAGATAGTTCAAGAAATTTGAATGCTGAGCTATTTGTCATTCCTTTTAAGAAAAAGAGATTGAAAATAATTCGTTCTGAATGATTTATATAGAAATGTACAATTGAATACTCAGTTCTCAATTCCTAAAGGAGAATTTTTGAATGGCCTTTTATCTGTTCCCGGGCGTTATGTATGAAAGATTTAGAAAAACAGATCGTGAACACACTAATTTCGCAAGACGTCACTCAAAGTCTACACCATCATTAGAAAATGCTTATAAAGTTTATGAGTTATCAATTAAACAATATTTAGGTTTTGGCTCAATATTGCAATTTGTACCTGGAACAATTGCAAATAGGGCTCGTCAACAGTTATCGAACGAATTAAAACCTGCTATGGAGGCACTGAAGAAGGAGTTTGCTGAACTTTCTGCAACGATTTCTTATCAATATGTCGGAGATATTGAGTTTTATTTTTTTAGGAAGTACTCTCTGCTTCTACCTCTTTATTCTTACTTAAATATCGGACCTCTTTTTAAATTACTAGACGAAGTTGCAGACGGATTTGACAGCCCAGGTATTAATAGAAATAAAAAATTTCCTTTGCTTAGGATTGCTTTTATGTTTCCAATTCTAACAGATATTTTTTATGTCCATAGAAATAGAAAAATTAGACTTCAAGAAAATGCATTAAAAAATGTTATACATACCGTTTTGAACCCAATTAGGCTTCTCGATAATGCTTTGAATTTCTTTCATTTAGGAGTTAACCGAATTTTAGATATTGGTTCAGAACAATCTGCACGATCATCTTTGCCAAGAACCCTTCTGAAAGGTTTGGCTGGACTGATTTTTGGACTTGTTAAGATACCTGTAAAAATACTTAAATTCCTCATAGACTTACCTCTTGAAACCATTAAAACTTTAATTGTTGACCCTCTCGTTCACATAGCAACTTGCATGAGAGAGGCATATGAAAATGATGGAAATGTGAAAGCGCTGATAGTAACGGCAAAAGAGCTTCAAGATGTTAAGGAGTTAAGACGAACTGCTAAAGGGCGGGAAGATACTAGTTATAAGGCAATAACGAGGACAACACTCTACAATACAGCATACATCGGTATAACAAAGAGTGAATTATATGGTGAAGATCCTGTTACACATGAAAGGTTGGTTGCTATAAAAGGCTCTAGTGACAAAATAACAAAAATAACTTCCTTGCTGTCAATCGTAAATCTCTTTTCGGCTCAGCAGAAAATTGCCAAAAATGAAGCTGAAGCTGTTGAAGAAGCAAAATCCATATTATCATCCCCTGTGCTATAAAATTGTTTTTCAAAGTCAATTTCAAAAAGATCTTTGCTTGTAAACCTAGGAAGGATCTTTTAATAATTTCTTATCATTTTCTTCTCAATCTAAGGATGTAACTGAAAGATAAAACAGAAGTTATTCTGACCAATAAAGAGGCTCGTATCCTGCAAGCCTCCTTTTTTCATCATATTCAGAAAAGTCTGGTTAATTTAATTAGCGTGGTTTCAATTGTAATAATTCATCATCCTCTGTAATGGGCTGTTGAAGACTCCATTGCTGCCAAATTGGTGGATTCATTTTCATTTGCTCCTTCTTCTGTTCAATTTCACGGGAAGATAAATCAAGTAACCCATCTAGACTTGAAGAGCTTGAGGCATTTTTGAGGATTTTTTCTTCAACGGGGTAATTGTCATCTTTAGTTGGCTCTTGAACAGGGCTATGACACGCAATTTCTTCCATTTCCTTATTAAATTCTTCTCCTGTATGAACAAAATTAACGAGTAATTTAACTTTTTGATAAAGGTAATTAATAAAAATGGCGAATACCAAAAATATTTCGTAAAAAACGCTGCCTAGTGATTTAATAATGGAATTGAGTATCACTTTCTTGGATTCTGATTTTAGTAATGCGTAAGAAATAATTTCGTAAGAACAGTATCTCTGATCATAACCCATTTTTTTAAAATAATAAGATAACCATTTTTGAAAATTATCTTTGTCTGCAAATAAATACCATCCACTATTTGCATCTATAAAATGATAAGACCCATTCTCATCTTTGCCGAAGCCCATGGCATGTCCCGCAGACAAATTAGACATTGATAAATTAAAATAGCAACTAGGAAATTCAGTAAGATTTTTTATGATATCTTGAGCAACCATTTCTGTGCGGTAAAAAAACCTTTCGCTCACAACGACTTCGCTTTTAATTTCGAATGATTTCGCAGTTTCGTTATTGATTCTTTTAGATAACTTACCCAAATCATAGTGTGTATTTTGCAGTTCAAAGATATTTAAATTAACGGGAATAGTATGATTGAGGCTTATATATTTATTTGTCGACAGGCTGTATTTTAAAGGCTTAAAAAAAGGGGGATTAGTTGGATTAATCCCAAAAGGATTTTTATTAAGCAAAAGACATCTAATCCATTCAAGGACATACCCAGCGCAAGCACCGGGTAGATTGCCTAAGCGAAAATCCATTGATTGGTGTAAAGGCAAAATAATTTTGCCAAGAAAGCTATTTTCAGTATCAGAGTAAAGTTCATTAAAGGTTTTGAACCTTTGGGGTGTAAATAATCCGTTTTTATTCCTAATTTGTTTAAAATAATGAATAACTGCATCAATGTCTTTTTCTACCTTATTCAAACAATTAATGAATGCTGTTGAATTATTCGTTGAATGAATTATTTCAGAGATGTTCTTTTTTATTTGAATTAATTCATGAATGTCAGGACGATGCATTTGCTTGGTTAATCCATCAAAATTGACTTTCATAGAGGCTTGTTTGCCATGCAAAAGTATTCTTATGAACTTTTCTTCTCCCTTACAAGGAGATGCGTGTAAGTATTTTTGAAGTCTTCTGACAGCAGTAAACAAATTTCCATTTTTATCCGGGAATGACATTGGCTGTTTTAGAATGAAAAAAATAAGTACATATTATACATTGATTTGTCAATTTTAACAGGGCATTAAATTATCTTGCTCTGATATATGTAAATTCTTTGTTCAAATGATTCTAAATAAGCGAACTTTTTTGGCACTCATAGTTGTCACTTCAGTTTCTCACAGAAGTTCATTTACATTACACAAGCTTATTTTGTCTTGATATTGTTAACTGTAGCAGTTCGCTTTGATGATACATGCACCGACTCACACCTATGTGTTTATACAGCCAATTCACTTACAGTGAAAAATAATTTTTTCACCAAAAGAGGGATAATCTCTCAATGCTGTGAATCTCTAGCGTCTTTAAAAGTCTGATTATTGTGAAAACAAAGAGAGCAATAAAAATACAAAATGTGGCACAAAAACTGTTTTAACGCTTGAAGACTTAAGAGCTGACAATCCTTTCAATTTGCCGGTCGAGATGCTTGCTGACTGGTTAACTACTCGCAATAAGAAACGTGCTCCGATAACTCCTACTGCATGGAATAAAATCAAGAAAGAGCTTTGGAAGTGTGAACAGCAAGGCATAAATCCCGTTGATTCTTTTGAAACCATGGTTGCAAGTGGCTGGCAATCTTTACGTTTCGAATGGTTTCAATTTACTAAACCTCAGTCATCATCGGGAATTAATAATTTAAGCACCGACTGGGGCAAGAATTTTTATGAAAATGAGTTAGGGTTTTAGCATGGAAAAAATAAGTGATGTCATTGATTCGAAGACTTTTCTCGAGCGTCGTCAAGAGCAAGAAATAAAAAAAGATTTAGATCCTTCGTCAGTTGCCGTGGTAAATCGTCTATTTGTATTTTTTGAAACGATATGCAGAGGATTTGAGAAACAATATCAGGGCAATCAGAAAAAAATTGATAATGAAAAATCTCAATGGACTAGAGCGTTTATGGATTCAGGAATTAATCGCATTGAGCAAATTAGCATGGGCGTAAAACGCTGCAGACTTGAGAGTCCAATCAACACGCCAACAATTGGTCAGTTTCTTAAATGGTGTAAGACTTCAGAAGAAGATTACGATCTGTTGCCTAAAGAAATAGCTTATATCAAAGCTTATGATTTATTACGAAACGGTGAATTGCAAGGATTATCCACTGAGCAGTTTTCAGTAATTCATCATGCGCTTGAGCAAAGTGATAGATATTTCATGAAAACGAATAGTCGAGAAAAGACACAACTTGTTTTTTATCGTAATTATGAAATCGCAATTAGAGATTTTCTAAGCGGCAAGCTTAAGCCTATCCATCGTGCAATTGAAGATAAACGAGATGAACAGAGTGAGAAAGAGAAACAGAATTATATTGCTAAATATTATCAGCACTGTAAGTCAAATGATCATTTCAGAACACAAATGCAACTAATACTAGGAGATAGTTTGAAATGGCATTCTTAACAGATAGTGAGTGCAAAAAAATAATTTTTAATATTGGCAGAGAACTTAATTTGCCACCAAAGCTAATTTCAACGCGTCTATTAGACGATTTTGATAAGGACGCTATGAGAGAAGGGTTGTTGGAGATCTCTATCCTAAAACGATTTGTGGAAGTTTGGCGAGATATGGGAATGCCAGACCAGGTTTTAAAATAATAAAATTTACCGCTGGGGATGGTAAGAGATGGCTAAATATAAATCATATGAGTGTTATTTTTGTCATAGTGTTCGATTGCAACCAGGTCGTACATGTCAAAGCTGTGGGGCTAGGACTTTAGTTGCGGCGAACAAAAATAACAAGCGTTCGAAAGTTAATGGGAATTATGAAGAGAAGTATAGCAATTGGCGCAAGTACACGGATTTTTTAACGGAAGATAATTTAAGCGATTGAGTTTTTGTGTTATTTATGCGCTGTGTTATTATTTTCTAAACTCAAAGGCAGGGATTGTTTATGCTTTGTTATCGATGTAAGGGAACGGGTAAATATTTTGGTAATGGGATGATACAAACTGATTGCGATAAATGTGATGGTTATGGGAATAGTTGGAGTGAAAATGATAGCGATAATTTATCGCATCGTAGCATTGATAAACGTAGTAAAGCGTATAAAGATGCAATTAAAGACATTATGAAATTAGATCCAAAAATATCTCGGCAGGAAGCTGAGAAAATGTTTCAAAAAACGTACGATAAAATTTGATTTGAGAGGTTAAGGATGACCGGTAAAGCAAAAATGGGAGCTCCTACAAAATATTCTAAAGAGCTTGCCGATAAGATTTGTAAATTAATAGCCACTAATCCAGTAGGATTGACAACTTTAATAAAATTGCACAATTTGCCTGATAGACAAACAATTTATAATTGGCTTAATCTATATGGTGACTTTTTCGACAATTATATGCAAGCAAAAAAACAACAAGCTCATGTAATTGCTGATGAAATGCTTGAAGTACATAATGATATTCCGACTTATTTTGATAAAGATGGGAATGAGAAAATTGATAACGGAATGTTAGGAAGATCTAAATTAAAAATGGAAGCTTTGCGCTGGAGTGCTGCACGATTAAACCCAAAATGGTATTCTGAAAAAACAGTTAATACTGATGATGGAAAAGATGATGAAATGGACAAAGATTTAGAGCAGCGCCGTAAAGAATTAGATCAAGAATATAAGCGAGAATGTTGATTTAATATTGCTAAACGAACAAATCTGCCAAGCTTCTGTTTACCACTCCATGAGCAGACTGCAGGTTTTAGCGCTAATCCTTTGCTTCCAGCCCTGAAGCGCGCGAATGGGCATTTATAAGGATTTTTTAATGACTATAAATGATTTTATTCAAAATGTTTTTGGTTTCTTTTTTGTATTGATATTTTTTCTATTATTTATTGCTCCAGCTGCATTTCTCGGATTGTTGTCGCCGTTTTATAGCAAAGATAAATGAAAGTAGCGGCGTGGTTTAGGGACACGCGAAAAGAGTGAGTGATAGCAACCCCTTGCATTGATGACGGTCGTTAAACACCTGGATTGTAGGCCACGAATTCCATTACGGCAACATGACTTAGTTGCTTTGAGAAATGCAAGTGTTACTGGCACCAGGCCACGCTATGAGCAGGTGCAATTCCTGCCTACTTTCACCTAATTTTTTTTATATTGAGGTGTATTTTGGAAATTAAAATTACAAATAAGATTCAACAGCAAGTTCAACACGTTTTAAGAGAATATAAAGAAAATGAATTAGAAGACGAATTGATAAGCCTTGTTCTGCAATGGTGTAGTGAAGCTTTGATTATGGGTTCTACACATTCAGAAAAAATAGATTCTGCTATACAAGTAAATGACATTGTTCAATTAGACCCAGAAAAAACACGTAATAAAATGTTTGCCGGCTGCTTTATGGTTGTAAGTGAAATAAAATCCTGGGGTGTCCAAGGATATGTACAAGCTTTAGGAGAAAACGGGAAACAAGGTGGGCAAGCTTATTATCGAGCAAAATATGAAGAAATTGTCAAGGTAGGAAAAGCCGAATGGGTTGTTAACAATTTTTAGGATTGCGGACGTCAATAAAAGGCTCTCTCTTGCCTCAGGAAGGCCGATTGCTTAATTTGTATTAGTTGACCGAACGTTAAAAGTTTAGTTTCTTCTTCTTCATTATGCATTTTACATCCTTAATTCATTAATGTTTTTCACCGCAACAACTGCCGCATTCGCCATGCAAATGATGGCTTTCTATTTCATTAGCCATTGTGCGCATTAATTTAATTGCGGATTCAACAGCTTGTCCAGATGTATATTCGTTGGCTCCTGATTTCACTGCTTTTTCAATTTCATGGCTTAAACCACCGCCGATCGAAGAAACAAATTTTGCCGTCAAATGAACAATCAAATTATCTACAGGAGATTCAAAATCAAAAAGTTCTAACCATCTTTTAATAAATAGATAATGCGCTTTACTGTTTTCTATAAGTAAAGATTTTGCAGCTTTTATCTTTTCATCTTCGTTTAAGTCGTCTAGCATATTCAATTCCTTAATTTAATTTAACGAGATAACTGGATACGAACACAACGCGTTTATTAACATTCTAAATATCTACTATAAAATTTTAATAATGAGATATTGGGTTATACCAAACCCCGTTCGGATGTCTTCGACTTGCTTCTAATAATATGTTTAAAAAAATAACAAATGTGTAAAAAGCGCGCTCTAAATCATCATGAATTGATTGAGTAAAATTGTTCGTTTTCAAACTGAGTATTTCAATTGCATGGCTCAATACTTCTACCGCTTCTTTACCCGTCAAGCCCTCTAAATTGAAATTTTTAGTAGAATCTGGATAAATTGATAGCCAAATTTTTTCAACATCAAAGTCATAATGATAACGTTCTATGATTTCAAAATGACCCCATTCTGTGACGCACTTATCAGCGATGTATAAATCAATCATAATGAAGATAAATAATAATCGTACAATGATTGACATAATACAAAAAGCATAGTTATTACTAAAGCAATAATAGTAATGTTATCAATAATATTTTTCATAAGTGTCATTAAGACTTAAATGAAAGCATTTAATCATCATTGAGATTAATTATCCATCGCCTTTCTCATTATTCTGTCTCCTGTGTTGAATTAGAACGTTCTTTCAACCATTGGTGAACCTCGTCGCTGAGCCAGCCAACACTATTTTCAGCAAGCTTAATACGTTTTAAAAAAGGTACACGTTATCTTAGAAAATCTAATTTTGCATTTTAATATAAAAATAATCACAAAATAGACCTTTTTTTATATTTTAAAAAAAGGTATGCTGCGCTCATAAAAAAATGAGACGTAAATGAGCAGTTTTACAAAAGCAGAAGAAAATTATATTGATTATGAAGTTAAACTAAGGGTTCATGACGCTTTGTTTAAGCATATTGATTATAAATTTGACAAACTTGAACAGAAAGTTAATAAAATAGATCACAAATTTAATTTGGCTATTGGACTAATAATAACTTCTATTATTATACCTGTCGTTCTACATTATTATGTATTGCTTTAATTAGGTTAGCTTATGAATCATCAAACAGTGGGGTATATTCGTGTATCATCTCAGAGTCAAAATACTGCAAGGCAATTAGCAGGTATCAAGTTAGATAAAGAGTTTGTCGATGTGGTCACAGGAAGTATCAAAGAAAGAACTAACTTGCAAGCATGCATTGATTATATCAGAGAAGGCGACACGCTAGTTGTTGATAGTATCGATAGGCTTGCTAGAAATTTGCGCGATTTGCAAGAAATAATTCAAACAATTGTAAAAAAGGGCGTTGCTGTAAAATTTATCAAAGAAAATCTTACCTTTACATCACAGCAAGACCCGATTGCAACTTTAATGCTGCATATGATGGGTGCTTTTGCAGAATTTGAGCGAAATATGATTCGTAATCGCCAAAGAGAAGGCATAGATCTCGCAAAGAAAAAAGGAAAACACTTAGGTCGTCCTCCCGTTGACATGAAGCTAAGCGCAAAAGTAAAGGAATTGAAGAAAAAAGGGCTAAGTATTGCATCAATTGGTCAAGCGATAGAAAAATCTGCACCAACTGTCTATAAATTGTTGCGACATAATGATTAAATAGCGACAAAGCGATTGATTGTTAAAAGGATTTAATAAAAGATGTTCAAAGAGGATAATGAACGCCTCGCCGCACGTTTAAAAGGCAGTTTGCTCGAATTCACTAAATTCTTTTACCCTATCTTAACAGGGCGTAAATTTATTATCTCATTACCTACAGGCCGAGAGTCTCATCATATCATTATTGCTAAAGCATTAACTCAAGCTGCAAGGCTTGAAATTCCTAATCATCGATTAATCATTAACGTAAGCCCAGGCTCAGGAAAATCAACATTACTTTGTTTTTGGGTTGCATGGACAATGGCAAACAATCCAGATTCAAGATTTTTATATATCTCATATTCTAAAGTGCTCGCCGCAAAACATACCGAAACTATCAAACGTATTATGCAACTTGCACAGTATCAATACTTATTTAATGTGAGAATTAGACATGACTCAAAAGCAAAAGAATATTTCCAAACTACAAAAGGAGGAGCTGTTGCAGCTTTCGGCTCGGGTGGCGCGATTACTGGTCAAGATGCAGGATTGCCTGGATTGGAACGATTTTCTGGGGCGGTCATCATTGATGACGCTCATAAACCAGATGAAGTTCATTCAGACACAATTAGACAATCAGTTATTGATAACTACAGAGAAACTATCCAACAGCGTGCCCGCGGAATCAGCGTGCCTATTATCTTCATCGGCCAGAGACTCCATGAAGACGACTTAGCGGCCTACTTATTATCTGGCAAAGACGGCTATGAATGGAGCAAAGTCATTATCAAAAGTATTGATGAAGCAGGAAATGCAATGTATCCGGAAGCGCAACCTTTAGAAATGTTACTTAAAAAGAAAGAACACGACTCTTATGTTTTTGCAAGTCAATATCAACAAGACCCAATCCCTGCAGGTGGGGCACTATTTAAACCGGAATGGTTTGTCATGCTGAATGAAGAACCGAACGTATTATGCACATTCATTACTTGTGATACGGCCGAAACGTCTAAAAGTTACAATGATGCTACTGCCTTTAGTTTCTGGGGATTATATGAAATCGAATCATTTGGCATTAAGACAGGTCAATATGGCTTACACTGGATTGATACGCTTGAATGCCGTATAGAACCCAAAGATTTAAAACCAACTTTTTTGGACTTTTGGCAAGAATGCATGCGCTATAAAAAGCCACCGCAATTAGTAGCGATTGAGAAAAAATCAACTGGCGGTACACTGCTTAGTCTATTAGATGAAATTCGGGCAATTCGTTTGATGGATATTCCAAGAACAAGGGAGCAGGGTAATAAAACCAAGCGCTTTTTGGAAGTTCAGCCCTATATTGCAGAAAGACGAGTTTCATTTCCAGAGTATGGAAGACATGTCAAAGCGTGTATTGACCATATGTCTAAGATTACAGCAAATGAAACCCACCGATGGGATGATATCGCAGACACAGCAGCAGATGCAATTAAAATAGCTTTAATAGATAAGACTTTAATTTATACAACAAATGCGCCAGACTATGAAAAAATTGGGCAGAATATCAATTTAAATCAAACTCACATTAATCGATTGAGAAGGAATGCTTTTGGGAGATAGCTCCATCAGCTATATAGGAGACATTGATAGAGCTATCAATTTTTGCAGTTCACAAGGGATTTTTACTTCTAGTTCTAAATAAAGCAAAAATATTATAAATCTTAATCAAATAAGATACAATAAGGGCTTAAAAGCAAAGGATTTGCTAAAGGAGCTACAGGGTAATGAAGGACGTAGCAAAGCGCTATCAAGATAATCTTGCGCGTATTAAGAAAAAAGTTAAAAACGCGCATGATTATTTCAAGCATAACTATGACAGTTTTAACGAATTTCGTAAGTTTGTTTTTGAATCATCATTAACGAATGATGAAATTACGTTGCTTATGACAATAAATAGACCGCAACTTGAATTCAATGTGCTTGAAGCTTACATTAGTCGATTGCTTGGCGAATTTTCAAAACAAGAACCTGATATTGAAGTCAATGCTTATGATGAAAACAAAGCTGATCCTGTTACTATTAAAGTTGTTGAACAACATCTAAAACATGTCTTCATGGACTCAGATAATGAGCATTTGAGATATGAAGTATATAAAGATTTGTTGTCCGGCGGTTTTAGTGTTGTAAAAGTTTATACTGATTATGAACACGCCATGTCCATGAATCAGGTTATTAAATTTACCCGTTGTGAACCCACTTTATCCGGTTTTGATAAAATTGCTCGCTTTAGCCATAAAGGGGATGGCAATTTTTGTTTTGAACTTTTCCCCAAAGACAAAGACGAATTTTTAGAAGAATATCCCGACACGCCAATTAACACTTTAAACTTTAGACGTGATTTTGCAGGGTTTAACTGGTCATATCTTAACGATAACAGTCAAATCATTGTTGTTGCCGATTATTACGAAAAGGTTCGTAAAGAGGAAACGATTGTGCAGGTCAGAGATGGCCGTGTCATGACGATGAAACAATACCGTAAAATTGTCGATGAATGGAATGATATTACGGTGCCACCCACCATTGTCGGCAAACCAAGAAAAACATTTTTAGATAGAATCGTACGGTATCGATTAATTGAAAATCAAGTCATTGAGTATGAGGAAACTGATTTCTCTCATCTGCCATTGGTCTTTATTGACGGCAATTCAATGATGATTAAAACACCTAAAAATGGCAACGTCAGGCAAGTTACTAGACCGTATGTATATCATGCAAAGGATGCGCAACGGCTTAAAAACTGGGCTGGTATTTCTCTTGCTAATGAAATTGAAAACACAGTTCAGCATAAATTTATGATAGCAAAAGAAGCTATTCCTAAAGAAGATATTTATCAAGAGGCATTGAAAGATGTTCAAAAAGCTAACGTGGTGGTTTACAACTCGGTATATGAAAACGATCCAAGCATGCCAATCAATAATCCAATCCGAGAAGTACAAAGGGTTCCGGCTCCGCCGGAGATTGCGCAAGCTTTTACGGGCACTGATTCTTTAATACAAAACGTACTAGGTTCATACGATGCAAGTTTAGGAATAAACAATAACCAATTGTCTGGGATCGCAATTGTTGAAGCGGCTAGTCAATCGAATGCAACAGCAATGCCGTATATCGTTGGATGCTTGCAAGGATTCCAAAGGCTTGCAGAAATTTATGTTGATTTAATGCCCAAATATTTCACAACCCCAAGGACAATCCCAATTCGCGATGATGACGGCAAGCGTCAATATGTAAAAATCAATCAAGAAGATGGGTTTCCAATTGACTTTGAAAGTCATTTGCTCAATGTTTCTGTAAAAGCGGGTGCATCCTTCCAAGTTCAAAAATCACGAACAATTATGATGATCAAAGAAATGATGGGTATGTCACCCTTATTTGCACAATTTATAGCCGAAAAAGGACTTAATTTTGTGCTCGATAACATGGAAGGCAGAGGCATTGAACAGCTTAAAGCTTTAACTGATGAATGGCTGCAGGAATATCAGCAGCAAAAACAAGCTGCAATGCAAGCAGAACAACAAAACCCCGCGGTAATGAAACAACAAATTGAGATGACGAAACTAGAACAACAACAAGCGCAAAATCAACAAAAATTTGCTGTTGATATGGCAAAATTACAACAAGATGAGCGCAAAGTTTTAGCAGATTTAAGATTGGGTCAACAGTCTGCTAATATACAGCTCGTAAAAGCCATGACGGAACGTTTTGCCAAACAAGTTGACTTGGAAATTAAACGCCATGACATGACACACAAGCATATTATGTCGGCGTTTGATAGGCATCATAAATTAGCTGATGAAGGAAAAGAAAGGCATGCACACTGATTTAATTGAAGAGAATATGAGCTTAAAAGAGTTTATTGAAAACATTGTCGGAATGTCTTTTGAAGATTATCAAAATAAAGTTAATTATTTAGACAAAATATTACAAGGAGAAATAAATGTCGAAAGTGACCTGGCAAGACTTACATAATGCCACCTTTAAAGAGCTAAAAAAGACTTACAAACTTAATGATAGACAGCTTGAAAATGCGGTGAGAAATCACATGGATGGTGCAAATCCTGAAGAACGCAGAAATCTTTATGAAACCGTATGGGCTAAGAAATCATGATTTTACAATTAAACCCACCTATTCCAATCCTGACTCCGAAAGGTGAAGGATTAGCCCATTTTTTAATTGATTACGGCCCAGAAGATAATCTTTACTGGGTTACTTTCATTAAAGAAACTGGCGAATGTTGGACTTATGGCAATCCTGAAATTAGGGCTTGCAAAAACATAACCTTAGGGCGACTCAATCATGCCACTTCTTAAAGGAAAGTCCAAAAAAATAATTAGTGAGAATATAAAAGAGATGATTGACGCAGGTCATCCAAGAAATCAGGCTATTGCTGCAAGCCTTAATCAAGCACGTAAATCAGGAGCTAAGATTCCTGTTCAATCACAAAAGGAGAAAGTCGTGAAAAAACATCATTCCCACATGAAGAAAGCAGAAAACCATATGAAACATGCTGAGCATCATCATGGTAAAGCCGAACATCACCATAAAAAAGCCAAAGAACATTTAGAGCATGCTAAAAAACATGCTGACATAAAAGAAGATAAAGCGTTAGTTAAAAAAATGGTTAAGAAGAGTTCTTTAAAATGACAGATTTAGAAAAACGTCTTGATGCGGTTTGTGAATCATTAGAATCTCAGCGGCAAGAATTCGAAGAAGCTTGTCACCTTGTAGTCGAAGCAATTAACAACATGAGTCAACGTGTAGAAAGGATAGAAAAATGGATGCTAAACAAAGAAAGAAGAAAACAACAATTAGCGTTAGTCCGTACGACCAACGAGAAGAAAAAGTAAAAAAGAAAGCGTTTAAGTCTGTTGCTAAATCAGTAAAACCAGTGGCCAAGGACACCAATAAAACTAGGCGTCCTATGAAAAAGCCAATATGCTAAGGAGAAGAAATGCTGAGTTTAATCACTAATGGCTTGATTGCAATTTTAGAAAGAGAGCTTGTTGCATATGAGCCTCTAATACAGCAATTTTTAATTCATGAACTCGACAAGGCTATACAACTTCTTGTGCAGTTTGTTGAAAATAAGAAACAAGGGCAATAAAATGGCTGATAAAAAATGGATACAAAAAGCCATCAAGCACCCAGGAAAACTTCATAGAGAACTTGGCGTTCCTGAAGGAAAAAAAATTCCTGCAAAAAAATTAGCTAAAGCTGAACACGGTAAAAACCCAACTATTCGGCGTCAGGCTAATCTAGCTAAAACACTTTCAAAGCTTCGTAAAAAATAAGGATATTCACCATGACACATAATAAGCATCATTCTAGTCATAAAAAACCCATGCATCATTCCTCTCATGAATATAAGCCTAAAGAGGGGTTTATTGATAATCGTATGGTTCATGATACTCATCAAGAAGGAATTTCAAGAGTCATTCAAAGACGGCATGAGCGAAATGACGTTGAAGGTCATCATGGCAAAATGGGAAAAGGCGATAAAGCAAACTGGAGTAGAAGAGGCGATTCATTAACCCCAAGAAAAGCTTAAAATAATTTAGCTTATGGACAAGCTAATCAATTAATAAGGATATAAAATGACTAGTGTAATTCAGTTTCCTACTCCCATTCCTATGACAAATGGGAATTACCCAAATCTTAAATTTGCAGTGTTTGGCGATAATTTAAGTACTGTTACAACAGCGGGGTATTTGAATCAAAGCAATATTAATTCAGCAACGCCATTATCTGATGCCGATATTATTATGGCACTTTATAGTTATAATCAGCAAACCCAGTCTGGAAGTTTTGGGATTTTCACAGTAAGCATTGCTGCTTCAAATGGGCAAATTACACTGTCATCCTGGGCAAACCCTGGGGAAGTTACTCTCCCGACTACTGCCAATTATTTAGCTCATTTCACCAATACAACGGGTACTATTTCTTCAGCAGCGGCCAACGTTACTAATCCAGGTAATATTTCTGCAGGTCTTTCAGGTACGGCAGGTACATTGTCTTCTTTTCCATCTGCTGCTAATAAAGGGTCGTTAGTTTTAGCGGCTGTTGCTAATACAGGTAATACAACGACCACTATAAGTAATGCTTCGATGGGGCAAGCATCGGTGATTAGTATTCCAGATCCCGCCGCTGCAACAGCTAATTTCTTATTAGACCACGGCACAAATACCCTTGCAGCAGGTGCAAGCATTGTTGCTAATAAAGTAAATGGCACCGAAGCGGCTAATGCTGTAACCGCCGATGGAATGGCTGGAGCTATAACCACTTCATCACTAACCACCGCAGGTGGGGCAAGTTATGCCATAACCTGGACAAATACTTTCATCACCGCATCTTCATCAGTGCAAATTACATTAGCAGGTGGTACAAATACTGTTAAAAATATCACTGTTGAATGCGTGCCTGGCGCTGGAACTGCAACATTGACAATTTATAACAATACAGCAGCAACCGCATTAGACGGCACTATAATTATGTCTTATCTCGTTATGTAGCCTTATAGGTCTGAGCTTTTACCTCTTTTGTTCAGACCTACATTTTTTTAAGTTCTCTTTAAACCAATTGTTCACGGTTTCTTCTGTGTAATAGATTTTACCATTCAGTTTATAATAAGGCGGACTATTACCTTGATAACGCGCATTTTTAAACCAAGAACGTGAAAGCCCAAATTTAGCCGCAGTTTGTTTATCGCTTAAATACTCTATCCCATCAATTTTAAGCATAGCTATCCTTTTTGTTCTTTATAACTTTATTGCAATGATATTAATAACTTATCTTTCCATCAATGTATTAAAACGAACATTTTAATCTTAAAAAGAACAATCTATTCTTATCAAGCACATAACAACTTGTTCACTATTTAGACTTTATTTAAAGTTCACTTCATGGATGCTTCATCTTGCAAAGGACTGCAACCCATCCATCGAGACTCGTGCGATATGCGAGGTAAGTTTTTAGCGTGATGGCGTAATAATCCGAGACCTGTTCGTAAGGCAGAGGTATTACCGTGGCGGGGAAATAGCTAGAAGGGAATGTATGGATAATAGTGTTATGGATAACGCGTCTGATATGAATCAGCCGCCAGTTGAACCTGTTGTTCAGCAACAAGCTGAACGATTGTTTAAGCAATCAGAATTAAATGAAATTGTTGGACGTGCTAAACATGAAGCTGTTGAAAGTTTTAAAAGGCAACAACAACAAGTTCAGCAACCACAACAAGCCGCTAATTCGCAGCGTTATTTATCAGAGGAAGATATTAAACGCGTTGCAGCGGAAGAGCTCAGCAGGCAAAAAAGCGAATGGGAAAAAGAAAGCCTAGAGCGTGCCTATGCTGAAGCAGCTCAACGTATCGTGGATACGTATAAACAAAAAATTGCGACTGGCAAAGATAAATATCAAGATTTTGACACAGTAACGAATAGTGTAGATATGCGTTATTATCCGAATGTTGTTCAACTATTAGCTGAATACGTGGATAACGCATCAGATGTGCTTTATGACTTAGCTAAAAACAGGTCTAAGCTCTATCAACTTGAGTCTGCTTGTCAACATAATCCACAAGATGCTATTTACGAGATGAAACGTCTTTCGGAGTCTATTAAATCCAATGAGACAGCCTCGCAAATAAAACATGCCAATACACCATTATCACAACAAAGACCTTCTAACACCGGAATGGATTCAGGATTGCCTTTGTCAGTGAGAGATTATAAACGCAAATATCCAGGCTAATCACCTGAATCCTAACTTGATATTTAGTTAGGAGATACCAATGGCTGTTTTCCCCAATAACATTTTACAACAGGTACAAACCTATCAACGCTCAGGTTTGGCTTTATTGCAAAACTTATGCTGTCATGTAGCTACAGCAAATACCAAATTTATAGATTTTGACAAAATTCAGGCTAACTTAGGTTCCTCAATTACTTTTGATAAGCCTCCACGTTTTAGTACAGTCGCTGGTCTAGTTGCTTCATTCCAGCCAGCGGTTCAGCAGGTACAAACTTTGGTATGTGACCAAGCCAACAACACCAGCTTTAGTGTAACAAGCCAACAACGCATCTTTAATTTAGAAAAAGGTGAAGAAGATTACATGCGTGTGTTTGGTAAATCAGCTATTGCTGAATTAGCGACCAAAGTTGAAGGCAATGTCGCACTTAACTGGGCATCTGCTGTTAGAAGTCAATTAGACAATACTCTTAACACGTTTTCCGGACCATATCGTTATTATGGTAACGGAACAACGGCGTTAACTTCCTACCAACAACTTGCACAAGCCATTATGTTTTTCAAAAACTACGGCTCTGTTGCAGAAGGCATTAAAGTTTATCTCCCTGATACGGTAGTGCCTTCAATTGTTGGTAATGGTCTTAA
Source organism: Legionella micdadei (assembly GCF_000953635.1). Classification (NCBI taxonomy): domain Bacteria; kingdom Pseudomonadati; phylum Pseudomonadota; class Gammaproteobacteria; order Legionellales; family Legionellaceae; genus Legionella; species Legionella micdadei. The sequence goes on from NZ_LN614830.1 coordinate 1,752,192, forward strand.
CCAATTTGTTCCACATCGTAACGATGAAATCGCGATGTCCTGGGAAGTCGGTGACTTTGGAACTCCGCTTGTTAGTTATTACCAGTCAAACTTAATGCCTATTCATGTTTCAGGTAATACTGGGGTGAATCAGCAAGTTTTAACTGTTGTTTCTACTAACGACCCAACAGGCCAAAACGTGACGCAAATTACTGTAAGTGGTGCTACTGCAAGTGATGCAAATGCGGTATTTGCTGGTGATTTATTTAGTTTCCAAGATGGGGTTGTCGGTTTTGATAACATGCGTTATTTAACTTATATTGGTCACTTTCCAAGTGCTAACCCTGTTCAATTTAGAGCGACTGCTAACGCTGCTGCTAACGCTGCTGGTGTTGTAACTATCAATATTACTCCGGCGCTGAACTGGGCAGGTGGTCAGAATCAAAACCTAAATAATCCGATTCAAGCGGGCATGCAAATTTTAGGATTGCCATCGCATCGTTGTGGCGGGATTTTAGGTGGTGACGCATTTTATCTTGCAATGCCGCAGTTGCCAGAGCAAAGCCCTTACGATACTGCAAATGAATATGATGAGGATACTGGTGTTTCATTGCGACTCACTTATGGTTCTTTGTTCGGTCAAAACGAGACGGGAATGATTTATGATGAAACACATGGCTCCGTGATCGTTCCTGAATATTCGATGCGGTTTATCGTACCGTTATCGCAAGGTTAATCGGCTAATTCCCTCGAATGAGGGAATTACTACTAACTTATTAAGGAATTTAAAAATGGCAACTTTTTCGCAACCACAAATACAAAACGATCCAATCTATCAATTACCTCATTTGTATATCTCAGGGCTTAATATCTCTTATGCATCTACGACAGTAATTGCAATTGCGCCTGGACAAGCAAGAGATGGTAATGATGTGATTGATATGCCCGTTTCTTGGCCTGATTCTAACAATGTTATTAATCCTGCAATTTTATTTCAAAATTACCAACAACCGATTTTGATTAATTCAGAGGTTAATGGAGCGAATGGATTAGATACTGGAAGTATTGCAGCAAGTACCCAATATGCTATTTATTTAATTGGTGACTCAAGTGGTTATAACCAAGTAGCGGGGCTTTTGTCATTGACTTCAAATGCAAGTCCTATTATGCCTCAGGGCTATGATTCATTTAGGTTGTTAGGTTTTGCAAAAACTGATGGTTCTAAACATTTCGTTTATGCAACAAGCAAACCACAGAATATGGTTAACGCATTAACTTATATTAATAGCCCTGCAATCACTGTATTAACTGGTGGTACAGCAACATCTTTTACAGCAATTGACTTAACAACAAGTTCAGCAGTTCCTACAACAACATTGCCTAACGTTATTTGTTGGCTTTTTGTAACTTTTACCCCCGCTGCTGCTGGCGACACAGTGCAGTTTAGACCAACTGGCTCAAGTGCTACGGGTAATTTGGTAACTATTACTGGCGCTGCCGCAGGAGTTGCACAAACTCAATATGTTCAAGTTATTGCAGGAGTTGGGGCTTCAAAACCTGAAATTGATTATGCAGTTACATCTGGTTCTGATGCTGTAACTGTAGCTGTGGCTTCATGGACAGGGGTTTCTAATACTGCATACCCTGCTTTAGTGTAATTTGTCTCTTTAAAGGGAGCGATAATATGGCTTATACAGCGCAACAACTTATTAGTCGCTCCTGGTTTTTATCTGGAATTGTAGCAAGAAACTTACAAGTTCCTACGGGCGATCAAATCTATGACGGTCTTCAAATGCTCAATGATTTGCTTAATTTTAAGCAGATTGAGACTGATTTAATTCCATATTGGCAATACATTACTTTTAATGCGACACCGACACAAGAGTTTTATTTTTTGCCTAATGTGGCTGACATAGAAACTTCTACTTTTAATATCGGTGTTGTCCGTTATCCAATGGTAACAACAAGTCGAACTAATTATTTTGGTTCGTCTCGCGTTGATAATATCTATACCTTACCTTTCTCATGGAACTTTGACAGGGGTGTTGGCGGTGGAACCTTTGGGATGTACTTTATTCCTGACCAGGCTTACCCAATAAAGATGAAAGTTAAGATTTTCTTAGTTGATGTTGATTTAAACACCGATTTACAAAATGTAACTGAGACATTCACTAACCCCTATAACATACCGAACTATACAACTTATACATTTATTAATAACGGCATACAAGGCTATGACGCTGCCTATCTTGAATACTTAAGATATGCACTTGCTCAATATATGTGCAGCGAATATGGTGTTTTATTTAACCCTGAATCAGAAAAGATTTTAGCAAGTTACAAGCGAAAGTTAATGTATATAAGTCCGCCTGATATGTCAATGAAGAAGCTTACGATTCTAAATGCTAATAGAGAGCCAGGATATAATTGGGGAGATGTAAATATTGGTATGGGCTGGCGTCCGTGACTTATTATAGCAATACAATATTTAGAAGAACATAAACATCAAGAATAAACAATTAACCAAGGACGGTTAATATGAAAGAAAACATAAATAAAAATTTTGTTTCTTATGATACTAGGCTAACACATGCTGAATTAAGCATTTTGTCTATTCAAGATGATTTAAAAGAATTGAAGCGCAATGTTCGTTACATAATGGGGCTTGTGTTTACGCTTAATATTACTTTGTTAGGGCTTTTAATAAAAGGGATTTATTAAGTGATTGTTAGGGGTCAAAATTTTAGACAATTTCCTTTGAATATTGTGGGTTCAAGTACGTTTGGACGTTATCCAAAAATCAGTATTGAAAAAACCTACAACATGTTTGTTTCTGATAGTTTTATGGTGCCTTATGCAGGTTATAAAAGAGCCATTTCATCTGCTGAATTTTTAAATGGTAAGGAAGGGCGCGCGGTTTTTACTAGTACTAAATTTAATAGGTTAGTAATTGTGATTGGCGCTCATGTATTTTTAGTGAACATTGTTTATTCACAAAAAAAAGAAAAAGTGATTTATGATCAGGTTATTCGTATTGGCACGTTACAGACTCAAACAGGCGTGGTTTACATTGCCGAAAACAATAAGCCACAAATCGGATTTTCTGATGGAACGGCGTTTTATATTTACGATCCTACTCTAACCCCATCATTTCAATCGATACCCCTTGATTTTGTGCCAGGTTACCTAACCTTTCATGATACGTACTTTATATTGGCTGCTTCTGATGATACTTACAATGGTGCTCCTGTTAATAATACTTGGCGTTTATCATCTAGCAACGATGGGACATCATGGCCATCTACTTCCTCAAGTGTGGGTCTATTGCAAACAAAACCGGATAATACGCAAGCCGTGGTACGCTTCCCATCAAAAGGAAACATGATTTTTGTAATGGGTTCAATCGTAACTGAGGCATGGTTTGATACTGGCGCCCAGCTTTTTCCTTATCAACGCAACAATCAATTTAATATTGATTATGGTTGCTTACAGCCTGCAACGGTAGCTTACATGGATGAGTTTGTTGTATGGCTTGCAAAAAATGAAAAGTCAGGGCCGATCATCATGTATTCTGATGGGGGGATGCCTCGAAAGATTACAACGGATGGCATTGATTATTTGTTTTCAACCTTACAAAACCCTGAGGATTCTCAGGCTTTTTTATATCGTCAAGACGGTCATTTGTTTTATCACATCAATTTTTATTCAGATAATTTATCATTATTTTATGACTTTATGACAGATAAGTTTTATCATGCTTGCGATCAAAACTTAAATTATTTTATCGCTGCAGAAGTGGCATTTTTTAACAATCAGTATTATTTTGTAACAAAAAACAATGGAAATCTGTTTGCTTTTGATACCTCTATTACTACTTATGATGATGTTGATTCCTTAGGTAATTTAACAACACACGAAATTCCCCGTATTAGGACATGCAAAAACATAAGAACCCCTGAACAAGACTATCAAATTATTAATGATATTGGCTTTACTATTGAAAGTGGCGAGACTGATTATCAGCAACAATCATTAGGTAACATTTTATTAATAACCCAAGATAAAAAAATATTAGGGACACAAGGTGATTTCCAAGGATTGGCTACGCAAGATGCGCAATTATTAAAAACACAAGATAATAAATACATTGTGACCCAACAAACCAATTTGGCAACCTCAGTGCCATTTATAGCCCAACAAGAAGCCAATACGGGTACATCAAATCTTTCGTTACCGCATGTTGATTTGTCTATTTCCACAGATGGTGGCGCCACATTCGGTAATGAATGGGCTTACTATTTGCCGCCCATTGGAGTGAGAAAAAATCGTTTAATGTGGTGGCAAGCAGGCATTGCGAATGATTTTGTCCCGCAATTTAAATTTTGGGGAATGGGGCGTTTTGTAGCCACGGATGGAATAGTTAATACGAGGACATAATGGCAGCAGAACCCTTACAATTACAAGCAATATTTCCAGACCTGCCAAGAGAAGTTCCCGTTATCAATAAAGACGGGGATTTCAGCCCATTGTGGAGTCTTGGTTTATCTTCATTGTTTCAAGCGCTTCAAGAAAATTTTTCAAATGAAGGTATTTTATTTCCGCGATTAAGTGCAACGAATATAGCCAATATCCAGACTATTTATACTCCCTTGATTGGTTCTCCATTACCACAAAATATACCTGATATAAGTGGCAAGACAGTTTTTGATACAACCAATCGTGTCTCGAAGCAATTTGTTATAACATATGACAATGCGAATCCGCCGAATATAGTGGCAGCACAGTGGAATATTTTAAGTTATTTGGTTTTGGGTTCTGGTAATCCGAATGGAGCTCAAGCAGGACAAGTATCTTGGTTTTATTATGATTTAACAGGTCATGCATTATACATTTGCACGACATCTGGCAGCACAGGAGGTGCTGTCTGGACAGCGATTTAAGGACAAATCATCATGGCTTATACCAATCCGGCAACTAACGCAATGCCTTATTTAACGCAAATACCATCTGCAACAGTGCCTTTTATGGCGCCTTATTATTCAGAAGGTATTAATGCAATTCCGACTCTTAGAGGAGAATACGGTGCATTGTTGCAAAATCCTGGTGGTAAAGTTAATGAGATTGGGGCGTCTTTTCATGAGTCCCCTGGATTTAAATTTGCTTTACAGCAAGCTTTGCAAGGCGCAGGTCATAAAGCGGCTGCCGAAGGAATGTATGGCAGTCCTGAGCATGAACAACGAGCTATGGAACTTGCAATTAATTTAGCTAATCAAGACTATTACAATTGGATAGATAGAGCGCTGCCTTTATATAATCAAGGGCTTGGCGGTGAACAGGGGTTTTACACTGGAGGTTTGCAATCAGGGACTAACATAGCCGATATGATTGCCCAAACACTAGCCCAACAAGGTCAATTATCTTATGCAGGACAACAAAATCTAAATCAATTAAACGCTGCAAGACAGAATGCAAAATGGAATGCTATAGGACAAGGATTAGGGACATTGTCTGCATTTATTCCTTTTAAAACCATTAGTGACAAAATCGGCGGATTATTAGGAGGTGAATAATGGCTTTTACATTTTATGGTTATCAACCAGAAAGGCCAATGGAGCAGCCTCTTAATAATGTAATAAAAAACATTTTAGGTGGTTACACAGAAGCTTCTAAAGCACGATATTTACAGCCTACACTTGAAGAAGAGTTGCAAAAAGCCAAGCTATTTAATAAGTGGTATGAGCCTAATATTAAATCCGAGATTGGGTTGCGAGGAGCTCATGCGGGTTTATTAGGAGAGCAAAAACGTGGGGCTCAAATTGAGAATCAATTTTTGCCTGAATTTAAGAAAGCCCAAATTGAGCAGCTAAAAGCAACTGCTGATAAAGCGCGTTTATTGCAAATGATTCGAGAGCAATTATTAGGTGGTGGTTCTGGGAATATTTTAAATAGTCCATCTCAACCAATAAAGATGTATCAAGGCCAAGGAATGCCCGCATTTTCTGAAGCACCTCAGTCAAATGAAGTTAACAGGCCATCAATTAATTCAAATGCCCCAGGCTATGCTCAAGCGGCAATTGCTCAGCAAGCATTAGGTTTAGGAATGCCAAAAATTGTTGATGTTAATGGTAAACAAATGGCAATTTCTCCATTTGGAATATTTGATACAGGCATACAAGGATTAACGGCGGAAGAAAAAGCATTTCAATCGGGATTAGGTAAAGCAAGGTCTGAATTTTATCAAAACTCAGTAAATGCCTTTAACACATTAGGAAATCAAGATTTGGCTTTAAATGAATTAAAAAATTCTGTTGAAAATAATCCAGAGTTTAGAAATGTTACAGGTAAAATTCAAAAACCATTATCTGAATGGTTTGGTACGCCTGCTCAAAAACAACTGTTAGGAGTATTGCAAACAGCATCAGGAGAAATTACATTGCAGATAGCGTCTTCTCTTAAAGGGGCGTGGACAGGTCGCGATCAAAATCTCGTTAACTCAATTAAACCAAACCCCCAAGACTTTCCAGATGTTCTTATAGGAAAATTAAGAGCACAGCTCTTGATCAATAGCGCTTTAAAAGAAAGGGCTAAATTACAAGCTCAGTTAGTTGAACAAGGCATGTCAACTTTAAAAGCCTCCGAACTTGCGGCAAAAGCGACTCCATTAGATAAATTTGAGCCAGTTATTAAGGGTTTGATTAAACATAAACCTCCAATCACTTTTGATGAAGCTAAGCAAGAATATCGAAGGCGACTTACTGCGAGAAAATTAAATGGCTAAAAAAGATTTTTCACAATATAGCGATGAAGAGCTATTGCAAATAATAGGCCAAAAACAGCCAAGTTTGATCGAGAAAGCTGGAAATGTTGCTGAAAAATTCAATAATTTTATTGAAGGAACACGACTTCCTGCTTTTGCCGGCGGTTTATTGCAAGGTGTTGGAGACATTGGAGCATCATTGGGTAATGTAGTTGCCAACCCTTTAGGCTATGAAATTCCACACCCTAATTTAGGCCAATATATAGATAATTCATTGCTATCAAGATTGGCTTTTGGTGCTGGAGAAATTAGCAGCCAAATTCCTTTATATTCTTCTGGTGCTGGTTTAATAGGTAAAACCACAGGAATAGGAACAAAAGCCGGATTAAGTGGTAAGTCGCTTCAAGGTGCTATTAGTGGCGCATTATTGGGTGAATCGGACGAAGGTGATCGCCTTTTAGGAGCCGCAACAGGCGCAGCATTACCAATAGCAGGTCAAGCAATAGAAAAAATTTCTCAATTGCGTTCTAAAAATATTGCTTCAAATGTTATTAATTCAATGAAAAATACTGAAAAAAAATATTCCAATCAATTTAATCATATCATTCAAGAAGCTGAAAATAGGGGATATGCAGGCAATTATAATCCTATCAAATTTGATAAAGAATTATTGCAAAAAGGCGGCAATAGCAAATTAGTATATGCTTTAAAACAATACAATAAAAAACCTTCTCTTGAAGCAGCTCATGAGGTTCAAAGTGATTTGGGTAAATTTGTGTACTCAATAGGAAGGCCAGCAGACTCCATAGAAAGGAAGGCTAAAGAAGAAGCAAAAGAGATAAGTGAAGCATTAAGAAAGCATATCATTACGCAATTAAATAGAAGTGGTAATCCTGATTTAGCTTTGAATTATATTAATGCTCGACATGGATATAAATCTGAATTTGTGCCCTATTTAAAAAGTAAATCAGTTCAAAAATTATTAAAAGATGAGCTGACCCCACGTGACTTTGCTAAAGCAATCGCTCAAGAAAAAAAATTCAAAGCTAAAATTGGCAGATATTCTCATCCAGAAATACAGCAGCGTGAATTAATTAGAAAATTAGCTACATCTAAAGCTGGTCAATATGCAATAGGTTCAGCGACCGGAACAATTTTAGGTGGCGCTGGTCTTTATGGTTTATCTAAATTATTTAAATAAAGGATTATCATGTCAGCAAATATAAACACGGCTTTGCTAATAGCAGCACCCATGCTACAAGATTATTTGGTTGATAAAGACGGTACACCGATGGCAGCAGGAACTATCACTTGTTATCATGATAATAACCGTACTACCTTAAAAAATTGGTATTACCAATCAGGAAAGCCTGGAAATTACACTTATGTGCCACTTCCAAACCCTTTAACTTTAAGCGGTGCAGGCACAATTTGTGATATCAACGGGGTTGATACTATTCCTTTTTTTTATCCTTATGACGAAACTGATGAAACAAAAAAAGATCCTTACTATATAACCATCGTTAATCATGCTCAAACTAACCAAATCACTAGAGCTAATTTTCCATTTTTAGGTAACATTAGAAATAATGCTACAAGTGCTGGTGTTAATAATTTAATCGTAAACAATGGATTCTGGCGAAATATTCAGCCTAATTATCCTAATTTTTCTTTCACTAGTGTGAATTTAAATACAGTTACCAATCTTGTTGTATCACCAAGCCAACATGATGGGTTTAGCATGCCTGATGTTCAATTTTTTAAAAGCAATAAAACTGCAAATGATAATCTAACATTTATGCCTTTTTTGGCTTCAACTACAACAGTTATTAGTAATTATGTAACACCGGAATATTATATTAATCATCAATGCACTTCGGCAGGTACAGGAGAAAATTACAAATACTATCAATTTCCAATTGCATTGCATTTGCAAAATTTGGCCAATCAACCTTTTACTTTTTCTATACAAGCTCAAAATGCTGGAGGTACTGCAGCAGGTCAAAATGTTATTGATATAAGGTTATTAACTTTTACAGGTACTGGAACATCATCACCTGCTACGGTTAGTATAGGTACAATAACTTTGAATCCCGAATGGAGTTCATATACTATTACTGATGTTTTTCCAGACATTGTGGGTTTAACACTTGGAAATGGTCAAGACGATGCATTTTATATTCAAATTCAAATGCCTCTGAATTTAGTATGTGATATCAATTTCACGAAGCCTTCTATATATTTAACTTCTACAACTATTCCAGCAAATGAATTCCAAACATATGATTATGTTAATTCAATTATAAGCAGCCCAAGAACTGGCGATATAAGAATCAGTTTTAACCCTTTTTACAATTCAACAAATAAATGGTGTTTGGGGTGGTTGCCAATGAACAATGGAACGATTGGTAATGCGTCATCAAATGCAACAACAAGACAAAATCCTGATGTATGGCAGCTTTATAATATGCTTTGGTCTTTTGCTCAACCTTATGATACGGGATCTAATTTTAATGCTATAGCTCAGATTTATTCGAGTGCAGGAGCCGCAACAAATTACGGATCAACAGCAATAGCTGATTTTAACGCCAATAAGCAATTAGCTTTAACTCAAGCTATGGGCAATGTATTAATGGGTACAGTACCCATTTCAGCAATTATTGGCGGCTCGTACACCCAAGGGATTACCTTTACTAATTCCGGTGGCAAAATGGTTGTCAACGCAACAAATGGTACATTTTTTTTCGTTGGTCAACCAATTACTTTTGTAGCTTTAACTGGTTCTTTACCGACAGGTATTGTTGCTAATGCAGTTTATTATGTAACTAATTTAAATATACCTGCGCTAACATTTAATATTGCGACAACCTATGCGAATGCCTTAGCAGGCACTCCAGTTGTTGCTTATTCAGCACCATCAGGAACTTTTGAAGTCAGAACAAATACTACTGGCGTTTCGATTGGCGAGCATGCTCATACTCAATTATTAAATGAATTAGTAGATCATACGCACGATCCGTTATCACCTGGAACTGGTTATATCAATAGTATTGCGGCAGGTGGCACAGCAAACTTATCGGCACCTCCTGGAGTGATTTCTACTTTGACTACGGGATCAGTCACTAGAACAGGCTCACAAACTCCTTTTAATATCACACAATCCGGCACTTTTTATAACATGTTTATAAAACTTTGATATAATAGAACATAATTTTAAACATAAGGATGTGTTTATGTCGGTAGATCTAATTTTTGGCCGAGATTTGCAAGGGTATAATGCTTACGCCCCTCAATTTCCTACGGATATTTTCACAGCAACTTTAGCAGCTAATACAGCTGAATCAGTAACAGTACCTTCTAATTTTCCTATTTGGATTATGTACGTTCGTGTCCAGCCAAACGGATGGGTGTGGTGTTCACGAACTGATACTGCAGCAGTTCCCGCAGGTGGAACATTAACATCTTCTAAATCTGAACTAATTGCTGGAACTATTGAATATAAACGTACTGTATATGCAGGGGATACGATTAGCTTTCTTACTCCTAATACAACTTGTGATATTGAAGTCGCATTTTTTAGTAGCAGTATCGCTTAATTGATTTAACGCTGTCTGTAAAAAAGGATTTTTTAAATGGCCGCAACAACTGAAGAAATGTTCACGGAACTACCCACCGTATCAAACGCTACAATGTCGGATATTATTTGCGCAGTTCAAGGGTATGTAAGTCCATCTAATCTTGGTTTATCTGTTCAAGAATCATTGCAGCAAGTTTATAACTTATTTCAATCGAATATTATTCTATTTAATTCGGGAAATCCAAACGGTTCTTTGGCTGGCACTACGTATCAATTTTGTTGGGATACATTAAACGATCTATTGTGGATTTGCACGACATCTGGAACTTCATCTACCGCAGTATGGACACGCGCAAACGTCAATAGCGGATATACAACAACAGCAACCGCTAACGGAACAACAACATTAACCATTGAAAGTAACTACTGGCAATTTTTTACTGGCACATTAAACCAAACGGTTGTTATGCCGGTTACAAGTACATTAGCACAGGGAATAACTTGGTCTATAGTTAACGAATCAACTGGAACAGTAACTATACAATCATCAGGTTTAAATACAATTACGACATTAGCGTCAGGCCAACGTGCATTAATAACTTGTATTTTAAATTCTGGAACAAGTGCATCGTCTTGGTATGCTGCTCTTTCTGCATCAGGAGGCGGCGTAGCATCGATTACAGGCACAGCAAACCAAGTTATTGCTTCATCATCCACAGGGGCAGTAACTTTAAGTACTCCGCAGGATATTGCTACGACAAGCTCGCCAACTTTTAATGCATTAACATTAACCAATCCATTAACTCAAGCAAATGGCGGCACTGAAAATAGCACGCCTTTGACCAATGGTGAGTTATGGGTAGGTAATACAGGCAACCCTCCATCTAGAACAACTTTAACGGCTGGCTCTAATATTTCAATTTCAAACGGGGCTGGTTCTATAACTATTTCAGCGACAGGGCTGGCTGGTTTTAGCTGGACAACAGTTACTGGAACTTCACAGGCCATGCTTTCAAACAACGGGTATATTGCAAATAATGCAGGTCTTGTTACTTTAACTTTACCAGCCACAAGCGCTGTAGGTGATGAAATAGACATTATTGGTAAAGGCGCAGGTGGCTGGAAGGTTCAGTGTGGCGTAGGTCAGACTATCGTAGTAGGCAGTTCAACAACAACATCTGGCGGCTCTGTAGCTTCAACCAATGCCAAAGATTCATTTTATATGATTTGCACTACAGCAAATACAGAATGGACTGTAGCATCAGCTCCTCAATCTTCAGGACTTACAATAGCATAAGGATTTTAATATTATGGCAACTAATAACGCAGTTAATACTAGTTTGTCAGGTCAAACAGGAACTGGTTCTTTTGTAGGTTCAACAAGCGCAAATTTAGTTACACCATTACTCGGAACACCAACCAGCGGCAATTTAACTAATTGCACCCATACTGGAGGCCTAAGAAGCGTCCAAATTTTTACTACAGGAACAGCAGCAACTTATACTAAACCTGCCAATGTAACATCAATAGTTGTTGAATGTGTGGGCGGCGGTGGCGGTGGTGGTGGAATAACTGCAGGTTCTACAACGATAGCTGTAGCTAGTGGTGGCGGCGGTGGCGGTTATTGTCGCAAATATTATTCCTCAGCGGCTGCTAGTTATACTTATACAGTCGGTACGGGAGGTGCTGGCGGTGTTGGAGCTAATAATGGCACAAACGGGGGAAATACAACATTTGATGTTATGACAGCCAATGGCGGTGTTGGCGGAAATTTAGCAGGCGGTATATCTACAAGTTCTACTGGTATTACATTTGGACGACAGGGCGGCAGTGCTTCCGGTGGTGATATTAATATAACAGGTGGGGCAGGTGGTAATGGTTTTAATATTACAGGCGTAACGGCAGCCGGGGCTGGCGGTAGTTCGATGTATGGACGGGGGTCTACAAGTCAAGGAAATACAACAGCAAATGGTACGGCTGGACAAAGTTACGGGTCAGGTGGTGGTGGTGCGTTAGGTGGACTAGCAACAAGTACCAGTCAAAATGGCGGTAATGGTGCAGATGGTTTAATTATAGTTTGGGAATATTCTTAAGGAAATTATATGGCAATTATTTCTGTTAATGCATCAGGTGAATATTGGAACATTGGCAATATTAGACCTTGTTGGATTTATATTAAAACGGATGATTCTTTAGCAACTGTGATGACTCAAGGCTATTTAGATAATGAAACAACTTTAAATTATACAGATGAATTAATGGCATTAGTTAAAGTCACGGAAGGATTAGTAATCCTTGCAGTTTCCACAGCGAATAATCATATTAGTTTAATAGCGCCGGTTGTTGCATGACAGTAAATAATTTTGATTATGCATTTCATTATGTCTTAAAAAATGAAGGCGGTTATAGTGATGATTTAGACGATCCAGGCGGTGCAACAAATTATGGCATTACACAAAAAGAATTAGAATCTTGCCATAAATCATTAAGGGTGCCAAAAGATGTCAAAAATTTGACTATTGAAGATGCCTATAAATATTATAAATACAAATGGGATAGCAATCATTATGATGATATAAATAGCCAAAAAATAGCTATTAAGTTGTTTGATTTATGCGTGAATCTTGGAACTTACGAATCAACCATTATTTTACAACGAGCAATTAATGCTTGCGCTTATGGTTTTAATTTAAAAGAAGATGGGATTTTAGGCCAAAAAACGATTTATGCAGTAAACTCATTACATATTGATAATAAAGACGAACTTTTGCTTAATAATATAAGAAAACAAGCAGTACATGTTTATGAATTGATTATTAAAAATAAACCTCAATTAAAAAAATTTGAAAAAGGGTGGTTAAAAAGAGCGAATGAGTAAAGTTCTTAAATCAGGTGATATTTCAGAAGAACATATTCATAAAACAGTCATCCAATGGATCAACCTACATCCTTCAATTAAAAATTTAATTATGCATTTTCCGAACGAAGGAAAGCGCACATGGTATTTCGGAAAACTTTTAAAAGACTTAGGATTAAAACGGGGTGTTTTTGATTTATTTATTGCAATGCCTCGCCATGGATTCCATGGAGCTTGGATTGAACTTAAAAGCAAAAATGGAAAATTAAGCTGTCATCAACGTTCATTTATGAATGACATGAGGCAGCAAAATTATTATGCTGCCGTTTGTTATTCTATTGATGAAGCCATTGAACAAATAAAGTGGTATTGTTTTGAATAATTAACCATATCCAAAACCATGACTATCAATATCATTATGGACATTGACCGAGTCTTAGCCATAGCCCGAGCCATCACCCGAGCCAAAGCCATCGCCAGAGCCAAAGCCCGAGCCAAAGCCATCGTCCCAGCCAAAGCCCGAGCCAAAGCCATCGTCCCAGCCAAAGCCCGAGCCAAAGCCATCGTCCCAGCCAAAGCTCAAGCCAAAGCCATCGTCCCAGCCAAAACCCAAGCCAAAGCCATCTTCCGAGCCAAAGCCATCGCCAGAGCCATAGCCCCAGCCAAAGCCATCTTCCGAGCCAAAGCCCGAGCCATCACCCGAGCCATCGCTCGAGATCGAGCCCGAGCCATAGAAATTAATTAAATTATTATTTTTTTTCATCATAAATTTACTTTCCAAATGGGCACTTCATCAATTGATTTTTTTGCCTGTACAGTTGTATTTATTATTTCTATAGCTTCTAGCAATTCGATACGATCTACAGCGCAAGGAAACTTGCAATTTTGAGGTCTTTTAACACCCTCCATGGCCAATTGACTTAATGATGCTGCTCCGTCCCAATACCACAATCTTCTTGCATTTTTCAAAACAACTTCTTGTCCATCTCTTGATTCAATTTGACCAAAAAATACTCCAGCACTATAAGTTCTTACAATTACCCATTCATGATTGTATGATTTCATTTTTATTTCCTAAGTAATAAAATAATAAATTTATTTAAAATGGTATATCATCATTTAAATCATTAGCCGATTCGACCTTTGATTTTTTAATATAATCTTTGACTGAATTTCGACTTGGGTAGCGTTCGCCATTGTCTTTCAATTTCCCTTCTTGAATTGCTAATTCAACATAGCCCTGACGATTGATACAATCAGTTACATTTATTTCTCCGTGATCATATTTATCAATAAGTCCTGTTGTTTCGCAAAAATGTCTTAACTTATATCCCATCGCCTCAAGTAAATAATCATAGATAAAATGCAGTCTTCCGTCTTTATCCCAAATGTTAAGCGTTAATTTAATCATTTCATTGCCACTTTTTGACATTTCGTTAGTAGCTGTTGAAACCTGGAATTGATAAATTCCAGGCTCTAATAACGTCATTAATTGCAATTCCTCTTCTGTTTTTGGCGTAAATCTCATGCAGCTTCTCCTTTAATAAGCTCTTGTAAATAATCAATCACTTTTTCCATGGCATCAAACGGCATTTCGTCAAATGTTTCAGCATTAGCTTTATCAAGCCATTTCTGATATTTCTCTTCAGGCACTTTAAGTAAATCAATTAAGCGCTTAACTTCGATAATTTGTTCTTTATCTGCTAATTTTTGCGCTATAGCATCACGTTCTAGCACTTCTTTGCCATAACGCTTAGCAATTTCATTATAAGAAAATGGAAATTGTTCTCCATCTGGAAAAGCTTCTATACGTGATTTTTTAATTATTCCGATCCTATCTTTACCGCGTTTTTGAATTTCAAAAACTAAGTCAAAGAGATAATCTAATTTTTTGTAGCAATCAAAAGTTTGTCCTAAAACCGCCATATTTTGCCCATACTCATTTTTAGCATGACTTGTTATGATTACGTTCATATCAAGACGAAGAAGCAAATTGAGCAAATGTTTTATTTGTTTATTGGCATCTGAATAATGTCTACCAAACTCTGTGCCATTTTTTAATGCTGATTTATCGAGCAAATCATTATATAAAGTAGTTAGCGGGTCAATGATTAATGTTTTGTATTCGTGTTTTTCTGTAAGAAGTGCTTTGACTTCGGTCATGAGTTCTGAAAAATCATTAGTTTGAAACACCACGCCGCCTGATTTTTGAAGCAACCTTGTGTATTGATCGTTTTCAGCACCTTTCTCTGTGTCAATAAGATAAGGTTTTGGAAATTGGATTGCTGCGGTTGTTTTACCAACGCCGGCAGATCCGTAAAATAACGCTTTTAAACGTTTTTGTATTGCTTCGGGTTTTTTTGCTCGTAAAGCCATGATAGTACTCCTAAGTTTCAAATAATGTGATCATTTAAGATCTGCTAAATAAATTCCCGATGCGCACAGCGCTATACGCATGAGGTATTTATCTTTTAAACAATTTGAAAATCCGATATTTTTTAAAATTTAGCCTTTCCTTGGCTGTAACAAAGTCATATTTCATTATCTACTCCAAATTAGATCGCCATTTTCCAGATCATAACGAGCGTATAAACCTTGCTCATTCATCATGTTGTTGAGATAAAATTGACAAGCTTCATCAAGAACTTTTTGTAAGGATTCTTTGTAATAAGTAAGAATATTTTTCCGTGTTACTTCTGCGAAACGTTCACGATTTTCTTGTGAATCGTCTTGAAGCATTGCGAGCAAAGCGCATGTAAAATCGTTATTTATTGAGAAATCATCGCCATTGATGCACTCATTAACTTCTCTATTTGTATGTTCAATATAAAGTCTTGCTAATTCATTTAGGCTTGATTCGGGAAGATCAGATAAGCTCAATTCATATTGGTCATATCTGTATTTTGCGTAGTGAGCAACAAGCTCTTCTGCATAATTAAAAATATTTATTTTATGATTCATGAACGTCAATCCTTTGACACTTATGCACATGTTATCGTATTTATATTTGTTAGTCATTTTTACACCTTGACTTTAAATTTAATTAATTACTTTCTTGATTTAATAAATCGTCAATTGCTTCGTCTGGAGTATTTCCTATCCCAATCGCATATGAAGAAACCCAAGAATCATCAATGAACTCTGCATCGTAATTCTCACAAACAGCAGCCCATTCGCTGCTGTAAGGATTGTATTGACTTACATAAAATTTTCTTTCATTTCGTATCATCACAGTCATTTTTACACCTCACTGTTAGTTGATGAGGATATTAAATAATAAGCATATGTTACATGTCAATATATGTTTATTAAATTTTTATTTGCTATTGTTGTATTTATTAAATATATGTATATTTCGTCTATAAAAACGAACATAAAAATGAAATGACAATAGACGAATCAATAAAAAAATATGGAAGTGCCTATGGAGTATGTAAGGCTCTAGGAGTATCTCCTCAAAATTTTACACGTTGGAAAAAACAAGGATGGATCCCCCAAGCGCAACAATTAAGATTAGAAAAAATAACTAATGGCGAATTAAAAGCCGATGAGTTTGGTCCAGATAGGAGACCGATTAAGAAGTAAAGAACTATAATAAAAATATCTATATTGTGAGCGAGAAATTATGATGTCTAAAAAAAATTATGATGCAGTCAATGAAGAAACACGAATAGCATTACTTGAGCAGTCTATCGGTTATATCTATGAATCATTACGTGATCTTAAGGATTCAATTAAATCTCTTGATTCTAAAATGGAAAGTAGATTTGATAAAGTTGATGA
Source organism: Legionella micdadei (assembly GCF_000953635.1). Taxonomy (NCBI): domain Bacteria; kingdom Pseudomonadati; phylum Pseudomonadota; class Gammaproteobacteria; order Legionellales; family Legionellaceae; genus Legionella; species Legionella micdadei. The sequence continues at coordinate 1,769,145 of NZ_LN614830.1, forward strand.
TAAATTTGATAAAGTTGATGATGAATTTGATAAAGTTGATGATGAATTCAAGAGTATTCGACAAGAATTTAAAGACGTTCATAAAGAGATTAAACATAATCTTTTTTGGACTATTACGGCTTTTGCAGGGGTTCTAGGGCTTATTGCCCATGCGGTAAAGTGGATTTAATTATGACTTTCGTTTCAAATTAAAAAATCATCTTTTGAATAGAAGGCCATCAATGAATTTAGATAATAAGGAAAAATCAAATATTTCTCATTCTGAAATAATTCCACCAAAATTAGGAAGCAAACATTTTGGAAAAATACTGGTTCATTACAAAATTCCTCTTTATAAGTAAACAAAATGAACGACAATAACAATAATAAACATCCTAATCCTGCATTACTTGAAAGGTTTCTTTCAGTACAAGAGAAAGAATTAGTAATGCGTGGTAAAGAATTAGAAATCCAACAGCAGAATGAAAATAATGCTCACGAATATGCTAAAGCATCTTTACAGGCTAATAAAGAAGATAGGGAATTGTTAGTTGATGAGGTAATAATAGCAAACCTTAGTTAGCTGTCAATTGCTAGCTAATTTATTTATTGCTTTACCAGAATAGCTAATGTTTATATACTTCACGAATATTAACTAATACGTATTGAATATGACTATTGATGAGGCTTTAAAACATTTTAGAAGTGGATATGAGCTTTGCAAAAAAATAGGGGCTCATACTGCTGCATTCACAAGATGGAAAAAGCAAAATTTTATTCCAGTTACGCAACAGTTAAAGATCAACGAAATAACTGGCGCTAACATGCCTATTGATTTAGATAGGGAAGCAATGGAAAAAAGATTAGAAAACATTGAGAGAAAACGATGTTAGATTGGTTGTTAAAAGGAAAAATAAGAAGTATAGAGCAGCGGTTTACTGAAAAAGTCATATAATTTAATTAAGCTGTAAAGTGAGGGTATATGGCCATGACAAATAAAAAGGGCAGCACAGAAGTCAGCTATAGTGGAGACACTAGGTTGGCTCTCCTTGAGCATACTATTAATGATATCAATAAGACATTAGAGCGTTTTGAAAAGCGGTTTGATCGACTTGAAGAAAAAATTGACTCGCAGTGGGGAGCTATGAATTCTAAAATAGATTCTCAAAGTTCTTCCATAAATTCTAAAATAGATGGTCAAAATTCTTCTATAAATTCTAAAATAGACTCTCATTATCGCACTACAATAAACATGCTTCTTGGTCTTTACGGCGGCGTAATAGCTGTTCTAGTAACTGCAATAGGAAAGGCTTATCATTGGTTTTAAGGTGTATCATGACCATGAATTATCGCTTGAGTAAAGAATAATGTATTAGAAAGAGGTAATCATGATGACTAAAAAGACAAAGCAAGAATCAAGTTATAGTGATGACACAAGATTGGCATTGCTTGAACATACAATTAGTGACATCAATAAAACTTTGGAGCGTTTTGAAAAGCGTTTCGATAAACTCGATGATAAAACCGATTCGCATTTTAAATGGACGTTAATTTTATTTTTTGGTTTATATGTCAGTATTGTTGGCGCGATTATAAAGGCATCTCACCTATTCGGTTAGATTACTTTAAAAACATTTTCAGGAAATAATAAAAATAAAAGTGTAGGGACGTTAAATATTTAATGAGATTCATAATGAAAAAAACAATATTTATAGCATGTTTGGCAGCAAGTTCCTTGGCAATGGCAAATTCCACAACTTTTAATTCCAATGGAAGTATTTCTAGCACGGTCGATAATAATAATCCCTATGGTAGAAGCTCTACGACATTTAATTCCAATGGGCAAAGTTCTAGTACCTTTTCTGCAGGAAATGGTGGCTCGATAACATTCAACTCTGATGGAAGTTCCTCTAGTACTTATGCGACTAACAATCCATATGGACGAAGATAATTCATAATGGACTGCTATTTATAAATAAAAATGATCCATCCTAAATTATAAACACCTTTATCCCCAGAAATTGGGGATAAGTCTGTAAAAGAGAGGAAAGGCTTGTTAAACTTCATTTTTCCAGCTTATAAAAAAGTAACCCACCGGTTTGAGGATGCTCATTGAACATAGCCTTGGTGGGTTTTCTTAATTACATTATCGTTTATTTTAACATTTTTTTATTAGAATTATCTCTACTGCTTTGAGCAGTAAACTTCCATAACAAGTCTTTGTTATTTTTAGAGGCCATCGGCTCTAACGGTGGCCTTCTATTACTTCCACTCATCATTTGTCTCCTATCTTTCATTTGAACGCTCTTCTAACCACTGATATATCTCGTCACTTCTCCATCCAACATGGTTTGGTGAAATACGCACTCGTTTAGGGAAGAGACCTTTAGATTCCCAACGAGCCAATGAAGAGCGTGAAGGTAACGGTTTAATAGGTAGTTCTTCATAGCCAAAAACTAAAAGGGGTTTTTGCAGCATGTTTTTTCCTTTAACTTTATTAACCAAGCTAAAGTATGGCGCCGCATAAGTAATGAAGTCACGTGAAGCTATGCCCGCGAAACGTATCTAAAAATTTACTTCACTTTCAATGGTAGAAGCCAATTTTCAATAATGTGGCTTAATCCTTTGGTGAACCTCGTCTGAAAATATAAAATGTTTTTGGACTTGCATATTTTACATTTCCTACATAACATCAATTTTTTAATTAAAAAAGTTGTCTTTTAAACTATGTATTATTCAGCGAAGCTAGTTAATAGTCGTTGAGCTCTTAGATCTTATGTCTTACACTTGAAAAACAAGAAGCTTATAAAAAATACAAACATGACGGATCAAAATAACATCAAGATAAACAAGGATATACTATCATCAGTGATTAAAGGTAATCTTAGTGATTACTATAATCAACCTCTTACCCCCGATAATATCAATGTAATTGCGCAACAGCTTATTGAATCAATTGATAACTTTATAAACAAAAAGGAAGGCTAATCTTTTTTAGAAAACAACTTTGACCATTTTGATTTTTTGATTTTTTGCTCTTGAGAGGACGTTTCGACCTTTTCTTTGTGTTCTAGTAACCGTGCATGACTATTGATAGCATCAAGCATTTTCGATTTCTCTTCCGAAAAATTGTTCAATTGGTCTTTTAAAAACTCAATTTGTTTGGTTTTCTCTTTAATCATATCTAACAGATAATTATTTTTTTCTTCGAGTAGCTTTGTTGTAATTTTCTCGTCAAAATTCTCTATTTTTCCTTCGCGTTCTTGGTCTGGCAATGTCCATGGGAACACTCTAAAAAACTCTGCCTTTTCGATAAAATACTTCTTATTTTCAAGTGTTGCCGAGAGTTTGCCTGCTGTAATCATTTTAACGATTGCACGTTGCGTACATTTTAGAAGCTTTGCGGCTTCGGCAGTTGTTATCCAAGTTCTTTGATCATACATAGATTTTATTCCTCATCGTTCTTACATGTTCTTTGCAAAATTTTAATAAAAAGTTTATTTTTTGCACTTTGTATTATTAATCTTATCTTTGTTTACAAAAACTACATGATAAGAAATAAAAAATTGACAAATTCAAAAAAAAGGTTTTTATTACCTAAAAATAATATTACGAATTTATTAATTGAATTAACTATCAATATTAACTTTACTAGTTAATTATCAAAGTTAGTTTCATAAGGCAATCTTTTTATGTTACTTGATGAACTATACGCATATTATAAATCATGGACAGCATTAACTCGCGATCTTAAATTCGGGTTCAATACTTATCAGGGTTGGAGAAAGAAGGGGTATATTCCCTATGCAACGCAATTATTAATTGAAAAAAAGACGAATGGTCGTTTTAAAGCAAACGAACGTCATGCAAAGCCCCAAAGCGATTCATAATTCAATTCTATTACAAATCAATCTTGCTTAGCTGGAGATGGAGAGGTATATTGATCTCATTTCTAGCTCGCAGTTCCTTGAATGTTTAAAATCAAGTCAGCTACTAGAATTTTCTGAGTAGAGTAGAGGCATCCCAGCCCCTCTATAAAGAAACCACCGCTTGAATGCACATCCGGCAAGATCACTCATTCAAAGCGTTTATTAACTTAGGATGTGTTACGCGAATCCTCACATAACAGGCGCCACACATTCAAACCTAGTAAGGGCTTTTATGCATAACGCACACGGCAAACGCAAAAACTCCAAAGGAGGCTTTCATGTTTGGCGACAACGCATTAACCAAAAATCCAAGGAAGCTTTTATGATTAACGCAAACGCATTATACAATGAATGTGTAGTAAATCAAAATATAACTATAACACATTCATATTTCAAATCTTTATTTTCATTGTTTTTCAAATTTATTCAAACTTCATCCATTAAACCGATTCAATCCACATGCGCCAAAATTTTTACCTTTGGTATTTCTCTATTTTTTTCACTTAAGTTTTATGCCGTAAGGAAGGATTTTTTAAATGACAATTAAAAAAAATACGCCCCAATTTTTGAGGCAATCAGGTTTATCCTTTACAACTATAATTAATCAAACTATGGATATTATTGACGATCCCGCTTCACTCGGAATTTATTGTTATCTCGCATCAAAACCAGATAACTGGGAAATTAATAACAAAGAACTTCAATCGCGTTTTAATAAAGGCTTTGATTTTATTAAAAAACGTTTAGCCGACTTGAGGGAAAAAGGACTAATAAAAAAATCGGCTGTTCGAAATGAGACCACAGGTCAAATTATGAGATGGGAGATTATTCTTGTTAATTACCAGGAGGCGGAAAATCCACCTTCTAGTGAATCCAGAAAGGGTAAAACCCAGAAGGTGGATTTTCCACCCGGTGGAAAAACCGAATCTAATAATAATATAAATATAAAAATAAAAGATAATATTAATAATATAAGCGCAACTAATGCTGCACACCATTTTGTCGATAATGATTATGAGGTTCTTGATTGTGATTCCACTGATAATGCTGATTACTCCAATAATCAGACCAATGACCAAGGAACAGAGCTTAAAACCCATACGGGTAAAACAATCCCAAATAAGTCTGATTATTGTGATAATCAGACAAAATAAATCAATCGTTCAGAACGCTCATAACGTTGATTAAATACTTTATATTTGGCAACTATTATGGAGCGTTAGCATGAAAGCCCAGAAAGTCCTTGTTAATCCTTATGAAGAAAGCTGGCCTGTATTAGATAATGAATATAAACCGATTAAACCCATTACTGAATTTAACGTGTTTTAATTTAACACCAGATGGATCGGATTTTAAACGACTCTGTTTTAACATCATCGGTATCCGCATCATGCAAAAGATTCTTATTGCGTCAGGAGATAATTGTTTGGAAATAGTTGCAAAAAATTGCTTTTCAAAGCGAGCGTTGCTGAACGAACATAATGATCAATTTTTCATGGTGAATTAACGAACGTTTCCTAAGATACCCTAAAATAAAGAGATGGAGCCTTAGATGAGATTTGATGCAGCCAAGGAAGCGAGAGGCACGAGCGAGGCTGGCAGTCCATGGTCAGAACCCAGATTGGGAGCTCCGAATTATCAAAAGACTTGCCCCTGCTTCTTTCTGTAATTACGGGTGGGGTGGTTTCTCATCATCCTTTTCGTCAGGAGATTCTAATAATTTTTTTAGATCACTCAAATTCTTCTTAAACTGATTTATTTGAAGTACATTGACATTACTGCTTTCGGTAGCCACACGCTGTGGCTTTGCTAATTGCCTAGCCTCTTCCTCAGAAATAGGTGAGATGCAATCGATAGGTGCTGTGTATATAGTAGGGGTTTCGGTTTTTATTCTACTAAAGTCATGCCCGCCACCAAAGACTAATAAGACATCATTCATTCCCGCATCTTGAGCTGCTTTGATACAGTGATCAACCGCTTGTGCTTCCCGCAGAGGTCTCCATTTTTGTTCAGTTTCTTTAAGCTGCTCCATATTATTCTTTGCTGCCTCTATGTCCTCATGAAGTTGGGACCATGTATCAGGGTCTATGGAGGGATAAACTTTGGGTATTAATCCGAGAGAACATAGAATAGGTGCAGCATGATGTTTCACCAACACTTCCCTTTGCTGAGAAGTTAATTTTGCAAAATCATTGTCAAAAGTCTCCTTGCTAAAGAGACTAAGTTCTTCTTCACCAATTTCATCGTTTCCATAAGAGCGCTCATGATCAAGCCCTTCCTGAACGACAACCGCTTGAGGGTGCTTAAGAATCTCTTGCGCGACCGCGAATTGTGAAGCAGCTATTTTGGTTTTTAGGACTTGAGATGAATCAGTAAACATTGAATCTGTATGCTTATACATATCTTCTTTCGGCGCTCCATGGAGCATCTTTATATGAGTAATTACAACAGTTCGTGGATCCATAGTATTTTTCAATAATGAATTAATTTTAAATTGTATAGGTAAAATAAGATTTGTTGTCAATGTGTGCATCGAGCAGAAGATGATCGATGGTCGCGCTATCTCATGAGAGATTCCGGGACCTCCCAGTCCCCGAAATCAGCTAGGACTCCTTTAACATAGATAATCCGCTTTAAATTTTGTTTATGCTATATTTTTTGGGGAGGAATATCCGTAAAAAGAAACCATTATTTACGGGTCGAAGAGTATTATAAGAACAATTGGCATTTTAATTGCCAATCATAATTTAGATAAATCAGGGATTAGATTAGCATTTAACTTGTTTCGGGTTCATTGCAGATAATAATAAACAATTTAAAGCAATCTTATTTATTGAATAAACTCCGATAGATCCGTTTTTAAACTAAAGCGATGCTACACTAATTTAACATTTATCATCAGGACTAGATTAATAATGGGAATTATGGTTTACATCTACTCTGAAATTAAATTTACTTTATCCAGAAAACACGAACTACGATATATAAGATTGTCATCCCTATGATAGGTATAACAATAAAGGCCAAAAAGTTAAAAAAACCTATTCGATTTTCCGGAGATTGGTTATAAAATTTTTTAAAAATTTTCCATTCTCGTTTAAAAAAATTGTTTTTAGCCATTATCAAAGATCCTTAATCTTATTAATTTTAATCACTAAGAGTATACCAACCCGTGCGAAGAACTGACTAGCATAGTTTAGGAATATTCAAGTTGATAAGTTTAAAGGATACAATTTAAACTTATCATTCCCATCTTTGCTATATTAAACGTAACTCAAGTATTTTAGAGAACAAATGATCTTTGCATTTAATTTGTTCCTGCTAATAGCCGATCAGTTCATGCTATTTCTGATCAACTTAATGGTGGCAAGACATGCTGGGACATCGGCCTTTGGAGACTTTACCGTTGCGGTAAACGCCCTATTTTTAATTGGTACATTAATGACGATGGGACTGGATTCTATCGTTGCCCATTTTATACCCAAATACTATGTCAAAAAAAAGCATCTCGAAATTCACGCGCTGGCTATATCAATTAGAAACTTTCTTCAACCGATCTACTTATCGTTTTTTGTTGGTAGCCTTCTTTTAAGTTCAGCAATTATTGCACTCGGCTATTCACTTGAAGATATCCAACAATTTAATATTAGTCATCTTATAACCTTATTTCTTTGGGGCGCTATCGTTGTTTCAATTTATAACATTTATATCCAACTGTTTCGTGCGGTAGGCTTCATGCGAACGGCTGTTATCTTAAATATGTTACAAACCATCCTCTACTTTCTATTTACTGTATTTACTTACCTCTATTTCAATGACATTTTATTTCACAATAATTCTCAGTATTTTGCGCATATAATGCTGATAATTATTATTCTTAGTTATATAGTTATCGGGATATTATTTATCATAATTCACCAGAAAACAAAATTAAAGCTTCATGTTGGTCATAGGGATGATATTAAGATTAAAACAACTGCTTGGAAGAATAAAATAGTTGGCTATACCATACAAAATCTCGATCGATATGCTTTTACAGTAACACCATTATTACTTACTGAATGGTTAAAGAAAGATACCTATATTGTTGGTTTATTTTCTGCCGTAATTACAATTATTTCTTTAGGATTTGCAGCATTAAGCCCTATCAATATTTTAATAAAACCTGAAATTTCAGCTTCTTTTGCTCAGGGGAGAGAATGTCTACTAAACACTACAAAAAAATACATTTATATTTGCCTGGCAATTGCTTGTTTAATTGTGACTGTTATCGGTATTTTCGCCGAACAAATTTTATATTTATTTAAATCAAATTTTATTGAGGTATTACCTTATATCTACATCTCATTAATTAATTTAATTTGTTATGCTGTATCTATGCCTTTAACACTCATGATTCAATACTCGAGTGAAGGAAGCAAAATTGGAGCACAGTTTACAATTTATATTCTGTTGGCACAAATTGCCGCTTGCATCATTTTCATTTCTTGGCTTGGTTTAATGGGCACAATGATTTGCTACGTTGGAATTAATATTATCTACCTGATAACAGCTTTTCTCATTGCTTATAATATCTATCAACAAGAACCATTGGAAGGTCATGAAATTGTGTAGCTCATACGCTTCTTGGTACAATGAGATCTTCCTTTCTTTGGAAAAATTGTTTTATTATTAGAACGTTAATCTATTTTAATTAACCAAAGAGTATCGATAGATGAAATTTAGATCATTTGCTTTTATTTTTTTAACTCCAGGTTTTTCTTCTGAAACAAATACGATTCTTACTGAAAAGGATGGCTACCGATTTAAAGCTGTGGGTATAGACATGGGTAAAAAAGAACAAGTTATTGAGATTGCAAAGGAACTTGTTAAAGACGATTATCAGATGATTGAACTATGTGGCGGATTTGGCCCCGAATGGATACATAAAGTATCAGCAGCGTTAGATCAAAAAGTACCTGTTGGCGGTGTATTTTACGGACCGCAATTTCGCCAGCAACTAGCCGATTTATTTAAATAATTTTTGTAGTATCTTTCCTCTATCAAAAGTTTAAGTAATCTTATCTTAAGCTTTTCAATCTATAATTAATTTGTAGATCTTAATATGAGGCCTTAAAAATGGCGCTGCCTTTCTGGCCTACTATCACACTGAGTGGTTTAGATAGTATTGATGAATCAATTCAACAAGAGCATTTGGCTTGGGTGAAGAAGAATGTTCCTGTGTGTATTGATCCTCAATTAGAAAATGAACATTATTCTATCCTAAATTATCCAGAATTATGGTCTGGTGCCCGCTTTTTTGAAACTGAAATAACCACCACTGTAGATAAAAAGTCAGCTTCAGAAGAGATAACCCAGTTAATTGCAAAAGCCAAAAAGGATCATCCTGAACAAGAAGAAGAAATTAAGGCTTTTGAGAAAAAATACACAAAATACCTTACTACTTTAAAAGAGCGCTCTTTATTAAAAGCGATTCATCAAACGCTGGATAGCATTGATTGTCCCGAGGAAAGTGAGAAAGATTTTGCTTTAATTAGAGCCGAATTTCGTAAAGTTTTAGATACCTCCTCCCTGCTTAATATGCAAACCCGCTATGAGTGCTTGCAAGCGCATAAAGACATCACGTTGCAATGCTATGCCTTGCGTGATAAAGCTAACTCTGATCCACATACCAAAGAAAAAGTACAGCAACTCGAAATTCTTTCAAAGCGCCTTCTTGATATCCATTATGAAGGTGCAAAAAAAATGACTATCACAGATGCAATTGCTCAGGATGTAGCAACCACAACCTCTTTTATAGGGCTAGCTACAGCCATTCCTGCAGCGATATTAGGTATAATGGGGTTTGCCTTTCCGCCGCTACTTGTCCCTGCAGGAATTTTAGGTTCTATTAGTTTTGTTTCTTATACTTCCACTGTTATTTCAGCAATAAAAATGGCCCATGAAGCAATTGGATACGGACGTGGGCCTAATCCGAGTGATGTTAAATGGTTTGTTGCGGATGTTCTACTTTCTCCCTTAAATCTTGCTGGCGGTCTTATTTTTGCAAAGCTAGCCAATTCATTTCGCTCCCTAAAGGCAAAATCAATAATCAACACGGTGAGTGATGTTTGGAATAATGTTGTTAGTAATATTTTTCCAGATACTGTAGAAACGAAAGAAGTAGCAAGCGACATGCTCGAAGTGGGTTCGGTATTCACAGCGAAAGGACAATTAAAAAATACAGTCACGGCCACCTCATGGCAAAAAATGAGAAGTATTTTGGCTGCCTCAGATGGTGAGGCAGTAACTAAGGTAATGGATACAAAAGAAAAAATCACACTCTTAAATCAAGGAAAACAAAGACTTTCCCGAAGCAAAGAATATCGAGAAAATTATGAAGAATTAAGGACTCTTTTATCCAAGGTCGACGATGAGCCACTGTTGGAAGCACTAGAAGCTTATATCAACCTTGAAGAAGTCCAAACCAGTGTAGATAAAAACCGGTATGCCCTAGAGGCTCAAGCTAAAATCTTAGCTTTAGAAAAAATTGTAACTCTTTGCGATTCACAGCAGACCAATCCAGTGAACAATACGATTAAGAAGCTTGCAGTTAAATTGGATGAACATATCATCAAGAATTACTCTGGCTTTGAAAGTTTAAGAGAAACTGTTGCTTATGGTCGTGATTTTGCCTATGTCAGGCCAAATGGAAAAGAGCAAGAAAATAGTTTACCAGTAACAAAAAGCTACCATGGTCATATTCTTCTTTGGGATCTTGGTTTTAAAGGGTTACAAACCTCAGATCAGGCAAAAAAAATTAAAAATGCAATTATGGATTATAAACAATTGAAGCCAGACTGCGGCATTACCGATAGAATTAAGGCCTTGGAAACTATCCATTTGTATTGCCAGGAGTACCTTGATCCCTGTAACGGCAACCAAGCGAAAGGAAGATATCGTTATGTGCAAGATCTTTCCACAAACGTGACAAAAGAACTCGATAATTTAAGAGAGCTTGCAGCGGAAAGCGATCCAGAATCTCCAGTTTTAGTTGGGTTTAAAGCCCGTTGATGAATGTAAAATAATAGTTAGCCTCTTTAATCAATTGTTGAGTATAACATTTTGTGAGAAAATTTGTGCTCAAATTATAACCTTAGTCAATATAAGCGTGGAGATTTGAGCTATTTCCTCTAACATATTGATAATTAATCATTTCAAATTAATTTATTGTAATTTTTGATCAAATTAAAAAAAGTAAGAAAACCGTATTTACTCAATTGTTTGAATCGACTACCTTTTCGAGCTAGCTTGCCACTTTGCCAGCCACCGAGAAAAGCAGGAAGAAGCATTGCAACTAAAAAATACTGGTTTTTGGCAATAAGTTGTGCAAAATAATACCTGTGCTTAGTTTCATTTTTTTTAGCTAACTTAACCTTCGCCTCTAGTTCGGCTATGGATTTCAAGAGCTCTTTCCTCTGATTCACTTTCATCCCCTTCTTCAGGCGTTCTAAGGCAATCTCTTGTACGTGCAAAACTCATTTGCTTTAAGCGTTGCTTAACATCATTGATGAAATAAAAGGTTAAAGCCAAATTGAGCAATAATATTGTAATCATAGCAGTTAAAGGTTGTTTAGTTAGATGGATTATTACATAACCGATCAAGACCATTAGTGTTAGCCAAATTGTAATTGTTAGAGCTAAAAGAACAATCAAGCCAAAAAGAAAGGGTAAAAAGTTTAATCCAGCTAGTTTAGCTTCCAACTTAAATAGAGCATATATTCCTTTAGCATAATCCGTTTTACTCGAAATAAGCCCTTTAAAGTGTTCAAAAAATTTCATTATTTTTTAAGTAAAGACGATATAATAAAGCCTATACAACCTGCGATCAGTAATGAAGTGAGCGGTTTTTCTTTCACGTGTTGTACAAGATTATCTGTGCATTCTTTTACGCTATCTTGCGCATGACAGACCGTTTTTTTACTTTCCTCGTAAAATTCATTAGCCTTTTCTTTTACATGTTTATATAGCGCATCAGCGTGCTCCAGGCTTTCTTCAGCTTCTTTTTTTATTTTGTCGCCATCCACATTTAATTTAGGTGTGTTTTTTTTATCCATAGCTAAACTCCTTTGGAAGTGAATAATTGAGTAGGTTAGTGCGGCTCGATATTTGGTTCTATCTATGCCAAATAACACAACCTACTCAGAAATTGCCTCGTTGCGTTTTGAACTTGATAATATTAATTACTTAATTCTTACCAAATTGTTCACGCTCTGTGCTTCCACCTAAGGCAGTGGTAGAAGTTTCCCCTTGCATAATAGTATTCTGCACAGCATCAAAATAACCTGTACCAACAAAAGCCTGATGTTTAGTGGCTCTAAAACCAAAGGCCTCTTGAGACATCTCCTTTTGCTGCATGCGTGAGTATGCGAACATTCCCTCTTCTTTATATGCTTTAGCAATTTCAAACATACCTAAATTCAGACTATGCCAACCTGCTAGGGTAATAAACTGATATTTATATCCCATCTCAAAAAGTTGTTCTCTAAACGTCCTAAGATCTTGCTCTTTTAAATTTGCCTGCCAATTGAAAGAAGGTGAGCAATTGTAGCAAAGTATTTTTTTAGGAAATTTTTGACGGATAGCCTCCGCAAATTGACGTGCTTGTTGGATATTTGGTTTTGAGGTTTCACACCAAATCATATCCGCATACGGTGCATAAGCTAAACCTCGACTAATTGCTTGCTCAATACCGTTTTTTACATAATAAAATCCTTCAGAAGAACGTTTACCCGTCAAAAAAACACGATCGTTTTCATCAAAGTCACTAGTTATTAATGTAGCGGAATCGGCATCTGTACGCGCTATAATGAGTGTTGGGACGGCACAAATATCAGCAGCTAGTCGAGCAGCGATCAACTTTTGGATGGCCTCAGAAGTTGGGATCAAAACCTTGCCTCCCATATGTCCACATTTTTTAGCCGACGAAAGCTGGTCTTCAAAATGAACTGCTGATGCCCCTGCTCTAATCATGTGCTTCATTAATTCAAAAGCATTTAAATTACCACCAAAACCGGCTTCAGCATCAGCAATGATGGGAGCATACCATTTTGTTGAACGATCCCCATCAAGGCTATGAATTTCGTCAGTACGTACTAAAGCATTGTTGATTGACTCAACTAATTTAGGCACTGAATCTACAGGATATAAACTTTGATCAGGATACATCTGCCCTGCTGAGTTGTTATCTCCGGCAACCTGCCATCCTGAACAATAGATTGCTTTAAGACCAGCTTGCACAGCTTGGACAGCCTGGTTCCCTGTAAGGCAACCTAAAGCGGTAACAGGCGTATTCTCTTGTAACATAGACCATAACTTTTCAGCACCATATTTTGCTAAGCTATATTCTATTTTCACGGATGGCCTTAGTTTAACAACTTCTTCGGTACTGTAAGGACGCTGAATTCCTGCCCAGCGAAGATTCGATTTCCAATCTTTATTTAACTGATTAATTTGTTCTTGCTGGTTCATGTTCATGGTATTCCTTCCTTTGGTTGTTAACTAACATTGGGTATGCAGGTAGGGTTAGAAACTCATCAAAATTATCTTTTGTTATCATCCCAACAAATAATTTAAATGCATTTCCTAGTTCTGGGTCCGTCAATCCTTTTTTTGTTATTTTAGTTTTAATCTTTTCTAACTCATCTGCTGCCAAAATATCGAACAAATCTTTGTCAAATTTTCGTCCATCAGACAGACGGACGGCAAACTTTAGCCATTGCCATAATTGCGAGCGGCAAATTTCGGCAGTTGCTGCGTCTTCCATTAGATTATTGATAGGAACACAGCCATTTCCCTTAAGCCAAGAATACAGGTATTGAATACCTACGCTGATATTGTTTCTTATACCTTGCTCTGTAACTTTCCCTTCTGGAACCTTTAGTAAATCACTTTGAGTGACGTTAGGGATGGGCTGATGTTTGTGAATTTGATTTGCATCTGGCATTAACTCCTCGAATGCTTTAAGCGCAATCGGAATTAATCCTGGATGCGCAACCCAAGTTCCATCGTGGCCAGCACTGGCTTCACGTTTTTTATCAGCAAGAACCTTCTCCATAGCCTCATCGTTTGCTTTTTCATCTCCTTTAATGGGAATTTGTGCAGCCATTCCACCCATTGCATGGACACCTCTTCGATGGCAGGTTGCGATAAGTAAATGAACATAGGATTGAAGGAAATGAGTAGTCATTGTGACTTCCTGACGATCAGGCAAAACAAATTCGGAATGATTTCTGAATTTTTTAATAAAACTAAAAATATAATCCCAACGTCCACAATTTAAACCGGCTGAATGCTCTTTTAATTCATACAAAATCTCATCCATTTCAAATGCGGCACTGATAGTTTCGATTAATACCGTTGCTCTAATCGTACCGCGTGAAATATTAAGCAGTTGCTGGGCACGGCAAAATATGTCATTCCATAGTCTGGCTTCTAAATGGGATTCTATTTTTGGTAGATAAAAATAAGGCCCGCTGCCCTGCGCTATTAGTTTTCTTGCGTTGTGATAAAAAAATAGGCTGAAATCAAAAATTGATGCTGATACTGGTTGATTGTTAATCAGAACATGCGCTTCATCAAGATGCCAGCCCCGCGGTCTAACCATTAATGTTGCCGTTATCGGGTTAAGTTTATATTCTTTATCGTTTTCTGGATTTCGAAAAGCAATTGTTTTATCAACTGCATCACACAGATTAAGTTGACCTTGGATACAATTATCCCAAGTTGGCGAATTAGAATCTTCAAAATCAGCCATGAACACCTTTGCACCGCTGTTTAACGCATTGATAATCATTTTGCGATCGACAGGGCCAGTAATCTCGACACGCCTGTCGAGTAAATCATAAGGGATTTCTGCAGCTTGCCAATTTCCGGCGCGTACATGCTCCGTTTCTTTAAGGAAATTAGGATAGAGTCCTTGATCAAATTGTTTTTGTTTTTCTTGCCTTAACTTAAGAAGCTCTTTGCGGCGTGGTCCAAACTCAACCTCAAGTGTCTTAAAAAAAGCCAATGCCTCGGGAGTTAACATCCTGGCAAAATTATCATTAAGTTTTGGTATTATTGTTACATCCTGTATGATCATTATTTGACCTTATTGAGTAATATTAGTTACGCATATCATTTGCAAACACTTTAAAGGCAAGAAATATGCCATGAGTATTTATTTGAACATAGTTAAGGCAGAATGCTATCGATGTTAAGCATTTTGTCCTGGCGATGCATGTCCATTGTGATCAAAATTCACTGTGCATGCATAACGGCATGAAGCATGTTTGGGAACTTTTTTTCCATTTTTGGTCATGTCAACATCAGTATACCGACAAAGTATACTTGTTCCACGTCGATATAAATGACCAGCAGCTCCCTCTTGCTGAACCGATGAACCTGTCAAGTAATTATACAAACGTTTTGCTTCTTTACCTTTAAGAAGGAGACTGGTGGTAGTTGAGGCATGGATCGTGAAAGCAGTTAAAAGACCCACTGTAAATAAAGAAATTAATACTCGTGATTTCATCATTTGCTCCTGCAGTTAAGGAATCCTCACAAGTAATATTACATTGCTTTTACGAAAACCAATAGTCTGCTAAAGCAGTATTTTTATAATAAGATAAATGGTTATCAAAAAATGCTTTTGCTTTATCTTTTTGTTTATTGCGTGACAAACTCATGACATACGTTTGAAGGAATAACTCATCTTGGGCGTCACTTCCCCCGACTTGAAAGCATCGATCGATTATTGGCTCCATTAATTTGCAGGAAGCTCCATAGTCTTCTTGTGCAAAAGCGCCGACTGCTTTGCAGAGAGGGAGATTAACTTCACACCATAATTTTTTTGTTAACCCCGTAGGAAGGGAATGACAATATTTTGTAATTGATTCGAGTGATTGATTAACCTGCCTGTTCTCCCCTGCTTTTGCCAGGCAATAAATAAAATGAATATTATTAAATCCTGTGTATTGCTCATAGGGATGAATACCAAGATAAGGAATTATAGAGCGAAGGATTTGCATTTGTGGCAAACCAGCTATATCCATACGCCACAATAGCGAAATTGCATCAATTTGCTCACCACATGACTCTGGTAAAGTCCCGAAGATTCCATTAAATAACTGAATTGTTGCTTCCTCATTACGATTTGCTAAATAAAACAACGCCAAATGCCAAGTGTTATGGCTTTTTAATAAGGATAAGATATTATCCCAACTTGCTTTAAATTGGTTTAGGGAAGTTATTCCTTCTGCTATTGCATTCTCTAAAAGTAATACGTGAGCCAAGGTATGGTGAGCCCAAGGCGTGTTTTCATTCATTGCAATAGCTTTTTCAGCCATCGCCTTAGCTTCTGGCCTTTTTCTGCATAGCTCAAGTGCAAAGGAGTGGGTCGCTAAAAAATGAGATTCATCTTGATTCACCTGAGCTACAGACTCACATAAGCTCAAGAACCATTTCCCTTGAAAAGCCTGCCCGCTGCAATAAAAAAGCCATTCTGCAAATTTTACTGCTAAAGTATCGCGTGGAAAAAGCTTGGCAATAGCAGTAAAGATACTGAGAGCGGCTTCATAATCCAACTTAAGCCATGCAGTTATTGCTTGGTACAGTAATTTTTCACGCAAATTTGCCGATCTTAGTTGTTTTTCTGCTTTGACGAGATAGGTTGAAGCAATACTTGTCGCCTGATTTTCTTGGGCATACAAATAAAATGCTGCGGCATAAATCTGAATAAGCAAATTGTCAGGGAATTGTTTTGCAGCATTGATAATCTCTGCGGCTGATTGCCCATAGCCCAAAATTTGTTGATGAAAATGATTAATACAGTCAATAACTTCAGCTGAATTTGTGGTTACAGCTAAACCTCTTTGCGTGTCCATAGGCATGTTCGGCTAAATGTTTAAATAAATACTAGCATAGATGTTATTTACGGTTGTTAAATCATAGGGATATTCGTTTCGTCTGACCGTTTTGAATCATTACCTGCAAAAAATGTTTGATACAATTTTTTTAGCTTGCTAACTAATTGTGTATTGCCAGATGGAATGTGGGTAAAGCTCTTTAGGAAGCTGTTTGATTTGCTGTCTCTTATTAAGCGCGAATAATTTCCCCCCACGGTTAAATTTTTTATGGGCTCAATATGCGAAAATTTTTCCCCAACATGGGTTTCGATTGTGTGCAGAATTTTACTCAGTAAAAGAGGTTCAAAAGGTTTATATTTAGCGTAGTAACGAGCTATTTCAGTCGCTATGAGAAATGCCGTGTATTTTTCATTCTTCAGTGAATTTGTATATTTTGATAACTCTTTGATAAATAATCTATTATATTCAGATATCTTAGTTTGTAGCTCTTTCGAAAATTCCAAATTTAATTGATATTCTAAAGCGTTATATAAATTTGCTTCTTCTTGAATTTTACTAATTACTGTTGCTACCTCTTGTCGGTTGCCATGTATTATTTTTCCTGCTTTTACCCATAAAACAATATCACTTTCCCTTTGCTTTCTCCATGTATGGTTATACACTGCAGCCATAACTGTTTTATTGTAATAATTTGTTGCAATTTGGTCAATAATGTTGATTTGACTATGCCATTCTTCAGGAATAGGAATTGCGCCTAATGAAATGGCTTCTGTTAAGGATTGATCCCCTGCTACACCGCACATATCGGATAAACGCATAAGATTGAGTGCTAAATCATGCGAAAATCTTTTCCGATGAAATACTCTAAACTCCCTGGCATCAGGATTAAGTTTATTAAGTAAAACAGTATCTGTGGGAACTTCGGAATCTCCGGTATAAAATGAAATTTTGGAGTACCCGAGTTTTGCTAGTTCTTCTCTAAACGAATCGTCACTTAGCATTTCAAAAATAACTTTATCTTTATTATTTTTATCTGAAGCACTGACAAAATAGTTAGCATGTTGTTTGTCATTACTCGCAGCATACACGACTGCGGCCCGTTTATAACTAATTGGAAAATTATAATAAGAATAGGCGAAACTATTTTGGTTAATAAATTCAAGCTCACTTCCATCTCGTCCGGCTAAAATCTGTGATTGCAGTAAAGGATCGTTCATATCTGTAATTATTTTTCTTCTCAATTTACCTTTTTCAGATGGCTTAAGGCAGGAAAATTGTTTTAAATCTGGCTCAATCAATATACCTGGATAATCCTTACCGATATTTCCACTAAGACAAATAATTGGAGGATTGTATGGCGATTTCTCATATAAACCATACTCTCCGATGAAAATTTGAGGATGCGGCGTGCTGGGTTTGCTATAGGCTAACGAATTATCAAAAATGGCGGTTTCAATTTCTAACCAGGCTTCATTATAGAAATCTTGAGACAATTGCCAGGTACTACCCCTATCGATAAAATTGATGTTCGAATAAAGTTTGTTAGTCCAAAAATCAGAATCGATTTCCGCTATTTTTTTAAATGAACTTCCTTCACCTATAATATGTAGCGTTGCATGGGGGTATTTTTTAATTAAAAACTTAGCTATTTTGATGGCAAGACTAACATCACCATAGCCATTTTGATCAATCATGTACAAAATAATTGGACCAGCGAAATCCATTTCGATATTCCCACTATTTAAAACTTCGCTGGAATTAATCATTTGTTTAAAAAATAAATCACACTATTATTAGTGTAGACGAACTAAATTGCCTTGTTTTTGAATTTGTTTTCATGCTCGATTAGCCATTTTTTTCTTGTAAGCCCTCCTCCATACCCACCTAGGTCACCATTATGGTTAATAACACGATGACAAGGGATGATAAGGCAGAGCTGATTTGCACCGTTTGCTTTAGCGACAGCACGATAGGCTTTCGGCTTTCCTACAGAGTTGGCGAGATTTGAATAAGACTGTGTTTCTCCATAGGGTATTTCATTGAGAGCATCCCATACTTGTTCCTGGAAAGGAGAGCCGAGGGTTTTTATCGGTGTTTTAAATTGTTGTAAGGTTCCTTGAAAATAGGATTTTAATTCACTATCGATTGACATCAATGGTTTAGATAGTCCAGGAATGATTGCACAACTTGTTTTTTTACGTAACCGCTCAACCTCTAGCTCCAATCCCCGGCGATCGACAAATTCAAGTAAATATAATTCGGTTTCACTTGCAATAGCGATCATTGGGCCTAACATGGTATCCAGCCATGCTGCTTTCAGGAGAGCACTGTTACCCGATTTGGCAGGAGCAACGCCCATAATCTGACTAAATGCATCTCTAAAACCGCTTCCTGAGCCATATCCCGTTTCAATCTGTGCTTCAATCACTGACATACCATTTCTAATTTTATTCATTGCTAAACCTATTCGTCTTGCTCGTGCATATTCCACAAAAGTCATTCCAAATCTTTTTTTAAATTGACGCCGCGCAGTAGCTGCATGTGCTGAAAATTGCTGGAAATCTTCATTTTTCCAGCGTTTCTCTGGGTTTTTTTCAATTGCTTCTACGAGTTGTTTAACTAGTTGTGAAACTTGGCTTGGATGAGAAAGCGGTTGGCAGCGCTTGCAGGGTCTAAACGAAGCAAGAAGGGCTTGTTGTGCTGTCTCAAAAAATTCACAATTTTCAAATTTAGGCTTTCTTGCTGGACAAATTGATCGGCAAAAAACACCGGTTGTCTTTACGCCTACATAAAATATTCCGTCATACTCTAAGTTTTTATCCAACATCGCTCGATAATATTCATTTTTAAGTATTTCACTAAACATAGCCTACTCTAGTTGCAAAATTTTACTTCATTAATAAAATTGTACTGCGGTTTAAAAATTACGCCGCCGAAAAAGAAACATCAATTTTTTTTTCGAAGCTCGTGTGAGAATAAGCCGATTACGAAGTGGATTAAAAGATAAAAGCATTCTTTTTCATTTATACTACTATGTATTAAACACAATATGAGTTAGAGTTTTTATGAAACGTAATTGGGATATGATCAGGGATATTCTTTTAAAAGTAGAAGCCCTAGAACCAAATGCTTTATTAACTTTAGACAGTTTTCCGCTCAATGAGCATAATGAAGTTTCTTATCATTTAGAAATATTAGAAGAAGCAGGACTGCTACGTGGTAAAATTCATAAAACTCCTGGGGGTTCACCACATAATTTTCATTTAATTCATCTCACTTGGCTTGGACATGATTTTTTAGAGTCAATTCGCTCTGAAGCCATTTGGACTGAAATTAAAGATCGACTAAGTTCTAAAAAAATAAGGCTGAATATCGAGAATATAATGGCAGTGGCCCAAGCACTGCAAGCAAACCACTGACATAAATTGCTACCTAGTCTGAATTTTGGAAAGGATAGTTAGAAAGTTTTTTTGTTTACCACCATGCAAATTGTGCTTAGACTTTGCCTCATACACAAAGATTTTTCTATCTTTTAAAGCTTCCATATCGGAATTTTCATTTTATTGTCTGCTCTCTGCTAATAAGTGATTTTTTTGTTTTTTTATCGTAGAGTGTGAATGTGATACTTGTGCATTAGTGCAGTCCAAAAAAATGATGAATAAAAAATACTAATGAAACAAAAAACTAAACTCAGTGTTTTAAACAGTAAGCGAAGGTTTAGACCTGGCGTGGGTTTAAGATAAAAACTATAGGCCCCTATTAAACCACATGCTGTACCGAGTAAAATACCACCTATAACATCCGTTAACCAATGTACACCAAGTAAAAGACGTGACAAAGACTCCAAGACAAGGAGTACAGCGATGATGACTATTTTTAGCCAGTTAAAGCATTTCATTTTAGGGACAAGAGTGGATAAAAAAATTAAATATGAAGAAAATAAGACCATATGAAAGCTAGGAAAAGCAAATTTATTCGGGTCATAGGCAAACATTCCAGGACGAGGTACCACCAAAGTATTTTTTAAAGAATATGCTAAAACGGCAGCCAAAACAATGAGTGAAAATAAATGTACTGCCAACCGTTTTTGTTGTTTAAAAAACAAAAAAAAGCTCGTTATTATAATCGTTGGAATAATAACAAACTTATCACCAAAAAGAGAAATTATAATGGCAATATAACTTAAGAGAAGGGTATGAAATTTATTCCCAATGACTTGATGCAAATACACATTTAAATAGAGATTTGAACCATTCCACTTAACAATAATAGCTAAAAAGATAAATAAGATAAAAAAGACGATGCTTCCAACCAAATATAGAGATGTCTGATGTTTGATTTTTTTAGTCGCATGGCTCATAAAAATCCCTTTGCATATGATTTGACTGTGAGATAGAGTACTTCGCTCATAACTTTTTCAATTAGTAGTAATCTCCTATCTTAAATGAAGATCGAACAAACAGAGGTTAGGCACAAGCTTGAGAAAAAAGGGAAAACGAATAGTAAGCGCTGCAAACAATGTTTTTTTTACCCAATTTTCTTTCAAGATGTGCCGAAACAGTTTTTCCGAAAAAAAGCATCATTGCAATTATTCACCTATCTTAGGTTAAATTAATTTATCTCCTAGACTAAACTGCTTTTAAATCTAATTGGATTCCATTTTTTGTTTGAAGCCTCGTTGCTTCCTGGGTGAGATTCTTTAAGAATAAACATAGCGATAATTAGACTAATAAAATAACAACAAGGTAATACAAAAAGTGCGTAATTATAGCTTTGAACTGTGTAAACTGGCACATCGTTGACCATACTCCATCCAGAACTGTGTTTAAGAAAAATACCTACGAGTGGCTGGAATATAGCACCTCCCACTAATACTGAAAGGTTATTAAAACCTGAGGCCGTTCCTACCAGCTCAGCTGGATTATTATCCTTGACTACAGCAAAACTGACTGTTTGGCCTCCAGCACCGAAGCCAAACATAAATAACACCAGATACATCCAATTAATAGAAACATTGGGCATATACAGTAAAATTAGCGTTGCCCCTAATCCAAAAATTGAGCTGATGCTTAAAGCTAAGCGGCGGCTGTAAAATCGGTCACTAACCCAGCCAAGTAAGGGGCTTCCAACTCCGATACCCAACCAGATCATGGAACAGAGTCCCGATGCCACAAGAACGCTTACTTGATATTTTTGCTGTAAGTAAGGAACTCCCCATAATGCTGCAAAAACAGCTATCGGAGTCCAAATCGTAAAAGCATATGCCCCTATTATCCACGTGTATGAGCGGTGACAAACACTTAGAAGACGCCGCCATTCTTCTTTAAAGTGACGCTGTGGCGCAGATTGCGTCGGTTGATGTGGATAATCTCGTATGACAAACCAAATAAGCGCTGCTAAACACAAGCCAATAACAGCAAGAATAAAACTCGCATAACGCCACCCCACTACCTCTATTAATGCAGCTAACGGCATTTCTCCAAACATGGCTCCCACCGAACTCATGAGTTGCGCAACACCAGCAAGAAAAGCAAATTGATGCGGTGGAAACCAGCGTGATACCAATACTAAAACGCCAATAAACGAAAAAGCTGATGCAATACCAATAAGCAAACGACCTAAAGCTGCTGTAAATAAACTATTTGTCGATGCAAAGAAAAATGAGCCAATTGCACATAAAATTAAAGCACAAGTCATTAATTTACGTGGGCCATAGCGATCAAAAAGCAACCCTGCAGGGAGCTGCATTGGTGCATAAGCATAAAAATAAAATGCCGATATAATGCCAAATCCAGCTGCACTTACTTGAAAGGTTTTCATCATTGAGTCAGCCATGACGCTGGGGGCTACTTGCAATACAAACTCATACAAATAAAAAGTAGCGGATAATAAAAAAACAACATAAGCGCTAAATTTACTAGGCATTTGAGTGGTTGTGTTTTGTGTGTCCAAGGCAATATCTTAACTTGTTGAAAGATATCATTACACCCTAAGCTAATTTGATTTGTCAATGCCCCCAGGATAGATTGCGCCTAATATTGTACTTCGCTTTGCTCCAGTAATCTGACTTAAATCTAGTGGAATTCTATTTAAGGTTTTTTCTGCAAGCCAAGCACACATCGTGGCCTCGATAAAATCAGGATTGATGTGAATTGAATCCGTGCTGTGTATTTTCAGTTCTGGAAGTAAATGGCCCAAGGCAGCAAGCAAAGCTGAATTATGTGCCCCACCACCACAAATTAACAGCTGACAAGGTGCTTTTGCTTCCATTTTTATGCCCTGCGCTATCGCGGTAGCTGTCAACATTAATAAGGTTGCTTGCACATCGTTTATCGAATAATGAGGGTCTAAATGACTCTCGAGCCATGCTAAAGAAAAATATTCTTTACCGATACTTTTGGGTTGTTCTCGCTGAAAATATGGATCCGCTAGCATTTTTTCTAATAAGGGTTCGATTATTTTCCCTGTCGATGCCCAAACACCATTTTCATCATACTCTTGGCCAAGATTTCTTTTTATCCAGATATCCATTAAACAGTTACCAGGCCCTAAATCATAACCCCTTACCGTGTCTTCATCGGCAAGATAAGTGACATTGGCAATGCCGCCAACATTTACTATGGCGAGAGGAAAATTAAATCCTTTAAATAACGCTTGATGATAAATTGGGGCAAATGGAGCACCTTGCCCTCCAACCACTAAATCACGGGTTCTAAAATCAGCAATAACAGTTATTCCAGTTAATTCCGCAATCGTATGGGGGCAACCTAATTGCACTGTATAGGGGATTTTTGCAGTAGCATCATGACAAAGCGTTTGTCCATGACTTCCAATGGCTTGTATCGCATTCCGTGGCACTTGTACTTTATTCAATAATTCAATAGCGGCATTAGCAAATTCTCTTCCTAACAAGGTATTAAGCTGACTATATGCTTTTAATGAGGTTTCCTCTCCGTTTAGAACAGCATTCAGGTATTGCTTTGCTTCTACGCTATAGGGACGGGTAATTCCCGCAATATATGAATTCGAGGAAAGATCGACAAGAGCAGCATCAATGCCATCCATACTGGTACCCGACATTAATCCGATAAATAGTTTCTTATTTGTTAGGTTCATTTTGGCCTATTTTTCTTTTTGTTTAAGATGACGGTATCTCATTCATTTGCACTTGAACTATCTTGTGAACTGCTTAAACTATAGGCACAACATAGCTCAAGAAACAATTAGTACGTATCGTAACGAAATAGAGTATCCATGCCCAATTCAACCCCATTTTGGTATTTAGGGATTTTATCTACGTTTTCTTTAATTACCTTTGATTTATATCAACCGGCTTTACCTGCCATAACGGTGTATTTTAATACAAGTCAGGCTTTAGGTCAGTTAACTTTAAGTCTATTTTTTCTCGTTTTTGGACTCTCTCAGTTAATATGGGGGCCATTAATCGATCATTTTGGACGGCGTCGCACATTAAAATTGAGCTTATTTATTTTCCTTTTTTCTACAATTGGCTGTATTTTTTCCAGAAATATTGAAATGTTAATTATTGCAAGAATATTTCAAGGTTTTGCAGTTTGTTGTGCAAATGTCGTTGCTTTTTCTTCTTCACGCGATCAGGATGACAGTACGGAGCGTGCAAGAGTCATCTCTCATATTTCAATGATTGTTTCCGTTTCACCTATTTTTGCACCTCTTATCGGATCAGTTATCTTTACTCAATACGGTTGGCAAGCAACTTTTATATTAATGGCAATTCTTGCTGTCTTCCTTCTTATAAGTGCAAAATATACTTTAAGGGAATCTCCCCATTGGCAATGCTCAGAGGGAAGTTTTCTTTTCCGTACCTCACTCGCCAGCTATAAAAAAATTTTAAGCCATCGACGATTATGGATCGGCATTTTTATCATTACAGCGTCTTATTCCTGCGTAATGATTGTGATTGTTAGTGCTGCCTACTTAATTATTGATAATTTGAATTACTCGCCTTTCATTTTTTCGATATCCTTCGGCATTAATGGTTCAATGTTAATACCGGGTAACTACATAGGAATTAAATTAAGAGAAAAAAAATCCCTGCCGTGGAATATACATGCGGGCAGTCTGTTGATGATTCTGGGCGCTTTCATGATGCTGATTCTTTTCCATATCTTTGGTTTAAGTTTAATAACCTTGGCTCCAGTGTTGATCATTTGTTTAGGGATAAGCATTACTAATCCGCCTACTTTTTCCCTAGCTTTATCGAATTATCATCAAGAAGCAGCGACTGCCACAGCAATAATCAATACAGTAAGGATGTCCGTTGCCGCTATCGTGGCAGGGGTTCTTGCGGGATTAATTGTTTATCGGCCCCATTTTCTAGCCCTAAGTTTATTTACTTGTTCTTTAATATGCTGGTTTTTTAGCTTATTTATTATTGAAAACTAGATTGGATTAATTAGTTGTTGAGCTGTGTTTACCCAACTCGAACCTTAGCTTGGGTAAGCTTAAAGCAACGATAAAAATTTTCAGTTGTTTGTCGTGCAATTTCTTCATAACTGACCTGACGAAGCTCACTCAAGGCAATTGCGACATATTTAACAAGTGCTGGGTGGTTTTGTTTGCCACGAAAAGGTACAGGAGCCAAATACGGGGAGTCAGTTTCGATTAATAATCTATCGCTGGGAATTTTTTTTGCCACTTCATGTAAAGCAGTTGCATTTTTGAATGAAACAATACCTGACAGAGAAATGTAGAAGTTCATATCGAGTGCGCGCTTAGCCACACTCCAATCTTCTGCAAAGCAATGCATCACTCCACCTATCTCTTTGGCTTTTTCCTCTTCCATAAGTTTTAAGGTATCTTCTGCAGCTTGCCGGGTGTGAATAATCAAAGGCTTTGCAACCATAAGCGCTGTTTGGATATGGGTACGGAAACGTTGACGCTGATGCTCTTGGGCGTCGCCAACTTCTGTACGATAGTAATCGAGCCCTGTCTCACCTATTGCAATGCAAGCCGGATGCTTTGCTAAATTTACGAGCGTAGACTTTGTGGGTTCAACAGTTACCTCTGTGTTTGGGTGTAAGCCTACTGAAATACTTATATTTGGATAATTATCGGCCAATTGACAAAGTGTAGGAAAATCATCGAGCTCAACGCAAACGCACAAAAAATGTTCAACTCCACTTTCGCTAGCACGCGTAAGAACATTGCCAATGTCATTAGCAAAATCAGTTAAATCAATAAAATTAAGATGGCAATGTGAATCGACGAGCATGATTTGGGTAGTAGGTTTGTAACTTAGCTTGATTTTAGCATAGCAATAGAATCCAAGAAATCAAAAAGCCCATGGAAAGTTTGTTGATCTTCTAACATCTGGTTAAATTTATTGCATTCGCTGGGAAATATCGCTTTCCAACTGTTGTACATTTTCTTCATGCTCTGGCGTAATTAATTTTAATGCAGTCTTATGTCTATTTTCAGCAAGGGTAATTTGTCCGTTGGATTGACCATAAACTTTTCGGAGCTGCCCTAATTCAGTTTCTAAATTAGAAATCCTGTTTGACGTCATGGATAAACTCAAATCCAAGTCGGAATTAGCTTTATCATGCGCTAAAGCCAAACTTTGGATTGGCTCTGAGGATAAAAACTTATTATTAAACCACAAAACTAATAGTTTGAAAGGGTTAGCTTGTTTATAATGATCTTCAAGCCCCCATTTTTCCAAGATGCTTAATGGTGTTTGCCTCTTCTTTTCTTCCTTTAGCGCTTGTAAGCCGTCAATTTCTTCATTTAGTGTTTTAAGCTTGCCTCTTAGTTGAGTTTCTAGATTATTGCTTCTATCAGTGTAATATTGGTTGGAAAACTCAGATTCGTCCAAGGAAACTTGAATATGCTGTTTTTTAACTTCAAGCATTACCTCTAAAAACTCTCTTTCTGTGCTGCCCGCATTAGCGTAAAATTCTGTCTCGCTTACATTACCTTGTAGGCCTTTCTGCTGTATATATGAGTCTAAAGCAGACATTTCAGAACTTATTTTCTTCGGGTCTGTTTTTCCCTGCTCAATCCTTAAGGTTTGATGTCTTCCTTCGCGAAGCATATGTTCAAGTTTTTGGTAAGCATTCTCCAATTTAAACCATTCTTTTACGTTGTGTTCGTCATTTGGTAACAGTTTTCTACAGTATAATTCTTGCAAGAGTAGATAGTTAATTTGGAGTTTAATCAATTCCGGATTGCTATAGACTCCTTTATTAAAATCCTTAGCCAATTTTTCAAAGTCCTTATAGGCCTGCGAAGCCGCATCTTTTAATGTTTGAAGAGAGGTATTGGCATGTTCTTTAGTTAATTGTGCTTTCGTCTCTAATAGGTATTGATGAATATCTTTGAACATAATGGGTGATTAAAAGATAATATGTATACTATATAGTCTACTCTTAATTTATTAGCGGATTATTAAGTGATTATGTAATGACAGGGCATAAGCTTTGATAGCTCAAATCTGACAGTAGATAAAATAACGACCCTCTTCTGATTCCTCCTCCCGCAACTTGTAAGGGGGAGCGGACTCCGCGATTCTAGGAATCGTTAATTGGGGAGAAAAATATATCTCTTAATTTTATCCTGAATAAACCATAGTCATGTAGCGTATTCGTTAGGTCTTGAGATGAAGTATTTGAAAAAGGATGAACCGTTAATATATTCTGTAATGATCAATATTTTTATAAGCTAATAATAAACTTTCCAGCATTAAATTTTGATTGAAAGCGATATTTTGGTGTATTTTCTTCCTGATTTCATTTACTTGATCAAGTTGCTTAAATAAATGAGTTATTTTAAAGTGTTGTGCTAATTCATTGAGCCCTTGCGTCCAACTTCTTTGGCTTCGATTACCATTAAATTTGTAATCAATGAGTTGAGCATGTATCAAATAAATCAACCACATTAAACTGCTAAAATCGTGAGCTAGCCACTTCTCAGCCAGAGTACAAACAGACAGTTTATTTATCATCAAGTTATTCAAATCAGCAATGATTGTTGGGAGCTGGCTAAATAGAATCCCTCTTTCTGTTTCAGCACTATATTCTTCACCTGTTGTTAAATAATCCGCTTTTATATATTCGGTGGAGGAAAATCGCCATTGTTGACAACGACTAATTATTGTGGCTGGCAACGTACTTATTTGTTCAGCAATCAAAATAAAATTTACTGCTTCAGGTGGTTCTTCAAGTAATTTCAGTAATGCATTTGCTGCCGCAATGTTCATTTTTTCTGCAGGACTAATGATTATCACTCGCTTTCCTGCTAATTGCGCAGAAGTAAAGGCAAGATCATGCAAGTCGCGAATCTGATCGATCTTAATGTTTCCTCCAGCTTTATCCGGCTCGAGAAAGCATAGATCTGGATGTTCTTTTATTTGCAGCAAGCGACAAGATTTACAAAATCCACAGGGTTTCTGTTCATTAAAGCAAAGGAGCGCTGCAGCTATCTTGTATGCAAACTCAATGATTGTTTTAGATTGCATGCCCACTAAAAGTAATGCATGTGGTATGCGTTGCTTGGCACTGATTGATTGAAAACGCTCCCACAATGAACTGGACAATTCAGATGCTTTTATTGATTGCATGATTTAAAATTAAAGATTTAAGCTGTGTTTGTATCAATTTTTGTACGATTTCTATCGGCTGACCAGCATCAATCAAAATGACATTATCCATCGTTTTGATCATCTGCACATATGTATTACGAATTTGGGTGAAAAATTCCAATGATTCTTGTTCAATCCGGTCAAATGTACCACGGGTTTTTACTCTGCTCAATCCTTGTTCAGGATCAATATCTAAATAAAAAACAAGATCAGGCTTAAATCCTTGCAAACAAAAGGCAGATAGTTTGCGAATCATATCTTGATCGATTCCCCTACCCCCACCTTGGTAAGCAAAAGTAGATAGTTCAAATCGATCAGCTAATACCCAGCTTCCATTATTTAATGCTGGAAGAATAATTTGTTCAACGAGTTGAACCCTGGCTGCATAAAGCAATAATAATTCACTTCTCGGATCAAGTGTTTCTTCATCAATTTTCTCTTTAATAAGATGACGAATTACTTCACCTATCCTAGTTCCGCCTGGCTCGCGTGTTATCACCAGATCAGGCACCAAATTGTGCAAATATTGTTTAATTGCATCTATGGCTGTGGATTTTCCCGCTCCTTCGAGCCCTTCGACCACAATAAACCGTCCTCGCTGTGTCATAGTGCCCCCCTTATTTTTGATATTGCTCAATGGCCTTTTTTTGCTCTTCGTAAGTCTCTGAAAAATAGTGAGATCCATCGCCCTTTGCCACATAATAGAGATAATTGGTCACTAAAGGATGGGCTGCTGCATCAATTGCTTCTTTGCCAACCATTGCAATAGGCGTTGGGGGTAGGCCGCGGTGAAGATAGGTATTATAGGGTGAATTTACACTCATATCCTCATGAGTTAATTTACCAGTATAATTTTTACCCAGCGCATAGATAACAGTAGGATCCATTTGCAGAGGCATGTTCTTTTTAATTCGATTTACGATCACACCTGAAATGATTTTTTTCTCAGCAGGTATGGAGGCTTCTTTTTCTAATATTGAAGCGGCGATGAGCAATTCGTATGGAGTCTGATAGGGCAAGTTGGGGCTTCTATTTTGCCAGCTCTCGCTTAAATATTGCTGCAGTTTTTGGTTTGCAAGCCTCAATAAAAATTTAGCTTCACTACCTGCATTATAGTTATAGGTATCTGCCAGCAATAATCCTTCAGCACTTGAATGAGTGCCTATTATGGGTAACCAATCACTGGGCTTGTATTCGAGATAAGGTGCATTTTGTAGATTTATGCTCACTTGATTTAAGTTAGTCCCTTCAATAATGCGAAAGGACTCCACTAGAACTTCCCCAGCCTCAACTTTATAAAGGAAATGAAGCGCTGATTCGCCGGGTGTGATTTGATAAATTCCAGCTTTTAAGCGATGTGCAAGCCCTTTAAAACGGATCAATGAAAGAAATAATCGGTGAGAGCTTACAAGTTGTTTGGATTCAAGCATCCGCACAAAATCAGATGCCGAAGTATTCCGATCAACAATGATCGTGATGGGAGCACTTGTTTTATCGATCATTGGCTTTAGGAAGATAGAATAGAATTTATAACCAATTGCCGATAATACAATTAGTCCCATTGCCAGACAGAAGAACAAAGCTGACTTAAAACGGCGTCCTTCCATCTAAACTCGCTTAAATAGCAAGCTTCCATTAGTTCCTCCAAACCCAAGAGAATTGCTTAAAACATAATCAATTCGGCGTTTTTGTAGGTGATGGGGAACATAGTTTAAGTCGCAACCTTCATCGGGATTATCTAAATTAATAGTCGGTGGAGCGATTTGATCTTTGATCGCTAAAACACTAAAAATTGCTTCGACTGCACCTGCAGCGCCAAGCAAGTGTCCTGTCATCGATTTAGTAGAGCTCACAGCTAATTCATAAGCATGGTCTTTGAACACACGCTTGATGGCCATTGTTTCATTCTTATCATTTAGATAGGTTGAAGTGCCATGAGCATTGATATAATCAACTTGAGTAGGAGTGATACCAGCATCTTCAATTGCAGCAGCCATTGATCGAGACGCCCCGTCTGCGTCTTCATCGGGAGCAGTGATATGGTATGCATCACCTGACATGCCAAAACCGACTAGTTCTGCGTAAATTGTTGCTCCCCGAGCTTTTGCGTGTTCATATTCTTCAAGTACCAATATTCCTGCGCCTTCTCCCATCACGAAGCCATCGCGATCTTTATCCCAAGGGCGTGATGCTTTCTCTGGCGCCTCGTTTCGTTTAGATAAAGAGCGTACCGCAGAAAAACCAGCTAAGCACAGTGGTGTGGAAGTCATCTCAGCACCGCCACAGATCATCACATCAGCATCGCCGTAAGCAATCATACGTCCAGCTAAGCCTATATTATGAGTACCTGTTGTACATGCAGTTACGACAGAAATATTGGGCCCTTTAAGACGATGCTTAATTGATATTTGTCCTGCAACCATGTTGATGATTCCAGCAGGAATAAAAAAAGGTGACACCTTTCTTGGACCGCCACTTATCAATTTATCTTGATTATTAGTAATTGTTAGGATCCCGCCAATTCCTGCACCTACAGCTACTCCTGCACGACATGACAGGCGATCATCGATAACCAATCCGGAATCAGCTATTGCTTCATCAGCAGCAGCCATACCGTATTGGGTGAATGGATCCATTTTTCGAGCCTCTTTAAGCGGCACGTAGTCTTCTACGTTGAAGTTCTTAACTTTCGCCCAAATCTTAGTTGGGTATTCAGTTGTATCGAAATCTTCAACCATGCCGACACCACTTTTCCCAGCTAAAATATTTTGCCAGGTTTGTTCAACATTTAAACCGACTGGGGTAACCATCCCCATGCCGGTTACTACAACACGCCGCTTAGTCAACGAGAGCTCCTTGAAGAAGGATTAAGCTTCTTCTTTGTTAAGGTTTGATTCAATATAATCAATTGCTTCTTGAATAGTAGTAATTTTCTCAGCTTTTTCATCAGGAATTTCTGTTTCGAACTCTTCTTCTAAAGCCATTACCAATTCAACAGTATCCAGTGAGTCTGCACCTAAGTCATCAACGAAGGATGCATCGTTTCTCAATTCATTCTCATTGACGCCCAATTGTTCTGAAACAATTTTACGAACTCGTTCTTCAACTGTACTCATAACTTGTATTTCCTCTTAGATTAAAAAAATTTTTATGCAGGCTAGTTTATTCAATTATTCAAAGAACGCAAGCAATTTCAATCCATATACATGCCGCCATTCACATGAATGGT
The DNA here is from genome assembly GCF_000953635.1 of Legionella micdadei. Classification (NCBI taxonomy): domain Bacteria; kingdom Pseudomonadati; phylum Pseudomonadota; class Gammaproteobacteria; order Legionellales; family Legionellaceae; genus Legionella; species Legionella micdadei. The sequence goes on from NZ_LN614830.1 coordinate 1,800,789, forward strand.
CTCACCGGTTATATAATTTGCACTATCAGAAGCTAAAAAAGCCACTGCTTCAGCAATATCTTCAGGGCGTCCTAATTTTTTCATTGGGATGCGTTTTAGCATCTCTTCTTTTACTACATCAGGAAGTGCAAGAGTCATATCAGTGTCGATAAAACCAGGCGCAACAACATTTACAGTAATACCACGACTGCCTATTTCTTGAGCAAGAGATTTTGTAAAACCTACTACACCCGCTTTAGCTGCTGTGTAGTTCGTTTGACCAGAATTACCACTGGAACCTACTACTGAACCAATGCTGATGATTCGTCCCCAACGTGCACGAAACATCGGCTTAAGACAAGCTTTGGATAACCTGAATATAGCATTTAAGTTTGTTTCAATAACCTTATACCACTCCTCATCATCCATTCTCAATAATAGATTATCACAGGTAATGCCGGCATTATTAACTAAGATAGAGGGGAGTTTATCCTGGTCAGAAAGCTGGGTCATCAAATTTTCCACACCCTCTTTGCTTGTTACATCCAATACAACACCTTCTCCATTAATTTTTTCTTCGGCAAACATAGTTGAAATTGCCTCGGCACCTTGTGAGGATGTGGCAGTTCCAATAACAAAAGCGCCCTTCTTTGCAAGAGTTAGTGCGACTGCTTTACCAATTCCTCTGCTTGCACCAGTAACTAATGCTGTTTTACCTTGTAAATTTGTCATCAGCAATCCTTAATAAGATGTTTCTTTAATATTGAATTGGTCTAATGCTTGCTCTAGGCTGGCATTGTCATTAACACTCATGGTTAGCAAACCACGTTCAATACGCTTGATTAAACCACTTAATACTTTTCCAGGACCACACTCAACAACATGGTCGATGTCGTTCTTTTTCATTAATTGAATCGTTTCAACCCAGCGTACGGGTCGATAAAGTTGTTCTTTAAGAAGAGAACGTATTTGGTCAACTGAGCGGTAAATGCTTAGATCCACATTTGAAATAACAGCTCCTTCCGGAGTCGTAAAATTTGCTTTAGCAAGATACTCTTCAAAAGCGGCAGCTGCTTCAACTAATAATGGACAATGACAAGGGACGCTGACAGGTATGATCTTAGCTAAGCGCGCTTCCATCTCTTCAGCAAGCCTAACTGCTCGCTCTACTGCTGAACTATGTCCAGCAATAACCACCTGCCCTAGAGCATTGTAATTTGCCGGGGTAACTTGGGATTCAGATGTACTTGCTTGAGCACAGACTGATTGAACTTGCTCATCAGTTAAGCCAACGATTGCAGCCATAGCTCCTTGACCTAAAGGAACAGTGCTTTGCATGAGTTGGCCGCGTTTTGCAACCAATTGTGCAGCATCCGCCAAACTTATTGCATTGGCGCAAACTAAAGCTGCGTACTCACCCAAACTATGCCCCGCCATCATGTGGGCGCGCGCTACACCTTGTTTTTGTAAAAGTGTAAAAACTGCTACGTCCGCAGTGAGCATAGCCACTTGAGTGTATTCTGTTTGATTCAACTGTGATTCAGGCCCTTGTTGTACTAATTGCCATAAATCATAGCCAAGCTCATCAGAAACTTGTTTAAAGCAGTCAGTAATAAAGGAATATCGTTCAGCCAACTCAGACAGCATACCTACATGCTGAGAACCTTGGCCTGGGAATACATAAGCTAATTTGAACATATTATATTAAGCTCCAACTAACAACGAACTAGAATGAGGACAGTTCCATTATCTTCCTGAAATGCGACTTGATTTTCTCTATTTCTCAGCGTCCGTGTTGTACTTTGCTGCGCCGGTAGAACATCAATGCATTTCTGCTAGCTAGTGAATTGAATCCCATCTAGTATCGTATAACCATCGCGCCCCAAGTCATTCCGGCACCAAAAGATTCCATCAGTAATAAATCGCCTCGTTTAATTCGGTTTTCGCGTATAGAATAATCTAAAGCTAACGGTATTGATGCTGCGGAAGTATTTCCTTGATGCTCTATTGTCACAATTACTTGTGACATGGGCAGATTTAATTTTTTCGCTATTGCCTGAATGATGCGAAGATTAGCTTGGTGTGGAATGAGCCAATTAATATCTGATTTTTGCAAGTGACAAGACTGAAGAATTTCATCGACAACATCCCCCATGATGTTGACTGCAAGTTTGAAAACCTCATTGCCTCTCATGCCGATAAATGCTCTTTGATCCAAATTAGTATAATTAGGGTAAGTTAAATAACCTTCCTGATCATGCATGGCATGCAGCGTACTGGCCAGAATACCAGGCTTATCACTCGCACTTAGCACAACTGCGCCAGCCCCATCACCAAATAATACGCAAGTAGATCGGTCAGTCCAGTCTAGCGCCCGCGACATACTTTCACTACCAATAACCAAGACATGTTTCGCACTACCGGTATTGATGTATTGCCTAGCTACATCCATCGTATATACAAAACCACTGCACGCTGCGCTGATATCAAAGGCTGGTATAGGTTTGGTTATATTAAGCGATTTTTGCACATGGCATGCCATGCTTGGGAACATGTGATTCGGGGTACAAGTAGCGACCAAAATTAAATCAAGATCATCTGCAACAATGTCTGAAGCTTCGATCGCTCTTGCTGCAGCTTGGCAAGCCATGTACGAAGTCGTTTCATGCTCCGAAGCTATACGTCTACTACTAATGCCTGTTCGCGATAAAATCCACTCGTGACTAGTATCCAGGCTTGACTCTAAATCCTTATTGGTAACAATACGTTCAGGTAAGTAACTACCAGTTCCATTAATAACGGCATTTTTCATAGTAACAAACCTTGATTGATAAAATCGGTTATTTGTTCTCGTACCAAGTCGACCACATTATTTTTGACTTCTAGCATTGCCTCTTCAATCGCGTATTGAAAAGCAAGTTCACCTGCACCACCATGACTTTTAACCACAATGCCGTTAAGTCCTAAAAGGCTTGCGCCGTTGTAACGGGCTGGGTCCATACGTTTCTTTAGGTGCCCTAAGGCAGGTAAGGCAAGAAGGCCAGCAAACTTGGTAAGAAAATTTCGTGAAAACGATTCTTTAAGCAGGGAAAGCATTAATTTAGCCAAGCCTTCGCTTGCTTTTAGAGCAACATTGCCTACGAAACCATCACATACAACAAGATCCACGTCTCCGGAGTAGAAATGATCCCCTTCAACATAACCCACATAATTCATCAAACTGCATTCAGCAAGCATATGTGCTGTGCGTTTAACTTGGTCATTACCCTTGATTTCTTCAACGCCGATATTAAGCAGGCCAATTTTAGGTTTTGGTTTTTTATCCACTGCTTGAATTAGGGCAGAGCCCATCACAGCAAATTGAAAAAGATGCTCGGCACAAGAGTCAACATTAGCGCCTAAATCGATGACGCGTGTTCTTCCGCGTGCAGTTGGTAATTCAGCAATGATCGCAGGCCGATCAATTCCCGGCAACGTTTTTAAAACGAAACGAGCTGTCGCCATAAGCGCACCCGTATTGCCAGCACTTACACAAGCCTGAGCGCGCCCTTCTTTGACTAAGTTGATAGCCACCCGCATGGAGGAATCTTTCTTATTCCGCATCGCATGAGACGGTAACTCATCCATAGCAACAACTTCCGAAGCGTGCACGACGGAAAATTGATTATTTTGGGCTACCCCAAGTTTTTTCAGATGGGCATTTACCTGATTTTGATCACCAACCAACAACAACTTTAAATCAGGGTTGTGTCGAGCGGCACGTACACAAGCAGGAATCACAATTTTTAAGCCATGATCCCCGCCCATCGCATCTATAGCAATGGTGATATTTTTCAAGCCAATTACTCTTGTTCTTCGTAAACGTTATCAGTGTCTAGGACTTTTCGACCACGGTAATAACCATCTTCGGTAATATGATGACGACGGTGAGTTTCTCCAGTAGTTGGATCAACTGATAAAGTTGGTTTGGTTAAGGCATCGTGTGAACGACGCATATCACGCTTGGAGCGTGATTTCTTATTCTGTTGTACAGCCATTGTATTACTCCTACACAATTTGCATTTGCTGGGGCGGAATATTACCGATTTTTTGTCGGTAATCCAAGTGTTACGCAATAATTTCTATATTATTCTTGCTCTAATGTGATGAATTTAGATGCTGCACTATTGCATTCATTAGTTGAGAGATGAAATTCAGGTGCATAAAGATGTAATTCATCAGTGATTAATTCTGCAAGATCAACATGATTGTTTTTGGCGACTATACTCTCATATTTTTCCATCATTTTTTCAGCCATTTCATCAGTGCGGCAAATAGCTAATTCAGTTTGATTATGATAATGATGGGAAAATTCATCTAAACAGCGTTGACAGGTTAAGTTTAGCACACCATCCACATTAAGCGTCAGCAGATAATAATCATCGCAAGCTTTGACGTCAAATTGACAGTTGACGGAACAACGCGTTTGAATTCGGGCGGGTAATCTATCACTCAACTCAACTACTACCGTATGAGTCCCCTCTTTTATTGCATAGTTTTTTAAATTAATTAGCATAAAATTACTTTTAATATCGATTTCAAATTCATATATTATAACGTAAAATAGACCCTTTTTTATACACAATGCTATTTTATGAAAGCTAAAGTTATTGTTGGTATGTCTGGAGGCGTCGATTCATCGGTAGCTGCCTGGCTTCTTCGTGAAGAAGGATATCATGTTGAAGGCCTGTTTATGAAGAATTGGGAACAGGATGACACCGAAGGTTATTGTGCAGCTGCTCTCGATTTAGCTGATGCCCAAGCCGTTTGCCTGCAATTAGGTATTCCTTTACATACTGTGAATTTCTCAAAGGAATACTGGGATCGCGTATTTGCTCATTTTCTTACTGAATATGAACAAGGACGCACACCTAACCCTGATGTTCTCTGTAATAAAGAAATTAAATTCAATGCCTTTTTAAACCATGCCTTAAGTTTGGGTGCCGATTATATTGCTACAGGACATTATGCAAAGGTACAGGGTGGAGAATTATTTAAAGCCAAAGACAGAGACAAAGATCAAACTTACTTTTTACATGCGGTTGATCCAGCCGCACTAAAAAAAACATTGTTTCCCATTGGTGAATATCCCAAAGCACAAGTAAGGGAATTTGCAAAAAAACTAGGTTTAGTTACCCACGATAAGAAAGACTCCACGGGTATTTGTTTTATTGGTGAAAAGCGGTTTAAAACGTTTTTAAAGGAGTTTATTTTAGCTAAACCAGGGGATATTAAAAGCAGCGAGGGCGAGTATTTAGGTCGTCATGATGGGTTGATGTACTATACTTTGGGACAACGCCAAGGCCTTGGAATCGGAGGAAGACAGGATTCAAGTGAAGCACCTTGGTATGTCGTGGATAAAGATCTAAAAACTAATACATTAATTGTTGCTCAGGGCAATAGCCATCCCATGCTTTATTCCCAAGGTCTTCTTTGTGGGCCTATACATTGGTTGGCAGATTACAAAGATATCTTACCCCTCACTTGCTATGCTAAAACACGATATCGACAACCCGAACAAGCTTGTATCGTTTCGCCTGAAAATCAAAATCAACACTGTGTGATGTTCTCTAATTTGCAACGAGCAGTTACTCCTGGACAATACATTGTTTTCTACGATAAAAATCAGTGTTTAGGCGGTGCTATAATAGAACATATTATTCGATAGTTGATGCAGGGCACCTATTTGGCGCCTCTACTTTAATGTTATACAATAACAATATATATCCCTTTACTACGATTCAACTCGGAGTTTTTATGAGTGCAATTAATGCGTCGCCATCCTCGTCCAGCATCTTTTTTTCTGTGAGTGCAGCTGATAAAGTTGCTTCATTGATCGCAGAAGAAGAAAATCCCAATTTGAATCTCCGTGTTTTTGTCACTGGCGGTGGCTGTTCTGGTTTTCAATATGGATTTACCTTTGATGAGAAAATCCAAGAGGACGATACCGTCATTGAACAAGCCTGTTCAGATGGGAAATCATCTGTCAAATTATTAGTGGACTCAATGAGCTATCAGTACCTTAGCGAAGCAGAGATCGACTACGTGGAAAATCTTCAGGGTGCGCAATTTGTTATCCGCAATCCCAATGCAAAAACCACATGTGGTTGTGGTTCATCCTTTAGCATGGGCGATGACGATGAATTTATCGATGGCGAAGAGGCATAAAGCCTGTTTATCTCCCATTGCCCAAACAAGACAATGGGAGCGAACTATCAATAAGGTTTTACAATCACAGTAGAGCCAATATTCAAGAAATTATGATTTAACCAACGTGCTGCGTCAGGGTAGACGCGGATACAACCGTGACTTGCATTGTAGTTTGGCATTTCATAAGACCCATGAACTGCATAATTCGTAGTGAAAAACATGCAGTAAGGCATTTTTGCGCCGCCTTTCCCAACAGGATAACGACTAGAACGGCATCCTGGACCGCCTTTGCTGAGAATAGAATAAGTTCCTGTGGGTGTTCTGCAAGAACGACCAATATCGCGACAGTATTTGCTACCGCCAATTGCTTTTCCAGATCGAATAACCTTGCCGTCTTTCACTGCTTTCCAAGTCAAGGTGCGCGGATTGAAAATGAAAGTATTCGATGCAAGAACCATCTTAGGTGAGCTAAAATCAGAGGACGCAGCAAAAGCGGTATGTTCTGAAATGGAGAAAAAAAAGCTAAATCCAACAGCAAAATACAACAACTTACGAGGTCTTATCCGTTCCATGATTTTATCCTGAAGTTGAACTATTCCTGAATCTAACTATAGGACAAAAATTGTACATTTCAAATTTTTATTCAGACTCCCAAAGGTTATTCCCAGATTTTTTTGTTAAAAACTGAATAAATTCCTCATGACGTCGCAATTCCTCTGGGTTAGCTTCAAGAATAGGTGAGCCGCTGACTAATTGCTCTGTAGGTTGATGAATGATAATTTCGGATTGGGTAATGAGCTCAGCTGCATCATCAAATAGATCGGCTTGCCCGCCAGTCATTGCTAAATAAACAGAAGCTAAAATCTCTGCATCAAGCAATGCGCCATGTAGCGTGCGATTTGAATTGTCAATTTCATAGCGTTTGCAGAGCGCATCTAGGTTATTTCGTTGCCCAGGGTGTTTTTCTTTAGCTAGTACTAAAGTATCAATAACAGAACAGCGGGTTCTGATTTCGAAACTGGCGTTTATAAGCTTTAATTCAGCATCCAAGAAGCCGATATCAAAAGGGGCATTGTGAATGATTAACTCGGCCCCATCAATGAACTCAATCAGCTCATTAGCAATCTCTTTGAATAGAGGCTTATCTTGCAAAAACTCAGTGCTGATCCCATGGACACGGAAAGCCCCTTCGTCAACTAGACGTTGAGGATTAAGATATACATGAAAATGGTTATTCGTAAGCCTTCTATCAACTAATTCCACGCAACCAATTTCAATAATTCGATGACCTAATTCCGGGCCAATACCAGTTGTTTCTGTGTCTAAAACGATTTGTCTCATCATTAAAAAAATAAAGGAAAATTTATATTATAAAGGGGAGATATTTTTAAAAAATCGCCCTGAAGCTACCAGACTGGATATTGGCTTAATATCGTGGTAGATGTCAATGGTTGACCCTTTGTGTTAATTATGATTGTTTTTAATCAGTATCGCATTATGACGAACCTAAAAGCTCTTCAATAGCACGATTTGCTAAAGCATCTGCCTGCTCGTTTTCAGGGTGCCCTGCATGCCCTTTTATCCAGTGCCAAATAATGGTGTGTTTGGACGCTAATTCATCAAGCTGCTGCCATAAATCAGCGTTTTTTACAGGTTCTTTTTTAGAATTACGCCAACCTTTTTTTTTCCACTGTGCTAGCCATTCAGTCATTCCTAGACGCAAATATTGTGAGTCGGTAAACAAATTAACAACACAAGGGCGTTTTAATGCAGACAACGCTTTTATCGCAGCAGTCAACTCCATGCGATTATTAGTTGTTTGAGCTTCACTACCATAAAGCGTTTTTTCATGGCCATTATAGCGAAGCAACGCTCCCCACCCGCCTGGACCAGGATTGCCTTTGCAAGCTCCGTCAGTGTAAATTTCAACACTCATAAAAATAAATCATCATAAGGCTTTATGGTTGGATCGATAGCATACACGGAAAAATCAGTAACACCAGCTTTCCTTAACACTTCTTCATCAATAAAAAAATTCCCACTCGTCATTTTAGAGGGTTGAGATAATATCCAATGCGCAGCATCTGCAACAATTTCTGGCTTCCGGCTAGCTTTGTAAATGGCATCGGGAAAGTGAACTCGAATAGCATCTGTTGCGATGGTTGTTCTAGGCCATAGGGAGTTTGCAGCAATCCCATATTGCTTAAGTTCTGCGGCCAACCCTAAAGTGCACATGCTCATTCCATATTTGCTGATTGTATAAGCAAGATGCGGAGCAAACCATGTTGGATCTATTGATAATGGTGGGGACAAAGTAAGTATATGAGGGTTCTTTGAATTTTTAAGATGGGGAATTGCCGCTTGTGAACAAGCAAATGTTGCACGGACGTTAACCGCTTGCATAAGATCATAACGCTTCATTGGTGTAGATAAAGTATCTGTTAAACTGATGGCGCTAGCATTGTTTACCAAAATATCCAATTGGCCGAATCGTTCAATCGTTTTTTCAACGGCATGATGGATCTGCCCTTCATCACGCACATCAACAACTAATGGCAATGCTTGGCCGCCAAGTTCCTCTATTTCTCGAGCAACAGTATGTATAGTTCCTTCAAGACTTGGATGAGGCATGTCGGTCTTAGCAGCTATTGTGATACATGCTTTTTCATGTGCAAACTTAAGCGCTATGGCTCTACCGATGCCCCTACTTGCTCCTGTGATGAATAAAACTTTAGTCACTCTTCCCCCTCGATTTAGGTTAATGCAAAATCACCTTCAAGAATTTTTTGTTTGATTATCGCTATGTCAGGAGCGAAATACCGATCAGTTGTATAAGGATCAACAAATGTCCTGACTTTTGCATAAACGACTTCTAGCTTTGGCGAGGTAGCCAGTGGTTTATGAAACTCTAAACCCTGGCAAGCAGCTAGCATTTCAATAGCAATTATGGTTGCAGTATTATCCACCATAGCATGCAGACGTTTTGCAGCATTTGTGGCCATCGATACGTGGTCTTCTTGATTTGCTGAAGTGGGAAGGCTATCGACACTATGGGGATGGGCAAGCGCCTTATTATCACTCGCACAGCTTGCCGCCGTAACATGGGGAATCATAAACCCAGAATTTAAACCACCCTCATTTACTAAAAATGGAGGTAACCTACTGAAATGCTTATCGATTAGCAATGCAATCCGCCGCTCTGAATTAGCACCTAACTCAGCCAAAGCTAAAGCAAGGTTATCAGCGGCCATTGCAATCATTTCACCATGGAAATTGCCGCCAGAAAGAATATCTTCCTGATCAATAAATACTAAAGGATTATCTGAAATAGAATTTGCCTCAACTTGAAGGGTTTCCCCCACAAACCGCATTTGATGTAGCACAGCGCCCATAATTTGCGGTTGGCATCTCAAAGAATATGGATCTTGCACTCGATCGCAATGGCGATGAGATTCACGAATGGGGCTATCCGCGAGTAATTCGCGATACATGGCCGCAACATCCCGTTGAGCCTGATAACCACGCGCTAGATGAATACGATCATCAAAAGGAATATCGCTTCCACAAGCAGCATCAACCGATAAGCTCCCTGCTAAAACAGCAGCATCAAACAAGAGTTCAGCATAAAAAAAAGCGCTCATACAAATTGCTGCTGAAGGTTGCAATCCATTTAACAATGCTAGCCCTTCTTTGGGTGCTAATTCTAAAGGCTTTAGCCCAGCAATTTTTAATCCCTCTTCAGCACTTAGTATTTTCCCATCATAACGGACTTCACCCTCTCCCAGCAGAGGCAGTGAAAGATGGGCTAAAGGCACTAGATCACCAGAAGCACCAACTGAGCCTTTAGCAGGTATACAAGGATAAATCCGTTTGTTAAAAAGCACGATTAGCGCATCAATTAACTCTTTTCTCACACCGGAATAGCCTTGTGCTAGGCTATTAATTTTCAGCAACAATGTCAGGGCAACAATTTCATCCGAAAGAAGTTCCCCCGCTCCGCAAGCATGCGAAAGCACAATATTACGTTGCAATTGTTTTAAATGATCATCGGAAATCCTTAAGTTTGCAAGCGAGCCAAATCCTGTATTAATCCCATAAACCGTTCTTTTATCCGCAATCACCTGACGGACGATACTGCAAGAAGCTTCAATCACCGGTATGGCACTCTCATCTAATACACAACATTTATTCTCTTTGAGTATTGTTTTGAGCGTTTGCAAATTCAACTGCCCAGGTAGTAATGTAAATGACTCTCTCATGGTGCAGGCTCCCCAATTTCTTCCATGGGCAACCATAAATTGTTTTCTCTGGCGCATTGTTTGGCCAACTCATAACCAGCATCTGCGTGCCTCATTACACCTGTTGCAGGATCATTATGAAGAACTCGGCTAAGCCGTGCTGCAGCTGTATCGGTGCCATCAGCTACAATGACTATTCCTGCATGTTGAGAAAAACCCATTCCAACTCCACCACCATGATGAATACTGACCCAAGTCGCCCCACTTGCGCAATTCAATAATGCATTTAACAAAGGCCAATCTGACACAGCATCACTGCCATCTAACATACCTTCTGTTTCGCGGTTTGGACTTGCCACGGAGCCAGAGTCGAGGTGATCCCTGCCGATAACAATGGGGGCTTTGACTTCACCTGATTTGACCATTTCATTAAACGCCAAAGCTAAACGAGATCTATCTTTTAAACCCACCCAACAGATCCTTGCAGGTAGACCTTGAAAGGTAATTTTTTCACGTGCCATATCAAGCCACTGGTGCAAATGGTTATCATATGGCATCAATTCCTTAACTCGCTGGTCTGTGGCATAAATATCCTGGGGATCACCTGACAGAGCTACCCAACGAAATGGTCCGATTCCTTCACAAAATAGAGGCCGTATATATTCTGAGACAAATCCCGGAATGGTAAATGCCTCCTTAACTCCACCATCAAAAGCCATTTGTCGAATGTTATTGCCGTAATCAAAAACAGGAATGCCTTTTTGCTGGAATGCAAGCATTGCCCTGACTTGCTCGGCAATGGATTTTTTTGCAGCAACAATGACTTCTTCCGGCGCTGTTTTTCTCAAATTTTCGGCTTTTTCTAAAGACCATCCTTTAGGTAGATAGCCATTCAGCGGGTCATGGGCACTTGTTTGATCGGTAACTAAAGAAGGTAGGATATTGCGTCGCAATAACTCAGGATAAATATCTGCAGCATTGCCTAGAAGCCCGACTGATAAGGGCGATTTTTCCTTTAAGGATTCTTGGATCCATGATAATGCTTGTTCAAGGTTATCCGTGGATTTATCAAGATAACGGGTCTTTAAACGCTTCTCTATATGGCTGGGATCGCATTCAACAGCAAGTATGCTCGCACCAGCCATTGTTGCTGCAAGGGGCTGTGCACCACCCATGCCCCCAAGTCCTGCTGTAAGCACCCATCGTCCAGACAAATCTCCATTAAAATGCTTTCTGGCACAAGCCGAAAAAGTCTCGTAAGTACCTTGGATGATTCCTTGAGAACCAATATAAACCCAGCTTCCGGCAGTCATTTGACCATACATCATTAAACCTTTTTTATCGAGCTCATTGAAATGTTCCCAATTGGCCCAGTGAGGCACCAAATTAGAATTTGCGATCAACACCCGTGGCGCATCTTCATGAGTATTAAACACGCCAACTGGTTTTCCTGATTGGATAAGTAACGTTTGATCGCTATTGAGCTTTTTAAGCACTTCCACGATTTTATCGAAGGATTGCCAATTGCGAGCTGCTCGGCCGAGTCCACCATAGACAATCAAAGCGTCAGGATTTTCTGCAACTTCTGGGTCTAAGTTATTACAGAGCATACGTAAGGCTGCTTCAGTAAGCCAATTTTTAGCTTCCAGCTTAGTGCCACAATTCGCTTTGATTTGACGGTGATTTGAATTTACAATTATCATCCTTTCTCCATCCTGGATCTGAGACAGTTATCATACACTAATGATTTATACACGCGAAAGACATAATTGCCTGCTTTAATACCCAACAGTATGTTAAACATAAAAACAATATGATAAACTATGTAAACCCAGGTGCTATTTAAGAAATTACTGTGCAAAACGAATTAGACAAATTGGCCTCACACCCACCGTCATTACGGGTTTTTTTTGCCACTGAAATGTGGGAAAGATATGGATTTTATGTTGTTCAATCTTTACTTGCCCTCTACCTTGCACTCCACTTTAAGTGGCCTGATGATCAAGTTTATGCCCTAGTCGGATCCTTTACCGCATTAACCTATCTTTCACCTGTTATTGGAGGTTGGATTGCTGATCACTTAATTGGTCAGAAAAGAGCCATACTAGCAGGAGCAGTCTTCCTATTTTTCAGCTACTTAGTCCTTACATTCCTTTCTTCTAAGGCTATATTGATTGCTGCATTAGGTGGTGTCGCTGTAGGTACTGGGTTGTTAAAGCCAAATATTTCGTCACTTTTAGGCAACGAATACGATGTCGGCTCCTCGAAACGCGAAAGCGGTTTTACTATTTTCTATATGGGTATCACCACTGGTATCATTTTAGGCACAACTTTACCAAGCATGCTAAAAGATAATTTTGGTTGGTCAATTTCTTTTGTTAGCGCTGCTTTTGGTATGGTGATTTCCTTCGCCGTATTTGCTTTTGGAGCCTATCGTTACAAAATTGCTGACTATCATCCTCATGAATTACGCTTAGAGAAATTCATCAAGGCAGTAGGCATGATATCCGTATTATGGTTAATCTCCTTTTCTATCCTGAATTTCCCTATTTTTGCCGATGCCGCTTTCGGCGCTGTCGTCCTCTTGTCATTAATCTACTTGTTTTATTCGATTAAGCGTGAATCTTCTAATCAAGCTAGGCAAACAGCCGTCATTGGATTATTGTGTATTATTTCTGTGATGTTCTGGGCTTTTTATTTCCAGATGTTTATGTCTTTAACCTTATTCATTTCACGTGTCGTAGAACCTAAATTATTTGGCATTTCTTTCCCCCCGCCTTATTATGTGAGCATCCAAAGTGTCGGAATGATTGTTTTTGGTTACCTACTTTCACGTAGTAAAGCTCAGCTTACTTTAGTACAAAGCGGTATCCGTACCGGAAAGAAATTTTTGTTAGCGATGCTTTTCATGACTGCGGCCTACGCCTTAATTTCCGTTGTTTGCTCTAACTCTACTGGAGCAACTTTGTTATCACCTTTATTTTTCATCCCTGCTTATTTGCTCATTTCTGTTGCCGAATTGCTATTATCCCCTGTCGGCTTATCAGCGATAACAGTACTTGCCAGCCGTAAAAAAGTAAGCACTATGATGGGTATCTTTTTCGTTTCATTAGGTATAGGAGGGTTCTTATCAGGGAAACTCGCCTCACTTACCTCTGTGAAGGGAGAAGCGTTATCAATCCTTGAACTTAAGGCCCATTATGCGCAAACATTTTCTACCCTTTTAAATATTTTGTTTATTGCAACGCTAATCTGTTTTATTTTGTTCAGAGTGATAAAAGCCCTCTTATCACGCCATACTGTTGCAGCAACGAATCATTTAATTAAGTGCAATTAAAGCTAATGACTGTCTTGGTGAAGCAGGTTGGATCAAATGAACCATCCTGCTCCTCTCAATCTTGACTATACTGTTAGCAAACTAACGCTCAAGGATGGAGAATATGTCAAAATTTCTTTCAGACATAAAAGTGCGCTCTACAATCGTTATTCGCCATATAACTCAATCTACCACGGCTTGCCTTCTTGCTATGACTAAGGGAAATTTATACGTAATCTCCTGGCATCATTGGGAAATTGCAATTTGTACAGGACTAGGTACAGGGGTAATTAGTTTATTGGCCTCGTATGGAGATTTAGTTAAGTTCCAAACTTCCCGCTACGGAGTAGCAGCTATTGCTTTTATTGGAACTACAATTGCTGATTTTATAAGTCATGGCGGTACATCCTGGAAAGAGTCACTGGTTACCGGTATAGGTGCAGCTTTGCTCTCTTTCTTTGTTTCTTTTACTCCACTCGACAAATATTTAGCTAATTTGCAAGAAAAGAAAGAGGAGAATTAATCAATTAACCGACCTTTCTATCTATCCCATTTGCACAATCATTCCTCGAGCGCACGATAAATAACAACGCCCACATGCGGCGGATGTGGCTTGAGGAATTTTTTACTTTTTAATACTCTTGTGGATTGTTCTAGGCCTTGATTCCACCGCTCATGAATGGAATAAGCAGAAAAATCAGCGTCCTTCGTTGATGATTCCCAGGGTTTTTGTTGGTATTCAAGCTGAACGATATCAAAATCGGTAGAACACCCTAAAGAGACTAAATCGAGATTTTCGGGTAATAATTGCTTTTCTTCAGGTAGTTGCTCATACAGTGCTTTAATTGCTCGTCTTAGATTGTGCTTATCTTCATAGATTAGCTTTTGCTCATCTGAACGACTGCTGTAAATGATTTCAAGATTCCTTTTTTTTACGTCGTCAATGCAGTTAGGGAGCTCACCTTTAGCACTCCATAAATCCACCATAAAACAAAGGGTATTCGTTCGAGGCAAATCGTCTAGAACCACAGAAAGCGGTGTGTTCGAATATACACCTCCATCCCAATAATATTCGCCATCAATTTCAATTGGAGGAAATGCGGGGGGTAATGCACCGCTTGCCATAATATGCTTTGGTTCAATTCTTTCTAGTTTAGAATCAAAATAACGGATTTTTCCTGTATTAATATTCGTCGCCCCTAAACTTAGACGTATTTCACCTTTGGCCAAATAATCAAAATCGATTAGATCCTTAAGAAAATTTTGCAAAGGTTCGGTGTCATAGAAACTATTCCAAGGACCATAAAACATGTCATACATCGTAAAAAACCTTGGTTTGAAAAAAACGGAGATTCCAGACATCGCTACTTGATGAAACTGCCAGTTCGTGACAAATTTCCGAATAGAATCAGGGAGGTCAAGCCCGAAATCAAATATTTCATCGTGAATTACTGCATGCCAAAATTGCTTCAACCGAGGTAAGCGATTTTGAGGCTCATTTCCTGCAATAATCGCTGCATTGATTGCTCCAATTGAAGTTCCTGTTATCCAATTGGGAATATAATTTGCCTTTTCTAGTCCTTCATAAACCCCCGCTTGAAAAGCCCCTAATGCTCCCCCACCTTGCAAAACCAAAGCAATTCTTTTTTTCACAGGATTGTCGTGTAATTCAATAGTACACCCCAAAACTGTTTCCATGGAAATCTCCGTTGTATTAACAAATACCCTTCTAAAGTGTAGTACACAGCAAATTTAGACGTGTAATCCTCTGATTCAATTTCTCGGCATAAAGGACAAAGTAGAAACAGCTACTGTCAATTACCTTTGAACCATAAAAATTTAATTAAACACATTTCCGCTTATTGGTGTTGGCGGTTGGATTTGACTATCCCCAGCATCATACGCCTTAGCTAATACTTCGAAGAAAGTGGCGTATTGATTTTGCTTGTACACCAGGATCTCTTTGAGGTCATCACACTCGAGGGAAACATTAAATTCATCCCCTGAAGAGAGTAATAACTCTTTTAGCTCTTCTCGGCATCCAAACTCATTCCACAAATTATTACCATTAAAAATGATATGTAAAAGATAACTTCCTCTTTTTACATTCTTTGATAAGGTTAATGAGATCTTTGATAAGATCTTTTTCACTAACAAATCCCCTTAGATTAGAAAGATTAAGGACTTCTAAATGAGGTGGTAAGTAAGAAACAATTTTTACAAGGTCACCAGAGGAGACCATGCAGCGTTTTAATGAAAGGACTGACAATCGCTTGTTGTTAACCAAACCTGCCTGTAATCTAAAAAAATCACTAAAATCTGAGTCGGTAAAACTTAGCTTTGTAATCGATTGATTTTTCTCAAGCATCCTATTTAAAGCTTCGGCCTCTGTCTTAGGTATATCAAATCCCACTAAATGGAGGGTTTGCACTGAAGAGTTGGCAGGATTTTCAGCTCCAGTCAATGGAATACACGTTAATGCTTGAAAAATCGGCTCTAACATCTTCAATCCGTAAAACGACATACTATAGTTAATTTTTAGATTTGAAATCGTTCTATTCAATTGTAAAGCCTGAGCTAAAGGTAGAAAATGTTCATGAGGCCCTATAACAAAACTCAGTGCTTCAATAGGACAATAGGGTTGGGTTAAAGCCTTACTTATTACAGCAAGATTCAACATATCAGGCGTGCCTTCAAGGTTCAGTTGCCTAATACAAGCACGCCCCTCAATCTCTTTAAGAATAGTCTCTAAAAATTTAAGAGGTGAACTTAATTCAATGGAAAGCGAGGTTTCATACTTACGTTCATTTGCAATTTTACGAAATGCCATAAGACAGCGCCTTTGACTTTCAATATCCGTATCCATATCGTCAACATCAATAGTACCCGGATTAGGATCGAGTATAAAAAGTTCAAGTTGCTCATCAAAGTTCTGAGAATTAATAGTCTTTCGACATAAAGTAAATTTCACTGAAAATCCTATTGAAAATAAAAAAGCGAAAGATCCTATCATATTACTCCATATTGTCCAGTTTTATCCCAAAAAGACCTTAAAGAGATCATTAGCAAATGAGTTGAAGATCCTTATATCAAGGCATAAACAGCAACCTATTTTGAGTTCGGCGGGTGTAATGAGTAAAAAAACGTCTTTGCAAAAACATGAAAGATCGAACCAATTAAAGGTATCTGCGAAAATAGTTTATCTATTGGCTATTTTATAATTCTTTGAGAGTTCTATTTTTACTGCTATTATTCGACGCTTTTGAATAAGATTTTCGAATTTATGACTGAGCAACAATCAATTTTAAACCAATTACAACAAGCGTTAGATGATATACAAGCGATTGACATCACTGTGATTGACGTAAAACAGCAAACTTCGGTTACAGATTATATGATTATTTGTAGCGGCCGTTCATCCCGTCACGTTAAAGCAGTTGCAGAATTTGTCATTGAACGGATGGAAGCAGCAGGACTTTCACCGTTAAGTCAATCCGGTCTTGAAAATGGTGAATGGGTTTTGATTGATTTTGGAGATTTTGTTTTACATATTATGCAGCCAGAAAGCCGTGCCTTTTATAATTTAGAAGGACTATGGCAAACTAACCCATCTAATGACTAATTATGCTTAAAATTACGCTAATTGCTTGTGGCAATAAAATGCCTACCTGGGTAAATAGCGCAGTTTCTGAGTTTACTAAACGTTTACAAGAATTTGTAAATTTCAATTTAATTGAAATTCCACTTGCAAAGCGAGGAAAAGCCAGTGATTTAACACGGATTTTAGAAAAAGAAGCTGCCTTAATAACCCATACAATACCTCCAAATGCACGTGTGATTGCCCTGGATATTAGTGGAGAATCATTTAGTAGCGAAAAGCTGGCCTCGAAATTAGAGCAACTACAGCAAATCAGTAGCCATCTATGTTTTCTTATTGGTGGGCCAGAAGGTTTGCTTCCATCAGTACTAGGAAGAGCAGATGAGAGATGGTCGTTATCGAAATTGACCTTACCCCATCCACTGGTTCGTATCATTCTCTTAGAAACACTTTACAGAGCCTGGTCGATTATACATAAGCACCCTTATCACAAGTGAAGTTTTAAGCTAAGATGTGTACTTTTATCTTATTTGCAGAAAATGCGATTTAACAATTCAGTAAAAAATGATCGGGCAGAATTGCGATTGCATACCTCTCGATTAAATTTACTAGTCTTATTGATAATTATCTTATCATTAACACTGATTTTACGCCTAACCTATTTGCAAATATCCGAATTTAAGCGCTATGAAACACTTTCTTTAAAAAATCAAATGAGTGTTATTCCAATTGCTCCGCCTCGAGGTATTATTCTTGATAAAAATGGGGTTGTTCTTGCAGAAAATATTCCTGTCTATGTTCTAGAAATTATTCCTGAACGCGTTAAAGATATACCGAAAACCTTGGAACAGTTACGGATTCTCCTTCCATCGATTACCGATGAAGATATCGATAACTTTAATCATGCTCGCAAACAGAATCGTTCGTTTGTTCCTATCCCTTTCAAACTTAAATTAAGTCAAGAAGAAGTCGCTGTTTTTGCAAGTAACCAGTATCGTTTTCCAGGGGTTAGTATCAAAGCGAGGTTAATGCGCTATTATCCTTTTGGTGAAATGATGGCACATATCCTTGGTTATGTGGGCCGGATCAATGTGCAGGAGTTGCGTCAGGTCGATCCAACCAATTATCAGGCAACCAATTTTATTGGAAAATCAGGAATTGAAAAATTTTATGAGAATATCTTACATGGTGAAGTCGGTTATCAATTGATCGAAACCGATGTGAGTGGTCGAACTATCAGAGTTCTCAACAAGCAAAACCCAATATCGGGGGAAAAACTTTATCTGACTATTGATACACGATTGCAACAAGTCGCGTACCAAGCCATGAAAGATAAACGTGGGGCAGTTGTTGCGTTGAGCACCCAAGGCGGGGATATTTTGGCAATGGTTAGCGCGCCCAGTTTTGATCCAAACCTATTTGTCAATGGAATTAGTGCTGATGATTATAAGAAATTAGCTACTGCACGCGATCGGCCGCTTTATAATCGAGCAGTTCGAGGTTTATACCCCCCAGCGTCAACAATCAAGCCCTTTATGGGGTTAGCTGGTCTAGAGAAAGGTGTTGTCGATACCACCTACAGCATTCATGATCCCGGTTGGTTTAGGCTGCCAGGCGTTAGCCACCCCTACCGAGATTGGAAAAAAACGGGACATGGTTTTATTAATTTAAAACGAGCGATCACTGTCTCTTGTGACACTTATTTTTATCACTTGGGTCACAAAATGGGTATTACAGCAATCGAGGATATGTTAATTCAATTTGGATTTGGTCAATTAACTCATGTCGATTTGCACGAAGAGGCCCCTGGACTTGTCCCTAATAAACATTGGAAAAGACAAGCTAAAGGCCAATCTTGGTACCCTGGTGATACGGTTATAACCTCAATCGGGCAAGGCTTTACGCTTGTGTCCCCACTCCAGCTAGCCAATGCAACAGCCTCACTAAGTCAGAAAGGTAGACGTTTTAGACCTCATCTCCTGCATAAATCCATTCAAAGTGATAAGGGAGAGATCCATGAATATAAAGTCCTTGAAGAGTATCCCATAAAACTTAAAGATGAAAATTATTGGACAATCATCGCAGAAGCCATGCAGTCTGTGATTACTAATAATGAAGGGACAGGTTATCGTTTTGGTCGAAATGCGCCCTACTCGGTTGCAGCCAAAACTGGCACAGCCCAAGTATTTGGCGGTAAGCAATATGAAAAAGTCCGTAAAGCCAAATACGAGGATATTCCTGAATACTTAAGAGACCATTCGCTCATTATTGCCTTTGCTCCTGTAGAAAAACCAGAAATTGCAGTGGCAGTAATGGTAGAAAATGATCTAGCAGCATCTAATGTGGCACGAAAGGTCATGGATGCTTATTTTGAACTGAAGAAAAGTGAAACTAAGTCATGAAAACACGTCACAATCGACCAGTTTATAGACTAACTGCAAAATCAATCCATGTTGATTTTCCTTTGTTGTGTTTACTTTTAGCCTTGATTGCTATGGGGATGCTAATTCTATTCAGTGCTTCAAATCAAAATTTAAGCATGGTATTTCGGCAATCAGTTAGATTAGTGTTTGCTTTAAGTATCATGATGGTTTTTGCTGCAATTCCTCCTCACAAATATAAAGCATGGACACCATGGATTTATGGGATAGGTTTAGCCTTGCTAATTGCGGTGATGCTTATAGGTAAGATTGGTAAAGGAGCGCAGCGTTGGTTAGATTTAGGACTATTTCGATTTCAACCCTCAGAAATCATGAAATTAGCCATTCCTATGATGGCCGCTTGGTATTTTGATCGCCAACCCTTCCCTATCAGAATCAAATCGCTATTGGTTGCCGCGTTAATGATTTTTATCCCGGGTATTTTAATTGCTAAACAACCTGATTTAGGTACTGCTATTATGGTGATTGCCTCTGGCTTATGCGTTATTTTTTTGGCCGGAATAAGAATGCGTATTTTATTATTTATGGGTATGGCTATCGGTGCAAGCATCCCCTTAGTTTGGCACGTGATGCACGATTATCAAAAACAGCGAATTTATACTTTACTTAATCCAGAACAAGATCCTCTTGGATCGGGTTATCATATTATTCAATCCAAAATTGCGATTGGTTCCGGTGGTGTTTTTGGAAAGGGCTGGCTTGAAGGAAGTCAATCTCATCTTAATTTTTTACCGGAGCATGCAACTGACTTTATTTTTGCAGTGAGCGGGGAAGAGTTTGGTTTCGTCGGCAGCTGTATTCTTATTGCATTAGTGATTTTGATTTCACTTCGTGGTCTTCATATAGCAAGGCATGCGCAAACCAGTTTTACTCGTCTCCTAGCTGCAAGTTTGGCAATGACTTTCTTTCTTTCTGCTTTCGTCAATATAGGTATGGTGATGGGTATTTTGCCTGTCGTTGGTATTCCTTTGCCTCTAGTCAGCTATGGTGGAACCGCAATGGTGACTTTTCTCACCGGCTTTGGTGTTTTGATGTCAATTAGCTCACACCGCATTTTATTTAATAATTTATCCTATGGCCGCTAACATAATAGGTTTCCTTCATGTGGCTTAAGAACAATTATTAAATCATAATTCAAAGTGTTGACATTATTTTCTTTATGAATAATAATTTGCCACTTCGATTTCTGGCACCACAATCTATGGAATTAAAATTAATTACGATTAGAGCCCTTATTATAACCCTATTGGCTATTTCGAACGGCTATTCAGAAGAAGTTACAATCACAGGCTCAATAAAACACATTATCAAGTTATCAACGAACAAAGCTGTACAATCCAAAGAAAATGAAAAGGAAATTCAATTATTACGAATAGAACTTTCTGATGAAGAAAAAGCATTGCTTGAAATGAGAGCCAGAGAAGCATCTCTACACAGAAATCAATTTTCATTAGATTCCTCTTCTCAAGAATCGACTCTACCTAATGCCATTCAACTCGGTATGAACAAAGTTCCGGTACTTGATCAAGGTCGTCATGGAACATGCGTTACTTTTGCTGTAACAGGCGCATTGGATGCATTAATTGGTAAAGGCGACTATGTTAGCCAGCTTTGTCACTTACAATTAGGTAATTATTTAGAAAACCATGGCTACAGTTCAAGTGGCTGGGATGGGAGCAACGCAAGTTCTGTAATCAGCCAAATTAGCCAATATGGGATTATTAATAAGGAAAAGCAGCGAAAATTTGGCTGTGGTGTTTTGAAGGAATACCCTCTTAATGGTAAAACCCCAAAATCATATATAGAACCAGATAAATTCGCTTCAATGAGTGAATTGATTTTTGGTCATTTGGCGAATTGGTCAAATAGCTATTATCGACTTGATTCTAGTAAAACATTAAATGAAGTCAAACAAGCCCTTAATTCAGGAGATAGATTAGTTTTTGCAGTAAGGTTGCCACGTACGGATTTAGGAACAGTTGGCGCGGTAGGTAAATACAAGACTTGGATTGACAAAGACACTTGGGTATTAACCCAAGAAATCATTGACGGTATAAAAAATGTGAAATCAGCGCATGAAATGATAATTACAGGCTATGATGATAATGCTGTAGCTTTCGATAACAAGGGAAAAAAACACAAGGGCTTGTTGATACTACGCAACTCTTGGGGAGCTTGGGCTGGTAACTATGGTGAATTCTATATGTCATATGACTACTTTAAATTACTGACTTTTGAAGTTAAACGATTCTCTCCAAATTCAATTTAGTTATGCCATATTTGCACTGCTCCCTTTCACTGGAAAGATACAGTTATTTTGGGCCTCAAAGCCCAAAATAACTCATATCAATTCTACAGAATGCAAAACTGCAGCTACGGATGAAAAATTCTTACGATGAATGGCACAAGGCCCCTTTTCTTTTAATGCAGCACGATGCATGGCAGTTGCATAACCTTTATGTAGCGCAAAACCGTAACCTGGATAAATTAAATCCATTGCTTCCATTTCCTCATCGCGAAGGACTTTTGCTAGAATTGAGGCAGCACTAATTGCATTTTCAATATTATCACCATTGATAATTGCCTTGCATGGGATGGCTATTGTTGGAATGAACATACCATCGACAATCACTTCATCCGGTTGAATAGTTAAGGCCTCGATTGCCCTCTTCATCGCTAGGAGAGTAGCATGATGAATATTTAATCGATCGATTTCTTCCACCTCGGCTCTGCCGTAAGAAAAACAGAGTGCTTCATTTTTAATCTTATCAACTAATTTTTTCCGTTTGGCAGCAGTTAACTTTTTTGAATCCATCACACCTTCAATTGGCTTATTAAGAATTACTGCTGCGGTGATAAGTGGACCTGCTAAAGGCCCTCGCCCTACTTCATCAACTCCGGCAATACACCCCGCCATTGCTTATCTCCTGAAAATCAACAAACAGCTAATCATAACCATTTAAAATTGATTTATCATTAAGAAAATGAGATCATGCGCACAAATTATTATCATCGTTGTATTATGAGTATATTAAATTGTGCCGTAATTGGCGTCGGTTACTTAGGGCGCTTTCATGCTCAAAAATATAAAATGCTACCTAATGCTAACTTAGTAGCAATTTGTGACATTAATCCAGATGCTTGTGAAACTGTATCACGTGAGCTTAATGTTCCTGCTTATATCGATTATAAAGACTTGTTTGGCAAAATTGATGCCGTTAGCATTGTCTCTACGACGAATAGGCACTACGAAATCGCTAAAGAATGTTTAACCCAAGGCATCCATGTTCTTATTGAGAAACCCATTACAGAAACTGTCGAACAGGCAAACGAGCTGATTGCTCTGGCCAAACAGCATCGAGTGAAATTACAGGTGGGTCATTTAGAACGGTTTAATGCCGCTCGCTTAGCACTCGATGAATACCTCGAACAGCCATTATTTATTGAATCACACCGATTAGCCCCTTTTAACCCAAGAGGCACTGATGTTAATGTAGTTCTCGACTTGATGATTCATGACATTGATCTGATCCAAGCAATTGTTAATTACCCAATTGTTAATATTGATGCACAAGGTGCACCTGTTCTATCCAAATCAATTGATATTGCCAATGCCAGAATTACCTTTGCAAATCATTGTGTTGCGAATGTAACGGCCAGTCGTGTTAGCTTCAAAACAGAGCGCAAAACACGAATTTTTCAGCCTAATTCATATATTTCGATTGATTATCAAAATAAACAATTCGCTGTATTTCAAAAAGGGGAAGGCGAAATGTTTCCAGGTATACCTGAAATTACCAGGCATCAGTCTGTATTTGATAAAGGTGACGCATTACTCGAAGAGATAAAGGCCTTCTTAGATTGCATAGAGAAGGATACAATACCCCTAGTTACCGGAGAGGAAGGAAGAGACGCATTGGCCACAGCAGCAAAAATTTCGGCATTAATTGATAACCATTTGACTTTAAATTATGCCCGAGACTAAACGGCTTGTGATTATTGCTGGAGAAGAATCAGGTGATATCCACGCTGCTTCCCTTGTACATCAATTAAAAACTGTACACAAATCGCTTGAAATCAGCGGTATTGGTGGACGACATATGCAAGAAGCCGGTGTTCATCTCATTAGCGATTTAGCGAGATATGGCACAACCGGCCTCACTGAAGTACTCCGTAATTTGCTTATCATCAAAAAAGCATTTAATGCCATCAAAATTCACCTAAGCAATAACAAACCTGATCTGCTCATCTTAGTTGATTTCCCTGGCTTCAATTTACGGCTTGTAAAATTTGCAAAAGAACTTGGCATTCGTATCTTATATTATATAAGCCCGCAAATTTGGGCTTGGAAAGCAAACCGTATTGAACTCATTCGCGCCTATGTCGATCGGATGGCGGTTATCCTTCCATTTGAAAAAGCAATTTATCAAAGAGCAAATATTCCCGTATCGTTTGTAGGCCACCCTCTTGTTGAAAAAATACCAACATGCGATGATGCAGCAAGTGCAAGAACTAAATTTGAGCTTCCTACAGACAAACGTTTAATTGCGATGTTACCAGGAAGCAGGCGCAACGAGATTGAAAGGCATATGCCAATATTGTTAGCAGCGGCCGAAAAACTAAACGAAAAACTATCGGATCTACACTTTGTTATTCCAATCGCGGGTACCCTCGAACCTTCTATCGTTAAGAACTATTTTTCTAAATCGAAAATCGGAATCTCATTTACACTTGGTCATGCAAGCGAGGTTGTGGCCTGCAGTGACTGTGCTGTTGTTGCTTCTGGAACCGCCTCTCTTGAGTGCGCCCTCCTTGAAAAACCCATGTGCATTATTTATAAGGGTTCATTACTTAGCTTTATTGCAGCAATGAAAGTCATTAAAGTAAAGTATTTGGGTTTATGTAATCTCTTACAAAATGAAATGATAGTGCCAGAGTTGTTACAGTATGATTGTAATGTCACAGAATTAACCCGTTCTTTGTTTGAGCTGTTGACCGATCAAGAAATGAGTGAACGCATGCAAAGGCGCCTTAGACAACTTAAATTATCGCTATCTACAGGCCAGGCCGATTGTACCATTGCGGAATTGGTCAATTCCGAATTGAAACTCGCTGATAAAAAGCCCCGCGCAGAGAAAGATTCTTCTTGACTTAAGAATTCCTTAAGAATTCCTTAAGAATAGTAGATTATCAATTAACCTTCATGTACAATTAATTTTGCTTTCATTCTCAAATGAAAGTATTGGGATAGAATGATTTAACTAAAATAAGGAAGTTATGATGAATGTCATTGAAACACAAATAGCTACTCAAACTACAAAACAAGATCAAGGTCTTCAAGATTTAGTTTATGGTTTGGTAACACGATTTCTTGCTGAAAATAAAGGCAAAGCCATCGATGATCTCTATGACATGATTCTTTCTGAAGTTGAGCCGCCACTTTTGCAAGCCGTTATGGAAAAGAAACGGGGCAATCAGCTACAAGCAGCTAAACTGCTTGGAATCAGCCGCGGTACAATCAGGAAAAAATTACAACGCTATTTCGGTACGAAATATTTTCGTTTAACCGACGAATAAACCCTCTTTATAAATGATCCTCTTTACTTCCTAAACCAGCTAATACAATCTAGCAGGATAAAGTACTGAGTGTATTTATAAGACTTTAAAAGGCCCATTATGTGGGCCTTTCTTATTTATAAATTAATTAAATAGATTAGTTCCCATGCAAAAAAGCCATATTTGGCTCATCTTTCAGATGGCAAAGAGCTACTTATATAGGTATCTAAGTCGCACATCATAGCCTTTTTTTTTGCAATCTATGCTTCAATATAACTTTTGTGTTAAATCCAACATAGGAACCTGAGCTATTGTTTAATTGCAAAAAAATTTAATAACTCTCTTTTTCCAGTGGTTTTTGCCATGCTTTCAGAGGTAATAATATGGCCCTTTCCTGATATAGAGTAGGAAGGGAGGCAGGCAGCTACAAGCCGCCATCCTCTCTAACTCTTGAAACGTAGCTTTAGGCTTCAAGAAGTAATTTATTTATCCGATTGACAAAATCAGCCGGATTATCTAATTGACCGCCCTCAGCAAGGACAGCTTGTTCAAATAACATTGTAACCCATTCACCAAAAAGGCTCTCATCGCTGATATCATGCAGACGTTTAATTAATGTGTGATCTGGATTAAGCTCAAGAATTGGTTTACTGGGCGGTATTTTTTGACCGGCTGCTTGTAAGATACGCTGCATCTCCATACCCATATCCCCTTCATCAGCGACTACACAAGCAGGAGATGTCGTTAATCGATGAGTAAATTGCACTTCTTTTACTTTATCACCCAAGATTTCTTTAATCTGTTTCAACATGGGTTCTAGATTTTTCTCTTCTTCTTTTATCTTTTCATTTTCTTCGATCTCTAAATCAAATTTACCTTTCGTTATGGACTGTAATTTTTTACCTTCGAACTCGCCCAAATAACCCACTAACCACTCGTCGACGCGGTCACTAAGCAGTAGGACCTCGATACCTTTTTTTCTATAAATTTCGAGATGAGGGCTATTTTTAGCTGCATTATAGCTAGAAGCAGTGATGTAGTAGATCTTGTCTTGGCCTTCTTTCATACGCGCTACATAGTCCATGAGTTTCACTGTTTGCTTTTCAGAGTCACTTATTGTGGTTGCGAAGCGTAACAACTTAGCGATAGTTTCCTTATTGGTAAAATCCTCAATCGGCCCTTCTTTAAGCACTAAACCAAATTCTTCCCAGAATCGTTGATAAGCCTCTGGATCTTGAGTGCTTAATTTATCTAACATGGATAAAACACGTTTAGTACAAGCCGATTTAATTGAATCAACAAGTTTATTCTCTTGCAGAATTTCCCTAGAAATATTTAAAGGCAAATCATTGGCATCCACAATCCCTTTTACAAAACGCAAATAGCGGGGTAAAAATTGCGCAGCGTCATCCATGATAAACACTCGTTTAACATATAACTTTAAACCGTGTTTCGTTTCCTGCTGCCACAAATCAAAAGGGGCATGAGTGGGAATGTAAAGTAAACTGATATAATCTTGCTTACCTTCCACATGGTTATGTGACCAGATAAGAGGATCTTGGTAATCATGAGAAATATGTTTATACAACTCTTTATATTCCTCATCTGAAATATCTGATTTTGATAGAGTCCATAGTGCAGTGGCTTTATTTACTGTTTCATAATCATCCGTTTTCTCACTGTCCATTTTTTTCATCACAATCGGCCAGCAAATATGATCAGAATATTTAGTAATAATTTGACGTAGACGCCAATCACTTAAAAATTCGTCATAGTCATTTTTGAGATGTAAAATAACTTCTGTACCACGATCAGTTCTCTTTTCTTGTCCAATACTAAATTCACCCTCGCCTTTAGACTCCCAAATGATTCCTTCCTCTGGTTTTAAGCCTGCACGGCGGCTTTTTAGCGTCACTTTGTCTGCGACAATAAATGAAGAATAGAAACCAACACCAAATTGACCAATCAAATGGGAATCTTTTGCAGTTTCACCTGTTAAGTGACTTAAGAATTCTTTAGTGCCTGATTTGGCAATAGTACCTAAGTTTTCGACCGCTTCGTCCCAGCTTAAGCCAATACCATTATCTTTAATCGTGATAGTTTTTAATTTTTCATTAAATTCCACAGTAATGCGAAGATCGGGATCGTTCTCATACAAAGAGGCATCAGCAAGAGCTAAAAATCGAAGTTTATCCAAAGCGTCAGAAGCGTTCGAAATAAGCTCCCTTAAAAAGATTTCTTTGTTCGAGTAGAGCGAATGAACAACAAGATGAAGCATTTGTTTCACTTCAGTTTGAAATCCCATAGTTTGCTGCTTTGCCGCCATTTATAAATCTCCCATACTCAAAATTATCATTAAATAAAACCAGCTTGTGGCCTAGACTGACGCTTGCATCAACTAGGTTCCTTACTTTAATAAATACAGGATGTATATGCGGGTGGAACTTGAAAATTTCAAGGGTTGTTACCTTGAATATCTGACTTGAAAAACTCGCGTCCAGTTAACGCGATTTGTTCAATATTGCGGCTTATGTTTTTAGAAATAATATTAAGGGGTAAATCGTTATCGTCTTTACCGAACGGTTCCTCCAATTCTTCCGATAGGATTTCTAAACCCAACAAAATATAAACAATCATCACCATCATCGGGATGATTAAAAAGCCAAAAGTATCTACCCAACCAAATGGAAACATTAAGGCATAAAAGAGCAAGGCTTGTTTAACAAAAAAAGCAAATGCCGGCGGCACGTGGGTGTTTGCAATTCGTTCACAGCCACCTACCATATCAATCAAATTGGCTAAGTGGGTATCTAAAGCTAAGTATTGCTCAAATCGAAGCTTTTCTTCGCCGCGCAGTTGATTGAGGATAAAATACATCCGCTGAATCACTAATAGTACAGGATGTTGAGAGCTAGTATCCTCAATACCCAATAATTGTAATTCCATTTCAACTTCCTTAATTTCCTTACGTAAATTAGCTTTAACGATAATAGGTAATTTTTTTAATAATTGATAAAAATTCGGATGAACATGAAGACCCGTAAATATCTCAAATTTTAAAGCTAAATTTCGGCAGTTATTGACGATTGAGCCCCAGAGAATTCGACCTTCCCACCAGCGCGAATAACTAGTGTTCACTCTAAAACCAATGATGATTGTGAGAATAAAGCTAAAAATTAAATGAAATTGGCCGAGATTATAGCGTGTGGCGTGCTGAAAAAAATAGGCAATCAATATGGCATAGATCGTTAGTATAACCATGATTGGCATTAGCTTGCGAAAAACTTTTTCTTTATAAAACAGAAATAAATGAGGCACCCATGTTAATAGATTATGGGATCTTAACTTCATAAATTCTCCGGCACTAGCCAATAATACAGAGGAATCTTGAGTTATAAAGTACCGATTTATTCGTTAATCTGCAAATCAATCTTGCATATAAAGTGTAGCAATAGGCTCAATAACTTATTAGGGGGTGAGCAGAATAACTGGTAGTGTTTAAATAACTGTGTCATCTCTTTTAACTTGTTATAATTTCAACACTTAAAAGAGGTGCCCATGAGTAAGAATAAAAAGATAGATTTATCCAATTTTGATTTCAATGATTTTAAGTCTGAAGCCTTAACGCAATTAAAGTCTGGCCAGTCCCTTACTGGTAAAGACGGTATCTTAACTCCTCTGATCAAAGAGCTTCTTGAAGCAGCCTTAGAAGGTGAAATGGAGGCTCACATTTCTGATTGTCATGATTCAGGCCTAACCAATCGTCGCAATGGCAAAACATCCAAGTTAATGAAATCTACAACTGGTATTTTTGAATTAGACACTCCACGGGACAGAGAAGGACTTTTTGAGCCTGAAATTGTTAAGAAGCGCCAAACAGTATTGAATGAGTCATTAGATAATAAAGTGCTGGCCTTATATGCCCTAGGTATGAGCTATGAAGCCATTAGTGAGCACCTGGCTGAAATGTATGGTCTAGACGTATCCTCAGCTAAAATAAGCCTCATCACGGATAAATTGTTGCCTATGATTACCGAATGGCGCAATAGGTCTTTAGAGTCTATATATCCTATTGCCTTTTTAGACGCGATGCATTTTAAAGTACGTGTTGAGGGCAAAGTCACAAGTAAGGCATTTTACACGGTCCTTGCCGTTACTCCTGAGGGCAAGAAAGATATTTTAGGGCTTTATTTGTCAGAAACTGAAGGCGCGCGGTTTTGGCTTGGTGTCTTAAATGACCTTAAAGCACGAGGGGTAGAAGATATTCTTATTGCGAGTATCGATGGACTTAAGGGTTTTCCCGAAGCTATTGCTGAAGTCTTTCCTAAAACAGAAATCCAACTATGTGTAGTTCACCAAATACGAAACTCCCTGAAGTATGTTGTTAGTAAAGACCAAAAGGCATTCATGGCTGATTTAAAGCTTGTGTATAAGGCCTCTAGCAAAGATTTAGCTGAGCATCATTTGCTTGAACTAGAGGAGAAATGGGGCAAGAAATACCCAGCAGTTATGAAGTCATGGAATAATAACTGGGAGGCTTTGTCTCAATACTTCAAATACCCCGAAGAGCTAAGACGTATCATTTACACCACGAACATCGTAGAGGGGTTCCATCGCCAAATTCGCAAGTACACCAAAAACAAAGGCGCTTTCACTAGTGAAAACGCACTGATAAAGCTTATTTATTGTGCCTGCCAAAAAGTACTGGAAAAATGGAGTCAGCCCATGCACAATTGGGCGCTTATCGCGTCTCAGCTTCATATTTATTTTGAAGACCGTATGAACCTGAGACTTAGATAATCAATGAGGTGACACAGTTAGATGAACACTCTCGAATAACTTATGGGCGAAAACCTGGTGAGGTTTCATTCTCTTGAACTTCCTCTTCGTGTTTCCTGCCTTTCACTTTTGCTTCGATTTCTGTATCAATTGGGCCATCAAATTCCAGACTTCTTCTGATTTCGCTTGGTGTATCGTTAGGATCGGTAACAAGCTCTGTGTTTCCTAAAATTTTGTCTTCTAAACTTACCGGATCAAGTACCTGTTGATGCGATTGATTCGGCTTTCGAATCGCATTGAGTTGATTACGAAAAATTGTGGTATACGAAGTAGACATATCAAAACCTTCATTCACTTTATTGAATTACATTACTATTTAAACACACACTCCTGCATTTTGTTGCACTTTGCGTTAGCTCATGACAAAGCTTTAGGTTCCGCAGAGTTACTAACCTCCTGAGATAATGGATACTCTTTTAAATCTTCAATTTGCTTAATGTATTCATCCATCAAGCCTGAGGTTGTAGTATGAGAAAGTCCTTTAAATCGGGTATTAGGTCCTTGTACTAGGGAAATCACATTACGGCTTTGGTAATTATCCCTTACTTCCTCTAAGGCAGATTTAACTTCTTCTTCTGTTGAAGCTAATCTTAAGTTTACAATTGTTTTCTGAATTAGCTCCACATTACTTGCAAATTGAAATGGTTTTGCTTTGGCTTGTACAAGAGTTTGTATTGCCCTCTTTTTAATGAGATCAAAGTGTAGGCGATCGAAGAATTGGGCATGCTCTTTTTGAGCAGGACTTTGTCGAAGTCTTTCAATAATCTCTTGCTTTAGTGATGGGTTCTGGAGAATGTGATCGACAAGCTCTTCAAGTTCTGAGCTAAAGATATCTTTTACTTTTTGATAAAGGAAAGCTTTATGCGACTCGTTAAAAGTAACTAATTCACTATCAAGGTAAGTTTTCTGTAGAATAAGTTGATCAAGAGCAATCACAAATTCGTCAATATGGAACTGTCTTTGAGTACTTGTCAACTCATGCACTATTGCGGCATTTACACCTTTAATCCCGGTCACTAAAGTGCTCAATAAATATTCTTCTTGTTTTCGGAAGTTTCCTACCCAATATTTGAGTGCTTTAACTTTCTCTCGCTCACCTTCGTCAGAGAGTGAGTCAATAAATGGAGGAAAGTTTTTTTCAATATCATCAAAAGATGCTTCTAGCAAATACCTTAAGAAATCACAATTTATCGATTTTTCCTTTCTTTCATCTAAGATTTCTTTGATACGCTGTTTCGTTGTACTTTTTGCCTGATCTTGTAACAATTTCTTTTTATTTGGATCTAACTTAAAATCCAAAGTGGATATATCAACAGGAAGATCAATACGATTCCTTGAAATATCATCCATGAGAGCTTGTTTTAATTCCTCATTACTCGTAGCCACATCAATTTTGGCACATGCTAAGTACTTCACGAAATTTTTTATAGTGGTAAAAAACCCGGTTACTGTGGCCAAAATTCCTTGATCTGTCTTTTGTGGATTAAGCTCAAAAGCGATTGTCTCAGCAATTCTCTCCTGTTCTCTTTTTAATAGAGGAATATCTTTTTTTTGCTTTGCTAATTGTCTTACAGGTAAATTGTCCAATACCCCACCATCTATATATCTATGGCCGTTATATTCTACTGCCTGAAAAACGATAGGATACGAAGCAGAGATTCTTGCAGCAACGCTGATTGGCATATTAGGAGTAGTCTCGTATGAGAATAATTCTAATTTTCCTGTATCAATATTTGTTCCGGTAATAACTAGGTGCTTGACTTCATTGCCCAACACTTCGTTTAAGGAAAATAGATCAATAAATCTGACCGAGTTGATATCTATTTCTTCGATATTCTCATATTGAATAAGAAGTTTTCTTATGAAAAAAAAATCCGAACGCGCGTATCGTTTAAAAAATTTATAGTTATCAAAAAAATACTTTGAAATTTCTTTAAATTTAGTAAAATTATCTGGATAAGGAGTCTCTCTTAGACGTTGTAATTGCTCCAGAACTCCCCTGATAAGTTCTCTTTCTTTATCCGTTTCCTCTTTTTTCTTAGAACAATCCTCATTTCCATCAAGTAACATTTCCCATAAGGGGGTAGAATCCTCTATCGTTTTGATGCGCGTTTCAAGATCTTTCTCAATCTTTGTCAACACATTCATAATTCCAAGCGCTAAAACGGATTCTGCTGATTTAATTTTATCTGGTAAGTAGGTTTTTATAACTCTTTGTATGTCGTTTAAGAGAGCTTCCCCCTTACAAAGCCCTCTTTTAGCAAATAAACCACTAATATGGTAATCTTTGTATTGATTAAAATCGGTTTTGTTAACTTCTAATTTAATTTCCTCTGGAGTCATGCCAATAGCAATCATAGCCGCAGTTAAAGCACCAGCAGAGGAACCACCGATGGTGTCTACGTTATCCAAAATCCCCTCTTCGTGTAATGCTTCAATTGCCCCAGGATATACAACACCCTTAGCTCCTCCGCCACGCAGGGCAATTTTCCGAATAGGTTTGGACGATAACGGAAAATTAAATTGGATTTGTAATAATTCGGCAACAGTTCTACTCATACTCTATTACCATAACGGATAATTTGCGATCATATTGAGTAAATTATAAATGTATTACATGAAGGAAACATTAAGACAAAAATGACTACTTACTAGCTTTGAACCATTAGGTTGCTGTGGAACAATCTTATTTATTCACGAATTTTAATACGGATACAGAATTGGAGTGTAATTAGCCACCTACGCTGGGGAGCGCAGGTGGTACAAATAAAGTAGGAATAAAATTAAAGGCTGTAATACAATTCAAACTCAAACGGATGTGGAAGAGTTCTTAACATTTGAATCTCTTCTTCTTTTAATTCAATATAACTTTGCAGAAAATCTTTACTGAACACATCGCCTTGTAGCAAAAATTCATGATCTTCTTTCAAATGCTGCATCGCTTGTTCCAAGGAGTTACAAACAGTAGGCACATCAACTAGCTCTTCAGGGGGCAAATCGTATAAATCTTTATCCATAGGTTGACCTGGATGAATTTTCTTTTGAATGCCATCAAGTCCCGCCATCATCATGGCTGAAAAAGCAAGATAAGGGTTTGCCATCGGATCAGGGAACCGAACTTCAATTCGACGCCCTTTCGGATTGCTCGTATGAGGAATCCGAATTGCGGCGGAACGATTACGTGCTGAGTAAGCCAATAACACGGGGGCTTCAAAACCAGGTACTAAGCGTTTATAACTATTAGTGGCAGGATTGGTGAATGCATTTAATGCACGAGCATGTCTGATAATACCGCCTATATAGTAAAGTGCTGTTTCAGATAAACCCGCATACTGATCACCGGTAAATAAATTAACACCATCCTTTATTAGCGATTGATGGCAATGCATACCGTTACCGTTATCCCCTACCAAAGGCTTAGGCATAAACGTCGCAGTCTTACCATAGTTGTGAGCGACATTATGGACGACGTATTTTAAAATCTGCAATTCATCCGCCTTTTTAGTGAGTGTATTAAACCGGGTAGCAACTTCGCACTGATTTGCTGTCGCAACCTCGTGATGATGCGCCTCAACAACCATACCCATTTCTTCCAAAGTAAGGCATATTGCCGAGCGTATATCCTGCGATGAATCAACAGGAGGAACCGGGAAATAACCTCCCTTTATACTTGGCCTATGGCCAATATTTCCACCTTCCATAACCTTCCCTAAATTCCAATGTCCTTCAGCGGAATCCAGTTCATAAAAAGCACGGCGCATTCCAATTTCTGAGCGCACATCGTCAAAAATGAAAAACTCTGGCTCAGGACCAAATAAAGCTTGATCAGCTATACCGGTTGATTTCATATAAGCTTCTGCACGATGGGCAATGGAGCGAGGATCACGGTCGTAACCCAGCATAGTCTGAGGATCAACAACATTACAGCGAATAATCAGGGTATTATCTTGGTAGAAGGGATCAACGTTTACAGTGTCTAAATCGGGAATGAGAGCTAAATCAGATTTATGTATTTTTTGCCAGCCTTTAATTGATGAGCCGTCGAACATTTTCCCATTTTCGATCATATCATCATCTAATGCAGATACCGGGATGGTTATATGTTGTTCTTTCCCTTTTGTATCCGTAAAGCGAAGATCGATAAATTTAATATCCTCTTTTTTTATTCTCTCGTGTAATGCTGCTGTGTTGCTCATAATACTCTCCAAGATTACCCACTAATTAAGCTGGCCTAAGTGACTTATTTAGCCCTATAGATTAAACTAATTCCCATTAAAACTGAAAGTAATTCTTATGGGCGCCTACCATTATCAAGCGCTAAATAAATCAGGCTCAAC
Organism: Legionella micdadei; assembly: GCF_000953635.1. Taxonomy (NCBI): domain Bacteria; kingdom Pseudomonadati; phylum Pseudomonadota; class Gammaproteobacteria; order Legionellales; family Legionellaceae; genus Legionella; species Legionella micdadei. The sequence goes on from NZ_LN614830.1 coordinate 1,835,282, forward strand.
CAAGAAAGGCGTTATCGAGGCTGACTCCGAACGTCAGGCACGACAATTCTTACGTGAACAAGGCCTTGTTCCCACCCAAATTCGTGCTTTAGCTAAGCAGCAACAATCACGCAGTAAAGACAAAATATCTGCACAAGATCTCTCACTACTAACGCGGCAGTTAGCCACATTGTTAGCCGCTGGCATCCCTGTGGAAGAATCTCTCCGCGGTGTCAGCGAACAAACAGAGAAAGATAAGGTACGTGGACTTATCATCGGTGTTCGCTCAAAAGTTTTGGAAGGTTACGGCTTAGCACAAGCAATGGGCGAATTTCCTAATGCATTTCCGGAACTTTATCGTGCAACTGTGGGTGCAGGTGAGCAAACAGGGCGCTTGGATATGGTTTTGGAGAAACTTGCTGACTACACTGAAAACCAACAACAAACCCGTCAAAAAGTACAGCAAGCACTCATTTATCCATTATTGATGGTCATTGTTTCAACCGGAATCATCAGTTTCCTCTTAGCTTTTGTTGTACCCAAGATTATAGAAGTTTTTAGCAGTAGCGGACAGGAATTGCCTAACATGACCAAGGTGCTGATCAATCTTAGCCAATGGATTAAATCCTACGGTTTGATCGCTCTCTTAGGAATTATTATCCTTCTTGTAAGTTTTAAAAAGAGTCTCTCCAATATCAAAATACACACGGCTTGGCATAAGATCTTGTTGAAGCTTCCCGTATCATCTTATTTGGTAAGGTCTGTTAATGTTGCCCGCTATATACATACTTTCGGAATTTTATTTGCTGCAGGAGTAAACGTCCTTGAAACCATGCGCGTTTCAGCAAGCCTAATCACCAACTTAGTGATGCGAAATGCGTTTGATCTCGCTACGATCCGTGTACGAGAAGGCGGCTCAATCAGCCAGTCGTTGAAAGAAACAGGTTTCTTAAGTCCAATGGCGACTCATTTAATTGCCAGTGGTGAAAAAAGCGGGCAAATTGCTGCGATGATGGAAAAAGCAGCATCCCATCTTGATAACGAAGTGAAACGGCTTATCGATACCGCATTAACCCTTCTTGAACCTCTCATTATCTTATTTATGGGAGCCGTGGTTTTATTTATCGTACTAGCTACTTTATTACCCATTTTTTCAATGGAACAGTTAGTTGGGTGAAGTATTCTCGCTAATGCACTTGAGTTTATTAAAGAAAAACTACCTAACCCGAAATAATCCCTAACAATTTTCAATTAATTTGAATTAATCAGAGGAGACAGTAATTTTGCCCACTCTTGATAAGCAGCATAATTTAAATGTACTCCATCGACCGTATATTTCTCATTTAATCCACCATTAGGGTCAGATAATCTTTCATTGATATCGACAAATGTTATTCCATTTTTTTGGCAAAAATCCTTCAATTTTACATTTAAGGCATCAACTTTTTTATTAATTACCTGAGGTTGTAGGTAAAATTGATTTGTACTGCATTTAATTGTTGAAGAAACAATCACTTTAATTTTTGCATTTTGTAATATTTCGATGATTTTTTTATAATTGTTAAAAACTTGTTCGGTATCAGCTCCTCTGCCGAAATCGTTAATGCCAAACATTAAAAAGGCCTTTTTAGGTCTTACTGAAAGTATACCATCCATCCTTTGTAAAATAAGTGCTGAGGTATCACCACTTACTCCACGATTCACGATATCTTTTTTTGCGAGCAAATTTTGCCAAGGCCAAGCAGCTGTTATCGAATCACCGACTAAAACATTGGACACATTTTGGTTTTGAACTAAGTCTGCCCCTGAGAAACTGGCGGTAGAAACTAAACTAAAAAAAGAAATGAAAAGAAATGTTAAGAGGACAAACTTAAGTCGCTTCATTATTTTGTTCTCCATTTTTTTGTAATTTTTTGTAAATCAATCCTAGTATCGGCAGTTTTAGGGTATAATTTAGCGACAAATTTTAACATAACACCAGTATATTCTACTTAGGGATAATCCGCCCTGGGTCGAATCAGTTTAAATTATTTCCCGTCCGGAGTTTTGAATGAGCAAACAAAGCGGTTTTTCTTTAATCGAAATTATGGTTGTCGTAGTGATATTAGGTATTCTTGCGTCAATCGTCGTTCCCAAAATCATCAACCGTCCCGATGAAGCGAGAGTGGTAAAGGCAAAACAAGATATTTTAGCCATTCAAAATGCCCTCGATTTATATAAGCTCGATAACGGCATGTACCCCACAACTGATCAAGGATTGATTGCATTGGTTGAAAAACCTACATCAAATCCTACTCCGCGCGATTGGAAGCAATACCTTAAATCCCTACCGAAAGATCCTTGGGGACGTGACTATTTATACCTTAACCCAGGTGAGCACAGTGATGTGGATGTATTTACTTACGGGGCATCTGGTCAACCTGGCGGGACTGGAATCACTGCTCAGATAGGCAATTGGGATGCCCGCTGAGCGCGGATTTACGCTAATTGAAATTTTAGTGGTGGTGGTTATTATTAGCATCACCCTAGGTTTTGCCATGCTTGCATTTGGTGACTTCGGAGCCAATCGACGTGCTGTCGTAACAGCAGAACAATTTTCATCTTATGTTAAGCTGGTGCAACAGCAAGCCGTACTCGAAACGAATACACTAGGAATTAATATATCCAAAGACGGTTATGGTACTTATCGTTTTGGAAGGACTTGGGAGTTAATACCCACAAACAACTTTTTTCACTGGCGCAGCTTCCCAAACAATATTATCGTAACACTTAAACAAGGGAGCGCCAAAAACAAACTAAAAAACCCTGACATCATAATCACGCCATCAGGGGATATGAACGAATTCGCTGTTGATTTCGGCACGCCCAAAAACCACAACATTATTACCTTATTTGGCAAAAACAATGGTCAAATTATCATTCAACAACCAAAACAGTTATGATGCTCCCAATTAACCAACAAAGCCAAAATGGATTTACTCTAATCGAGGTTTTGCTTGCCTTATCAGTCATCGCCATCGCGCTGACCGCTCTGTTGAAAGCAACAGCTCAGAATGTTTCCCATACTCAACGCATTAAGGAAAAAACAATTAGCCACTGGGCCGCTATGCAAGGTGTATCGATGATCCAATTAGGGTTATTGCAACCCGGCAACCAAGAAATTACCCAAGTGACTTCAATGTTGGGCCAGCGCTGGTATTGGCGAGCCAAAACGAACCCAACACCAATAAAATCCGTTCAACAAATCACGATTACGGTCAGCAGAAATCAGGCCGGTCCATTTCGCGATCCGCTCATTGCATTTTGGTATAAACCATGAGGAATAGAGGCTTTACTCTCATTGAAATTTTAATTGCCCTTGCAGTGTTCGCTATCCTTGCGGCAATGACCTCTTCTGCCTTGTATTATGCATTTAATACAAGGGCTCGCGTCAATGAGCAGGCCGAGCAATTAAATGCACTTCAACTTGCCCTTACACTCATCGAACGCGATACCGAACAGGTCATACATCGCGACATACATAGCGGTAGCGATATGCACCTTTATCCAGCTTTTGTGGGCGAACCACAATATCTTGAATTATCACGCAGCGGAATTGTTAATCCAAATAGCGAAGAAAAGCGCAGTGTCCTTCAGCGCATTGCTTATTTTTGCCGTAACAACCAGTTTGTCCGACGAAGCTGGATAAGCCTTGATCCTGTCGACAGAAAAGGTTACCAAGATAAAGTATTAATGGATAATCTAACACATTGTCGATTCGCCTATTTAAACGCAAATTTACAAGTTCTATCTGAGTGGCAAGCTAATGCGTTGCAACAAAATCAGCGGGCTGAACCATTACCCAAAGCTATTCGTTTGGACTTAACTTTAAGGAATTGGGGCAACCTAAGTCGTCTCTTCATTATTCCTGAGGGTCTGTATGCGGAAAAATAACCGACTTCATCCAAAACGCAGAAATGGCAGTGCGCTAATTTCTGCACTATTTATAATGACTTTAGTTGCCATTGCTGCAACTGCCATGAGCACCCGTTTACAGCTAGATATTTACCGCACACGACTCACTATTGAAAGTGATAAACTCTATCTTGCATCACAAGCGGTCTCTTTTTGGGCAATGAGTGAACTAGCCAACTCCCAAAATCAGTTCACTGTTAGCGGTCCATTTGGTAAACTTCTTATTTTTCCAGCGAAATTGAAATCCATCTATCCTGATATTTTAATCAAGGGAAGTTTATATGATCTGCAATCCCGATTTAATTTAAACAATGTTTCCGAGCAAAAAAATCAGCTTCCTTTTCTTAACTTTTTAAAAAACGCAACCAAATTAAATCAGCAACAACGCGAGGAATTACGTTTAATTTTGAATAATTGGCTTGCACCTTATCAACCAGGCCAAGATAATGAAATAGACCTTTTTTATTTGAAACAGAAACCTGCTCATTATCCGGCACATCAATTCATGAGAAGTGTCTCTGAATTCCGGTTGTTGAAAGGAGTCAATGCAAAACTTTACAGTAGTTTGTTAAATTTAATTACAGCACTTCCAGAAATCACCCCGGTTAACATCAATACAGCCTCACACCCCGTTCTAATGTCTTTAGGGTATGGCTTAACGCCAGCTCAAGCCAATGAATTAATTTCGATTCGAGGGAAAAAGGGAATTACCAATTTAAGACAGATTAATCCCCTCTTACAAAAACTCAACATCCGCGAGGAACAAATCACTATTACAAGCCAATATTTCATGAGTATTGCGCAAGTTTCGGCGGGGGACTTAAATCTTACGGTGTACTCCCTCCTTAAACGCAGCAAAGACAAGAAGGGTCGATTCAATGTCAGTATCATTAGCGAGAGTTTTAATGCATTTGGATAATCTAAGCCCCTCATTCCATTGGGATTTATTTTTGCTTATTCATCATCTTCTTCATCGGGCTCGGTGGTGGGCTGTTTAGCACTTAATTCTTTGAATAACAAATCACCTCGCACTCTATCTTCAGACGACAGAGTCGGCTCTAATTCAGCAAGCTCTTTTGCAGCTTGCTGGTTTTTATTTGCCGCTGCTATTTTTAACCAAGCGTAGGCTTTAGGAAGATCTTTGGATACACCAAGACCCGCCATGTATAGATAGCCCAATTTCCCTTGAGCCATTGAATTACCTTTCTCAGCTGATTTACCAAACCAATACGCGGCTTGCTCATAATCTTTATCTACCCCATTGCCTGTCAGTAAGAGCTGTCCGAATTGTGCTTGTGCTTCAGTGTTACCCTGCTCTGCCGAGGCTTGGTACCAATAGGCTGCTTTTTTGGGGTCAGCTTTAACACCTAAGCCATTAAGGTATTGATAGGCTAAATAAGCTTGTGCGTTTTTATGCCCTTGATTAGCAGCGCTTGAAAACCAGTAAGTAGCTGAACCCTGATCCGGGGGAATACCATATTTTCCGGTGTATAAAAGCCCAAGGCTATATTGAGCCTTCGGATCACCCTGATCGGCTGCTTTTTGATACCAATAAAGCGCCTTATCGACATCTTTTTTCGTGCCTGTGCCCATCATATATAAGTAGGCAAGATTAACTTGAGCTCTGGCATAACCCTGCTCAGCCGATTTTTTAAACCATTCGAAAGCTTTTGCATCACTTGCTTCCACACCGTCACCAACTGCATACATCAAACCAATATTCCGTTGGGCAATTGAATTTCCTTGTAAAGCCGCTTTCATATACCACGAAAATGCCTCCTTTAAATCTCGCTTTACGCCTAATCCATTATCGTAAAGATAACCTAAACTTAATTGAGCCAGCGCATTATTTTGTTCAGCAGATTTCCTATACCATTCACCTGCTTTGACCTCATCTTTATTTACGCCATAACCATATTGATACATGCGCCCAAGTAAATACATTGCCTCACTATTGCCTTCTCTTGCAGCTTGAGCCAAATGTGGATAGGCCGTTGTGTAATCACCGTTATCGTACGCGGTAAACCCGATGATCACATCAGCAAATGCTGAATTAATAAAAAGACAAGCAGCGATAATTAGTAGTCGCATGCTTACCCTCCAAATAATTCCCTTAATACAAAGAGTAGAATATTGGAACAACAAAGCAAATTATTATTGATAATTTTTAAAATCATAGGGTTTACGTCTATCATTGGTTTTTTAAATATCTCGCTTTGCAACTAAACTATTTAGGATTACATTTTAATAACAAGGGATAGGGTTATGGACTTTAAATTACGCAATAAAACAGCTTTAGTGACAGGCTCGACTGCAGGTATTGGTTTTGCTATTGCTAAAATGCTTGCAGAAGAAGGAGCAACTGTAGCTATTAATGGTCGTACCACAAAACGGGTAATGGAAGCAATTGAGCAAATTAAGTCATTTTTTCCCTCAGCAAAACTAATTGCTGCCCCTGCTGACTTAAGTGTCCCCCAAGATAGTTCGAAACTGATTAACAATATTCCTTCTGTTGATATCCTGGTTAACAATTTTGGTATTTATGAAGTAAAGCAATTTAACGATATCAGTGATGACGATTGGCTACGCTTATTCAATAGTAACGTCATGAGCGGGATACGTCTTAGCAGACATTATCTTCCTTCCATGCTGAAAAATGATTGGGGGCGAATTGTATTTATTTCCAGCGAGTCAGGCGTGCAGATTCCGACTGAAATGATTCACTACGGTGTGACAAAAACGGCTCAAGTGGCACTCGCCCGCGGAATTGCTGAAACAACAGCGGGAACAAATATCACTGTCAATTGCGTACTTCCGGGGCCTACAAAAACTGAGGGTGTCATTACTTTCATTGAAAATCTTGCAAAGGAACAAAACAAAACTGCCAAACAAGTTGAACAAGAAATATTTACATCGGTTCGACCAACCTCTTTATTGAAACGCTTTGCAGCACCTGAAGAAATAGCTGCTTTAGTTACGTACCTATGCAGTCCGTTGTCCTCAGCTACGAATGGTGCAGCATTACGTGCTGATGGAGGAATTGTACGCGCTATTCTCTAGGGGAACAAAATCGACCAAGCAAGGTAATTCCATTTCATTAACTTCTAAAAGGGAATTAAGTGCATCATCAGGACCAATCAATGATTCTAAAATGAAAACGATCGGTCACGAGAAGTAGATTCTTGCTCAGGTATTTGGACAAATGGGAACGAGGTATGTTTGCCTCCCTTCCGATAATAATCCATCCGTGATTCTTCCAATTTAACTAGAGCAAGATTAAGTTTTATCAAAGACTTGTGTAGCTCCTCATAGGGAAGGGATGAATCTAAGGCGCTCAGTTTTGGCGCTAATTTAAAAAGCATTAAGCCATAATCTGACTCTAAATTAGCTGACAGCCATTTTAATACCTGGTAATTATCATCAGTTCGATTTTGAAAATATACCAGTGTTGCTGTGCTGATCACCGATTCAATAATTTCTGCTATACGTGCATATAAGGTAAAGCGATCGTCTATAGAAGCCTTATCAAAAAATTGTTTTACTAAATTGGAAAAGGTTTCAAATCGGGAATGAAATTTATATTCTCGTTCACCGTATGTCTGAGAGCGGTTATTGCTATCGCTTGCTTCTTGCTTTTTATTAGAAAGTTGATTGATAAGTTCCAAGGAAAGAAGTACAAATTCTACTCTTGCTAAAAATAACTTCCCTTGAGGCTCCTTCTCTAGTACAGAACGCCCTTGCTCAATAATTTCAGCACAGGATTTTCTTAAAAGTTTTAAATTTGCAGTGTTTCTATTTTGCATATAACCGGCAGCTGCATCAACAATAGCCAATAGTACTCGTTCTGCTGTTTTATAACTCATTTCTCCAATAAATGTTAAATCCTTTTTAAGCCCCTCTAATTGAACAACAACTGCAATTTCTTCCACAAACAAAGCATCATCAGTTTCAAATTGAATATAAAGTAATCCTACTGCTTTAAGAAAGTAGTATAATCTTTCTAGAGTTAATTTTAAGTTAGGGTAGTTTTCTCCACATGCAACAGTCATCTTCCTAATTTCATTGAGACAGGAGTTTGCAAAACGGGAATAAGAAGAACTGTCCCTATGAAGCATGTAAGCATAACTAGCTATTTGTAATCTAAAAATTAGATGTTGTATTTTCTCATTTGTAGGCTCAAATTCATGAACTAGATTAATGAGCGCCTGCAAATTGGAAAAAAATTGCTGTTCAGCCTCAGATAATTGAGCTAGCCCCCCAAATGGTTCATAGATTTCTTTGTACAAGGAATCTATAAACGCATCGAACTCAACACTTCTACCTAAAAGAAATGAAGATTCTCCTAAAAAATCACTAAGTAAACCAGAATGCATTGTTTTAAAAGCAGAAATCATTTCCCTTGGAATATTAATACTAATCTCATATTTCAACTCGGATAATACCCATTTTTCAACAGCGTTGATCGTTAGAGTTTGTGCTTGCGCCCTGAAAGGTAACCGCTTGGAATTCTTTGCAAAAACGAATACTCTTTTTCCAGCTACCAAGGCTTGTTCATATGACGTGATTAGTTCACTTAATTCAGTTAATCCTAATTTTTTTGATTTGATAAGAAACGGGATAAAATGAACGCTCCAAAAATCAGCATTTTCATTTCCATGTTTTGCATAAATCACCACAAGTCCAATTATAAATTTTGCGAAGTAATTTAAAGTAATAGTTCCCTCAGGAGCATTATTCAATTTCAAGAAAAGATTAGAAATAACACCAAGCATCATCTCTATTTGAAAATGAGTATCTGCGTTTGATTCAAATACTATTTCTTTTAATTGGGCAAACAAAAAATCAAGGAATTTTTTTGCATTTTCTTGATCGTTAACATTAATTTTACTAATAAATGCTTCAATTAATTTTTCATACCACATTCTTTTTTACCACTAAAATTATTCGCTAAAGTATAAATGAGTTGCGCTCAGACTAAAATGGTTCTAATTTTTATTTAAAGATGCTAAAAATTGTTCTACATCCTTACTCGATAACTCCTTCCAGTTTCCCCTAGCTAAGAAACGTGGCAAAGTTATTTGTCCATACCGAATACGAATAAGACGACTCACCTCAACGCCTTGAGATTGCCATAACCGGCGCACTTCACGATTTCGCCCCTCTGCAAGCGTGACATGATACCAAGCGTTAGTCCCTTCACCGCCCCTAAATTCAATACGCTTAAACTGTGCAAAACCATCTTCTAACTCTACACCCTTCAGCATTGCATTAATCGTATCGGTGCTTACTTGCCCATGGACTCGCACTGCATATTCTCTTTCCAAACCAAATTTAGGATGCATTAAGCGATTAGCTAACTCTCCATCATTGGTAAAAATCAACAATCCTGAAGTGTTAATATCTAAGCGTCCTACTTGCACCCATCGTCCGTGCTTTAAAGGCGGCAATTTGTCAAAAACTGTTCTGTTGTGTTTGGGATCGTAACGACTAGAGATTTCTCCAACAGGTTTATGATAAATTAGAATTCGAATTTTATTCTGTTTTTTAAGAGGATTAACTATCAAACGTCCATGTACACTGATTTTATCATTAGCTCCAGCGCAATCGCCTAATTTTGCAATTGTGCCATTAACTTGAACTGCACCTTGCTCTATCCATCGCTCCATCTCTCTTCTTGAACCTAGTCCTGCTTGGCTTAATATTTTCTGTAATCGTTCACTATTCATTATTCTACACACTCTTCAATAGGTTGCTTGGCCACTGTAGCCAATGGATCGGTGATAGTATCCAAAGCAGGTAAATCACTCAGGCTTGATAAATTGAAATAATCAAGAAAAATCTTAGTCGTCACATAAACTGCTGGTTTTCCAGGAACATCTCGATGTCCCGCAACTCGAATCCATTCTCGTTCCAAAAGGGTTTTCAAAATTGAACTGCTTACCGCAACACCACGTATATCTTCAATATCGGCACGAGTAACAGGCTGGCGATAAGCAACAATAGCCAATGTCTCCAACAGCGCTCGAGAATATTTGGCTGGTTTTTCAGCATATAATCGGCTAATCCATACGCTGTATTCTATTTTGGTCTGCAAACAATAACCGCTTGCCAAGCATTTTAGTTCAATTGCTCTGGTTTCATACTCCTTTGCTAACTGATTTAAGGCTGCAAGGAGTTGATCTCGGCTGGGCCGTTGCCATTCATCAAACACCCCTTGCATCTCTTCTAAGGATAAAGGCTGGTTTGAATTCATTAGTAAAGCTTCTAGGATTGGTTTAAGTTCACTTTCATTCATAATTCACAACCTGTACGTGAATAGCAGTGTATGGATTAGCTTGGATAATGACTAGCAGTGATTGTCTAGCAAGCTCCAATATTGCTAATAACGTTACTGCAAGCCCCATTCTTCCTTCCACTCGATTAAACAATTGGGTAAAAATCACCGTCTTATCACGATTTAATCGATCGAGTACCAAAGACATACGCTCCCTTACAGACAAAGGTTCCCGAGAAATTTGGTGGTTTACCAAATGACTTTGTCGCTTAATTAATTCGCGCATTGCTTCAACTAAACTATCTATCTCGACATCAGGATGCATCACTGTCCTTTCCATATTTTCACAGGGCAAAGAAAATCGGAATACGTCCCGGTCGCAGCGTGGTAAATTATCAAGTTCTAGAGCTGCGTTTTTAAACTGCTCATAAACTTGTAATTTCCTCACTAACTCCAAACGAGGATCTTCTTCCGCTTCCTCTGTCTGGCTAGGATTAACTGGCAATAATAAGCGCGACTTTATTTCTGCAAGCATAGCCGCCATCACTAAATAATCGGCAGCCAACTCCATACGACGCTCTTCCATCATGTGGATGTATTGCATGTATTGCTGAGTGATATGGGCAATTGGAATATCTAGGATATCGATGTTCTGGCGGCGGATAAGGTATAACAATAAGTCCAATGGCCCAGAAAATGACTCCAATAAGATTTCCAATGCATCTGGAGGAATAAATAAATCAGGCGGTACTTCGGTTACTGGTTTGCCATCGACAATTGCTAATACAGGGATCGTTGGTGTTAATACATCAACATTCATTAGTAATCCAAACCCATTACTTCACGAACTGTATTAAGATTTTTATTCGCTTCCTCTCTGGCAGCCTCCGAACCCTCTGCAATGATACGCTTTACCGAAGCAAGATCAGCTTCATATTCCTTTGCAGCGGCTTGAATCGGTTGTAATTCATGATTAATTGCCTCAATAATCGGTCTTTTGCAGTCTATACAACCAATACCAGCTGTACGGCAACCAGTCTGTACCCACTCTTTTACATCGTCTGGCGAATAAACTTTATGCAACTGCCAAACTGGACACATGTCAGGTTCTCCCGGATCTGTACGTTTAACACGTGCAGGATCAGTGGGCATAGTTAAAATTTTCCTTTCGACCTGTTCAGGTTCTTCTCGCAATTGAATTGTATTATTGTAGGATTTCGACATCTTTTGCCCGTCCGTACCCGGCATTTTTGATGTTTCGGTAAGCATTGGGTGTGGTTCGGGTAATATAATTTTCCCTGAACCATCCAAATATCCTAATAAGCGCTCTTTATCACCAATTGACAAATTGCTTTGATTAGCAAGCAAAGCCTTAGCCGTATTTAATGACTCCAGGCAGCCTTCTTGTTGAAACGCTTTACGCAACTGAGTATAAAGAGAACCATTTTTCTTTCCCATCTTTTTGATAGCTTCCAACGCAAGCGACTCAAAATTTGGTTCTCGACCATAGATAAAGTTAAAACGTCTAGCTATTTCGCGAGTTAACTCGATATGTGCGACCTGATCTTCGCCAACAGGCACATAATCTGCCTTATACAAGAGCACATCGGCGCTTTGAAGCAACGGATAGCCTAAAAAACCATAAGTTGATAGATCTTTATCGTGTAATTTCTCTTGTTGATCCTTAAAACTAGGAACCCGCTCAAGCCACCCTAATGGTGTGATCATGGATAATAAAAGATGCAATTCAGCATGCTCCGGCACCCATGATTGAATAAAAATTTTCGACAAACTGGGATTTAAGCCACAAGCAAGCCAATCAACTACCATATCCCATAAAATAGACTCAATAAAGCCAGGCTCATCATAGCGGGTTGTCAAACCATGCCAATCTGCTACAAAAAAATAACAATCGTATTGATGTTGTAGTTTAAGCCAATTTTTTAAAACACCATGGTAATGTCCTAAATGGAGACGGCCGCTGGCGCGCATTCCTGATACAACTCGTTTATTAGCACTGAATAAAGCTGACATCTAAATCCTTCACTTTGTTTGTAACATTAATCAACTAGTAATATCGGGTACTAGAACCTGTACATTATTACCTGAATGGTTCTGGATCCCCTTTTCCTTCACGCAAAATGACAGGGTAATCACCTGTCAAATCAACCACTGTCGTTGGTTGATGACCACAATTTCCACCATCAATGATTAAATCAATTTGATTCCCCAATAAATCCCTAATTGCCTCAGGCTCACTCAGTGGTGCAGAAGCTCCAGGTAAAATGAGTGTTGTACTCATTAGAGGGGCCTCGAGGCATTCAAGCAAAGACAAGGTAATGTTATTTTCCGGGACGCGCAAGCCCAAAGTCCTACGTTTTGGATGTAACATTAATCTTGGAACTTCATGTGTTGCGTTTAAAATAAAGGTATACGATCCTGGGGTAAACGCTTTTAACAAACGAAAGATAGCATTTGAAACTTTCGCATAAGTACCTAGTTGTGATAAATCTCGACACACTAGGGTCATATTATGATTTTTATCCAATTGACGCAGACGCCTAATCCTTTCTAAAGCCGCTTTATTTCCCAATTTGCAACCCAATGCATATCCGGAGTCAGTGGGGTACACTATTAATCCACCCTCTTCAATAATCGCTGCTGCCTGCCTCAATAATCGTGCTTGCGGGTTATCTGGATGAATTGCAAAAAATTGGCTCATTAGTGTCCCCTGTTACATAATCCATTGGTGCCAAATTGGCCTACAGTTTAACGGTAATTGCCTCTGTCTTCCAAGTGAAATACGCGACAAAGTCTCACCATGGTAATCTGAGCCAGTGGAAGCATACAACTGATAGCGTAAACAAAGTTCAGCTATTTCCTGCACTTGCGCAAGCGTCATATCGCCTGAAACAACTTCCATTCCTATACCGCCTGCTTCTTTAAACTCACCAATTAATTCCCGCAGTTTTGTACGGGTGAGAGAATATTTTAAGGGGTGGGCAATAACAGCACTTCCTTTTGCTTTTAGGATGCCTTCTACTGCTTCGGGAATAGAAATCCAAGGTGTCGGAACAAAAGCAGGCTTTCCTCTTGCTAAAAATCGGTCAAATGCTGTCTGTAAATCCCTCACCAATCCCTCTTCGACAAAAATCTGAGCAAAATGAGGACGGGCAATTCGATTATGACCTGCAATCGCACATGCCTTATCGTATGCATCCTCAATTCCACATGCCCGCATTCTTTCAGCAATCTGCTGTGCCCGAGCTATTCGGCATCCATTCTGTTGCTTGATTAACGCTTGAATATGCTCATTATCGACATCAAAATTTAGACCTAGAATATGGATATCATATTTTTTCCAGCGCGTGCTAAATTCTATCCCGTTTATTATTTTAATGGGGTACCCTGATGCGGCTTGTTGAATGACCTTTACTCCATCTATGGTATCGTGATCGGTTAATGCCAAAGTCGTAATGTTAGCTTCCAGCGCTTTTGACACTAACGCTTTAGGAGAGAGTATTCCATCAGAAAAATTGCTATGGCAGTGTAAATCAATCATAAGCGGGCAGGGTATGAATTATGTTAGAGATTAACTAATATTTAATTAAGTATATCAAATTAGAATAACCCCAAAAAGAAAATAAGACCAGGTAACTTACTATGTTGCAGGATAAAAGTCACTTATCTTTTAAATAAATCTAAAATCAAATCAACACTTCTAACTAACAATAGTCGCATGAGTGGGTGTTAACGGTTCGTAATTATGAATAAACTTAGACGCTTTTTCAATGTCAGGGGTTAAAGTCCGATCTTCGTTTAAAAAAGGTACCTGCTTTCGGAAGTCTAAGAATAATTTTGAGGTGCCCACACCTAATTTTAATTGAGGATCGGTAATTTTTCGTAGGTCTACTGCCTGGCTTGCATGCATTAATTCGATACCCATGACCCCGTAAAGATTGTTGATAATTTGCTTCGTTTTTTCAATAGCGAGTAATGAATTTGTAGCCACATCTTCTATTTCGCCAGCTACTGGATAATTTACTGCTTGAATCGACTTCCCAAGTTCTTGAATACTATCATTCAAGTAAATAAGTGGTTTTTGAATTGCTCCAAAGGCAATAGTGGTGTTATTAGGCGAGAGAAAGCGGGACAGATGAGTAAACCGCGGGGAACTTAATTTAATTGTTCTTTGGGTAGAGCTGGCAGAAAGATGACTTAAAGCAATATTCAATTCTTCAAAATTTAGCACCCAAGGAATCGGATCGAAATTTGCAGTAGGGATTACTGCTCCAGTCAACTGATTACCGCTAATATAGTAAATTTTTTCTTGTGGAGACGCATTGCTATCGGGAATGATATCCAGGATAACCGCTGGATTATCGTCGGAAGAATTGATTTGTAAATTGAGATTTTTTTCTAATACCTCCAAAACATCGCGGGCAGCACCATTTACCTGGCTTTCTGTGCGAAAACTCAATGGATCCTGGAGCGCCCTAGATTGCGAAAGTGAGAAGAGATAGGAGCCAGCCAAATTTTTAAGAACATTTTTTGCCGACTTTTGTTGCCCAGAATAAGGGCGAAGTTTCTGAACTGGCTCCATAAAGGGAGCAATGTTTCCATTTAACCCTTCTAAGCTTAATGCAGTGAGTAAATCATATTTGTCCAGCAATTTTTTTAAATCAAAAACAGTTAATGCTCCGATTCCTGCTGCATAGGCGTTTGAACTAAATAGTGCAAGCGCGTCTTTTGCGTATAGATTTAAGGGTTGTAAACCAGCCAATTTTAATGCCTCACTTGCCGGCATTTTTCTATTTTGATAAAAGACTTCCCCTTCTCCAATCATCGCAAGCCCTATTTGAGCAAGAAGTGTAATATCCCCTTCCCCTATCGTTCCCCCAGAAGGAAACATGGGAGTAATGCCTTTGTTTAGAAAATCAACAAACATATCAACGACAGCTGGCTGAACGCCTGCATGTCCCAACAAAAGGGTATTTAACCTTATTAACATAGCAGCTCGAACAGAATCAATTGGCGCGATAGGGCCGACAGAGGCACTTGTTGCATGAAGGTTTTTTAAGTTAAATTGCTCAGACAATTTTCTTGCCTCAGATGTAAGAATACTCCCATGAAATATCGTCTTATCTTTGTTTAAACCAACACCACGATTTAAGCCGTATACAGGTAAATTTTTTTCTGTTGCCAAAAGCAATAATTGATGTGAATTTTCAACTCTTCTTGCAGCAGCTTCGTCAATTCTAACCATCCAGCCTTGCCTTGCAATCTTTACAATATCATTAATGGTCAGATTTGAGCCGGTTAGAGTTAAGGCCTGAGTTTGATAGGAATAAGATACTTGGGAGCAAAGCAGAAGAAGTAAAATGAGAAATCTAGAATCTAAAATTTTTTGAATATACCAAGATAACATTGATTATGTCCCTTTCTCATAATTAATTGAATGATATCACTTATTCTTGTTAACTCTCCATAGTCTTATCTTTAAAAAAAGTAAGGGCAGAATCAAATATTTATTTTTTATAATTTATCCTCAATAACACAGCTTGCCTCAATTCCTTCTTGCTATAATTAAGTATAAGGGTGGTTTTTCGAGCATTTCCCATGTCTACGAAGCTTCATATCGTTTTGGTTGAGGATAATGTTATCAACCGAAATAAGATGAAACAAATTTTGGAAAAGCTATTTCCTTGTAAAGTAACAACATTTACCCATGGTATAGAAGCTGTTAATTTTCTACTTGCTCCATCAAGTGCGTATGATTTAGTTATTCTTGATGGCCGATTGCGTTCTCTTCCTCACACCTTACAAAGCTTTGCTATTGATGGACCTGATATCGCTGAGAGCTTAAAAGAAAAAGGGATAAAAGCAAGGGTTGTTTTATGGTCGAATGATCCAGATATGTTACAGCGTTTTGATGAAGTATATGGAAGAAGACTCCCCGAAATCGAAAAACCTTGTCGAGAAACAAACGTACAAGCTGTATTAGCTCCAATCATTCAATTAATGCTCTCAAATGAAACATCCCCACAAGATTTTAACGAGGCGGAAGATGCTTCAAGAATTTCCTCCTCACTCAATTAAATTGATTTTGTAATCAACCGATTAAGGATTAATAAATCCAATTACACCAATTAATTAGAACCATTTCATCTAAGCTAAATTTAAGCCAGTAATTCAAATACAATAGGCATAAACTTTATACCAAGATGTTAATCGAATTGCCTGCAATAAACGCAATACTTGCTAAAAAACTAGTTTTTGAACTATCCTTCACTCATAGAGAACTTATTTTTTTAATATCGCTTTGAGCAGTACACTGCATAACGAAAAAATTGCTTTTCCTAACCTGAGTTCGCATCAACTAGCAAATCTATGTGGTGCTTTTCATGAAAATATCAGATTTTTAGAGAGTTTTTTTAATATAACTATCAAGATTGGCCATGAAGAAATTAGTTTATTTGGTAATTCAAATATTCGCCTCAACAAAGCAAAGCAAATCATTAAACAACTTCATCAATTCGCTGATAAGCCGATTCAGGTTGAATTAATTAATTCATTATTATTTGAACAAGATGAGGATTCTCAAATCACCATGTCACCCATCAAACTGTCTCGAAAAACCATTTTGCCTCGTAATAAAAAACAAGCTGACTATCTAACAAGCATTAATGAGCATGATATTGTCTTTGCCGTTGGTCCCGCCGGTACTGGTAAGACTTATCTTGCAGTTTCTAAGGCAATTGAATGTTTTGAGAAAGGCGAAGTCCAACGACTTGTCTTTGTTCGCCCCGCAGTTGAAGCGGGAGAAAAATTAGGCTTTTTACCTGGAGACCTCGTTGAAAAGGTTCTGCCTTATTTGCGTCCCATTTATGATGCTTTATATGAAATGATTGGCTTTAAAGAAACCCAAAAACTTATCCAAACTGATGTTATCGAAGTCTTACCTTTAGCGTTTATGCGCGGTAGAACCTTAAATGAAGCCTTTATCATTCTCGATGAAGCCCAAAATACCACTATCACCCAGATGAAAATGTTTTTAACACGTATGGGTTTTGGCTCTAAAACAGTAATTACAGGTGATATGACGCAAACAGATTTACCTAAAGGAACCGATTCAGGATTAGCCCACGCCATTCGCCTACTCTCTAACATCAGTGAGATTAGCATCCATACATTTACAAGCCGTGAAGTCGTAAGGCATCCTCTGGTTTCTCAAATTATTGATTGTTATGACGAAGCCAAAAAGGATAAAGAATAAGGATAAGAATAATGAATTATCATATTGATTTACAGCATGCCTGTGCGCATTCTATTCCAGTCGCAGATGAATTACTCATTCAATGGGCAGAACTTACCTTAGCCGAACATAAAGAAACAGCAGAATTGACTTTGCGTTTAGTCGATGAAGAAGAAATGACCCACTTAAACCATACTTATAGGCAACAGAATAAAACAACCAATGTGCTTGCTTTTCCCAGTGCTATCCCTGATGACATCGAGCTTGATTTCCCTTTACTGGGCGATGTGATTATATGCCCATCAGTTTTGCAACGCGAGAGTCAGGAACTGGGTAAACCGGTTAATGAACATTGGGCCCATATTGTTATTCATGGGGTTTTACATTTATTAGGCTATGATCATATTAAGGATAGTGATGCTGAAATCATGCAAGCACTTGAGATAAAGCTACTTGCCCATCTAGGTTTTGCTAATCCTTACCAAATTGAGGGTGACAACATTGAGTAAAGAGGAAGAAAGCGGTTCATTACTTACGCGTTTGAGACAATTTTTACAAGTTGAGCCCCAGAATAAAGAGGAATTAATAGGGTTATTGCGCGACGCACACAGTCGCTCATTAATAGACTCAGAAACTTTGGGGATGATCGAAGGTGTCATTCAATTCACTCAAATGCGAGTCAGAGATATTATGCTTCCTAAGAAGCAAATGATTTCCATTTCCCAAGATGCCGAACTTAAAGAAGTTATTGAGCTTGTAACTAGAACGGGGCACTCTCGTTTCCCTGTAATTAGTACGCATGGAGAAGAAGTTATTGGCATTTTACATGCAAAAGATTTGCTACGCTTTCAAGCAGAGCAAAATCCTGAATTTGATTTACAAGATAT
Source organism: Legionella micdadei (assembly GCF_000953635.1). Classification (NCBI taxonomy): domain Bacteria; kingdom Pseudomonadati; phylum Pseudomonadota; class Gammaproteobacteria; order Legionellales; family Legionellaceae; genus Legionella; species Legionella micdadei. Next base: position 1,853,631 of record NZ_LN614830.1, read on the forward strand.
TATTCGCCAAGCTACATTTGTTCCCGAAAGCAAGCGGTTAGATTTATTACTAAGTGAATTTCGCAATAACCGTAATCATATGGCCATCGTTGTCGATGAATACGGTACAGTGAGCGGATTTGTTACTATTGAAGATATCATTGAGCAAATAGTTGGTGACATTGAAGATGAATTCGATATTGACGAAGAAGCTTATATTAAGGCTCATAGTGACAATTATTATATCGTTAAAGCGCATACACCTATTGAAGAGTTTAATGAGCAATTGCATGCTCATTTCAGTGATGAGAACTATGACACGATTGGTGGTATTGTGATGACCAACTTTGGTTACTTACCTAAACGTGGTGAAGTGATTACAATTGACCAATTCGAATTTAAAGTGATTAACGCGGATGCGCGCAGAATTAAGCTTCTGGCTTGCTACGATAAGCGCCAACAATAGCGAATAAAATTGAGGAAAGTGAAGTAATGAGCAACCACATCTTAATTGTAGATGACGATACCGAACTAACCGATCTTTTGGTCCAATATCTGGAACCTGAAGGTTTTGAGGTTGTTTGTGTGCATGATGGTGAAAATGCCGTCAAAAAGGCACTCAATCAACCCTTTGATGCAATTATTCTTGATGTCATGCTCCCTAAGTTAAATGGTTTTGAAGTCTTAAAAGCAATTCGTGAGCATTTGGAAACGCCTGTGCTTATGTTAACAGCTCGTGGCGACGACATTGACCGTATTGTTGGTCTTGAAATTGGTGCTGATGATTATTTACCTAAACCATGCAATCCACGTGAGTTGGTAGCAAGGCTGCGTGCAATTCTCCGCCGCACACAAAAAATACCAGCTCAGCGCCCTATTATTGAACATCAAGGAATTCTTGTGGATTGTTCTAAACGAATCGCTACCCAACATGGTGAAGTTTTAGAGCTAACCAATGCTGAATTTAATATTCTTGAAATGCTTATCAAGTCACCCGGCCAAGCTTTTTCTAAGGAAGAATTAACAGAATACGCATTAGGCAGAAAATATACTGCCTATGATCGCAGCATTGATGTGCATATTTCTATTTTAAGAAATAAACTAGGTGATAATGAGGAAGGCGAACCTATAATAAAAACTGTTCGAGGCTTTGGGTACATGTTTAATGCGTAGTTTGTATTGGAAAATTTTCCTCTCCTTCTGGCTGGCCACCATTCTCATTATTATTACCACAGCTTGGGTAACAAGTGAGATCGCGCAAAAGTCATCAATCCCTGCTCGTGAGCGCGTTTTCATGGATAGTTATGCTACCGCTGCTGTCGCAACTTTTGAATCAGGACGTCATGAAGCCTTAGAAAAATGGCTCTCTCAAATGGGTGACTCTCGCCAGATGAATTTATATTTACTCACCAGCACTGGCGAAATTATAGGTGACCCTAAACCACCAGACGTTGTAAAACAAATTGCAGCAAACTTAGAAGAATTAGACGATGGCTTATTAAAATTTGGTGATATTATCGTAAGCCACGAAATTCTTTCGACTTCAGGTAGAGCTTATCGCCTTGTGGCCGTTAGTGAAAAACCTCTAGCTCATTTTGTTGAAATTCCTTGGGCTGGTCTGACAATACGCTTACTTATCGCAATTATTATCAGTGGACTTATTTGTTATTTCTTGTCAATTTATCTTACAAAACCACTTCGCTCATTACGATTAGCTGCCAAATCAATAGCTACAGGTAAATTAAATACCCGGGTTGGACATTTTAAAGGCCATCGGCATGACGAAATTGCTGAGTTGAGTGGCGAATTTGATCGCATGGCAGAACAACTTGAAGGAATAATGAATTCCAGAGAACGACTTCTGCAAGACATCTCACATGAACTACGCTCTCCATTAGCTCGACTACAAATCGCGATTGAGTTAGGAAGAAACAAGGTCAATCACGCTGCTGAAGCGGAGTTTTCTCGTATGGAAATGGAGTGTTTACGCTTAAATACTTTAATTGGGGAAATACTCGAGTTCGCTAGACTTGATAAGTTATTAGTACCGCTTAATAAAACTCTGGTTAATTTACCCGATTTACTTAAACACATCATTGCAGATGCTAATTTCGAAGTAAGTAAAGGAAAACCGGTCGTCGTATTGCGTCAATCACAAAACAGCGAATTGTTTCTTGATGAACGTTTAATTCATCGGGCTATAGAAAATATCATCCGTAATGCGTTGCGTTATTCTGCGCCTGATCCACATATAGATGTCACTTTACATTCTGCAGAATCGAATACCGAAATTTACATTGACATCAAAGATAATGGACCGGGTGTTCCGGACGATCAGTTAACCAAAATTTTCAGCCCGTTCTACCGTGTTGATACCTCAAGAGAGAAGAAAACCGGTGGCTATGGTCTTGGCTTATCCATAGCTCAACAAGCCATTAAATTACATCATGGAGAAATTCACGCATTGAATCGTCAAAATGGTGGATTATTGGTCAGGATTAGTTTGCCAATTTTGGTTAATCAACAATATACTTAATGCTATCCAATTTATAATAACTACTTGAACTTCTTCACAAAATCTAATTACCATTACTCACCCAATAACATTAGGTAATTTGATGTGCCTAACTACGCAAAAAATCTCGATAAAGCCAGTAGTACTTTTTTCTTTTTCGGTTTCGCCATCTCTCAACTTCGGTTTGCACCTTTTGTCATCTCTGCTTTTGCTAAAATTTCTTCATTATTCTTCTATCTTATCGCTTATGTGCTTTGGTTAGCAGCTAGCCACCTTTACCCTGATCATCCCCGTTTAAGGAGAGAATGGTATGGTTTTGCTCAATTTAAGAATCAGCATAGAATAGCTGCAGCTCTTGGCACCCTAGCAGTAATTTGCAGTATTATCACTTTTGTTTTTCCTATCATCGCGGTTCCTGCAAGCTGGCTTTTTGTCATCAGTAACGTTTTTTGGTTAATTAGTGAATATCATAAAAAGCAAAATCCGCCGGACGAAGAAGATTATTCGAACGAACGCCAACATATTTATTTAATTTACGCATCGCTAATAACCTCAATGGCAATAATCACAGCTGTAGCAACCACGATTATTGCTTTTTATCCTATTGCCACCATCGCAACCATTTTGTTAGCCTCTTTATTTAGTATTTGTTTAGGCACAGTTGCCTTCAAATATTGGGCAGAATATACTTTTTTTGATTATCAAATGGATTCAGTCAATGCCAGCTATAAACTATTTTTGTCCAATGAATTAGGTCAAAATTCAGAGAATCAACCTGGGCTGCAGAGAATTGAGCTTAATAACTACCCATCGCCAATTTTAACTCCTGAACATTCCAAAAAACACAGGAAACCAGAACCTACATCGCCCACTGAGCACACACTTCGCTTATTCGATTAAGATTAATTTGCCCTTATCATACAATTGGTTAAAATAGGCCAGCCGATGGATAAATTTAGCTAATTCTACTTAGGATTTTTAAAAGGAAAGAAGCGATGGGAATGTTAACCGAAGGATTGAAAATTAAAGTTCAACAATTAGCTAATCATAAAATTAAGCACCTACTTCTAGACCATCTTGTTGAGGATAAAGATAATCCCTCCGAATTATTTACCAATCATTTCACTAACGACCGTAACACAATTCCAACCCAACAGGATTTAGAAGAAAATCATATCATTGCTCTTGTGTACAAATATGCACCAACAGGATTATGCGAGAAGTTAACCGAATTATTATTGAAGGTTCAAAATACTGAATTTGTACGCTTGCTTTCCCATGAAACTAAAGCTGGGGATGAATCATTATTGTATACCTTACTGAATTGTGCTCCTGATAGTTCAAGACGAAAAATTACAGAAAATTTGAGAACTCTTCGAGAAGATGAAATCATCAATTTATTATTTTGCAGCCCCAATTCTACGACACCTAACATCATTAATTTTTTAAAGTTGACTAATTCAACCGATCAGCAGTCTGTCATTTCCCTTATTGAAGCGCTATCTAAAATAGATAAAAAAAGACTCCTCCCTCTATTACTTCCTGACGGGTTTATCGCATTATTTAAACAAAAACCATCCGATGAATTAGCACTTGCTTTGTTAAAATTACTTGACGGTTATGAACGGAATGATTTGCTCAAATTAATCCAAGGATCAAGTCAAAATTTTCTCAACTATAGCAAAAGTACTAACTTACTCCACATCATCTTCAATTCACAGTCAAAAACGATTGTTTCAGAATTCTTAAAAATCTTAGGAAATAATCTCAGCGACGTCGACATAAAATACATGTTATCAAAAAGAGACGAATATAACAGAACTCCTATCGAATCTGCTTTTGTTCGTAATGATCAGTCCGGTGTCGATACTTTTCTGATAGGGATGTTGTATACAAATGAGCAGCTGCGACCGTTATTAACTGAAGTGTCCCTACTACAGCCCATGTCGATAATGCACACGGCAGTAGCCGAAAAAAGAGTCGAGGTTGTCGCCTGCTACCTTGAACAACCAGGCCAACTCAATGATTCCGCGACCACTTCCTTGCAAGATCTGGCTCAAGCAAAAGGGTTTAAAGCGATCACTGATCTTTTTCGCGCGCTACCTCTTTTAAATCTTACCAAGACAAAATTGTCGGAGCTGCCTGTTGAAAAGATAGAAGCCTACATAAAAGCTGATCAAAGCATTCTTCAATCTCGCTGGATGGGAAATAAAACCCTTTTACATCATGCTGCATCCCAAGGACACACAACCCTTGTAGAACTTTTCCTCAAATACGGTCTTCCAACCAATTTAAAGGACAGTGAAGGACGCACTGCTGTTGATGAGGCTTTAGACAATAATCACTTAGATACTTTAAAATCACTCACTTTAAATTTAAAACTCACCACGGTGTACGCCTTTGCTGATGCACTTAATCAAGCCCCCCAACCAATAAATACCTATGAGGGACTAGAAAACATGCTAAGAGAGGGAAAACCAGCCTCTCTGCAAGCCTATTGTAGCCAATTTAATGATAGCTATATTTATTTTCTTACCGAAATAGCCCGATTATTTTTGATCCAAAAAAGGCAGACTAATTCAGAGCATATCAAGAATGACTCAACATTAGAAAATGCAATTAAAATTTACATAAAAAACAACTTGCAAACCCTCCAAAGCAGCACTCCCCTTCAGCAAAACGCAATTCAACTTCATCTGATTATCTTACTTTTCTCTTTACCGACTAAAGAGCGTATTGTACTCCTTTCATCACTTACCCTTTCTCATCAAGAAAAGACTCAGCTCAGTTTAGTTTTATCACGTGCTTTGATTTACCCTGGAGTTTACAAAAACTTAAGAAGAATTGACTATCAACAAAATTACCAATTGATTAGACAATTAGTCCCGCATGATCCAACTGTACTCGAGAGTATTGCAAATATTCATTTGCAAAAAGCCAATTTATCTGATTTTCCTGTAGAAACACTGAAAGAGTTTGCTACCATTAGTCGGAGATCTTTGGTTCAATTCACTAATCAGCGAATTTGCCCAATACTTATAGCACTCACTCTCGAAGAACTACTCAACAATACGCCTCCTGCGCAAATGGCTTTGGACCCTTTGTTTATGCAGTTAAAGCATGAACTCCAATTGATAGATCAAGACCCTTTTGGCTTACCGCATTCTCTTAATTTTCAGTACATTTTAAACCTAGCAACAACCCCACGTCTTAAAGCGTTTATCCGTCAAATCATTGGCAAAACGGCTCCTAATTTAAAATCGAGTCTAAGTAGACTAGTCTTAAATGCCGTTAATACAACAGATCTGTTACCGAATAGTTTATTATCTGAGTTAATGAGTGAATACGCTTGCAGTTCAGAATTACTTTTACAACCTGAACATCATCGGGCTTTATCCGAAGTACTCGCTGTGGCTTCACCAGAGAATGCCAGTTCAATGATTCGGACCATACAAAAAAATCTCCTTCCTAAAGTTACTGCTGCTTCTTTACTTTTAGTCGGTGCATTTGAACCAGGAAATGAGGCTTTAACTTTATGGTTTTACCGATTGGAAAGTAAAAGCAAACGTCTTGATTTGGCTCCACTAATTGTACAAATTGACAAGTTTCATGCTAGAGCCTTGCAATTTTGTAGTTCGTTAACTGAAGATAAATACCTCTCCCTGCATGAGTCAATAACCAATTTAGCCAATTGCCTTAATGAAATTTCGTCCTATCTATTTGAAATCCATCTTGATCAAAAGAATTCATCATGGGATTCCAGACTTGAGAATTCTTTATCAAAATTAAACCTTATCTTGGGACAAATACAAACTCAGTTTAGTGAAAACAAATCCGGCCTTAAATCAGATTTTCACTCACTGCCTGCCGAATTAAACCGCTTTATTAGCTCAGAAGAATTAACATCGTTAAGTAGTAAAATTAGTTCATTATGCCAAGGTTTCGATGATTTAGAGCAACGGATTGCTGACTATCATAGAGCTATCAAAATTAAACAAAGCGAATCCAGCTCTAACTTAAATCTAAGCACCATTGAAGAAACTAACCTGCTTTTAAATCGCATAAGCCAACATGTTCTTGCAGGTATTTTACGGAATCCTCATTGCAACCAGCTTTTACCACAACTTTTTGATTGGATTTTTAGCTGTGGATCTGAAATTTCCAGCGAAACATTATATCAGAACATGAGTCAACTAACAGGAACAACTCAACCACATGACTGGCTTGAAGTTGATAAACAAATTGACTATTTACTTTCCTTGAGAAACGAGGTGATGACAGTTCTGCTCGATCTGCAGATAGCATTAATTTCACCACCAGCTACCTTGGACAGTTTGTTGCTCAGCCTTTATAACAATGATGAGGCCGTTTTGCAAAAAACAGCTGAGCTTTGCTCTTTAGCACAATTGCATGAATTCAAGGCTGTAATTCATTACGTGATCACTGCAAAAAGAAACAATATCCAATTAGAGCTATTAAAAATTGATGCTCCTTTAAAAATCTCTGACGTTTCAAATTGGATACACCATAATTTGACTGCCATTGATTCCTATGCAAATCGAGCAATCTCATTTAAAGCGCTTAAAGCAGGCATTTATCTGGAAAACATGGCAGGAGGGAAACTTCAAGCTAAAGAAGCTTACGCACGTGCTGCTTCATTTGATGAAATGCTTGAAGCAAATATAGCAAACCCTGGCCCAAAGGCAATCATCGCGCTGATTTCATCTCACATCCCAATGCTAACCGCTACACCGAGATCATTGGAGCATCGTCTTTTCATTTTAAAACTTCATAGTTTATTTAAACACACGAAATCATCAATAGTAGCAGAGACAGTCAGTCAAATGCCATCCGAAATGCTGGAATTAATTCTTGAGCAGTGCCTATTGGGTTTAAACGGCGAAGATAAAACAGCCGGAAATCAAGAAAATAGGTTATCCGATGAGGCGTGTCGGAGCTTACTGAATAATTTATGCATTTACTCGCAATCTAACGAGAACTCTTTAAATTTAATAAAAGAACGTTTAGGCCAACAGGATTTAGGGGTACTTGGGGATGACAAACTCGTCGCAATAGCGAAAGAAATTCTTGCTGAGTCTGGTAAATGCTTAACCGATTATACCTTGAATGCAATTTGGATCCAAAGATTACTTGTCAATCCTCGTTTTGTGGCCGCCTTAACCTCATGTTCAACTGATACCGCTGCCAAAATACTACAAACACTTAGCGATCGTTATCGGTATTACTCAATGATCTTAAAACAAGATGAATACGATAGACTTAGTCAATTTCTAAAAGGAAAAATGAAATTTTCTGACGACGATAAAGCAAGTATGGAAAAACTTCGAAATGAAATTTTAGCTGACCCGATAAGAAAGGATCACCACCTAAAGAGATTACAAAACATCTTAGAGTTTCGTGCTGACGATTGCATTCGTGCACTATTTAATCAACTTGAAGACAATTGTCATGAATTACAAGAATCTTGCCCGGAAATAGCGAAAGCAGCATTAGAGGTATTATCTACCCATTATAACAACCGTATAGCAGGAGTGCGGTCAGATTTGTTATTTAAAATTGCGGATTATATTGTGAGTAACGTTTCTCAAAATAAAGGTGATCTTGAACAAGATAAAAGCAAACTTGTGACGTGGTTAAAAACGTATTTACCTCATAAAAATTTTGAACAAACAGAGTTGGCCCGCAAGCAACAAGTTTTTCTTTACAATGAGAAACGTCAGAAAATTGGCTTTATTAATGAAGCAAATTACGCCATGACCTTGGGGGTTCCACCGCACCCTTTACTCGGACAACAAGGCATTATTGCAGGAACACGTTTTTTTGATAGCCAACGACGGGTAATCGGCACACTTACGACAACAGGGCAAATTCAGCACGAGAATTTATTTCAAAAACAAACTTCAGCTTTGCTATTAGCTACCGTACCTACAGAGCAATTAGAAGAGTCGCCGGAAACACTGTATTTATTAATGAGCGACGTTCTCACTGAAAATGCTGTCGATGATTTATATGAGAAAGCAAACCCCAATAAGCATGCCTGGATAACGGAGCAGATTCAAAGACAACTGATAAGTACTTCGAGAGCAGTTCCAAAAGAAAGCTTACACAGGCTAGCACAAAGTAGTCATCCCGATTCATTTTTTACATTATTAGCTCATATTAAGTTACAAGAAAATGCTGAGCAATTTTTTGAACTTATTCTTGCGGATCCAATTCAGCGTCATGAGCTATTGACTGACCAAAGGAAGCAAAAATTAGTTTTTGATTTTTTTGCACGACATGATACAAGTTTATTATTGGCCCATTATTTAATTAATCATAAAGAGCACCCTTGGTTTAGCCAAGGATTTCAATTATTTGGACTCTATGCACACAAGACTAGCCAACCTGATTTATTAATCAGGGCGTTAGCTCATCTTGGTGAATATACTTTTGTGCAAAAAACTTTAGCTGAGCAAGAATATGATTCTATATTAACTAAATTAATCAGCTGTCAAGCATGCGCATCAGTCATTTGGCAATATTTCTTGAATGCAACAAGTTTAACAAATATTCAAGACATCGATTCAGAACTTAGCACCCTACTTACATCCTGTTTTTTTAAGCACCATTGTTTACCCGCTATCAACGAATTGAATAAGCAGGGCAATTTGACACAAACTGCTCAACATCGACTGCTGATTCTTATTTTTGCAAAACAGCGCGAACAACTTTTTCATCCTCAGGAACTTCGTTTTTCCTCCAAAATGGCATGGTCTCAAAATGAGCTCGAACAAATGACCATTTTTGTCAAGCGACATTTTCATCAACACGCTAACGCTGATAAGAATCTTGGTGTGGGAAAAGAACTTCTTTCTGAATTAGTGTTTCGCTGTGCTAATTTCGGACTAACTAGCTTATTTTATCAAAATGATCGTTTAGATCCGACGATTGCCACCCAAACATTAGACCGCTCTTTACTCAATGCAATTGCAGCGAAAGATTACCTACCGAAAGAGCTTAAGGAAAAAATCAATGACATTTATTCAATAATAATTGGTTGGTTTGATAATCAGCATATCGAAAACAAACGGGCTCTTGATCAACTAAAAGAACATCACGCGATCATTGATTGGAAAGAACTAAGCAACCAAGCTTGGGAAGTCAATGACTCAATGACACAAATGCCTTTGATCAGCGCTTACTTAATCAATTATTCAGGGAAGCAAGGAGCTCTTGTTAAACTGATAAAAGATTATGTTAGCCACCCAATGATTAAAACAAAACCCGCTTACTTGAAACATATTTCGCAAGTCATGGCTAAATTTCCTCAACGGGATCTCAGTAATTGTATTTTCACAGCACTTGAGGAGCTTGTCACCGAAAATCCCAATTATTTAAGCGAAGATTTACTCGACCATATGGCAAAGTTTTACACAAGTAAATTTCCTGAAAAAACCAAGAAAAAATTCAGTCCAGAAATTAATTTAATCAATCACTTTGGCCAGCAGCAGAAATATGGGTTAGTAATGCGAAGCTGCGAATTACTGGAAATGGAGACGCTGAACACCTCGGCACAAGATCTTTTACGGAAAATAAACAGAGAAGCCAAAGTTGAGTCGTTCTTATTTCAACATAAGAGCAGTTGGTACTTTCCAATCTTACAATTTTTCTTAAGGTTGTTAAGCTATGGACTCAACGGAGAAACTAATGCATCAAAAGTGGTGACCTTTTGCGATCGAGAAAGCGACTACTCTTCTCCAGCCGTTGTACCTCAATTAATCAGAACTCCGGTCAAAAGTGGTGAAGAAATTGAGCAAGCTAAAACACTTGCCGAAAACACAGGAAAATTAAGAGTCCGCTATGAAAAATTTTTAAAAGCTGAGCAGCTTAGAAAAGCAAAAGAAGAAAAAAAGGCTCAAAGTGCTACACATTCACCTTATCGAAGTAACTTAAGCCCAGTCCATTTTGCTCCAAGGCAAGGCTTGGAATGTGGTACCGAGGCTGCACTACATCCAGAGCTTAGATATACTGAAACCCTGGCAGCTATTTAGCTGTGCCCCTTCGCTTTGCAACTCGGACAACGGAGCAGCCCGAGTTGTAGGTAAAAGCGTACCCTACGAATCCAAAGTCACAATCCCTACGTACATAAATAGATTTGATTCAAGGCTTGACGGCAAAGAACCTGCAACACTGTGCCCAACACCCAACTCAATAATTGCTATTCTATACAATAGTCAATCTATGACTTGTAACTCAAGCATATAATTTAGTATAGTTTGGAACCAATTTTGGAGTAATGTATGGCCGACAGAATTGAGACGATGATTCGCAAAGCAAGAGACGTATTACCTAATGCCTATGCCCCCTATTCTCATTATCAAGTAGCGGCTTGTTTATGCACCGATGATAATCAATTTTATACTGGTGTTAATGTTGAAAACGCATCTTATGGTTTAACCATTTGCGCCGAAGCCGCTGCCATTTGTCAAATGATTACTGCTAACAAACAAAAAATAAAAAGTTTAGTTTTATTAAATGGGGCAGACAATATATGCTCACCGTGTGGTGCATGTCGCCAACGAATTGCTGAATTCTCAACTAATGAGACAATGATTTATCTTTGTAACCATCAGAGCGTCATAAAATCAATGACAATTACTGAACTATTACCCCTCGCCTTTAATTTTAAGCCTTAACCTGGAATAGAGATGACAAAAATGAATAAATGCGCTGCGCAGTTAGCAGCAGAAAAGATCAATCAATTATTGCCAAATTTTAAACCAACTCTAGGGATTGTGCTGGGCTCAGGATTAGGAAGTTTTGCTGAGCAGTTAGAGGATGCTGTATGCATTAGCTATGATGAACTGCCTGGTTTTCCAAAGACGACGGTAGTTGGGCATGGTGGAAAATTGGTTATAGGCTATATCCACGGTGTTGGCGTTGCCTGTTTACAAGGCCGAGCGCACAGTTATGAAGGAGCCAACCATGAAACAGTGAAAACTTATGTGCGCTGCTTACGCTTATTGGGTTGCGATTATTTTTTTGCCACAAATGCTTCCGGGTCTCTTCGTGAGGAGGTAGGTCCTGGTGAACTAATGTTAATCACTGATCATATTAATCTTCAACCTGGTAATCCTTTAGTTGGTCCAAATGACGATGAGTTTGGCCCACGTTTTATCCCTCTGGATAATGCTTATGATCTGCAAATAAGGGATAAATTATTGAAAATTGCCCAAAATGAGAAAATTAAGCTACATCAGGGTGTTTATATCGCAGTGCTAGGACCAAATTATGAAACGGCAGCAGAAATACGTGCATTTCGCATTCTAGGTGCTGATGCTGTTGGCATGTCGACCGTTCCTGAGGTTTTAGTTGCAAATCATTGCGGTATGAAAGTAGCCGTGATTGCAATCATTACTAATTATGCGACTGGACTATCGGCTACTAGCCATAGTCACGAGGCAGTGGTGCAAATGGCTGCAAATGCTGCTGAAAAACTAGGCCAATTGCTTAAACAATTTATTGCGAGCTTAACATGAGCCTCGAAGAAGAATATTTGTCGGTTTTCGCTGAGCTAAAAGAAGCATTAAAATTGTGCTCACCTATAAACAAAGAGGTGATCCCGCTCATTGATCTCACCTTGCTTGACGAGGCAGCAAGTGACTATGCTCTATCAGCCCTCGATCAAAAAGCGCGTCTCTATCATGTTGCAGCGATTTGTGTCTATCCACAACATTTAACAAAAATGACACCCTCGTCAGGCGTCAAGTTAGCTACTGTCATTAATTTTCCTGAAGGTGATCAACCAACCCAACAGGTTCTTGCTTCTATCGATGCCCTTTTATCAGCTAAGTTAGTGGATGAAATTGATTATGTGTTCCCTCACCAAATTTATTTAGAGGGTGAAAAGGAATTTGCTTTGTCCCAATGCCAACAAGCCTACGCACGCTGTAAACATGCAGGTATTACTTTTAAAGTTATTCTAGAAACAGGTGCATTACCCTCTTTGGAGTGTATTTACCGGCTCAGCAAGGAAGTGATTGGCGCAGGTTGTGATTTTCTAAAAACTTCCACAGGCAAAATTGCTCAAGGGGCAACAATTTCAGCGGCATTTGCTATCCTTCAAGCGATAAAGGAGAGTAAAACAAACTGCGGATTAAAAATCTCTGGTGGATTAAAAAAACCAGAGCAAGCATTTACTTATATGACATTAGCCAAACAAATGCTGGGACGAGAACTCGATCAATCCTGGTTTCGCATTGGAGCTAGCAGCTTATTGGACGAATTATTAATCTCATGAAATCACCTCATTTCCTTCAGGATCGAGTTGCTAGTAGTACCCCCAGCCACATAATGAGACCATACCAGTTATTTGAAAGGAAAGCATGGAAGCATTCTTCTCTCTGCCGTTTAGCAATTAATTTTTGCTGGTATATTAAAATACCGGCTCCAATAGCCCAGCAACTATAAAAAAAGAATGAAAAATCAAGTTGAAATGCAAGCCCCAACCAAAGAATATGAAGTAAGAATTGGAAAATACCGATGATTATTTTGTCATAATGAGCGAATAAAATTGCCGTGGATTTAACTCCTATGCGCAAATCATCATCACGATCGACCATGGCATATTGGGTATCATACGCGATTATCCATAAAAAATTAATCGACAATAAATACAGCATGGCACTATTAGGTACATCTACAACCGCGAAAACCATGGGAATCCCCATTGAAAAAGCGACCCCTAAAACAAATTGAGGTCCTTGAATGAATCGCTTACAAAATGGATATAAAATAGTTACAAAAACTGCTGCAAGAGCATAATAAAAACACACTTTAGGAAGTTGGATGAGCACTAGAAATGCACAAAATAAAAGAAAAACAAGCAAGATAAGTGCTTCAATCAATCCTATCTCTCCTGAAACCAAAGGGCGTGACTGAGTGCGTTTTACATGTGCATCAACATGACGATCGGCTATATCATTTATTACACATCCAGCCGAACGCATTAAAATTGTTCCAAGAAAAAAAAGAAGAGTAACGAAAGGAGCCGGCTTACCCTCATAGGCAATCCATAAAGCCCAAGCTGTTGGCCACCATAAAAGTAAAATACCTACCGGTTTATGAAGCCGCATTAACTTAAGAAAACCAACCCAATTCACGCACTTACCCTCATAAGCCCTGGAAGTAGAATTTCTATTAGATAGAAATTAAACATGACATCAGTATTAAAAATAGATAATCTTGCCCAAAATTGCTCTTCCTTCTTTAGCACTAAAAAAGGGTTAAGCCAATGATACTCTATGCATTGCGAAGTAATTTGGTAGTTTACCAACTGGACACGTTTAATTCTGGGTTCATTAAAAATGATTACACCTAAAGACTCTTGGGTTAACCGGTTAAAAAAACGATGACTTGCTTGGTAGGTGTGCTCAGGAACAATAGTGCGAGCATACCAACAAGGTATTTGATGAGAAGACATTAGTATTTCCCTGTGCAAAATCGGTTTTTCGGATATTCCCAAGGTATGTTTATCCCACCAATTCGGGGCTGTCCAATATTGCTTAAGCACCACGAGTTCAGCATCCCCGCTCAAAGCCTGCAGTTTATCAGTTAATGATGCCTGATGAGTCAGCCAAGGTAATAGATTGTCAGGCGGGTTATGGTGGGCTTGCAATAAATGCGCAATATCAATAGACATAATTTAAAATAAAAAAACTGATTTAAGCTGGATTAGTATACATCTGTCTTTGCAAAAGTACTAATTAGAAACAATCTTATAACATTCTTTGTTTAGACTAATTATCAAATCAATGTCTACAATTAATTACAAGGAATTATAGTAAAGGCCTACTAGAAATGAAGCTTATTCTTCGCTTGTTAATCTTGCTTTTATGTATTTTCTTTAATGCCTCCCCACTTTATGCCAACATCCGAGTGGGTACCCTTCTTTTCTACCCTCCTTTCGCAAATTCTGGCGGCGGCGGATTTGACAACGACCTGATCCAAAAAATTTGTCAGCGGTTACACGAGACGTGCATCCTCGTGCCAATGGACTCGAATCAATTATATCCTGCGTTAGATAACGGGAAAATTGACATAGCTATCGGTCTTATTTCTATTTCATCAAATGAATCTTCAAAGTATACCTATAGCCTACCTTACTTGGTTAGCAAAGGGCAATTCTTAGTTTCAAACGGCAATATCAAATCCATTCAAGATTTAAAGGGGAAAAAGGTAGGGGTGATTCGAGGGAAAGAAGATAATGCTGATACATTTTATAATTATTTAATCACTAATTTTAACGGATTATTTGAGATTATACAGTTTGATGATATAGAAGATTTAATCACTTCTTTAAATGGTGGCGATATTGCAGGTGCTTACATCCATAAATCAGCTGCGTCATATTGGGCACGTAATAGTAACGGGGAGTTAGTGGCTTTAGATCCCGCCAATACATTAGGAGAAGGTTTGGCAATGATTGCATTACCTGCAAATGCGCCTTTAATCCAACGCATCAATCAACAATTACAACAAATGGAAAAAGATTCAACATTTTTAAATTTATACAATACCTATTTCGGCCAATTATAATTTAGTCAACTTAGTAATGTTCTACCCGCATACTAAGGCTTTGAATAACAAACGGAGGCTCCTTATCCGCTTTTGCATTGAGAATCAAAAGGGAAAACTGGATATTGATCCGGAACTCAGGAACATTGAAAGCTTGTTCTACTCTCCAACCTTGAAAACCAGCAAAGTTGCCAGAGGCTACTATTACTGGGCTAGTTAATGGCATTGGGTGCAATGTAAGGTGTTCGGAATAAATTAAATTCAGTTTTTCATGAAAAAAATTAACCATAGGATCCCACGCGGCCTGAGTATAATTTATACGTAAAGCCTCAATATCAGAAGGCTTCTCAAGATAACTAGCTGAAAGTGTTGCCATTAGGGTTTGCTGCGCCCAACTAGCAACATCATTATCACTATAGTCGTAAGCAAGCGAGACAATAGCAAGAGACATTGCGCACGCAAATTTGGCATAATAAATTGCTTTCATAGCCAATTCCTAAATAGGATCCATCCATAAATAGGTTTTACCTAATACCTATAATTAAATACTAGATGAAGAATGGCTAATTATACAGTCATGCCTTTATTTCTTGCTTTTTCAATAATCTCCGGAGTATCCAACCGGAAATAACCTGGAGTAATCTTAATTTCGGAAGGAGTTTCGCTAGGTTGCAAATAAACAAAATAGTTATCCGAAACCTCAACCTCCATGATATCATCAATTGGAATATTGTCATCACAATGAGATTCAAGTAAGGATAACCCTAGATCTTGCTTTGCCCTAGCAAGAGCCGCAGTTTTAGTCGATTCGACATAAAATTTAACTTCATGCAATTCGCCAAAATAATTTGGTTTATAACCTCCAAAATTCACAAAGAAAAGCGTTTTATTTATCTTTGAGGAACTAGGGCTTTTCTTATCAATGAGTATTTCGTGACCATCTATGTATTTGAGTTCAATCACCGCATCAATATGCAGCCTTTTATGAACACCAAACCATTTATTTACCAGTTTTGGGTAAGTTTCTTCTAGCGAGGCTCCAACGACAAACACAACATCATGCAATTCAGTATTGCACCCTTCTGCTCGGCCACCCAATAAAACTGCAAAAAGTTTTAACATGTTAACATTTCCTATGATTAATTCTGGTTAACAATTCGCCCCAAACGATTAATAACTAATTTTACTATTTCCCCCTCACTGTTTTGTAGAGTAAAGTGGCCGCTACTTGCTGAATGGTTTAATTCTGAAGCAAATAATAAGTATTTTTTAGAATAAAAACCTTCCCAACTAACCTTAATTCCTTTTTTTAGCCAAGCCCATTGGTGAATAATTTTGTCTTGTTCGGTGTAATGATGGTTCTTATTATCGACAAACAGTATCATTCCCTCAGACCAATCCACTGAATTTGGCAAAGGTGTGAGAATAAGGGGTATGTGGTGCAGCAGTGCCATATTTCTCGTGTAACGAACAGCAGTGCTTATTTCGCGTTCAAGAACTTGTAATTTATTATTCTCAAATACTGAAAAGCCTAAGGGCAAACATAGAGCAAATGATAGACTGATTATCATCAAACTCACTAGCATTTCAATAAGGGTTAACCCATTATTTTTAAACATTTTCTTCCATTAAAATTTGTTTGAGCTTTGTTAAATCCTCAAAAGCCTTTCTTTTGTCGATTGGATTGCGTAATAAGTAAGCTGGATGATAGCTTACCATGAAAGGAATGCCATTATACCGATGAAGCGCCTTTCGGAGCTTATTTAAAGGTAGTTGTTTTTTTAACAAGAACTGCCCCGCAAATCGTCCTAACGCAAGAATTAGTGTAGGCGATATATAATCGATCTGTTGGGCAAGGTAAGAACTGCATTGTTCAATTTCTTCGATAGCAGGATCACGATTATTCGGTGGTCTACACTTCAAAACATTCGCAATGTAAACATCATTTTCATTCATCCCGACACTTTGTAGCATTTGATTTAATAAGTTGCCTGCTTTACCTACAAAGGGCAAACCTTGTTGATCTTCATAAAATCCAGGGGCTTCCCCAATGATCATTAGCTTTGCTTTTGGATTGCCGCGAGAGAAGACCGTTTGCGTACGGGTTTTATGCAGAGGGCAACGACTGCAACCAGCAACTTCTTGAGCTAGTATTCTAAGATGATTTTCACAAGATGGGCTAGGTTTGCGCATTACCCAGGTCTCAATCCCCATGGTCTGCAGGTAATATCGAGCTAACTCTTCTGGCCCATTTGATTGGGACTGTAGATAATTCCCTTTCATTGTCCGAGGCTCATTTAGTGCAAATTCAATAGTAAGTCTTGCACAATTTTTTCTGGATTAGGCGCTGCGGTGATAGAGCGCCCAACTACTAAAAAATCACTACCTAATTCTAAAGCTTTAACAGGCGTCATCACTCGTGTTTGATCGTTCACTTCATCACCCGGAAGCCTAATCCCTGGTGTAACCGTAAGAAAAGAATAGCCATAGGATTTTTTTATCATGGGGACTTCATAAGCAGAACAAACAACACCATCCAATTCTGCATCATGGGCTAATTTTGCCAGCCTATCTACTTGCGCCTCAACAGAGGAGCTTAATCCGATTTCCGGTAAATCCTCCGCTCCAAAACTGGTTAAAACGGTTACAGCGATTAATAATGGTCGACTAGCGCCATAAGGTTCGATTGCATTTTTTGCGGCTTGCATCATCCTCAAACCACCCGAAGCATGAACATTAATCATCCATACTTCTAGCTCAGCGCAAGCTTTACAAGCTTGCGCTACAGTATTGGGAATATCATGAAATTTTAAATCAAGGAAAATCTTAAAACCTTTCTTTATCAAATTGCGAACAAAATCGGTGCCAAACAAAGTGAACATTTCATTACCAATTTTTAACGCACATTGATCCGGATTTAATTTATCAACTAAAGCGAACGCATCATTTTGATTATCAAAATCAAGCGCTACAATAAGCTTTAAACTCAACTTAAGCCTCCACCAACTCGTTAGAAAGCGATTTTTGTACAGCATTCGCTACCGTTTGTTGATCTTCCAAAGTCATATATGGGTGCATGGGTAGGCTCACTACATGCTTACTCGCTTTTTCTGCGCAAGGGAAATCACCAATTTGATAACCGATATACTTAAGTGCTTGCTGTTGGTGCATCGCCACAGGATAATGAATTGCAGTGGGAATACCTAACACTTGCATATTTTTTTGAAAATTATCGCGGTTTGGAACTTCAATGGTGTACTGCGCATAAACACTGACGTTGCCTGGCATGATCGTTGGTGTCTTTACGAAGGGAGAGAGTAACTCCTCGTATCGCTGCGCAACTCTTTGACGCATAACAATTTCATCAGGAAACAATTTTAGTTTCTCAAGCAAAATGGCTGCTTGAATTGTATCCATACGACCATTAATTCCTATACGGCTATGGCAATAGCGCACATTTTGTCCATGATTGCGGATTTCGAACAATTTTTCTGCCAGAACATCATCATTTGTAAAACAGGCTCCAGAATCTCCATATCCACCTAAGGGTTTCGAGGGGAAAAAGCTAGTACAACCAATTGTGGACAGCGCACCTGAATAAACACCATGATAGGTAGCACCAAAACTTTGAGCTGCATCTTCTATAACCGGTAAACCATATTTTTGGGCAATACGATTGATAGGCTCCATATCCGCACATTGGCCATAAAGGCTTACTGGCATGATGGCTTTTGTCCTGGCAGAGATTTTAGCCTCAATTTTTGCAGGATCAATATTATACGTAACAGGATCAATGTCGACAAAGACAGGCTTAGCTTGACACAGCGCAATCACCTCAGCTGAGGCAAAAAAACTAAAAGGACTTGTAATAACCTCATCACCAGGTTGGATATCTAGCGCTAAAAGAGCCATTAATAATGCGTCAGTCCCACTTGAATTCACAATCACATGCTTTACACCTAAGAATTCAGCAAGTTGTTGTTCAAGTTTGCTTATTTCAGGCCCCATAATATATTGGCCATGTTCTAATACTGTTTGAATGCTGCGTAAAATATCTTGTTCAATTAACTTATATTGTTTTTTAAGATCAATAAATTGCATAATTTTCTCAACATAACGAATAAAGGCCTAAAGCCGTAGTAATAGTTTGATTCTACCAGTAACCTAATTCCCCACTGCTACTAAGTTAAGCTCATCTATGCATAAAATCATCGTCTATGAAGGTTTAGATCAATCTCTTAGTCGAGCCCGGTAGATTCCTGCCTTCGCGAGAATGGCACTTCGTTTAACTTAACAGCCGCAATCTAGTCCCCTTCCAATCCATGAACAGGCTTCATTCTACCCCACTGTTTACAACTTGGGCAATGCCAATGCAAATGTTTACCTCCAAAACCACAGTGCCCGCATCGATAAATCGGTTTATTATCCAGAAACTTGCTAGTAATGTCATACAACATCTGTAATTTATCTTTCACTTTGCCATGAGCCGTTTCAAGATGCCAAAAAATAAGACGATTTAATCCTCTAATTGATGGATGGGTACTCAATTTTTCTGATACAAAATCAATTGCTAGATCCATGCTTTTTTCGCGTCGTAAAAATTCGGCGATCACAAAAATGGTTGATGCCCTCGGATGTTCAACCAAAGTTTGCTGTAAGTACTCAACACATTCCTGCATCTCATCGAGCTCTCGATAACACTTCACCAAGGGTTCAATAATTTCGCTAAGAAATTCAGGATCTTGTTGTGGTACGCGTTTTAATGAGCGGATGGCTTGCTTGTATCGCCCATGTTGCATATCAAGTGTCGCCTGCATAAGGCTAGCACGTACTGACATTTTATCAATCTGCAACGCCTGCTTAGTCGCATTTTGCGCTTTATCGAGAGCATTATTTTTTAAAGCATGACTGGCAATTTCACAATAATAGTGTGCTGCTTGAGTATGCATGCTCTGCCCAGCTGATAGTTCTAACTTTTTCAATACCTCTAACGCTTTTTCCCAAGCTTTTTCTTGTTGATAAATTGCAAGCAAACCTTGCAGACTGCAAGTTTCACTACTGCCGCCAAGTTCAACTACCTCTAAAAAGATACGCTCAGCCCTATCAAATACACCTGCGCTCATGTAGTCTTGACCCAGAGCCATTAAAGCTTCCTTTCGTTCCCTCAGACTTAACTGGGGCCTAGCAATCAAATTTTGGTGAATCCTTATAGCTCGGTCTACTTCCCCACGACGGCGGAATAAAGACCCTAGCGCAAGATGAGTTTCAACAGTATCGCTATCGACTTCTAACAACTTTATAAATACGTCAACTGCCTTGTCAGGTTGTTCGTTTAGAAGATAATTTAGGCCAACAACATATTCACGAGATAAACGATTATCAAATTTCTTCTGTTTATCTAAATAGTTACGGCTTGCTACCCACCAACCAGACCAAGCGGCAGCAGGTAACAGTAATGGCCATAAATCGATCATTAAAGCTCTCCATCTTTAATATTTCTTTTGATTCCTGTCTACGCCTGGATCTTACAGACAGTGGAAACGCAAAGCCTTGCACCGAAATCTCACCACAGGGCTATCGAAACCATACTTTTGTCTCCTCAGTCCATAAGGATCCCATAAATACCAAGATCTTCACTCAGTGAGGATTCGCATACCTAGACAAGGCATGTGAAGCAACTGTAGCCTAGGATTCAATCTTTAGAATCCGAGTTGCAACTCCTACCTCTAAGCTTACTGACTACAAGAAGCCTAAAGCGTTCGCTTCGAATATCAAACAGACAGATAATAAATTTTCAATCCATATAGGTCAATTATGTTAATGTTGATCCTTAAGAGGTATCGACCTTAAGTTTTTAATTTCTTTTTCAGTCATTCGCAATTGGTTTCTAATTTTTAAATAATCGACTTTGAGCCGCCAATAACGATATAGAAAAAACAAAAAGCCTAATAATAGTCCGACACCAAGCATTATGATCATTAATACAGACACAGGCATGCTAACTGTCTTAAAATAAAAATTAACTTGCACCGAAGAAGCATTCAAGGCAGCAAAGCTTACACCCAGTACGATTAGAATTAAATAAATTAACATCATAAATAGGCGCATTATTTCACCTCTGAAAGCATAAGTTCAGGAATAATTGAAACGAAAAAAAAAGCGTAGTTTCCTACGCTTTTCATCTTGGCTGAAGTGGTTACTCACCTTCTTTACTTGCCATTTTTTCTTTCAATAGATCACCCAAGGTTGTGGAAGCGACTTCACCACTGCGCGAATATTTTTTAATCGCCTCAGCTTGGTCTTGAGCATCTTTTGCTTTAATAGAAAGGGATATGGTGCGATTTTTCTTATCCACATTGATAATTTTCGCCTCAACCTCATCACCTTCTTTAAAGAGAGTTGAAGCATCATCAACGCGATCCTCAGAGAGTTCGCCCGCACGAATTGTGCCAATGACATCAGAGGCTAGTTCAACAGTCACTGTCTTGGCATCAACTGCAGTCACTTTACCTTTAACTACAGAACCTTTTGCATGCTCTTCAACATAGCTTGTAAATGCGTCTCCTTCGAGTTGCTTCAAGCCTAAAGAAATACGCTCACGCTCTGGGTCAATGGCGAGAATAACTGCTTCCAACTCTTGACCTTTCTTAAATTGCTTAACAGCTTCTTCACCAGGAACATTCCAAGAAATATCTGACAAGTGAACCAAACCATCAATATCACCATCTAGGCCAATGAAAATTCCGAAATCAGTGATAGAGCGGATTTTTCCATGTACTTTTTGACCTTTGCTGTGTGTTTGAGCGAATTGATGCCAAGGATTACCTACGCATTGTTTCATTCCAAGGGAAATACGGCGACGTTCTTCATCAATTTCAAGAACCATCACATCAACGACATCCCCCATTGATACGACCTTGCTTGGATGCACGTTTTTGTTGGTCCAATCCATTTCAGACATGTGAACTAGGCCTTCTACACCTTCCTCAATTTCAACAAAGCAACCATAATCAGTAATATTGGTAACCTTACCTTGTAGTTTTTTACCAACCGGATAACGCTCGACTAAATCTACCCAAGGATCATTGCCGAGTTGTTTCATGCCTAAAGAAACACGATTGCGTTCGCTATCAAAGCTTAGTACTTTAACCTTAACATCTTGACCAACAGTCAGTACTTCACTTGGGTGTTTAACTCGTTTCCAAGAAATATCAGTAATATGGAGCAAACCGTCAATACCGCCTAAATCAATAAATGCACCATAGTCGGTAAGGTTTTTAACAATACCGTGAAGCACTTGGCCATCATGTAAGGACTCAAGTAAAGCTTGTCGATCGGCACTGCTCTCTTCTTCGACTACTGCACGGCGGGAAACAACGATGTTGTTTCGTTTCAAATCCATTTTAATAACTTTAAATTCAAGCTCTTTACCTTCTAGGTAAGATGGATCACGCACTGGCCTGACGTCCACTAAAGAACCAGGCAAGAATGCGCGGATAGAGCCGATTTCCACTGTGAAGCCGCCTTTGACTTTACCAGAAATTAAGCCGGTTACTGTCTCATTATTTTCGTGACATTTAGACAATTTACGCCATGCTTCTTGACGCTTAGCTTTTTCCCTGGATAGCAATGTTTCGCCATAGCCATCTTCTACAGAATCGAGAGCAACCTCGACTGTGTCACCCACATGCACTTCTAGTTCGCCATTTTTGTCCTGGAACTCCTCAACAGCGACGATACCTTCGGACTTTAGGCCAGCATTCAGGGTAACATAATCCTCATCTATCCCAATCACCTTTGCCGTGATAATTGCACCTGGATAGAACTGCGCGCCAGCGATACTTTGCTCAAATAATTCTTTGAAACTTTCAGACATATTAATAAACTCTTTAGTAAAATTATGGAAAAACAAGATCCAACTTATTTTCCCCCCCAATAAACACCCACCTTATGAAGGTATGGCTCTAAGAAGATCGATTCATTCCCACTATAACAAAATAGCCTCAATGCACTAATTGCTTTAAATACGCTTATGGCATATTTTCACATTAATGCTGAAGCTTGTTCTAGGGAAGTGATGTCCAATCCTTCTTAACTACGAAACAAGTGTTCATCCACTAATTTTAATACATGATCGAACACCTGTACAATAGATAATCCAGTTGTATCAATCAAAACCGCATCCTCTGCAGGTTTTAAAGGCGCATGTAATCGCTCAGTATCTCTTGCGTCACGTTTAGCCAATTCATCAACAACTTCGGCGAGGCTAACATCAATTCCCTTTTCTTTCAACTGAAAATATCGTCTTGATGCTCTTTCTTCAGGTGTAGCGTATAAATAAACCTTAAGCACAGCATCAGGAAAAATCACAGTGCCCATATCTCGACCATCTGTTACCAGTCCAGGCGGTTTCGCAAAAGCACGTTGACGTGCAAGCAATGCTTCCCTTATTTCAGGAACAACAGCTATTTTAGATGCATCTTGCCCACATTGCTCTGTTCTTAAATTATCAAAGACATCTTTATTATCAAGAATAACCTGACTTTTATGATGTGGATTTGTATCAAAACGTAAATTCAAACCATGGGCAAGCTCCACCATAGCAGGAGTATCCTTAAAATCAATTCCTTTATTTCTTGCTGCAAAGGCAAGAACACGATACAAACTTCCACTATCAAGCACATGCCAATCTAAATGATTTGCAAGCATATGACAGATCGTTCCCTTTCCAGTTCCGCTTGGACCATCAATTGTGATCACAGGAACATTTCTATCAGACTTCATTGTTTATTTCCTTTATCGCCAATTTAATCTTATTGGCTGTATCAACAAATGTTGGAAATGAAGTTGCGACATTAACACAATCTTTTATAGTAACTGGACTCTTAGCTACAGCACCTGCTATAGCAAAAGCCATAGCAATGCGATGATCGTGATAGCTATTTACCTCGCCACCATTCAATTTCCCACCATTAATATATAACCCATCTTCAAATGCTTGGGATTCAATGCCTAATTGCTGCAATCCAGCAACCATTGCACCAATACGATCACTCTCCTTGCAGCGTAATTCTTTCGCACCATGTAAAAGAGTTTGTCCTTTTGCACATGCCGCCGCAATGAAAATGACTGGAAATTCGTCAATAGCCAATGGAACAAGGGCAGTTGGTATATCGATCCCCTCAAGGGTTGCGGATTTAACGACAAGATCAGCAACCAATTCTTCTCCACAGAGGCGTTTGTTGCGAAGGGTAATATTTGCTCCCATGCGGGTTAAAATTTGAATTATGCCTGTTCGTGTAGGATTAATACCTACATTTCTAATCAATAGTTCTGATCCTGGTATCAGCGTTGCAGCTACAATAAAAAAAGCAGCTGATGATATATCCCCAGGAACAGTAATATCAGTACCCAAACATTCGCTTTCGGAGTTAATAATAATCGTATTCTCCGCCTTTTGAATCGGGTAAGAGAATGTTGTTAGCATTCTTTCGGTATGATCACGAGTAAATCCGGGCTCTATAACCCTAGTTTCTCCCTGGGCATACATTCCAGCAAGCAATAAGCAGGATTTAACTTGTGCACTTGCTTCTGGCATTTCATAAGTAATGCCATGCAGAACGTGGCCGCCACGAATATGCAGAGGAGGACGGCCTTCTGTGGTTGTGATTTCAGCGCCCATTTGCATCAGAGGACGGCTCACTCGTTCCATCGGCCGCTTCTGTAGACTTGCATCGCCATTCAGCTCACTGTCGAACGGTTGAGCTGCAAGGAGTCCCGCGAGTAGCCGCATACTGGTACCAGAATTACCACAATCGATCACCTCTTTAGGCTCATTCAAACCATGTTTGCCGACTCCATGAATCACGACACGTTGATTTGCTTGTCTTTCAATCTTCACACCCATAGCCGTAAAAGCCCTTAGTGTTGCGAGACAATCTTCACCTTCCAGAAAACCGCTTATAGTTGTCGTGCCTTTTGCAATCGAGCCCAAAATAATCGCCCTATGCGATATTGATTTATCTCCGGGAACCGTTATCTCACCGCGAATGGCCTTTACCGGACTGCTTACAAAATTGAGCATTATTTATATTCCTTAGTAAAATCATCCATGAACTCGATTAAACGATCAACCCCTTCTATAGGCATTGCATTGTATAGGCTTGCACGCAACCCACCCACTGAACGATGGCCTTTTAATGCCAATAAACCTCGCGATTTAGCGCTCTCAATGAATGTATTTTCGAGTTTCGGATCTTTAAGCGTAAAGCAAACATTCACTAAGGAGCGCGCTTCTTTGGCAATTGTGCATTTATAAAAATGCGACGAATCAATGTAGTCATATAGTTTTGATGCTTTTTGGCAATTCACTCTATAAAGCGCCTCGACTCCTCCTTGTTTTTTTATCCATTGAAACATTTTATGGGCTAAATAACAGTTAAAAGTTGGGGGGGTTGCATAAGCTGACTTCGTAGAACTAAAAGTACGGTAATCGAGCATGGTTGGAAGTTCGGTATTTTTGATTGTGCCTAGGAATTCATCGCTGACAATAATGATGGTTAGACCGGCGATAGCAATGTTTTTTTGTGCGCCCGCAAAAATTAAACCATAATCTTCAACATTGATTGGTTCGCTTAATAAACAAGATGTCATATCTGCAACGAGCGGAGTATCATGAATTTTTGGTATTTCCCTGAACCGTACTCCGTTAACCGTTTCGTTGGGTGTGAAGTATAAGTATCTTGTATCTTCTCTCAATTGCCACTCATCTAATGCAGGAATACTTATAAATCCGTTTTTTTCCCCAGTTGCAACACAATAAGCCTGCCTTAATCGACAAGCTTCTTGATAGGCCATGTAAGACCAAAGTCCAGTGACGAGATACCCGGCCTGTTCGGTCGGTGCAAGAAAATTCAACGGAATCATACCAAACTGGGTACGAGCAGCACCACTTAAAAAAAGCACGTGATAGCTGTCAGGGATCATCAATAGAGCCCTCAACTCATGCTCAGTTTGCTCCATCAAAGCAGTGAACTCCGGAGTTCGATGACCGATTTCCATCACTGACATACCGAGATTGTGCCAATCCAATAACTCTTCTTGCACTTCTTTTAAAATTGACTCAGGCAACATTGCTGGGCCTGCGCCAAAATTATAACCTCTACTCATCGTTGTCTTCTTCTATTTCTATCTCATCATCATTTTCATCATGAGACCCGCTAATCTCTTCTATGCGTTGCATTCCTACAACGTATTCGCCTTGATTTACATTAATAAGGCGGACACCTTGGGTATTGCGGCCAATAATGGATATTTCATCAACTTTGAAACGGACTAAAGTACCTCTGTCGGTAATAAGCATTGCTTCATCATTATCATCAACTTGGAGCGCACGAACCACTTTTCCATTACGCTCATTGACTTGGATAGAAATAACCCCTTGACCACCACGTCCTGATACTCTGTACTCTTCTATATTAGTGCGCTTACCATAACCATTTTCGGTTGCGGTTAAAATAGTGCCTTGGGGCTTGGCGACTACAAGCGAAATTACTGATTGATCTTCACCTAAGCGAATGCCTCGTACTCCCCTTGCGGTCCTTCCCATTGGCCGAACAAGGCTCTCATCAAAACGGATTACTTTACCAGCATCAGTGAACAGCATGATGTCTTTTGTTCCGTCGGTGATGTCCACACCAACTAATCGGTCATCCTCATCGAGATCGATGGCAATTATTCCACTAGAGCGCGGACGACTAAACGCTTCAAGTGGCACTTTTTTGACTGTACCGTGTTTTGTTGCCATGAAGACAAAAAAGCCTTCTTGATATTCTCGGACAGGTAACATCGCATTGATAGCTTCATTTTCTGCAAGGGGAAGAATATTAACGATTGGTTTACCTCGTGAAATTCGGCTTGCCAATGGAAGTTGGTAAGCTTTAAGCCAGTATAATTTGCCAAAATTGGAAAAACACAGCAACGTATCGTGCGTGTTTGCGATAATTAATCGTTCAACAAAATCTTCATCTTTTACATTAGTTGCCGATTTGCCCTTACCCCCACGCCGCTGGGCTTGATACGCTGAAAGAGGCTGGTATTTGACGTAACCTTGATGCGATAAGGTAACAACAACATCTTCTTCGGTAATTAAATCTTCGATAGTTAAATCTTCCTGTGAAGCAATAATCTCCGTGCGGCGCGAATCGCCGAACTGAGCTCTAACCTCAAGCATTTCATCTCGAATAACCTGCATCAATCGCTCTGGCGACGCAAGTATCTCAAGCAATTCTTTAATAATCCCTAACAATTCCTCGAATTCTGAAATGATTTTATCCTGCTCAAGTGCGGTTAAGCGATGAAGCCTCAACTCAAGAATAGCTTGTGCTTGATCTGGCGATAGTCGGTAGCCTGCGTCAGTTAGTCCATATTCGCTCGACAAATCATCGGGACGACAAGCATCGCTTCCTGCATTTTTCAGCATGTTTCTGACTAGTCCGGGCTGCCATAAGCGCGCTAAGAGAGCTTCTTTAGCATCTTGAGGCGTGGGTGATTTTTTAATGAGGTCAATCATCTCATCAATATTAGCAAGAGCAACTCCAAGCCCTTCCAATAAGTGAGCACGGTTACGTGCTTTCTTTAATTCAAAAATAGTGCGTCGGGTAACAACTTCACGCCGATGCTTAATAAAATAATCAAGAACCTCTTTCAAGTTAAGCGTACGGGGCTGTCCATCGACTAAGGCAACCATATTGATGCCAAATACATTTTGCATCTGGGTATGAGCATAAAGGTTATTAAGAATAACCTCGGCAACTTCCCCTCGTTTAAGCTCGATCACAACACGCATCCCTTGCTTATCTGATTCATCACGCAACCCAGAAATACCTTCAATACGTTTTTCGCGCACAAGCTCGGCAATTTTTTCTACCAATCGAGCCTTGTTAACTTGATAAGGGAGTTCAGTGATAATGATGGCTTGACGCCCTGATTGACTATCTGTTTCAATCTCTGTTCTTGCACGAACTAAAATGCGACCGCGGCCTGTACGATAAGCCTGTACTATTCCTGCTTTTCCGTTAATAATGGCTGCTGTTGGGAAATCAGGGCCAGGTACATATGCCATCAACTCATCGACAGACAACTCTGGATTAGCGACTAATGCGATACAAGCATCAATCACTTCAGTCATGTTATGCGGCGGAATATTCGTTGCCATTCCTACTGCAATGCCTGAAGAGCCGTTGACTAGCAGATTGGGAATACGGGAAGGCAGGACAACCGGAGCAAACTCGGTCTCATCATAGTTTGGACTAAAATCCACCGTTTCTTTATCCAAATCAGCAAGTAAAGCGTGAGCCACCTTAGACATTCTGATTTCGGTATAACGCATGGCCGCGGCAAGATCGCCATCAACAGAACCAAAGTTACCCTGGCCGTCCACTAACATGTAACGCATCGAAAACGGCTGTGCCATCCTTACAATTGTATCGTAGACCGCCGTATCACCATGTGGATGATATTTACCGATGACATCCCCCACTACCCGGGCAGATTTTTTATAAGGTTTATTCCAATCATTACCCAATTCACTCATCGCAAAAAGAACGCGTCGGTGTACCGGCTTTAAACCATCGCGCACATCGGGTAAGGCACGACCAACAATCACGCTCATCGCATAATCTAAATAAGATTGTTTTAGTTCGTCTTCGATATTAACGGGTATGACTTCTTTGGCTAAATAAACCATAGTGGGGAGGCGTCCTCATTCAATGTTTATAATTAAAATCAATCTTAAATTATACCACAACGGCCAATTTAATTGAATCAGATTGATAGCCTCTCTGACCTCCGAACTACAAAATCCCTACCTCATTTAGTTTTATCCGCACTCCATTTATTTGTTCGCTAATTTTATTTTTCTGATTCCTATCAAAAGTCAGTAAACTGGATCATAATTATCTAAAGTTAACCAAAGATTTCTGGCGTAGAGATAAATTGACTGCGAGAGGGCATTTTTATATAG
This sequence comes from Legionella micdadei, assembly GCF_000953635.1. Lineage (NCBI taxonomy): Bacteria > Pseudomonadati > Pseudomonadota > Gammaproteobacteria > Legionellales > Legionellaceae > Legionella > Legionella micdadei. The sequence continues at coordinate 1,882,727 of NZ_LN614830.1, forward strand.
TTCTGCCCATTGAATGCAAGCAAAGTAGCTGTCAAGCTCATGATTAGAGGAGACGCGATGACAAAAAAAATTGCACGACTGAATATAGACGGCCATGATCCAATAGAACTCCCCATTTATAGCCCAACACTTGGTAACGATGTTATCGACATTAATAAGTTGGGTGAAGCAGGAATGTTCACTTTTGATCCGGGTTTCGTCTCCACTGCGTCTTGCGAATCTAAAATCACTTTCATTGATGGGGATAAGGGCATACTGCTTTACAGAGGTTATCCAATTGAGCAATTAGCCGAAAAAAAAGATTTTCTTGATGTCAGCTACCTTCTCCTTAACGGCGAGTTGCCTAGTGAAAAAGAGAAGAAAGACTTCGTTAACTTAATTAATAACCATACAATGGTGCATCAGCAGATGTACAATTTCTTAAATGGCTTTCGCCGTGATGCCCATCCTATGGCTATTATGGTTGGTATTGTCGGTGCTTTGTCTGCTTTTTATCATGAGACAATGGATTTAAGTAATCAGCAAGATCGCTATATTTCGGCAATCCGCTTAATTGCCAAAATGCCTACACTTGCTGCAATGAGTTATAAGTATTCGATTGGGCAACCCTACATGTATCCACAAAATAAAATGTCATATGCAGAAAATTTTCTGCATATGATGTTTGGTGTGCCATCCGAAGAAACGACGCCAAATCCAGTAATTGTCAACGCAATGGATACTATTTTTACTTTGCATGCTGATCACGAACAAAATGCTTCAACCTCCACTGTTCGTTTGGCCGGTTCTACTGGTGCCAATCCTTTTGCGTGCATCTCAGCAGGTATTGGCGCATTATGGGGACCTGCTCATGGCGGTGCTAATGAAGCATGCTTGAATATGCTTAAAGAAATCGGCGACGTTAAACACATTAATCACTACATCAAGCGTGCGAAGGATAAGGATGATCCTTTCCGTTTAATGGGCTTTGGACATCGGGTTTATAAGAGCTATGATCCACGTGCAAAAGTGATGCGTAAAACCTGCCATGATGTCTTAACAGCAGTTGGCGCCCATGATGCTCCCTTATTTAAATTGGCAATGGAACTTGAGCGAATTGCATTAGAGGATGAATATTTCGTTGAGAAAAAACTTTATCCTAATGTCGATTTTTATTCTGGGATTACGCTAAGCGCGATTGGCATCCCTACGAATATGTACACTGTCATCTTTGCCTTAGCTAGAACTGTAGGATGGATGTCTCATTGGATGGAGATGGTCGCCGGAAAGTCTAAAATCGGCAGGCCTCGTCAGCTTTATACTGGAGAGAAGCAAAGAGATGTCCAATAATTTTTGTAATCAATAAGCTTCGTAAAATCCCTGAAGTATCATAAAACTTCTCATTAACCTCCCGCGGTTATCCGCGGGAACCACAAAAATCGATAATTTAAACTGATACAAACGCCCGACAGCAGATGGGACTACGATATTATCCCCAAAGGTATTCCCTAAAGCATTCACTGCTCGCCAGCCAGTACAATGGTCAGGGATTATCATTTTAAGATCAAATTGCTGCATGTCATGCACGGTATCGTAAAAGATCTTTTCAACCGAACGGCCAGATAAATGAAAGCTGCCCATTACTGCATAGAGAGGTATTTGAAAATAAATTTTTAGCCTCATGTAAGACATTAATTATGCCGGCATGAGAACAAGCAGAAAAAACCACCAAACCTTGTTACGCACGTGCACTGCAAGAAAACGTTCATCCATAATCAAAGGATCTGGAATCCACTCTTGATTGGGGAGTTGCTTAACGTGTTCTGGAAATCCCTTTCCATAACAAGTTACTCGAGGAATTTCCCACTCAAATAGAACATGTTATCCAATAACAATCGTGCATCATCAGAACTTCACCTTCAGGTCCCGCATCAAACAGAATCGAATGTTTCATCGTTCCATTTGTTGCGGTTAATAGAAGAGAAAGTCCATGTGCTCCGCAACAAAGACATTCTCCTGATAACTCATCCATCCCATGTTGTTCGAGATAATTCATTCCATGATCACATTAGCGGGCACACTCGAAAGGCTATCGGTTACATTGTCTACTATCACCTGTATTTTTCATGTATCTACTTCAACTAAATTCATCTTTACTCCAAAATGCAAATTCGCAGGAACTTAAACCCTTATAATATGAGCATTGAATAAACATTATCCCGCTTTCACCATCCGTAAGGCCCTCTTCCATCCCGAAAAATCCTCTTCAACTTGTTCATTCGTTTCTGGAATAAATTCCTGCTCATAAATCCATGACTCTTGTAAAGTATCTAAAGATCCAATGAGGCCACAACCAATAGCAGCAATTAAAGCTGCACCTTGTGCTGTTGTTTCAATATCTTGTGGCTTTTGTACGGCTAATTTGCATTGTGAGGATAAGAATTGCAAAAACCATGAGTTTGCTGCCATACCCCCATCGACCCGTAAGAGTAATAAGTCCATTTCACTACTCTCTCGCATGCAGGTAATGATTTCTCGTGTTTGGTAACACACACTCTCCAAAGCTGCACGAGCAAAATGGGCCCGATTACTGGTGCGCGCTAAGCCAACAATCATCGCTCCAGGAGTTGTGATCCAATGTGGCGCACCCAAACCAGTAAAAGAGGGTACTAAATAAACTCCGTCATTTCCTGATAAACTTTTAGCTAAAACCTCGGTGTCTGATGCGGATTTAATCAGTTTTAACTCATCACGTAACCATTTTACTGTAGTTCCAGCTTGATATAGACTACCCTCTAAACCATAATGTGTCTGCCCTTTCATGCGGTAAGCGATTGTAGTTAGCAACTTATGGTTTGATAGGATTGGTTCGCAGCCTGTGTTCATTAATAAAAACCCCCCTGTACCAAAAGTCGCTTTGATCATGCCGACACTTAGACACCGTTGTCCGATAAGTGCGGCCTGCTGATCACCAGCAACTCCTGTAATAGGGATGCTCACTCCAAAATATTTATTATCAATTAAACCGAAATCAGCATCACAGGCATAAACACGAGGTAAAATTGCATCGGGTACCGCAAAAAGTTTTAACAACTCTTCGTCCCATTCCTGCTCAACAATATTAAATAATAAAGTCCGTGAAGCATTCGTGATATCCGTTAGGTGAGCATTATTTTTGGTTAATCGCCAGATTAAAAAAGAATCAACTGTGCCAAATGCAAGTCGATTTTTGACTGCAAGCTCTTTTGCACCTGGTATGTTTTTTAATAACCAATGCAATTTGCTCCCTGAAAAATAAGGATCGGGCAATAAACCCGTTTTCTTTTGTATGCCTTCCGCTTCATCCGAGAGCGATTCGCAAAAATCATGAGTACGTCTATCCTGCCAAACAATAGCAGGGGCTAGGCATTGACCAGTTTGCTTATCCCAAATGAGTGTTGTTTCCCGTTGATTAGTTATGCCACACGCTAAAACTTTATTTTTATCGATTTGCTCAAGAACATCCTTCATTGCCTGTAAAGTTTTTTTCCAGATTTCCTCAGGATCATGCTCGACCCATCCTGGTTTTGGGTAATATTGGGTAAGAGGATATTGCCTGGATAACACTAATTTTCCCGTTGAAGTATATAACATAGCACGCGTACTGCTTGTTCCCTGATCAATAGCAAGAAGGTATGTCATTGTGTTCGATTTCCCTATTATAATTAGGTTAACAATGTTGAGATTGCCCCTAAAACCCATATGTTTTGGGGTGAAGCTCTGCCATTAATAATTTATACAGGCAGCCGATATTCCATTTTATACGCTTTTTGCGGAGACAAGAACATGGATCAAGTTTTCGATGTAGCAATTATCGGAGGAGGTATCAATGGCTGCGGTGCTGCAGCAGATGCTGCTCTACGGGGGCTTTCCGTCGTTCTTCTTGAGAAAGATGATCTTGCCTCTAAAACGTCATCTTCAAGCAGCAAGCTCATTCATGGAGGATTACGTTACTTAGAATATTACGATTTCGCATTAGTAAAAAAAGCGCTAAATGAAAGACAACTCCTCCTAAGCTTAGCTCCCCATCTTGTTACCCCGCTTTCTTTTGTTTTACCCTATCAACGTAATATGCGGCCAACTTGGTTATTAAGGACAGGGTTGTTTTTTTATGATAATTTAAGTCGCAAAAACGAACTTCCGCACGCTAAATTGATTCGTCGCATAACACAAGCGGCATATTTTTCCCCGTTAATCGATTCATACAATAAAGGCTTTTTATTTTACGATTGTGCAACTGATGACGCCCGTTTAACGATTGCCAACGCTTTGCAAGCAAAGGATGAAGGGGCTCTCATTTTAAGAGACACCCAATTAAAAGAAGCAAGAGTATCAAATAAACTTTGGCATCTCGCTATCCAACCTAAAAAAAGCCAGCAACAAGTCATTAAAGCGAAATCAGTGATTAACGCAGCAGGTCCTTGGGTTGAGTCAATTAACGAAATTCTTCACATTCCTAATCAACTAAAGATGTCATTGGTAAAAGGAAGTCACATAGTTGTACATAAGCTCTATGAAGGCAATCATGCTTATCTGTTACAAAATGATGATCAACGAATTGTCTTCATTGTCCCCTATCACGGTTACACAATGATCGGTACAACTGATGTTGCATTCAATGGTTCTTTAGATGATGTTACTATTTCCAGCGAAGAAATTGACTATTTATGTAAAATTGTGAATAGCTATTTCAATTGCCACCTAGTGAAAAATGACATCATTAATACGTGGAGCGGAGTGCGTCCCCTTATTGCCTCAGATAGTGAAAAACTGAGTTCCTTAAGCCGTGACTATATTTGCGGCTACACTGAATTCCCTGCTCCAGTGGTCACTATTTACGGAGGTAAAATTACGACTTATAGACAAGCCTCTTTAGATGCTGTAAACCAACTTCACTCTGTTTTTCCTAATTTAAATGATTCGAAATCGGCATTTAAACCTCTACCAGGCTCAACACTAAATAACTGGTCTTATAAAGAATATGTGCATCATGCGCGTGAAAAATATTTTTGGCTCGATGAATCACTCAAGGAACGATATTTAGCAAGTTATGGAACCCGAACTGAGTTACTTCTAGAAGGATGCAGCAAAATGTCTGATTTAGGGCAAGACTTTAATCACGGACTGTATCAAATTGAAGTCGATTTTTTATGTCGTGAAGAATGGGCTAAAAATTGCGATGATATCCTCTGGCGCCGCACCAAGCTTGGTTTGGATTTTAATTCGGAAGAGAAGCAGCTTTTGGCAGAGTATTTATAAGATGGATTATTTGTTCTTTTTATCTATTTCTGCACGTATCTCGCTTACATCCACTTCGATTGCTTGTCGCACTAAGTCTTTCAACATGGATTCTGGCATGGCACCCGATTCTGAATAGATGAGGATGCCTTGCTTAAAAATCATCAAGTGAGGTATAGAACGAATTTGCAGTTGATCAGCAAACTCTACTTCTTTCTCAATGTTCACCTTAGCAAATTTTATTGTAGGATTTTGCTCAGCAACACGTTCATAGACTATCCCAAATTGTTTGCACGGCGCACACCATTCTGCCCAAAAATCAATAAAAACAATTTCGTCCTTTTTGAGCAATTCATCAAATTGACCAAATTCAAGAGTGTAAGTCGACATGAGTGCTCCTTGAAGTTGATAGGCAGGACAAGATCCGATCAAAAATCGCGTCAACACTACCTATGCCGTTTACACGATGAAACCGTGGTGCATTTTTGTCTTCTTGTTCCCAATGTTTGTAGTAATTAACGAGTGGTTCTGTTTGCTGATGATATACGTCTAAGCGGCGTTTGATTGTCTCTTCTTTGTCATCATCGCGTTGTATTAGTGGTTCATCCGTAAGATCGTCCACCCCATCTTTTTTAGGTGGATTGAATTTAAGGTGGTAGACACGCCCAGAAGCAACATGGACTCTCCGCCCACTAATACGACTTATAATTTCTTCATCTGGAACTGCAATTTCAATTACGTGATCAAGTTTGATATGAGCCTCTTTTAACGCATCTGCTTGAGGAATAGTGCGAGGAAAACCATCAAATAGAAAACCTCTTTGACAATCAGGTCGCTGTAAGCGCTCTTTAACCAACGCAATAATAATTTCATCAGAAACCAATTGTCCCGCATCCATTATTTTTTTGGCACTTTTACCGAGTTCAGTCCCAGCTGCTATTGCAGAACGAAGCATATCGCCTGTAGAAATTTGCGGTATATTAAAATAGTCAATTAATTTAAGCGCCTGAGTTCCTTTCCCTGCACCAGGACCACCTAATAATATCAATCGCATCAATAAACTCCTACTTAAATTAATCCTTCTCTACCGTTTATAGTATCTTTCAAAATCCTTACACACTATTATACCGCATTCTGAACCTCGGTAAGCAAAAATATTTGTTCTCACCACAGCCTAATTGGCTTTTATCTTCTACATTGATTTAATTGCGCCTGATAAATTTGAGATCGCGCTTTTACCTTACGTGCAACTTGAATTAGCCAGGGTTTTTTTAAATATGTTTTACGCTGATACCCTCCTATCCCTTCATGATATGCCAAATACAAGCGGTACGGATCATTTCTTGGAATATGAGCAATGCGATTAGCTTGATTAGCATACCAACCGATGAAATCGACTGCGTCAGAAAACACGTCGCGCGATGCAAACATCCCTCCGCCGCCTTCGGCTTTTTTATACTGACGCCAAGTCGTTCGAAGTGCCTGGGTATACCCATAAGCAGTAGATGGCCTTTTAAAAGGAATAACCCATAAAAGTTTAGTGTGCGGGGGTCTTGCCCGGCCATCAAATTTTGATTCCTGATGAATAATGGCCATTTGCACCGGAATTGATATTCGCCATCGTCGCTCAACATCTTTGGCATCACGATACCATTGAGGGTATTGGTGAAAAATCCTGCAAATATTATTCACATCCGATGGAGGCTTACTCACACAGGAAGTAAGTAAAAAAGAAAATACAATAAGCAAAAACGTCTTAAAATTCATTTTTATTGTTATTCATCTTTAAAAGAAGTGACGTATTAGTAACAAAAAAGCTAACAAAATTAAATATTTTTGTAGATAATTATTTTTATAGCCATTATTTTTTATGATTTGACTTAAATTTAACCATTTTGTGGGTGGTTTTGCCCCACCTTGACTGATATAACCAATTCACAAACGAGTTTGTCTATGATAATTTCCCTAAAGATAATAAAAGCCCGGCTTATAAAATGAGTATTTTAGTCTTTGACATCGAAACCATCCCTGACGTGGAAGCTGGGCGAAATTTATATGATCTTCATAGTTTATCTGACGAAGAAACAGCAAATGCCCTTTTCGCTTTAAGACGGGTAAAAACAGGGAATGATTTTTTACCTCACTATTTGCAAAAAATTGTTGCTATTTCTTTGGTGCTAAGCCAAGGTCCCAATCTTAAAGTATGGTCTTTAGGGGATGAATATTCTGATGAAAAGGATCTTATTCAGCGATTTTTTTCTGGTATTGATAAATACGCACCTACTTTAGTCAGCTGGAATGGCTGTGGCTTTGATTTACCTGTCCTTCATTATCGAGCCCTTCTCCACGGTGTCTCTGCCCCCACTTATTGGGAAACGGGCGATAACCACCAATCATTCCGCTGGAATAACTACTTAAATCGCTTCCACTATCGCCATCTTGATCTCATGGACATTTTAGCTGCCTATCAAAATAAAGCTTTTGCACCTTTAGATGAAATAGCATCGATGTTAGGCTTCCCTGGAAAAATGGGTATGAGCGGTGCAAAAGTTTGGGAACAATTTTGCTCAGGTAATCTTAAAAGTATCCGCAACTATTGTGAGACTGATGTTTTAAATACTTACTGTGTTTACTTACGTTTTGAACTTATGCGGGGACTACTAAACCAAGAGGGTTACCAGCTATCCATTCAAAATTTACGTAATTACTTACAATCGGAGGCTGATAAACCTCATCTCCAAGAGTTTTTAGCAAAAATGAACTAATCTTAGATTAGGCATCTAAGAACATTGGCACGGACATTCACTATGAGAACCTTAGCGTTTAGGCGTTCATCCGCAGTATCGCTGGGGATAGAATTGGAACTACAAATCATTGACTCCCATAGTTATGCTCTTGCCTCAAGATCAAAAGATCTTATCAGAAGTATCAGGGAGCACCCCTACCAAAAACAAATAAAACCCGAAATAACACAATCAATGATTGAAATTAATTCTTCTATTCATCATTCAGTGAATGATTTACTGGAAGAGTTATATATCCTACAAGCTGAGCTATTAAATCTTGCTAGTCGTGTGAACGTCCTTTTTTGCGGTGGTGGAACCCACCCTTTTCATCGATGGTCATTGCAAAAGATATTTCCTACTAAGCGTTATAAAAATTTATCGCGGCATTACCGCTACTTATCCAAGCGTTCAACAGTCTTTGGTGAACATATCCACATCGGTTGCGCCCATCGTGAAGATGCAATTTATCTAACCCATGCCCTAGCTCGTTATGTACCTCATTTCATTGCTATCTGTGCTTCGTCTCCGTTTTATCAGGGAATAGACACAGGCTTCTATTCATCCCGCTCAACTGTTTTTAATGCATTTCCATTAAGTGGCGTCATGCCGTATCTAACAAACTGGAAAGAATTTTCGACTTATTTTTATAAATTAAAAGGCCTAGGAATCGTTGAATCAATGAAAGATTTTTATTGGGATATTCGTCCTAAACCGGAGTTTGGAACAGTAGAAATAAGGGTATGTGATACTCCGCTAACTTTAAGAAAAGCAGTAGCTATCGCCGCCTACCTCCAAGCCTTATCTCTGCATTTAATAGAAGAAAAACCAGATAAAATTGAACGTGAATTATACTATGTTTATAACTATAATCGCTTTCAAGCAAGCCGCTATGGCTTTGATGGGCAGATCATTGACCCCTTTGCTTCAACACGACGTCTAATTAAAGATGAAATTTTAGAGACAATCAAAAAAATTGAACCGTATGCAAATCAATTAAATTCAATGGATTATATTTCGGAGATTGCCCAAGAGATAAGTAATAAGAACAATGACGTCGTTTTGCTCAGGCAATTGTTAAAGCAGCATAATTCCTATCCTAAAGTGGTTGCTGAACAATGCAAAATTTGGACAAATTAGCCATTGTGCTAATCAGCACTTACCAACTCATTAATGGTCCTGGATGTGGTTTGAAAATTCTACAATAATTTTTTCAATAAAATAGCATCTTCTAGCCCATGACTATCGTTATAATAGCCTTTTTTTATTGAATCTTGTAGAAAACCAAATTTTTCATATAATGCGATAGCGGCAGTATTACTAGGGCGAACTTCTAGTACAACTGAACTTATTGCAGAATTAGCCTTGAGAGAATCGAGCACCGACTTTAGAAGCAATCGTCCGTAACCTTTTCCTTGATAAGGGGTAGAAATACATAAATTAAGGATATGACAAATATTAAAACTATATCGGCATATAATATATCCAACAATTTGTTCGGTGTTATTTATAGGCAACTCTATTACACGGCAATCATAGCCCACCAATACGCAATCACTTAAGATATCTTCTCCCCATGGAGCAAGATGTGATGATTTTTCAATTTTATAGACACTTTCAATATCACTCTGCTGCATTGGGCGTATTTTAGGCATCATATTAATCTCATCTATGCACAAAACTGTTCTATCTAAATCAAGCTCAAAAGACTCCTGTTTAATACTAAAGACTCAGCTTAACCTAGCACCAGTAAACTAGTAACTTCCAATTTTGTCACACATTATGTTTGACATACAAAAAGCCTTCATACTTTTCAATTGATAAAGCAAACAAAATATCAGTTGAGCACAACTTGTGCGCTAGTCTTTATTAAGAGATTAGCGCACAAATAAAAAATTATTCCTTTTTCTTCTTTGGCATATAAAGGTCTGTGATCGTACCCTCAAAGATTTCTGCAGCCAAACCGATTGGTTCAGAAAGCGTTGGATGTGGGTGAACAGTTAATGCAATGTCTTCCACATCACATTCCATTTCAATAGCCAAAGATGCTTCAGTAATCAAGTCTCCAGCATTTACGCCTACAATTCCTGCTCCAAGAATACGCTTAGATTTTGGATCAAATAATAGCTTAGTCATGCCTTCTTCGCGTCCAACACTTAGCGCCCGGCCACTTGCTATCCATGGGAAAACCGCTTTTTCAAACTCAATTCCCTTCTCCTTTGCTTCTTTTTCTGTAACTCCTGTCCAAGCAATTTCAGGATCAGTATAAGCAACGCTGGGAATACACTTAGGTTCGAAATAATGTTTTTTGCCCGCTATCACTTCTGCTGCAAGCCTTCCTTCAGGTATTGCTTTATGTGCAAGCATGGGCTGACTTGCTACGTCACCAATTGCATAGATATGAGGTACGTTAGTCCGCATTTGTTTATCTACTTTAATAAAGCCACGCTCATCCACATTAATACCGGCTTTATCTGCATCAATTGTCCCACCATTTGGTTTTCTACCAACAGCGACAAGCACCTGCTGGAAGCTCAATGGCTTATCAGTAGCATGTTGACCTTCCATAGAAACGTAGATGGCATCCTTTTTTGCTTCCATTGCGGTTACTTTTGTCTTCAACAAGAATTTGACGCCTTTTTTCGCCATCCTCTTCTGTAAAACATTAACTAAATCAGTATCGGCTCCAGGAATCAATTGATCCATAAATTCAACAACAGTCACTTCAACCCCCATGGCTGAGTAAACAGTCGCCATCTCTAGTCCTATGATTCCGCCACCCAAAACAAGCAAATTACCTTTGATATCGGCTAACTCTAAAGCACCCGTTGAACTGAAAATGCGTGGATCTTCGGGAATAAAGGGGAGATTAATTGATTCACTGCCTACCGCAATGATTGCGTTTTCGAAATCAATAGTCGTTTTTCCGTCTTTTCCTTGAATTGTCACCTGATGAGTGCCTGAGAGTTTGGCAACACCTGTAACAACCTCTACTTTTCGTTGTTTAGCAAGCAGCTTCAAACCACCTGTCAGTTTATTAACCACTGAATTTTTCCAGGCAACAATTTTTTTACTATCCAGTTTGGGTTTTCCAAAACTGACCCCTTGCTCTGTCATTTCATGGGCTTCATCAATCACTTTCGCGATGTGTAACAAGGCCTTGGATGGAATACAACCCACGTTTAGGCAAACCCCTCCCAAGGTATCATAGCGCTCAACTAAAACGACTTTCATACCTAAATCTGCGGCACGAAATGCAGCAGAATATCCACCAGGACCGCTACCTAATACAACCACTTGAGTTTTTATATTTAAATCAGTCATTTCATCCTCTTTACAATAATACCCGTCGTATATCGCTAAGCGCTTCACTAATAAATCGCGTAAACCGAGCAGCCTCTGCTCCATCGATAACTCGATGATCATAAGAAAGCGATAACGGTAACATCAGACGGGGCTTAAATTCACCTTTTTCATAAACAGGCTTTATGCTCGAACGAGAAAGCCCCAGTATGGCAACTTCTGGGCTATTAACAATCGGGGTGAATGCTGTGCCTCCAATTCCACCCAAGCTTGATATCGTAAAGCATCCGCCATTCATGTCAGCCGGCATCAATCCTTTATCTCGAGCTTTTGCACTTAATCGAGCCATCTCAACTGCTATCTCACTCACTGATAATTGATCAACATTCTTGATAACAGGAACAACCAGACCGTTCGGTGTTTCAACTGCTATACCAATGTGATAATAGTGTTTATAGATCAGATTTTCACCCGCAGCATCTAAAGAAGCATTAAATTGTGGATATACAGCTAAGGCCTTTGCCACAACCTTCGTTACAAATGCAAGGATCGTTAGTTTATAACCAGCTTGTTTGGCGTTTTCAGCCTCAGATTTTCTAAACGCTTCTAAATCAGTGATATCAGCTTCATCAAATTGAGTAACATGGGGAATTGTTATCCAAGAGCGATGGACATTCACCCCAGTTAGCCGCTTGATTTTATTTAATGGTTTAACCTCAATTTCACCAAATTTGCTAAAATCAACAACGGGAGCGCTCGGTACCGAAAAACCACCCATTTGTTTTTCGCTCAATTTGTTTTTTACATAAAGCTGAACATCTTCTTTAGTGATTCTGGCTTTACGTCCGGTACCTTTTACTTCCGATAAATCCACACCAAATTCACGCGCTAATCGACGAACTGCAGGTCCAGCAGAAACACTAACATTAGTAGTTCTCTCAAATGATTCGGTAGGGCGAGCTGTAGCTTTTTCTTGCTGCCCTTCTTTTTCTGCTTCTTTCGGTTTAGCCCCTGCTTGAGTTGGCTTAGTAGACTCAACTTCAACGGATTCTTCAGAGTTTAAAATTAAAATAAGGCTGCCTTGCGAAACTTTGTCGCCGACTTTAACTGAGACCTGTTCGACTACGCCTGCAGTTGGGGAAGGAATATCCATTGTCGCTTTATCACCTTCCAGGGTAATAAGGGATTGATCTTTTTCAACTCTTTGCCCAACGCTGATCATCACATCGATGACGTCAACATCTTTGGCATCACCAATATCAGGTACGCGAATCTCAAGATCTTGCGAGGCTATATTAACCTTTTCAACCTTGGTAGGTGTTTCAACCTTTTGCTCAGTTTCCTTTTCAGTTGAATCAGCAACAACAGGCTCTCGAGACTCACCTTGACCACCCACAGTTAAAGTAAGAATAACATCACCTTCAGAAACTTTGTCCCCTACTTTAACCTTTACACGACTTACTTTACCGGCTTGTGGTGAAGGAATCTCCATGCTTGCTTTATCTGATTCAAGTGTTATTAATGCAGTGTCTTTTTTTATTTCATCTCCCGGCCTTACCATGATTTCAATGACATCAACGTCAGTTGCACCACCAATATCGGGAATTTTAATTTCAATCTCATCAGCCATATTTATCCTCAGCAAACAGGTGAGCTGCAAGACTTGCTTGCAGCGTTTAGTTAATTAGTGAGTCGCTGGATCCTGTTTCTCACTGTCGATGTTATATCGCTTCATCGCGTCGATGAGCTTTGATTTAGGCATCTCACCTTGTCGCACTAGTGCTTCTATAGCGGCTAGAGCGATGAATTTAGCATCCACCTCGAAGAAATGGCGCAATTGCTTACGTGTGTCACTGCGTCCGTAGCCATCTGTACCCAAAGCAGTAAACGGTGCTGAAACAAAAGGCCTAATTTGATCTGCATACAATCGCATGTAATCAGTTGCTGCGATTATTGGATCTTGGCGATCATCAAGTAACTTGGACACATAAGCTTGGCGTGGCTTGCTATCAGGATGCATGCGGTTGTAACGCTCGACAGCTAAACCATCGCGTCTCAATTCTGTAAAACTTGTAACACTCCATATATCAGCAGTCACACCATAATCTTCTTGGAGCAATTTTGCAGCAGCGATAACTTCACGCAATATAGTTCCGCTACCTAAAAGCTGAACATGTTTCTTCGATTTCTTTTTATTTTCTTGGAGAAGGTACATCCCTTTGATAATGCCTTCTTCGACACCTTTTGGCATGTCAGGATGAGTATAGTTTTCATTCATTACTGTTATGTAATAAAACATGTTTTCTTGTTTTTCATACATCCGGTGAAGCCCATCTTGAATAATGACCGCAAGCTCATAGGCATAGGCCGGATCGTACGATTTACAATTAGGGATTGTTGAAGCCATGAGGTGACTATGTCCGTCCTGATGCTGTAAGCCTTCCCCTGCCAAAGTAGTTCGGCCTGCTGTTCCACCCAGTAAAAATCCACGTGCTTGCATATCACCCGCAGCCCAGGCTAAATCACCAATGCGCTGGAATCCGAACATCGAGTAATAAATGTAGAAAGGAATCATTACCAGTTTATTGGAGCTGTAAGAAGTAGCAGCGGCCATCCAAGAACAAAAGGCTCCTGCTTCGTTAATTCCTTCTTCAAGAATTTGCCCATCTTTTGCTTCACGATAGTACATCACTTGTTCATGATCTACGGGAGTATAAAGCTGCCCAACTGGAGAATAAATGCCAATCTGGCGGAATAAACCCTCCATACCAAAAGTACGACATTCGTCAGGAACAATTGGCACTATTCTGGAGCCAATCTCTTTATCTTTAAGCAACACTGAAAGAATGCGAACGAAAGCCATCGTGGTGGAAATTTCGCGATCGCCAGTACTTTGAGTGATTGCAGAAAAAGCGGATAAATCAGGTACTTTTAGCGGAGCAAATTCAGTATTACGGGTTGGTAGATAACCGCCTAACCCTTCACGCTGTTTATGAAGATAACGGATCTCAGGACTGTCTTCATCTGGGCGGTAGAAAGGGATATCAGTAATTTGAGCATCACTTATTGGAATGCTGAATCTATCTCGGAAAGCACGCAATTGCTCAATTGTCATTTTCTTTTGCTGATGAGTGATATTTTGCCCTTCACCCGCAGCTCCCATGCCATAACCTTTAATCGTTTTTGCAAGTATAACTGTTGGCCTACCTTTATGTTCAACGGCTTGGGCATAAGCAGCATAGACTTTTTGAGGGTCATGGCCACCACGGTTTAAACGCCAAATTTCTTCATCTGACATGTTTTCAACCATTTTCTTCAACTCAGGGTATTGGCCAAAGAAATGTTCACGCACATAAGCGCCATCATTGGCTTTATAAGCTTGATAATCACCATCAACACACTCTTCCATGCGTTTTTGCATCAAACCATTTTGGTCGCGTGCAAATAGAGAATCCCAACGTCCACCCCAGATCACTTTTATCACATTCCAGCCTGCACCTCGGAATAATCCCTCTAATTCTTGAATGATTTTGCCGTTACCACGTACAGGACCATCGAGCCTTTGTAGATTACAATTCACTACAAAAATCAAATTATCTAATTTTTCACGCGCAGCAATGGATAAAGCGCCTACTGATTCGGGTTCATCCATTTCACCATCCCCAAGAAATGCCCACACCTTGCGCCCTTCAGATTGAATTAAACCACGGTTTTCGAGGTATTTTAGAAAACGGGCTTGATAGATAGCCTGAAGCGGACCTAAACCCATTGATACGGTAGGGAATTGCCAAAAATCACCCATCAACCAAGGATGTGGATAAGAAGATAACCCATCCACTTCAACCTCTTGTCTAAATTTATCTAATTGTTGCTCAGACAGACGGCCTTCAAGGAAAGCTCGTGCGTAAATGCCAGGTGCGGAATGGCCTTGAATGTAAATTAAATCGCCGCCATGGGGACCATTAGGACCTTTGAAAAAATGATTAAACCCTACTTCGTAAAGGGTCAAAGACGATGCGTAAGTTGCGATATGCCCACCGAGCTCAGGAGCATATTTTCCGGCCCGCAAAACCATTGCTACTGCATTCCAGCGAAGTAATGCATTGATTCGTCTTCCTATCCCTTCATCAGGAGGCAATTGCTTTTCTTCATGGGGTTTGATGGTATTCCGATAAGGAGTATTTATAGCGCTTTTGAGCTGAACACCCTCAGTATTTGCTTTATTAATGAGTTCTTGAATTAGAAAAGCTGCACGTTCATTCCCATCGCTGATTAAAACAGACTGCAGAGCATCCAGCCATTCACGAGTTTCTACTGGATCAATATCGTTACTATTTTCATATGTCATTAATCTGTTCCTCTAAACATTCTGGTGAGTTTGCTTTTAAATTCATTTCGAAAAGACAACTCTTAACTACAAAGTGGTGCATGCTGCAAATATTTCTTTATTGAGCCACCATCACCGCCACCGCATGATTGCGTGCAAACTTGATAATCTTCTCGACAACTACAAGTTACTTTGCGGCATTGTAGTGGATCGCGGAAGGAATTCAACTGAAGCGCAATCATTCTTCCTTTTATGTACTGCTCATGAATATAGTGATTATAATTTTTATCCCTTATTTGAGCTGCTGCCGCTGAGCATTGTGGGCAATCATTCCGACAAACCTTAATGCAAGTTTGATATCTACTTTCGCATGTAGTTGTACAGGGTGTATTTGGCATTCGATGAATGCAAGCTGTCACAAAAAACAAGCAACTAAGGCATATTATACTGCGAGCAATGAAATTTATCATGGTTGTGCTCATAAAAATAAGGGCGGTTTACCATCGTCTACTATAATCAACATTCGTTGTTGTTTCTAGGGGCATCGGGAGCAAAAACGGAAACATCCCGGATAAGCCGCAAGCCCGGGATAGTATCGTATTATAACCACGCACCTAGAGTAAAAAGCGCAAGGAAAACTAAATAAACAATCATTGCATGCTCCACCAGACTTTCAGCATATGGCAGCTGTACAGGCTCGGTTTCTGCAGCGCGTGCAGCAAGTAATCCACCTTCACGCAAAAATGAATCGTTGTTTTTCGGGGATGATAGGAAATTTTGACTGAAAAAATGGATACCCCTTTGAAAATTTCCAACTAGTAGATAAAGAAACACAGTAATCCTTGCGGGAATCCAATCAAGTAGATCAGTTAAGCGCGTGGCTAATTGGGCAGTTATATCTTGTGTACGGCACAAAGAGATTAATCGATAAGCAAGAGCACCTAGTGCACCGAAGACTATATACCAAAAGACTACCGCGAACAATTGACCATTAACCTTTGCAAAATAATGACCTACTACAAACTCACTATTTTCAGAATCGGTATCTTCTCTTACAGGATAAAAAGGATTCTCCGGGCCGAGGGAATAATAGAAAATTACCAAACTTAACAAAAAACCGAGGAAACCGAAGAGGATGCGATTAAAGATAAAAAAAAGTAAAGCACATGCTATCAATATAGGTAATACAATAATCAGTAAGGTAATTACTTGATTTAAAGGGTTTTTAGTTTGAGGAAGGCGCTTGAAAATAGCATTGAAGTAAGCAGAAAACCAATTAAATCGCATATGCGAAACCGCATGGACCAAATACCGTTCGCTCAACAAGCTAAGAATAATAACAAGCAGTTTCATTTCTAATCCTTCCGCATTTTGTCAGATAAGGCAATTGGTGTCGGATACTTTAACACAACTAGATAAGATGAAACGATAAAAGTCAAAATGGTTGTCGCTTGTATCAAATTGGATGCGACCTCAGAAATCAATTTAGTACTTACAGCAATGCTTGCCACTAAAAGGGAAAATTCGCTGGCTTGGCCTAAACGAACACCGACTTCTTTGGCAACTGGTTTTTTTTCTCCCGCTCTAACAAGTAGAAATCTAAATAATAGTGGTTTCGCAAGCAACATTAAAAAGGACAATATGCAGGCAGGGATAACGACTTGAGCAGCAAAACCAAAATTAAAAGTTGCGCCAATTGAAAAGAAAAACATCACTAAGAAAAAATCACGCAACGGCTTTAGACTTTCGGCAATATAAAGAGAAATGGGACTAGCAGCCAAAGCAACACCCGCTACGAAAGCGCCTATATCCTCGGATAGGCCAACTTTTTGAGCTAAAAAGGACATTCCTAAACACCAGCCGATGGAAAGCAGGAACACATATTCTTGTGTCCTATCAAAACGGGCAAGTAATTTTACCAATATGTAGCGCTCAACTGCGAAAGCAAACAGAGTTAGGGCAGGAAGAGCAATGCCAACTAAAATAAGATCATTCCATGAAAAGCCATTACTTTGCTGAGCACCATTAATCAAAATGAGGACTATGATTGCGATAACGTCCTGCATCAGGAGCACGCTTATCATTACTTCACCCGTATGTTGGTGATGTAAAATAGTGGTTGGCAACAGTTTAAGTCCAATAATAGTGCTGGAAAACATCATCGCAGCCCCTAAAATCCAGGACTCAGTCACATTTAATCCAAACCAACGCCCAATTAAGTAGGCAATAATTGCAAATAACACAGAGCTTACGACTGCAATCCAAGTGACTTTCCTTAACATGTGTACTAAATTTTGCGGCTGCAGATGCAAGCCAAGTAAAAACAACAAGAATACAATGCCAATATCACCTACTTGTTGTACCACAGTAAGATCAGAAACAAGCTGTAACCCCCAGGGACCCAGGGCAGCACCTAAAAGAATATAGGCAACCAACAGGGATTGTTTGGTGAAGAGTACCAGAGTGGAAAATATAGCTGCCCCCGCAAAGATTAAGAAAATTGTATAGAAAACCGCTCCGGTTTGCATAAGCTTAATATCCTACCAATAAAAAAGAAAAAGAAATCGTATTTTAAAAACGCTATATACCACAAAATACCTTCATTAAACTAGGGTCTGTCATCAGAGCCGAGTGTGTATTGACCATCAATGCGTGAAGATTAGTGGTAACCCTCCCCTGTCTTTCCCCGAAAGACGTAATAAGCATAAGAGGTATAAGCAAGTAATATAGGTAACATGATTGCTACTCCAATCAATATAAAGATTAAAGTAGAGTTGGGCGCAGCAGCTTCCCAAAGTGTAACTTGATGTGGAATCAGATAAGGATATACGCTAATAGCAATCCCTGCGTAAGAACATAAGAAAATCACAATACTGAAAATAAAAGGTTTCAGCTCGTCTCCCTTAGCTAAACTTTTCCAGGTTAAAACTACCATGATGGCGGTAATAATGGGTAAAGGAGAGAGGAGTAAGACATTAGGGAAACTGTACCAACGATTAAAAATCACTTGGCTGTGCAAAGGGGTCCAAATACTTACAAAAACTAGAAATAAACTAACCAAAACAAGCAAACCTTTGGCATGATGAACCATTTTACGTTGTAGCCGGCCCTCCGATTTAAAGATCATCCAGGTAGCACCAAGCAAGCCATAACCACAAACCAATGCTAAACCTGTAAGGAAACTGAATGGTGTTAGCCAATTTGTTTCATTAATGGTGAGGGAAGCTTTATCAATCGCAAACCCTTTGACAAAACAACCCAAAACAACTCCCTGAAAAAAAGTTGCAGCAACTGAACTTATGGAAAATAACCAATTCCAAAGTGTCTTTGAGGTTTCCGCTTTAAACCTAAATTCAAAGCTAACACCCCGAAAAATAAGTGCTATCAACATAAGCATAAGAGGCATATAGAGTATAGGCAGTAATAAGCCGTAAACCATGGGGAAAGCACCATAGAGCATCGCTCCACCAAAAACCAACCAAGTTTCATTACCATCCCATACCGGTGCGACAGAGTTCATCATCCGATCGCGCTCTCGTTCACTGCCTGTAAAAGGAAATAAAATACCAATACCTAAATCAAATCCGTCTAAAATTACATACATGATCACAATAAACGCTATCAAACAAGCAAATATGAAAGGCAGCATTAGTGTTCTCCCTGATCAGTCATGTATTGGAAGGAATGGTGTTCGATATCGTGACTATCGAGCGCTAGAGGGCCGAGACGAATGGTCTTAAAAAGATAGTAAAGATAAAAGCTAAACACTACACCGTAAGCCAAAATAAGCAACACAAATGAAATAATCACCTCTTCCATGCCAATTGCGGAGACTGAATCCTTTGTTTTCAAGAGGTTGTACACAACCCAAGGCTGTCGCCCGATTTCAGCTGTTAGCCATCCGCAAATACTTGCTATAAACCCCAAGGGAACAATAAATAAGCACCATTTGTGGAACACATTTGAGGAATAAAGGGTTTTCCTGATACGCAGTAATAAAGCAAACAAAGCGGTAGCCAACATTAACAACCCAATTCCAACCATTATTCTAAAGGTGAAGAAAACAGGTGCAACTATAGGCTGGTCTTCTTTATTGACAGCATTTAAACCAAGTAATTCACCATCCCATTTATGGGTATTGATTAAACTGGCGAACTTTGGAATAGTGATCGCAAATTCATTTTTTTGTTGTTCTTGAGAAGGCCATCCTAAAAGCACCAAAGGCGCACCTTTTTGTGTGGTCCAATTTGCCTCCATTGCAGCTGTTTTAAGGGGTTGATACTCATGAACAACAAGCCCTACAACATCCCCAAGAAAAATCTGCAGAGGTACGACAATTAAAGCAGCCCACATTGCAAACGATAAACATTTTTTAGCAACAACTTGATGTTTTTTAGTAAGTAAAAAATAACAAGCAACACCAGCTACAACAAAGCAAGTCGTAGTATACGATGCCATCATCATGTGCAGAAAACGGGGAATAAAGGAAGGATTTATCACCGCATCCCACCAATTAGCAACGACATATTTCCCGTTCACAATTTCATAGCCATAAGGCGTTTGCATCCAAGAGTTAGCAGCCATAATCCAAAAAGCGGAGACTGTTGTTCCAATTGTTACGAGAAGCGTGGCAGTAAAATGCAGACTAGGCGGTACACGTTTCCACCCAAAAAGCATAACACCCAAAAATCCTGCCTCGAGAAAGAAGGCCGTTAATGTTTCATAGGCGAATAGAGCCCCAAGTACATTTCCAAACTGAGCTATAAACGGGCCAAAATTAGTGCCAATCTGATAAGCTAGCACGATCCCTGAAACCACTCCCATTCCAAAAGTAAGTGCGAAAATTTTGGTCCAAAATTTACAAATTGCTAGGTAAGCGGGATTTTGCGTTTTTAGCCATGCAGCTTCCATAATGACTAAAAAAACAGCTAATCCGAGGTTCAAAGTAGGAAAAAGAATATGAAATCCAATACTAAAAGCAAATTGTATTCTAGATAAAATCTCAACAATCATATCGCCTCCCCAATACAAGGAAATCAATTTTGCTTCCAGGCGTCAAAGTCGAACAAACTTTGGGTGTAATTATTTATACTGAGAAATATGATACACTCAATTGTTAAGTATTAAAGTGTTTTTGTTAATTTACACAGTTGGCATCAATAAGTGTAGCCCAATAATAATTTGTAAGCCTTTAATACAAAATCGTCTAGTTCCTAACCACTTCGACCGTCGTGAACCACCCAAGTCGCTGTATGCTATCCGACCGCCAGAGAAATTTTTAGAAACAATCACCCTCTCTTATTTCCTCCTTGTTTTTAATAGCGTATATTCTTACTTAAAAATTTTGAAAGGTGCTTGTTTATCTATATAGACAGAATTGTTACAGCTTATGGAAGGTTAACCCATAGCCATGAAATTAAAATGATTTTCATTATTTTCTTGCTCTAATGGGCAATCGATAAATAACCAGGGCAACCTTAGACCTAACCCGAAACTGCCTAATCAATACGAAACATCGAGATGGCGTAAAGTCCTTTTCAATTCGAGCAGTTTTTATTAGGTTACAATGCTTATTGGCTAACTAAATAAGCCTTAGACTGGCTGCTATTAATGTTGGAACAACCCCTGTTAATATTTGCTTACTATAGAGAACTGCATCTCTTTGACCACAGAATAGACAAATAGTAGTCACCCTGTTAAAATTTCAATTTTGCCTATTCATTTTATAACAGTCTGATCAATAGATAGGGAGCATTAAAGTCAATGACTTACAGCAGCGAGCAACCTTCGGTAGAAACTCAATCCACTACTCAAATGATTGTTCCATGGATAGTCTGGGGGTTGGGTTGCCTTTTCTATTTTTATGAATGTTTGCTCCAAGTTTCCCCTTCGGTGATGAGCACAGAACTTATGCGAGATTTTACTGTCACAAGCCGGACATTAGGTATTTTATCGGGCATTTACTTTTACTCCTATGCTGCAATGCAATTACCTGGCGGTGTATTAATGGACCGTTTTGGTCCGCACCGTTTGCTAACTCTTGCAACAGCAATTTGTGCCGTGAGCACGATCGCATTCGGCCTTACCAATAGCTTTTTCATGGCCTGCATTGCCCGCTTAATGATTGGCTTTGGTTCGGCTTTTGCTGCTGTGGGATCAATGAAACTGGCTGCAAACTGGTTTCCTGCGCAACGTTTTGCACTCTTAACCGGAATGATGGTTACTATTGGAATGTTAGGCGCCATTGGGGGTGAAGGGCCTTTAGCCGTATTAGTTGATAGTGTAGGCTGGCGACAAAGTATGATAATTATGGGAATAATCGGTCTATTTCTTGCCTTTCTCATCTTGCTCATTGCTAAAGATGCTCCCACTAACACCCACTCTACCCACCATATCGAAGAGGAGCCTCTGTTAAGTAGCCTGCTTACTTTAATCAAAAATAAACAACTCTGGCTAGTTGCCGTTTATGGTGGATTGATGTACATGGCGACCCCTGTTTTTTGTGGTTTGTGGGGAGTCCCTTTTTTGATGTTTAAAATGCACCTTGCTAAACCAACAGCAGCAAACTACATTTCGTTAGTATTTGTTGGTTGGGCGATTGGTAGTCCTTTGTGGGGAGTCTTTTCTAATCGTATCGGCCTTAGAAAACCGCCAATGTATATTGCAGCCATTGGCGCCCTACTCACAAGCCTGTTATTTATTTACGCTCCAATCAAGCATAGTTGGATTATGCAAGCCTTGCTCTTCTTCTTTGGCATATTCTCTTCAGCTTTTCTCCCTGCTTTCGCAGTTGCTAAAGAATTGTGCAGCAAACGTTATGTTGCGACAGGATTAAGCTTTATGAATATGATGAATATGGTTGGTATTGCGCTTGCCCAACCAATTATTGGCTTTATTTTAGATACCATGTGGCAAGGTGAAATTGTTGATAAGGTACGGATATATCCCTTGGAAGCTTATTATATCGCACTCGCTCTGCTTCCTCTTGGAATTTTTATTTCCTTATTAATTTTGCCTCGCATCAGAGAAACACACTGTCAAAGCGTTCAAGATAACAATAATTGATTTTTTAAGTAGATAAAATTATGGCGAAAAAACTTTTTATCAAAACCAATGGCTGCCAGATGAATGAATATGATTCGTCAAAAATGGCTGAAGTGTTGCTTCAATCGCACGGCTTAGAAAAAACAGATAACGTCGAAGAAGCTGACGTGATTCTTTTAAACACCTGCTCAATTCGTGAGAAAGCGCAAGAAAAGGTGTTTTCACAGCTAGGTCAATGGCGCGAATTTAAGAAAGCGAATCCGAATGTCGTTATCGGGGTAGGAGGGTGTGTTGCTAGCCAGGAAGGTGCAGACATTATTAAGCGCGCACCTTTTGTTGATCTTGTTTTCGGTCCCCAAACCCTTCACCGGTTACCCGCGTTAATCGATGAACGCTTAGCCACTAAAAAACCGGTAGTGGATATTAGCTTCCCCGAAATAGAAAAATTTGATCATTTGCCTGCCCCACGCGCTGAAGGGCCTGTTGCTTTTGTATCTATTATGGAAGGTTGTAGCAAATACTGCAGTTATTGTGTTGTTCCTTACACTCGTGGTGAAGAAATCAGCCGGCCTTTTGATGATGTCTTAGCGGAATGCTATCAATTGGCAGCGCAGGGTGTACGAGAAATTAACCTTCTGGGACAAAACGTTAATGACTATCGAGGGGTCATGGATAATGGCGAAATTGCCGATTTAGCCTTGCTAATTCACTATCTTGCTGCGATTGACACCATAGGACGAATTCGCTTTACTACCTCACATCCGCTTGCCTTCTCTGATAATCTTATTAACGCGTTTGCTGAAGTTCCTAAACTTGCAAACCATCTACATCTACCAGTGCAAAGTGGATCAGACAAAATCCTGGCGATGATGAAGCGAGGTTATACCGCAATGGAATTTAAATCAAAAATTCGTAAATTGCGCAAAGTGCGCCCTGATATTCGCCTATCAACTGATATTATTGTCGGATTTCCCGGTGAAACCGACCAAGACTTCCAAGATACAATGGATTTGGTGCATGAAATTGGATTTGATACTTCATTTAGTTTCATCTATAGCCCTCGTCCAGGCACTCCTGCTGCCAATTTACCTGATGAAACGCCGATGGAAATTAAAAAACACAGGTTACAAATTCTCCAGAATAGGCTGCTTTTACAAGCATCGCGCTACAGTCAATCGATGGTCGGCAGCACTCAACGGATTCTTGTAACAGGCAGCTCTAAGAAAGATCCGCTACAATTATCAGGTCGAACTGAATGTAATCGTGTTGTTAATTTTGATGGCCCTAATCACCTCATAGGCCAATTCGTCGACGTTCACATCAATGAATCATTGCCTAACTCTCTAAGAGGGAGATTAACGGAGGACAGGTTAACACCCGCTTGATATGATTGATACTATTTCTAAACAAATGATTATTCCGCGCGAGTACCATGGCCAACGGCTTGATGTTGTACTTGCGCAATTGCTGCCGGATTATTCCCGTTCACAGTTGAGCACGTGGCTTAAGGAAGGTTTCATTACTTTAAATCACTCCCAAGCCAAACCTAAGGACAAAGTTATCGGTGGCGAACAAATTGAAATGGCCGTCGATTTTACTGAGTTTGAATCGAAAGATTCATACCTTCCTGAAGATATCCCCTTACATATCGTTTATGAAGATAAAGAGATTTTAGTTGTTAATAAAGCAGCGGGTATTGTCGTGCATCCAGGTGCGGGTAATCGTGAGCACACCTTAGTTAATGCACTCTTGCATCATTGTCCCGCTTTACAGCATTTGCCTAGAGCAGGAATCGTTCACAGACTGGATAAAGATACAACAGGGTTATTGATCGTTGCCAAAACTCTAGTTGCACACACCCATCTAATTCGTCAAATGCAAGCGCGAGAGATAAAACGCAATTATTTAACCCTTGTCCAAGGACATCTTATTTCAGGGGGGGAAATCCATACCTTTTATGGTAGGCATCCTCGAAATCGTTTAAAAATGGCTGTATGTGGCGAGGGAAGAGAAGCAATTACTTTATATTCCATTCGCAAACACTATCAGGATTTTACTTTACTTGATGTTGAACTGATGACCGGCCGCACGCACCAAATACGAGTTCATATGGCTTATATTAATCATCCGGTCGTTGGTGATCCGCTGTATGGGGGAAGAATGCGTTTCCCATCGCATTCTACTGAGGAATTAAGAAAATTATTTAACCAATTTCACCGGCAGGCCTTGCACGCTTGCCAATTATCATTCATCCATCCGGAAACTGAAGAGGCATTGACATTCACTGCCGATTTGCCGGATGATTTTCAACAACTGATAAATGCATTGGATGAACATTTTGCCTAATTTATATGCTAATTGGCCTGCACCTTCTAATGTCAGTGCCTTAACGACCATGCGAACATCTGGATCTAGTCAACCTCCCTACGACTCGAACAATCTAGGCCTTCACGTCGGAGATAATGAGGCAGATGTCTATGCCAACCGTAAAAAACTCACTGCCTCTCTAAAGCTCCCTAAAGAACCTGAGTGGTTAGAACAAATCCACTCTAATCTTTGTGTTGTTGTGGAAGAAGAGTCAAATCGAACCGCAGATGCTGCCATTACTCGCTCCACAGGCTTCACACTAGCAATCATGACTGCTGATTGCTTGCCCATTCTGTTGTGTAATCAACAGGGTTCAGAAATCGCTGCCATACACTCAGGCTGGCGCGGTTTAGTCAACGGCGTAATTGAGAATACGCTGCAAAAAATGCATAGTTCTCCTAAGCAACTCATGGCATGGATTGGTCCTGCGATTTGTCAATCTTGTTATGAAGTTGGCGGAGATGTACTGGAGGCATATCAAAGTCGCTATTCATTTGCATCCAATGCATTTCAGCGTAATGGAGAAAAATGGCTTGCTAATTTGCCGCAGTTAGCAGAGAGGGTACTTAACTCTTTGGGCGTTTTAGCTGTATTTCAATCAAAAATTTGCACTTTTGAGCAAAAAAAAGACTTCTATTCCTACCGCCGAGAGGCACAAACAGGTAGAATGGCAACTCTCATTTGGCTTAAGTGAAATCAATCAGGATAAATGATATGGCTTTTAAAATTCAGACCTTAATTAAAATCATAATACTGTGCATGCTGCCTCTCGCAGCTTCAGCAGTACCAATGGAGAATGCAGCACTTACACCGACGCTTGCCCCAGTTCTTAAAAATGCGATGCCAGCAATTGTCAACGTTGCAGTGCAAGGGATATTACCTGTAACCACTGGTAACTCCGATGATGAAGAAGCAGATGCTCAAGATCAATCTCCACAACAGTCACCACAACAATCGCCTCAATACGTCCCTGAGAAACCCAGAAAATTCCAAAGTATTGGCTCAGGAGTAATTGTCGATCCACAAAACGGCATCATCATTACCAATGATCATGTGATTCGTAACGCCACTCTCATTACCGTGACGCTTCACGATGGCCGACGATTAAAAGCCAAACTTATTGGCGGCGACAGTGAAACAGATATAGCTGTCCTAAAGATTGATGCAAAAAATCTCAAAAGCCTCCCCATTGGGGATTCAGATAAAGCCGAAGTAGGTGATTTTGTTGTCGCAATTGGAAATCCTTTTGGACTTAATAGTTTCGGCAATAGCCAAACTGCAACTTTTGGGATTATCAGTGCCACTAAGCGCAGTGATTTAAATATTGAAGGGGTAGAAAATTTCATTCAAACGGATGCCGCAATTAACCCAGGAAACTCTGGTGGTGCTTTAGTTAATGCCGCAGGTGAGTTAATTGGTATTAATACTGCAATTATTTCTCCTTATGGTGGCAATATCGGCATTGGTTTTGCAATCCCTATTAATATGGCAAAAGATGTTGCTCAGCAATTAATTAAATTTGGGTCAATCCATCGTGGCCTAATGGGTATTTTTGTACAACACCTTACCCCAGAGTTAGCACAAGCGATGGGTTATTCAGAAGATCTCAAAGGAGCTCTGGTCTCTCAGGTTAACCAAGACTCACCTGCAGAAAAGGCAGGGCTACGACCAGGGGATATCATTACACAAATTAATGACACCAAAATAACTGAAGCAACACAGGTCAAAACTACGATCGGTCTTTTACGTGTTGGCAGTGAGGCGAAAATTACCCTGCAGCGCGATAACAAGGAAATTGTACTGAAAGCTTTTGTTACTGACATTAAGAAGCATGAACAAAAACTTCAAGCGAGCAACCCTTTCCTCTATGGACTTGCCCTTAAGAATTTTGAGCAAGATTCACCACTTCATGGTCACATAACAGGGATTCAAGTTGTTGGTGCTTCAGAAAATAGTGCTGGCTGGCGAGCAGGATTACGACCAGGCGACATTATTATCTCAGCTAATAAACAACCAACGGTTAATGTGAAAGACTTACAATCCATTGCATTGCAACAAAAGCAGCAATTGCTAGTACAAGTGCTACGAGGTCCTGGAGCTCTGTACTTATTAATCGTTTAAAGTTAGATTTCAATAGGGGCACTTGCCCCTATTGAATTTAAACCATATCTCTCGTAGCGCATCACGGGTTTTTATTTCATTACACCCTACCCTTTTAAAGCCTGCGAAGCCACGATCTATACGCCCTAACAATTGCTTCGACTATTAAGAAATATTCCTCGAAATAATCATTACGTTAGATAAAAAATAATTAGTCTATTAGTATTGACACAGATGCGATTAAACGCCAAAATCACCACCTCTTGTGGCTACGTAGCTCAGCCGGTTAGAGCGCGGCACTCATAATGCTGAGGTCGGTGGTTCGAGTCCACCCGTAGCCACCATCAATTCTCATATATAAGACCAAATTAGACTACCTCAAAGCATTTAATACCGGACCTATTGTTACTTCTGACCAAACATAGCCACGGCATTTTTCAAGAATTTTATCGAAATCACCCTTAGCCAACTTTCTCGTTTCAGAGTAATGTTTCTGAATGCTTCTTTCTCCCTCAGCGATAATTTCAGATAACTTGCTTACATCATCACCATTCCCTTCTTCCTCCAGTTGGTTCAGTTTATTAAGTAAGTTAATTGACAATTCTCGTTTTATTGGAGAAACAAATGGAGGCAATTTGATAGGCATAACTGCAGATAAGATCTTTTCTACACGCTCCCATAATATATTGCGTTCATTATAAGCATGAAAACGTCTGGCCATCCTCTGAGCAATACTAAGCTCACCAAATCCTGGGGCATTTAATTTATTGATCGCTAAAACTAAATCTGCTGTAGTTAGCGTTTTATCAGAATAAAAAAACAATCCTAATGACATCTCTTTATGGACGATGACTGATTCATCTTGTTCCATTTGGCGCATATCCTTAACTACCTTCTTGGTAATGGCTTTCGCCTCTCTCAACTTTTGTAAATGACTAAAATTAGGATCGGAATTAATTGCATCAAGCTTTTTACGAATCTCCTGAAGGTAATGCTTTTGGGTGTAGTGAAGCTCTCTATTTTTTTGGCAATGCAATTGAAGAAGTCTATCAACATCTTCAAAAAAGAAAACTCCGGAAGCTAATTTTTTTAGCTGTTGTGCCATGTAGCTTTCTGGCTTAGATTCACTTAAATATTTACTGGCGTACAAGATTGTATTTTCTATAATTTTTGTCGATTCCGCTGGAGATCGATTAGCTTTAGCTTTTTCTAAACCATTTCGCAAAACTTTAGTAGCTATTCTGGTTTCTAGGCAGTTTTCATTCTTATGATGAAATGTGTAATTAATAATGGATAGCACAGAGTGCTGCAAGAAACTGTAATAGTCGTTATTTCCAACTAATGGATTTCCCAGCGGAGGATGAAAATACGGTGCTGCTCTGCCAGGGGCTGGTAGTTTGTCGCCGTGGATTCCACAAACCTTACATAATCTCTTATAGAAAAAAGGGAACTCTTTCGATAGCTCCTCAAGTTCTCCTTTTACCTTAAGCTCAGTAATTTCTTTATTATCGTTACCATCAAAAAACCAATCGTATAATGCTGGATAACCTTTCATGAACAGTTCGCCATGTTCCTGGTTCACAAAAAGGTCTTTGTTCTGGGTATATTGTCTAAGATCCATTAAAATGTTTCTTGTATTTAGTAGTGACCAATTCCCGGCAGAATAAGAATTCCAATTCTCCAGCATTCCTTCATATTCTTTAAACCGTTCTTGGGGCTCTAAAATATGTGCTGGGCTTTCATCATAATTAGTCCATGTGTGCATTATTTTATAATTGGGAATTTTAGCATTTTTAGGTAAACTTCCAGTTTCTTTGCTAAAGCGAAAGAAATCGTCATGCAGGAGCCTTGGAACGTGGTTAGTTTTTTCATCTGGGGTAAGATACATTGCCTTACCATGCCAGCCTGGATAGACTTTTATCGATACTTTGGTCTCTTCGGGATTAGTTATCACATATCTATTTTTATCCTGCGGCATGAAACCAGGAGTGTACTCATGTAACATGAGTACTGATTCAAACTTCCTCACATTTCGAGGAATGGTATAGGAGCTTGGATCATCAGCACGGCCTGGACCCGGGACATGGTCAATTAGAAACATATTTACTTTAACGTCGGGATACATACTGTCAAGTAAGTTAGCTAACCGCATACAGGCATCCGCCCCTCGGCTATAACCGTGCAAATTAATGGTGTCAGGCATCTCACCACCATTATCCCTTATCTGCTTTTCTAAAAAGAGAATTGCTTCAAATAGCAATTCGTCCATTCCCTCGCCGGCCAGTTGGCCTTGTAAGCGTTGCATAAGGTCGTTAATGCCTTTTGTTATTTTTTCATTCAAAGGAATTTTTTTGTCGTTTTCAGGATCATATACATACCGTCCTGGTGTAGGGTGGGATTCTGCAACATCTGATAAACTAACAGGAGAAGAGCCAACCCCATCGAATAATCGAGAGACTGTGTGTTTCGAAGCAGCATCATAAAAATTCGTCAGAACGTCTTGATAAGCACTCCGATGGCATGCAGTCCCTAAAAAGAAAAAACTGATTGTTTTATCTGGCATAGTCGAATGTTTGCTTTTACTCTCTTATGATTATTAATCATACATTATGCACATTAAGAAAACATTATCTGGGTGATTATGACCTTTTTGAACTCAAATCTTAGGATTAATTGGGACTATTTCGCTGCTCTTTATCAACTCGTCACTTGCAAAATATTTTTTTCCACCACAGATTTACTTAAAACGCTAGGGTATCTTTAGAAATTTAGTTATGATGTTGTATCCATGGAAGTTCCGAATAAGAACTATACCAATCTTGAGAATAAAGGCCTATGTGATGCGGTATGTCTTAATTTGGGTGAATAATTAATGGTTGTTTAATGCGAAAAGTTGCGTTTTTTCTACTAATATTATTTTTTCTAACAAATAATTATGCCACTGATGTAACCCTTAAACGAGTTATGGTGGATGGCAAACCGGCTTACATGCTCTATGTTGGTGCTTTTCCTCATGAGAATAACGCCTTACAATTGAAATTTAAGCTATCCTCATCTATCAAACAACCAATAACAATCGATCATCCTGCTAATCAAGACAATTACTTTGTAAGTATCGGTCCAATGGATAACTATAAGACCGCTATCGATTTACAAAAGAAATTGGCCTTAGAGGCCCAAAATACGGCCACTTCACCAAAATCAATGCCTAAAAATGAAACTTCAGCAAGCATCCAAGCCAAATCACCTGTTCAGCCAGAAACTCAAAAAGCGGAAGTGAAAGAAACGGTCTTAAAAGAAAAACCACAAGATAAAGAAAAAAAACTATGGAACCTGAAAGGTGCAGACATACGAGCAGTTATTGGCGAAGTTTCCAGAATCACCGGCAAGAATTTTGTCATTGACCCTCGTGTCCAAGGGAAGATTTCAATTACCTCAAGCACACCGATGTCGGACAAAGAGCTCTACCAAGTTTTTTTATCCATGCTGCAAGTCTCTGGCTACGCTGCTGTACCTAGTGGTGATGTGATTAAGATTGTTCCTAATATCGATGCGAAAACAATTTCTCCTGTCCCTTTACAGATGGGAAGTCCGCCACAAGGTGATGAAATGATGGTTGCCGTTGTTCCCGTTCACTACGTACCTTCCGAGCAACTCGTTCCTGTACTACGCCCATTGATGCCACAGTGGAGTAGCGTTTCAGCTTACGGCCCATCCAATATGCTTATCTTGTCTGGTCGCGCCAGCAATATCAAGCAGCTTGTAAGAATTATCAAACAAGTGGATACACCTTCTGTAAATGGAATTGATATGGTACATCTGAAACATGCATTAGCAATGGATGTTGCAAACACATTAAAAGATTTAATGAAAGCCCAGCCAGGAGTTGGCGCAAGTCATGTTCAAACGATGATCGCTGTTGATGATCGGAGTAATGCCATCATATTAAGTGGAAGTCGAACAGAACGCCTCAAATTGCGCTTGTTAATTAACCGTCTTGATCGGGAAAATTTACATGGCTATGACAGCAATACGCAAGTCGTTTATTTGAATTATTTACGTGCTGAAGATTTAGTTCCCATTCTAGCAGGAATTGCACAAGCCAATTTTAGTGGCAATGTAGGAACGACCATCGGCACAATAACCCGGCCTGAATTGGATAGCACTAATCCTGCATCCAGCCTAGTTTCTTCGGGGAGTGGCGGCAACTATAACAATGTCTCGCCAACCGGATCCTCTCAAACATCCCCTCCAAGTGCAAATGCATCGGCTGCAGCTCCCAACACCAGCGGTGCAAATACGCAGAATGAGGGCTCTACAAAACCGACGGTGCAAATTATTGCTGAACCTAATACCAATTCCATCATCATTAATGCTCCAGCAAGCCTGATTCGCATCTTAAGATCAGTCATTAACCAATTGGATATCCGCCCAGCGCAATTACTCATTGAAGCGCTGGTGGCAGAAGTGAATGAAACCGATGTCAAAAGTTTGGGAATAGAATGGGGTTCAAATCAGCAAACAGGGAAAGCAAGTGATTTTAGGCCAGGTTTTGCAATCATCAATGGAAAAACAACAATTGATGATTTTCAAGCAGAAATTTTTGCATTGGCACAACAACACAAGGCAAATATTTTATCCACTCCCTCTGTGGTTGTGCTTGATAACAGGCAAGCAAAAATTCTTATTGGTAAACAAGTCTCTGTAGCTTCAACAACTTATCCTAATAATGCTGGAGGAACAACCACCGCAAGCCCCTATGTCACCTTTGATCGCGTCAATGTCGCCCTTCACTTGTATGTAAGGCCACAGATTACTCGAGGGAGAGGGATTCAACTGCAAATTGATCAGGGTAATGATACGATTGATCCCGCTTCAACACCGAACAGTACAAACCCAACATTTGATATTAGCAGTATTGTTACCTCAGTTCATATAGAAAGTGGGGATATTGTAGTGCTTGGTGGACTGATTCAAAATAGTCTTGGCAACGACAATAATAAAATTCCAATCTTAGGTGATATTCCAGGCATGGGTCGTGTCTTTCAACACAATATCAATAATCATGAGAAACGTGTACTAATGGTCTTTATACGTCCTATAATATTAAGAAGCGAACGTGATGCTATAGAAATTACCAACGGTAAATACAATGATATTCGCCAATATGAGCTGAAGTGGCTTCGGGAACAACCCTACAACAGCGAAAATAAAGACATGATTTTGCCGCCATTAAGCCAAGCTAAATTACCAAAGCCTTTTAGTCGCCATGTTATTAAGCGTCATGTTATTAAACAAAAACCATCGATATCAATGACAAAATAAACGAGTATGGAAAACCAAGATAAATTAAAGCGTCTTCCTTATTCCTTTGCTAAAAATCAAGGGGTTATCGCTGTGCCTGATACTGAAGGGCTTGCTGTTTACCATCTCCCTAACCCTTCTCTGTCCATTTTGGCAGAGGTCAAACGCTTACTACAGGATAAGTTAAATTTTAAAGAAGTAAATGAGACTGAATTTCAACAACACCTAGCCCAACTTTATCAGTCTCAGTCTTCTATCCTTGATGCAGCAGAAGGCATGGAAGAAGATATGGATCTTTCCCTTCTTGCCGATCAATTGCCCATGAGCGAGGATCTATTAGATAACCAGGATGATGCCCCTATTATTCGCCTGCTTAATGCATTATTTACTCAAGCCATTAAGCAAAAAGCCTCAGATATCCATATTGAAACCTATGAAAACCGCGTCCTAGTACGTAATCGCATTGATGGGGTATTGCATGAAGTTTTAGAAATTCAACGAGCCATTGCACCTTTAGTTATCTCGCGCGTAAAAGTCATGGCAAAATTGGATATCGCTGAAAAAAGAATTCCACAAGATGGACGCATTGCACTGCGTATTGGTGGTCATAATATCGATGTGCGCGTCTCAACTCTCCCTTCTAATCATGGCGAACGTATTGTTCTAAGAATTTTGGATAAACAAGCCGCTCAGCTGGATTTGAGCCTTTTAGGCATGCCTAAAACCACGTTGAAAGCCATACGTAAAATGATTGCCCAACCTCATGGTATTATTTTAGTCACAGGACCTACAGGATCAGGCAAAACGACATCATTATATGCAATGCTTACCGAGCTTAATCAAGTAACCCGAAATATCTTAACCATTGAAGATCCTATTGAATACGATTTACCTGGAATTGGTCAAACGCAAGTGAATACTAAAGTACAGATGACATTTGCTAAAGGCCTTCGTGCTATTTTGCGCCAAGATCCGGATGTGGTGATGATAGGTGAAATTCGCGATTTAGAAACAGCTGAAATTGCTGTCCAGGCTAGCCTTACTGGCCATTTGGTACTATCTACTTTGCACACTAACAGTGCTTTGGGTGCTTTGACCCGTCTTCATGATATGGGAGTCGAATCCTTTTTACTGTCCTCAAGCATTGTTGGTTTAATTGCCCAGCGCCTAGTAAGAAAACTCTGTGTTCACTGCAAAACACCACACGAATTACGCGAAGATGAACGTGAATTAATGGGGATCAGTACGGAGGAAGATACTAGCAATGTGAGAGAACCTAGAGGTTGCGACCAGTGTAACCATTTAGGTTATCGAGGCCGTACAGGTATTTATGAGTTGATACCAATTGATGAAACATTAAGGGGTATGATCCATCGAAATGAGAGCTTGCAGACTATAGATAATTATCTCCGCCCTACCCACCCTACTATACGTCAAGATGGATTTAAACGTGTACTGGCAGGGGATACTTCACTTGCTGAAATTCTTCGAGTGACAAGCCAGCACTAGCTACCGTTAGTAGGTTTACGACTGTGGTTAGATTTTGAAGAGTCAACCTCGTTTGCACTATGACAAACCTTTTCGTGTTTTAATAAAACATACTGGCTATTCCAAAATTCACTTTATTCAAAAATATAAAGAAGGCATAATGGGCAAAAATTTAATCATTTTAATTCAGAATTATAAAAAATATTTATTTTTCATCGGGTAATTCAATATTCATTTGGGATTTTTATGACCACATTAGCAAAAATACAGTCCACACTACAAAAAAATTACAAAAAATACTCAGAAAATAATGATTTAAGCTTTTTAGAGAATAACATTACTTTATTTGAACAAATTGATAGAACACAGTTAAGCAAAGATCTTAGCCGGGCACCTGATTATACTCTATCTGATTATGCTCGGACCCTTTTTATAGTCGCAGACAGTTTCATTAGTTACGCGTATAAAAAAAGGAAAGACCTCGATCAGGACTCGGTTTTAAATTACATGCAACAAGCTAATGACTGCTATAGATTAATTAGCCACCATATTAGAAAAATTCCTCCACATCACCTAACAGCACAACTGGGTGATGATTTTACTCGCTCTGAGTTTTATAAGCATAAAATTAAATTTCAAATTGCACAGATAAAATTATTTTATCTCAAACAACAAACCTCTAGCCGAGAAGCGACTTTACACTCGCTTCAAAGCTTAAAAAAAATATTCGAAGCATTTAAATTTCAATTACAAGAACAGTATCGATACCCACAATATAGGGCGCTATTCCAAGCTGATGCACTTGTAGATGCGGTTAATTTCGATCTTGAAGAAATCGAGAGGTTATCTGGCGAAGTATCTCGTCTCTCGAAGAAAAAGGGGGCGAGAAAATCTTCTACTAAAGAGACTGGCTCATCAGAGAAAAGCAGTTTTCCGAAAAAGAGAAGAAGGGTATTAGAACAGTCGGAAGTTAAACAACCCTTGGATCTTGATGAAAAATCATTACCTCGATCGCTATCCAGTGGAGACAGATCAATTCAATTACCAAGTGAATCCTTTAGTTTGGATCTCGATCAACAAATACAAACCACGCCTTCAGTTCGACAAGTGTCGCAAAGGGAAAGAGAAGCAGCCCAAAGTATAACAACCCTCTTCCAAACTTTAGATAAACGATTTGGAGAAGAGACTCAGCAAGAGAGAGAAATTTCTAGCGGAAGATCAGTTCATAATTTTCCCGATGTGGAGGCAATCAGTTCGCTAGAAGTCGATTCGTTACAGGCTCCGTCTATTGCGCCACTTGATACCCCGCTTCCTATTTTTACTGCTCCAATGTCTATTGTTGAACAAACCCAAAGTCCCTCAGCTGGTGGCAATCTATATTCTATTTTTTCTGAGCCAACCCCTTCAAGAATCCCAGATGCTGCGATAACAAAGCCACCAATGGCCAGCTCTATTGCGAGCCCAATCTCTTCGTTTACATTTTGGACAACTCCACTTAATCCCGCACGGGACAGTAAGGAATGCATGCGAATTTTATCTATCTGGGAGAGCGCCTATTTTAGTATCCTTGATTTCAATAGAGATGAAGAGATTGCTGCAAAAGATAAAAAATCGCTTACCCTTGAGAAATTGGGGCAAATTATGTTAATCGCTGCAAAAAAATTACTAGAGAACAGTGAGGAATTTAGAGCAAAGAATATAAACCCCGCGATTCGTCTAGCTGTTCAATTATTAATTAAATCTGCTGAAATTTATCAAGACCGCTTAGTTAAACCAAACGAACTTCCTCTAAATTTCACATGGGAAAACAAATTTCATCTAGCCATAGAGAGATTATCAGTCCGTTATAAAGATCTACTAACACCGTTTATTGATGGTGCATACATTGAAAGCGAAGATTCTCTCTATTTATTAATGCATCAATTCCGTTCACATGGTTCACTTATCAATATTCATGGTTGTTCCATAGAGGAAACTGTCAATTTATTATTCGATGCTTTATCTAAAAATCTTCCTGCGGATGACTATGTAAAAGTGAAAAAAGAATGCATTTTTGCTTTTGAACAAGCAGCTAGGCGAATTAGCGCCGAATCAAGAGATACCGAACAAGTCGTCTACCGAATGAGTAATTAACGCTACTTTAGCGAAATAGCGTCACACAAGCCGATCCTAATAAAACCAATAAGCGCAAAATATTTACATTTGTGCTTATTTTTTTTATACTTTGAGGCCTTTATTTAATCTCTTTTATCAAAAGATATCTCATGCCTTACTATCTTTATATTCCCATTGCACAGAAAAACATACCTGCTAACCTTCGATCTACGATAAAACAATGGGTCGATATCGAAAAAAAAAGGAATAAAGACGTAATCGTCACTTATCTTGGTGACAAAGGTCTAATCAATCTTCCTCAACACGCTAAAATCTATGTTCTAGCACCAGGCCAAGCAATTGAAACGCCACAATTCCTTCGAAAAGTTCCTACTAAACTCGCACTTGGCTTTGAAAGTACAGCACGACAATTTTACTTGTCATTAAATCCAGCACAGCAAATATTTGTTCCCGATATCGTTACTAACATGGTTGCGGATGGTCTATTTGTTAAAAACGACGAACACGGGCAACAAAGCAAAACGGGTTACAATCTCCGAATAAAATTATTTTTTTTCGATGCTAAGAAACAAGCACAGCGATTAGCCGAAGTATTTTATGAACTACTCTCTGAGCAAGCACCACGGGATGAGGAAATGCGGGCTCTTAATAATATTCGCCTGGATTATTATCCTAATTACACTATTCAAGGCCCTAGGAAAATAAACGAACAGCCCGATCATAAATACACTCAGACGACGCCAACCAAGCGCACAAAGGATATTCGAGATTCAATTTATAATAATGAGGTATGCAAACCGGTTTTAACCCTGGAGCAAGTGAAGCTTGCTATCGATGAATATAATCGTTATAAATCGTCAAGATGCTGTGGATTATCTGGACTCTTAGGATTAAATGGCCTTTTTTCAAGCGATGAAAGTACTTACGCGATCAGGGCATTAAATGGAGCCTCCTGTGATACAACTCGTTTTGAAATTGCCCAACGCTATATGAGAAAATACCCAGAAAATAAATTTGCTGAATGCTTGCATCCATTTATAGATAGGGCACGGGAGGCTAATAACAGTCAATATTGGCATATGCCTTCAAACCAAATCTAAGCATTAAACGGCAGGAGTTCCAAAACCCTGCCGATCCCTGCATTCATCGCTCTGATAAAGTTGAAATAAATCTGACTTATCCAAGACTGCCTTAGCTTTAGGATCTTCAAGTAATCTTTCAATTGAATGCAAAGAGGATAATTTTTCATTGAGCGAATTTACCAATTGCATGGCTTGCTCCACAGGTTCCAATGAGTCATCAATCATTGTTTGCCCATGGTGATTAATTGCTTTGGCAATTTGATATTTTTCCAATTGAAAACCAAGACTACTTCCCATTAATTTAAAAAAAGCTTGGGGTGATTTCATTGCCAAATCAGCAAGAAAATTAGGATTAGCATATAAATGCAATCTTAATTTCATAGTGAATTCTTTTTCTGATTTTAGATTAAGAAGAACTTGAACTTGGTTTTCACCATCGAGGCTATTGAAATCTTTACCAATTCGAGAAGAGAGCCAGGGGATGAAATCGGATTTTGTGTCTTTTACTGTTGCGGATGGAAGGAAGAACGGATAACGATTGGGCTGTTTCGACGAGTTCCAATTTATCGACTCCCCTTGCATTGCTGCGATGCCTTCTATTTTTTGCCTAACTTTATAAGAATCAACGGAGTATTTTTCTATGATTGGAAATGCATTTCTAATAGCAACGATCAAAGCTTTTAATGAGGTTGAAGAGCGATCTTCCGAATAAACGTCCAGAGCCCTTCTTAATTTATTTGCCAAAGGGTCGATGTAACCACCAGTATTTTTTGCTTGCAACTCAAACATGTATGCCAGAGAGTCTTCTAATTCGCCGAGAGGGTCCATTTATTGGCTCCTTTCTGGATTACTTGCCTTATTAATTTAACCTTAGTCCAATTTCTGATTTTTACAACCAAATATATGCATAAATTATGCTCAACTTGTAATACTTTTTTTAAATCATGGAGTTACTCAAAAAATTTTATTCATAATGAAATCAAATATTGGTTATGTGCGCTTTATTGTATATAATTTGGTCTTTTTCATAAACATTCATGCAACCTGATTCACAATAGAAAGGATAAGAATGCGCTTCTGTTTATTAATAATTACCCTTTTAATCACCCCTACCTACGCAAACAATTTCGACGAAAACAAAAATATTAAACATCTAAGGCAATCGATCACCTTAGGAAAGGTTAATTTTTCGGTCACAAGCAAAAATCCTGCAGCAAAAGAACATTTTTTGCTGGGCACCGCTTTTTTGCACGCGTTTATGTACGATCTTGCTATAAGTCAATTTAAGCAAGCACAACAGCTGGATCCTGATTTTGCAATGAGTTATTGGGGGGAGGCACTAGCTTATAAGCATCCTATTTGGAATTCAGAAAATTTAACTTCCGCACAAAATACCCTGAAACGGTATGCTGCTCATAAAACACAATATCCAATCACACCAAAGGAACAAGGTTATTTAAGAGCAGCACAGCGATTGTTTAGCAATGCTAGCTTATATCAGAGAGACCGCGCATATATGCTCGAAATGAAACGCCTACACCAGCAATTCCCTAGCGATGCTGATGTGGCTTCGTTTTATGCATTATCATTGCTTGGCATAGCTTCCGATTTCCCAAAACACAAGGAAAGTGAAAAATACATCGAAGAAGGAAGAAAACTCACTGAACATCTATTTAAAAAATACCCTAATCATCCAGGTGTTATTCATTATTATTTACATTATCACGATAATCCTAACCTTATAATTGCTCAAAAAGGACTCCCGGCAGCTAAAATTGCATTGAACCTGATGAACTCATCTTCTCATGTTACCCATATGGCTGCCCATATTTATCGTCGGTTAAAGCTCTGGGATGATTATATTTTAGCCAACCAAGCTTCAATAACCGCATCCGATAACTTATGCAAAACTTTACATAAATACCCAATCTACGCATGCGATGCAGAGAACAAATATCACTCATTGGAATGGTTGCATGAAGGTTACCTGAAAAAAAAACGTTACCGAGTGGCAAGTCACCTAGTTAAGCAAATGGCGAAAATCTCTGAAAATGATCCTGGATTAGAATATAAGGAATGGTATTACCGCATGTGGGCAAGGCAAGTTCTTATTAGTAAAAATTGGAAGATGCCTATGATTGAAATTTTACCAATTGCTAAACCTAATGCTGACCTCTACTGGACTGCCTATTCCGAATGTGGTGCCTTACATGCAGCCAGTTTTCTGGCTATTCATCAAGCAAAACCAATAAAATCACAATTGAATCGACTTGACACTTTGATCCGGTACACAAATGGATTAACGGATCCTTATATTAAGCAAACTTGTCAAATCGCAAAGCTTGAAATTCAAGCTGAAGCGGCAAAACAGAGAGGAGAACTGAAAACTGCTAATATTTACTTGGCTCAAGCCATTTCACAGCAAAAAAAACAAATTTCCACAGAACTTACCCCCTCTTTAAATTTTTTGCCCGCCATGCTTTATTACTCGAATTATTGGATTTAAATGGACGAGAGCCCTATTGATTCATTTTATATTATTTATTCCTTTCAAAATCCTAGTTCATATAAATAAGGTTTTCCTATGAAGTCGAACTTTTTTTACGTTGCCAATGGAGCTATTACAATACACCTACTCCCAGCACTTAATTGTTTAACGGTGATGGCGCCTGCGCTTGACGAGGACGTAAACAACATTTTGAATTAGTTAAGTATATTTGTATAATTATCGGCTTTTTCTTTTATAATTGACCTCTCTATGTTAACCAATCAACTTTTAAGCCTTGGATTTACACGAGAACAAACCTCATCCCTATCTGTAAATTTTTCTTTCGAAAAAAGCCAGCTCTTACAATACTTATTAGAGCCCATCCTTGATCAGCAAAGCCATCAACCTATGCTGGATAACACGGGTAACCCACTTACATCTTTATCCGTACTTATCCAAGCTGGCTTTACTCCAGGGCAATTAACATCCATACTAAACTACGAAAATGAAATCGCAAACATCGACATCCTACTCGATTTACTATTGCCTTATTTAGATGAAAGGCAACAACCCTTGCGTGATCATGCGGGTAATCTTATCACCCCACTTTCTAACCTTATCAGCGCTAGATTCTCTCACGACCAAATCGTCTCTGTATTAACCCATTATCGCGGTTCTAAAAGTCTCAAAGCCTTACAGGAATTATTACAACCCATGTGGGATGCAAGTAGCTCTTGTACAATTCCTTTTTTGGTATTGATTCAGACAGGATTTACTCCTTCCGGTATTATTTCTATTTTAAACGATGATAATGGTTATAGAAATCTAAGAGCATTACTTCGGCTATATAACCCTGAACCAAACACGACTGGTCATGCAACGCCACTCTCTTGCCTAGTTGAGGCAGGGTTTACCCTAGATCAAATCATTTCTGTCTTAAGCCATGAGGGTGGGTATAAAAAATTACAGGCTCTATAACAATTGATATGCCCCATATTAGGCATGTATGAACAACCTTCCTCACCAGCAACTATGTTCTTAACAACCCCACTCACTTGCCTTCTTCAAGCTGGATTCACTATTAGTCAGCTCATTTTTATTGTCAATCGTAATACGGATTTGGTCAGCTTATTGAATACCCCGGTGATTTTTGATTTTGTTAAGAGTCAATCACGTATTGTTGCCGTTTTTGAACTTGCTAAAGTTTCTGATCGAGCTGTTCACACTGGACTACTAAAATCCATTTTAAACTTCCCGCGATTTCGGGATTATTTAGACCAACAATCAGACACCGTTTTTCAGAATTTATGCATGCAAATTAAATTATTAAGTTCAGGGCAAGTCAGGCAGACAAAAATATCCTCTGATGATGATTTAAACCGCTTATGTCAGCAATTTGGCAGTAATCAAGGCCGTTTAAGAACAAGCATTGGTGAGGGAGTATGCACTACCAATGACAGGCATCGTTTCTTCCCTTCAAACAATTTACCCCCCACTGTTACCGCTCAGTTTCAACCCAACGTAACTCCTCCTGCATCCCATCTTGATAAGAAGAGCTTCACCGTCTAGGCTTGTGAGGCTCTTCTCGGGGTAGTTTATTCTTTACGTCTTCTCCAAGTTGTTCCTGTTGGACTATCTTCTAACTCAATTCCCTGCTTTAACAACTTATTTCTAATCTCATCAGCTCGCGTCCAGTCACGGTTTGCTCTAGCGTGCAGCCGTTCCTGGATTAGATTTTCAACTTGAGTCTTTTCATCATCCTCAAGACCTGCTTGAAGGAATTCTTCGGGGGGAGTCACTAGTAAACCCAAAATAGATGCCGCATGCTTTAGCGTTGAAGCCAACAAAAGCGAATTAGTCTTATTAACTTCATGGCTTAATTGAAACAAAATAGATAAAGCAACAGGGGTATTAAAATCGTCATTCATTGCCTCATTGAATTGCTCAATCCAATCCGCAGCTAATTCGCCATTTTCTTCAATATTATTGAAGTCTTTTATTGATTGGTAAAGACGAGTTAATGCTTTGTTTGCATTTTGCAAGTTTTCTTCCGAATAATTCAAAGGGCTTCGATAATGGCTGCTCAACAAAAAATAGCGCACGACTTCAGGATGATGCTGCTTCAATACATCTTCAATCGTGTAAAAGTTACCAAGTGATTTCGCCATTTTTTCATTATTGACCTGCAACATACCTACATGCAGCCAATAATTTGCAAAAGTTCGGCCACTTGCTGCCTCACTTTGAGCTATCTCATTTTCATGATGGGGAAACTGTAAATCCAAACCACCTCCATGAATATCGAATTGCTCACCAAGCTCATGCATTGCCATCGCCGAACATTCAATATGCCAACCTGGTCGCCCATCCCCCCATAATGAAGGCCAACACGGCTCCCCTGGTTTAGCTTTTTTCCACAAAACGAAATCAAGCGGGGAACGTTTCTCTTTTACCACATCAATACGCGCTCCCGCGATTAAACCATCGACATCTTTATGTGAGAGCTTACCGTAATCAGCAAATTGTTCAACCTGGTAACACACATCCCCATTATCACTAACATAAGCATAGCCCTTGTCAATTAATTGTTTAATTAATTGAATGATTGAATCAATATGATTAGTTGCTCTCGGCTCTATATTAGGAGGCAAAATATTTAATGCTCGGGCATCGTCATGCATAGCGTTAATGTACTGAGCCGTCAATTCATCAATGCTCACACCGCGCTCGTTAGCTCGAACA
The DNA here is from genome assembly GCF_000953635.1 of Legionella micdadei. Lineage (NCBI taxonomy): Bacteria > Pseudomonadati > Pseudomonadota > Gammaproteobacteria > Legionellales > Legionellaceae > Legionella > Legionella micdadei. The sequence continues at coordinate 1,925,126 of NZ_LN614830.1, forward strand.
ATAATTTTGTCATCTATATCCGTGATGTTACGAACGTAAGTCACTTCATACCCTTGGGAACGCAGAAAGCGCACAATAACATCAAAACAAACCATGGAGCGGGCATGCCCTAAATGGCAGCGGTCATATACGGTTATGCCACAAACATACATGCCAATTTTACCTGGTTTGAGTGGCTTAAACAGCTCTTTTGTTCGTGTTAATGAATTATAAAGATTTAACATGCCTGCCCCTTAACTGATTTTGCCCCAGGTATCTTTAAGATCGACTACACGGTGAAAAGCCTTCACCCCACCACCATCAACTTGATTAACCGCATAATAGCCAAGACGTTCAAATTGAAACACCTCATGCAAAGGTTGGGTTAAAAGCGAAGGCTCACAAAATCCTTGTCGAACTTCCAATGAATCTGGATTTAAAAACTGAAGAAAATCTTTTTCACGAGCAGGATTAGCATCATTAAACAGACGATCGTATTGATAGATTTTGACAGGAAAAGCATGTTCACAAGAAACCCAATGAATAACCCCTTTAACTTTTCGGTCAGGTGGGTTTTTGCCTAAAGTATCTTGATCATAAGTGCAGCGAAGCTCAATTATTTTCCCTTGTGCATCATGAATAACCTCGTTACAACGGATTACGTAACCATACCTTAAACGTACCTCGGTTCCAGGAGATAAGCGAAAATAATTTTTGGGTGGATTCTCCATAAAATCGCTTTGATCGATGTAAATTTCTCGGCAAAACGGGATGGTGCGATGACCAGCAGCGGGATCCTGGGGATGGAACTGTGCAGTTAAATTTTCCACCTTATCTTGCGGGTAGTTTTCAATGACAACTTTTAAAGGATCAAGAACGCACATTGCTCGTTTTGCGGTTTTATTTAACTCAGCACGAACACACTCCTCAAGTACTGACATATCAATGATTGAATCGCTGCGTGAGATACCTATAATTTCACAGAATTGCCTAATGGCAGCTGGCGGATACCCTCTTTTGCGCATACCCCGTAAAGTCGGTAATCGAGGATCATCCCAACCCTCAACAATTTTTTCTTCAACAAGCTGTCTTAATTTCCGCTTAGAAGTGACGGTATGAGATAAGTTAAGGCGAGCAAATTCAGTTTGAATTGGTTTTGCCGGAACCACTAAATTGTCAATAAACCAATCATATAATGGGCGATGGTCCTGAAATTCCAAAGTGCAAAGGGAATGCGTTATTTTCTCGAGTGCATCAGAAAGTGGATGTGCGTAATCATACATCGGATAAATACACCAAGCATCACCAGTACGCTGATGATGAGCATGGCGAATACGGTAAAGGACTGGATCACGCATGTTCACATTACCGGATTGCATGTCAATACGCGCACGCAATACATGGGCTCCATCAGCAAATTCACCTGCTTTCATCCGAGCAAATAAATCAAGATTTTCCTCAACAGAACGGTTGCGATAAGGACTTTCACGCCCCGGCTCTTGCAATGTCCCTCTATAAGCACGAATTTCTTCCATGCTTAAACTATCAACATAGGCTTTACCCTGCTTAATTAAATCAACAGCATAGTCGTAGAGCTCTTGATAATAATCCGAAGAATGGGTCATCGCACACCATTCAAAACCTAACCATCGGACATCCTCAATGATGGCATTGACATATTCCTCTTCTTCTTTGATCGGGTTCGTGTCGTCAAACCGTAAATAGCAACGGCCACCAAACTCTTCAGCTATACCAAAATTCAAACAAATTGATTTAGCGTGCCCAACATGTAAATAACCATTAGGTTCAGGTGGAAATCGTGTAATAACCTCTTTGTGTTTGCCACTTGCTAATTCTTCTGCAACTAATTGGCGTATAAAATTCGTTCTTTTTTCACTCGTCTTTTCACTGCTTTCTATCATAATTTTTTCCGTTACTTATCCATCGCCAACCGCATATCGTGTAGGAGAGACGCGCCCGCAGCAACTGCATTCGCTGAAGCCTTATACGCTTCAAAAATACGGCTAATTATAGCTGCACCGACAATGACACCATCGGCAAACTGAGCTACTTCAGCTGCCATTTCCGGTGTTTTTATCCCAAAACCGACCATCAAAGGTAATTTCGTTTGCGATTTTCGATGGCAATACAATTCTTTAACCTTATTTAAATTAAAATCACTTGAACCCGTCACACCCTTTAATGATACGAAATAGAGATAACCACCTCCATGCTGGTTAATCAAAGCCATTCGTTCGTCAGACGTCGTAGGTGAACATAAATAGATACTGTATAAATCATAAGTCTGCCAAATAGGAGTAATTGCATCACTTTCTTCAGGAGGCAAATCAACCAATATTGTTCCATCAACCCCAACTTGTTTAGCACGCTTAGCGAAAGCTTCATAACCATACTGCTCTACGGGGTTTAAATAACCCATTAATATGATAGGGGTTTCTTGGTCTCGTTCACGAAATTTTTTGACCATCATGAATACATTTTCACAAGTCACATTATAGGCTAATGCCCGTTCCATAGCCGCTTGAATAACAACACCTTCAGCCATTGGATCCGAAAAAGGAATACCTATCTCAAGAATATCTGCTCCTGCTTTCACAAGCTCATGCATCAATGAGACAGTCATTTCTGGATGTGGATCGCCAGCTGTAATATAGGGGCTTAGCATCTTTTTACCTTTAGCCTGCAATTGAGCTAAAGTTTTATCAATTCGATTCATAGAGTACCCTTTCAAATTACACGGATAAGTTATCGATACTCGCAATGGTATGCATATCTTTATCACCACGACCGGATAAGTTAACAATGATTCGTTGCGATGTCTTCATGGTTTTAGCGAGTTTCATTGCGTAAGCAATGGCATGGCTGGATTCTAACGCAGGAATTATACCCTCGACTCGTGTTAATGTACGAAACGCATGCAGTGCTTCTTCATCATTGATAGGCACGTATTTTACCCTACCCGTATCTTTGAGATAAGCGTGCTCAGGTCCTACCCCAGGGTAATCAAGTCCTGCAGAAATAGAGTGAGTATCCTTGATTTGGCCGTATGAATCACAGAGCAAATAGGTACGGTTTCCATGTAAAATTCCTGGCTTTCCAGCGATCAAAGAAGCAGAATGCTGACCTGATTCAATCCCCTTACCGGCGGCTTCCACACCATAAATGGCAACTGACTTGTCTTTTAAAAAAGGATAAAACAATCCAATGGCATTCGATCCACCGCCTACGCAAGCCACTAGAGCATCAGGAAGCTGCCCTGTTTTTTCCAAAATCTGCGCTCTTGACTCACGGCCAATGACCGATTGGAAATCCCTAACCATTTGAGGATAAGGGTGAGGGCCTGCTACCGTGCCTATAATATAAAACGTATTGTCAATGTTAGCGACCCAATCGCGCATTGCTTCATTTAGAGCATCTTTTAATGTCTTAGAACCTGCAGTAACAGGAACAACCTCAGCACCTAAGAGTTTCATCCGGTAAACATTAGAAGCTTGGCGCTTAATATCCTCAGATCCCATGTAAACGACACATTCTAAACCATATTTTGCGGCAACTGTTGCTGTGGCAACGCCGTGCTGTCCTGCTCCTGTCTCCGCAATAACCCTCACCTTTCCCATTCGCTTTGCAAGTAAGGCTTGCCCAACGGTATTATTGATTTTGTGTGCACCAGTATGATTAAGGTCTTCCCGCTTTAAAAAAATTTGTGCCCCTCCAATTTTGGCAGAAAGGTGCTCAGCGTGGTATAGTGGCGATGGCCGACCAACATAATCCGACAGTTCCTTGTTAAATTCAGCTAAAAATTCTGGATCGAATCGATAATGCTGATAAGCTTTCTTTAGCTCTTCTAAAGCATACATTAGCGTATCTGCTACAAATATCCCTCCGTAAGGTCCAAAATGCCCATGCTCATCAGGAAGCTCTTTCTCACTCATTTTTCCCCCGTAACGCACTTACAAACTGTTTCATTTTTTCGTGATCTTTAATCCCATAAGATGATTCAATACCACTGCATACATCTACAGCGTAAGGTAGACTTTTATTTACAGCTAAATTGACATTGGTTGCATCCAAACCTCCGGATAAGATAAAGGGTTTATCCAAGTTACTCGGAATGAGCCCCCAATCAAAAGTTTTACCTGTGCCCCCATAACTGCTCTCTGACGGGGTATCTAAAAGGATAGCCGAAGCTTGGTGATAGTCTGAACAGTATTTATAAATCGATGCAGCAGTGCTAACTTGCATTGCTTTTATGTAGGGTTTTTTAAATTGGCCACAAAATTCAGGCGATTCTTCACCATGGAATTGCAACCAAACAATGGGTAGCTCATTGAGAATTTCGTCCACCAGCAGTGAAGAAGGATTAACCAAAACGGCAACAACATCAACAAACAAAGGTACATTGCGCAGAATTTTTTTTGCCTGGGTAATCGAAACACAACGAGGGCTTTTGGGATAGAAAATTAAACCAATTGCATCAACCCCTAACTCCGCAGCATGGGCGATGTCTTCTTCGCGGGTCATGCCGCACATTTTTATTCGCACTCGAGCATTATTCAATTAGCGCTCCCACAGAAATAGAGGCCCTGGATTAGCTTGTATTACACCAAATTCGTCAGGATACGTCACTCCTACTAAGTATAAACCATAAGGCGGCGCTGTTTCCGCGCCCAATCGCCTATCCTTAGCATGTAAAACATCTTTCACCCAATCAGCAGGTTTTTTTCCAGAACCAACAGCCATTAGAACACCAGCAATATTCCTCACCATGTGATGTAAAAAAGCATTAGCGGTGATATCAATCATAATGAGATCACCCGTCCGGGTCACCCTCAGCTGATGTACATTCCTCATTGGTGTATTCGATTGACACTCCACAGAGCGAAAAGAAGTATAATCGTTTTCCCCTAATAAGAATTGACTGGCTTCTTGCATTGACCGATGGTCAAGCTGACGATATTGCCAGGTCACACTACTTCGCAAAAGTGCTGGCCGAATGGGGGAATTATAGATAATGTACCTATAGCGCCGGGACAAAGCCGAATAACGCGCGTGAAAATGATCGGGCATTTCCCGTCCCCATTTCACACAGACGTCTTTTGGCAAAAACGAATTAGCACCATGAATCCAAGAGCGGATGGTTCGCTCTTTTTCACAATCAAAATGAATAATTTGGTTTGTTGCATGAACACCTGTATCAGTTCGACCGGCGCAAACGATGCTGATTTCACAATCCGCTACTTTCATTAAAGCCTGCTCTAATACTTGCTGAACTGTATGCAGGCCAGTCTGCGCTTGCCAGCCATGATACTGGCTACCATCGTATTCAACCCCTAAGGCAATACGCATTTTCGCATTTCCAGCTGGAAAATGGCCAATGTATAACACTAGAATCTTTTTGTCTAGGCTATAGCGTATTTCCAAGGCAATTTCAAACAACAGTAAGTAGGCGCTCGATTGAAGATAAACTTTCAAATGCAGTGGGTTGTCAATCATGGAGATTCTGATTACTGAGAAAGATCCGTGTAAATTTCATTGCATAACGAACCGCACTATTCCATAATTTGCACTTAGAATTTCTCTTTATGTGTAAAATGACAGCATTACTCTTAGATGGCAGAAAAGCAGCAACTTACCTGAAAGAAGGGGTCAAGCTCGCTGTTGCGGAAAGAATATCGAAAGGTCATAAGGCTCCTGGTTTAGCAGTGATTTTAGTAGGAGATGATCCAGCGTCTAATATCTATGTAGCCAACAAACGCAAAGCTTGTCTTGAAGTGGGTTTCAATTCTCATGCTTACGACTTGCCAGAAAATACTTCTGAAAAAGAACTGCTTGAATTAATTAGCCAATTAAACCATGCAGAAGACATCGATGGTATTTTAGTTCAATTACCTCTACCTGATGTGATAGACCCCAATAAGGTGATCGAATGCATCAATCCAACAAAAGATGTGGATGGATTTCACCCTTATAACATAGGGCGGCTGGTACAGCGGAACCCACTCCTAAGACCCTGTACTCCCTATGGGATTATTCACTTGCTGTCTTATTATCAAATTCCACTTGTGGGGGTTAATACATTAGTAATCGGTGCTTCGAATATTGTTGGCCGGCCTATGGCTATGGAATTTCTACTAGCTGCATCCACTGTCAGCGTTTGTCATCGGTTTACTACGGATCTGGAGAAATATGTCCAGATTGCCGACATCATCGTCATTGCTACCGGGATTCAGGACGTCATTGACGTGAATTGGTTAAACGAGAAACAAATTATTATTGATGTTGGGATGCATCGCTTGCCAAATGGACAACTTCGGGGCGATATAGACTTTGAACGAGCTAAAGAAATTGTTTCGTGGATAACGCCAGTACCAGGCGGGGTTGGCCCAATGACTATTGCTACCTTGCTGCAAAATACTCTCCTTGCAGCAAATTATCGGTTACAAAATAAAAATTAAGCGAGGGGACTAAGGCGCTATCTGAACTTAACGATCGAGTTCATCCCAATCAAATTCTCCATCTAATTCATCGAATTCTTCTTTCAATCGTTTACGTTCAAGTTTTTCCTCCAGTAATTTTCGAACTTGCCTTTTATGACTTAGTTCCTCAGGATTCTCTTCGTCTTCTTCATAATACTCAGAAAAAGAATGAGGATCTTCTTCATATTCTCTTCTCAAGCCCATAATTGCCTCCTGTTGCCCCTATGACTCAAACGAAAAAGGTTGGTAGCACAACCTAATTATAGTGCAATATTTTATGAATGAGGCGTTGCTGCTCTAAGCACTACAAAATCCTCAAATGGGGCTCTTATATCTTAATAAAGATCTTCTTACGGTAAAGGATAGAGAGAATCAACAACCAAAAGAGTGTGTAGCTTAGCGCATAAAATAAGGAAGCATTTTCTGGCGATGCCCAACCAAAAAGCCTATTAGTCACGAATAATTTTAAATTTTCAGATACACCATTTGCACAATGTATCATTATTACTATCTGTAATTTTAAGAAGAAAACATGCAAAAAATAAACTGCCAAGGCATTCGCACCAAAAATTTCAAAGGGCTTAGACCACGATTTCCACTTTTGAATTTCGATTAACCAATAGCAAAACGCTAACACAATGAGAGCCCAGCCTCCTGTCCACAACACATAGGAGCTTGACCATAGTATTTTATTAATGGGAAACCAGATACTCCACAGCCATCCTACAATTAACGCCATGATACCAAACGTAATTAAGCCTTTAAGCTTTTGCCAATGATCATATTTTGAAAGCAGCCAAGCTCCCGATATATTTCCCAAAAGGGCTGTAGCAATAGCAGGAATGGTACTTAGAAGCCCTTCTGGATCGTAAAATTTGCCATAGAGATGGGCCGAAGAGAAAATAACTCGATCCACATACGCTGCGAAATTACCTTCTAAAGTCAGATTGCCAACACCAAATCCAGGTACATTAGCTAAAATTAGGATCAACCAGTAACCAATTAATAGAATTCCAATAATCAATACTTGTATTTCAATTTTTGTTGTTAGGAATAAAATAGAAGCAACAAAATAACAGATTGCAATACGCTGCAGTACCCCATAAAACCGTAACGTCGACATTTCAAAATGATTTGGAAAAGCATTTAGAAGAAGCCCAATTAAAAAAATGATGAGACTACGCTTTATAATCTTGATAAGCAGCTGCGGTAAGGGCATATGATTAACTTCTCTTGCCTTTGACAAGCTAAATACAGATGAGACGCCAACAATAAAGATGAAAAAAGGAAAAACCAAATCCGCTATGGTACATCCATTCCAAGCAGAATGCTCAAGCCATGTATAAGCCGTTTGATTCCCAGGACTGTTGACTAAAATCATTAGCGCAATCGTTAGACCGCGAAAAACATCCAGCGATAATAATCGGGAAAATTTGTTCTGGCGGATTTTTTTTGCAGGTGGAATCATGCCGATCCTACATACCATTTGTGGGTTTCTGTTCTTGGTAAAGCTTTTACCCCATGTGCTTCAATGAAAGCAACGATGGCCCATCTGGCAAACGGCTTGCCAATGAGTGTTTCATCAAGTTGTATCACGTCGTGCCAACCGGGCGAAAATTCGTCACTGGGAATAACTTGCTTATAATTTGAGGAAAGCATAAAAATAGCATGGCCCTCTTTGTGCTCTACAATTTTTAAATCATCAGGTGATGAGCCGATTCTCAATCCAGGGCAACTTTCTGCAATGGCTAAAGTAAACGATCCTGCATCAAAATGTGGTTTGGCAAGATACTTTCCAGACTCCTGCCAATCATATTTTAAAAAACGTAATAAAAGATGCACATTTTCAGTAGCAAAAACCTTATCAACTATTCCAGTAAATTGTTTTTCAAAAATTTTTAGAATTCCATAGACGGTTTCATAAGCCAAATCCCAAATCGGCTTGGCTTTAGTCACAAAATCTGAAACTACTGGATTCTCACTGAGGAACTGCTCATATTTTTTAAATAATGCAGGATGAAAATGGAAAAATTCTTTAGAATCATTGTAAACATGATCCGCTGGATCGCGGTGCTTAAACCCAACATCTCCTCTACGATGTTTAGGTGCTATAGTAAAATCGATCTGTTTTTTGATTTCATCAGGCTCTTCCAAAAACTTCAAAAAGGAATCAATCGCATTTCTTAGCACAAAGGGGTCAATAGGGAATGGAACTTGGACAAAACTTAGCTCCTTAAGGTGTTGAAAAATTGCCTCACCCATCAAAATCATAACTACCCTCTTAAGCAACCCAATAGGCTGAGTGAATTGAAAAAAAAAATACGGGCTTCTTTGCGACTCTTTAAGATATGTCCTCAGCTGCCTGTATAACAAGCGATTGTAGTACCATAATACCCATCAATTTTCAATTAGGTTTACTTGGCACACTTACTACTACTCCGCTCTGCTCCAAGATTGCCGCCTTACTCCACCTGCCCCTTAATACTTTTTAGCCCACGAACTGGTACATCTATATGATAAATGTAATGCTGTATAATTTGTTTAGCTTGCTCAGTAGTCAGCGGCTTTGTAAGAGCACCTTCCATACTGTAATCATCGCAATCGTATTTAACAATGTCGGCCTGATAACCTGTAAGCGCAATAATAGGCACATGGTATTCTGTACCTCGCTCAAGCTGTCTGATCCTTTTTGAAACGACATAACCAGAAGTATCTTCTAAACCAATATCCATGAACACAAGATCATACTTGCCTGGTTCAAATAACATCGCCGCCTTATCGCCTGATTCAGCAACATCCACATGGCAATCAAGTTGCATTAATAAAGCTTGAGTTGCCCTTTGGGCAATTGAATTATCTTCTACCATCAATACCTTTGGTGGTTTTTTTTCAATTAGATCGTCTAAATCGTCTGAAATAGCAGACGGCTCTTCAGGAACTTGTTTTCGATTGTAAGCCTGTAACTCTTTCTTAATTTTTGCAAGTTGCTCTTTAAGTTTTTTCGTTTCCGTGATATCGATTAAGATGCACACCAATCCAATGACTTTTTTATCTTTATTATGTAAAGGGATTCTTGTAGAAAGGTAATAGACGATATCCCCATTTTTATTGACAACAGGTGCTTCTGTAGCCTCATACACAGGTTCTCCAGATAGCAATACATTAATATCATCCTTTTTGAGTATCTCACTTCGTTCTTCTGACCAATCAGCAAGAGAAACAAGTTTCTTATAGGGATGTGAACCTATTATTTCTTCAGTTTGAGTAGTGCCGAGTAAACTACGGAAGTTTCTATTACATCCTACAAGACAGCAATTTTTATCTAATAAATAAACTAAATTTGGCATGCAATCGATAACATCAACATAGAATTGATTCATATCGATATCACTGGTATTTTTTGGGCTCGTTCGGACAGTTGAGCGCGACATGCTTTTTTCTCCTCAGAAAGTACTTGCAAATGAAGTATAGTACATTCACTAACAGAAGGATCTTCACCTAACAATTTGATAGTAGGGACTAAATTTACTTGCTCCATGATCAAAAACCTTGAGTACCAAATATAATTTAACAGTTAATTTTTCCTTAAGCTAATTATGGAATAATTAATCATCTAACCAGTCTGATGCAGTCATGTTTTTATCGGTTGATAATCTAAGTGATGGAAATTGTGCTTTTTATGCTTACTCCATTGCTCTCATTGATATTATCAAGCACGAAAGTAAGCGAAATGTAACTCATACTTTTGAAACGTGGTGTGCTTACGATCCTTCTATTAGACCTTATTTAAAGCAAATCCTCAGCTTTAACTATAAAGATCAGAACGTTATTCTGTTAAAAACCTTGCAGTCATCATTAAGAAAAATTGTACATACCAGCCAATTAAATTTACTGCAAGAGGAAAAAAAGAAAGATCCACTTGATTATTATATCCAACAAAACGCTGTCTACATCAAATTTAGAGAGCTAGTCAGGGCATTTTTGTTCCGCAGAAGTTGTGATCCAGATTATAACGAACTAGCCGATTCTCACGCAGTTCGAAATCTAGCACAAAACCTTGCTAAAAATATATATAATCATGCATCAAAAAATCAGATAACCCATGAATTAATCGAGAAGGCCATCACTATTGCATTTCTTAAGGATGTTTATGGTGAAAGTTTTCGTCAATCTCCCAATGAGCGAAGGTTGAATGAAGAAGGATCTGTCATTTTAGCAGGACTAAAACGAATTACCCAAGACTATTATTGGGGGAGGTTTGCCGATTTAAACATTTTATCTGAAACGTTTGACGTTAATTTTCATTGCCTTACTGATGGTGAGCCCAACTCTAATTACGTGTTTCGTGATAAACCAGGCAGACCAATCATCACACTTAATAATGAAGATAATCTTCACTGGACGACGCAAATTACGACGTCTTTTTCCATTGAGAATAGCTCAACAAAAAATTATCATCGCTTCTGCACTGATAGTTTATTAACGAAACAAGAGATTCAAAAAATATATAAGACCTATACAACAGGTTTTATTGCTTTCTTTGGCAGAAACCATATGGCTAAAGGAAGAGAAATTGTTCAGCTTTGTGATGATCCGCACCTGACAGTTGATGACATTATTAGTGTTATAAATCACTATATTAATGATTCAAGAATTAAATTTAATTCGGATAGCAGCTTCATGAAACGTGCTAACTACCTATTGCAGAGGTATGAGTATTACAATGGCTATGAAGATGTTTTAGATGAGAGTCTTCAGCTTATTTAGCAAATCTGTTCATTACTAGGACAAAATGACCGCTTGATTTGTTAAGTGACATTGGATAAGATGATTGACGATTTTGCTTAAAAAAAAGCCATAGTATGGAAATTATGTCTTCAGGCAGGTCAAACCAATTTTTATTGCTTAGATGGAGATGTGTTTATGTCTCAAGAAGGAATTTCGGTATTAGGCTCAGAAGTAATTGAACCTTCTACAAAAAACTGGCGCAAACAAGATACAGTTTGGATGCTAAGTCTCTATGGAACCGCGATTGGCGCAGGCACGCTGTTTCTACCCATCAATGCTGGTTTACACGGCATTTGGCCACTAATCATCATGGCCATCCTTGCCTTCCCAATGACTTATTTCTCCCATCAGGCATTATGTCGATTCGTGCTCTCAGGTTCCTCTGAAAACAACGATATTACAGAGGTTGTTGAAGAACACTTTGGCAGTGTTGCAGGTAAAATATTAACAGTCCTTTATTTCTTTGCAATTTACCCCATATTGCTCATGTATAGTGTTGCTATAACGAATACAACCGAAAGTTTTATTGTTAATCAACTCGGTATGGAAGCACCTCCACGGGCGCTGCTAGCTATAATCTTGATTATGGCGTTAATGGCAATAGTGCGTTTCGGGCAAGACATTATTGTGAAATCAATGAGTTTATTGGTTTATCCCTTCGTTAGTATCCTCATGATTTTATCGATATACTTAATTCCGCATTGGAATGATGCGATTTTCCAACAAAGCAATTTTAGCCAAGCCTCAGGCGGGAATGGCTTTTTAATGACCTTGTGGTTAATTATCCCGGTTATGGTTTTTTCGTTCAACCACTCGCCGATTATCTCTTCTTTTGCGGTGAATCAAAAACAAGCCTATCGAGATAAAGCAGACGAAAAAAGCTCATGGATTTTAAAATACAGTCACATTATGATGGTCGTTACGGTTATGTTTTTCGTCTTCAGCTGTGTTCTTAGCCTATCTCCTCAAGATCTCGCCCTAGCAAAAAAGCAAAATATTTCGATTTTATCCTACTTGGCAAACCATTTTCATACGCCAACTATCGCGTATATTGCCCCAATTATCGCTTTCATCGCCATTTCTAAATCTTTTCTCGGGCATTATTTAGGAGCTAGCGAGGGTCTACATGGCTTAATAGTTAAAACACTTCGCAGTCGTGGTAAAAAAGCTGGCAGCCTGAGACTTTATTCATTAATCGAAGGATTTATGATCATCAGCTGCTGGGCAGTAGCAACCATCAATCCGAATATCTTAGCTATGATCGAAACTCTGGGGGGCCCTATTATTGCGCTCATCCTATTTTTGATGCCCATGTACGCAATCTTGAAAGTTCCAGTAATGAAAAAATACCGTCAACCGCTGGCGAATGCTTTTATTACCCTTATGGGTATCATTGCAATTTCCGCTATTCTTTATGGTTTAATACGCTAATACAAAGATCACTGCCCCAGTACATAGCGCCCACTCTCACAAGTGGGTCATTTCGCTATTATGGGTTAGCCGCCTACAACAGCCCTTAAAAATATAGACTATTATATTGGAATCCAGATTAGTTTGCTCAGTAGGAAAAAGATGAAGCAAGATTATGTACTTTGTGCCACCAAGGAAGGCTATCATAAAGTGTCTTACATAGAATGGGGTGATTCAAACTCAGTTGCTTCCGCTGTAGTTTGTGTCCATGGCTTAACGCGAAATGCCCATGATTTTGATGCTCTTGCAAATTATTTAAGCATGCAAGGATACCACGTTTTTTGCCCTGATGTCGTTGGCCGTGGAGACAGTAGTTGGCTTAAAAATCCCCAGAATTACAATTTTGATCGTTATATTTTAGACATGAATGTTCTCATTAGCAGAACAGGTGCAACACAGATTGATTGGATTGGTACTTCGATGGGTGGTCTGATAGGAATTATGATGGCTGCCCTACCTAATACTCCTATCCGCCGCCTCATTCTCAATGACGTCAGTCCCCAAATTCCAATTCATGCGCTGTGGCAACTGGCAAAATATGTGGGTAAAGACCCTGAATTTTCAAGCAAAGAAGAAGCAAAAGAACATTATAAGAAGATCTATGCTGAATTCGGCAACCTCACTGAGGAACAATGGGATCAATTCACTGAGAATAGTGTTATGGAGCGCGCTCCTGGTGTTTTTATTAGTAAGTACGATCCGAGTATTCATGACTTCAGAATAAAATGGCAGGCTGTCAAAGAATTTTTTTATCATCCTCATAAAGCACTTGAAGGGATACTATTTGACATTGATCTTTGGGAATTTTGGCACAATGTTAAATGCCCTGTGCTGGTCATTCGAGGGCGACATTCAAAACTACTCCTTCCTGAACACATAAAAAAGATGAAACGAACCCATGGGCAAGTTGATGTTTTAGAGATTGAAGATGCAGGCCATGCCCCGGCCTTACTTGACCATGAACAACATGAAAAGATAATCACGTGGCTAAATCATGTCGAGGCTGATACCTCCACTTAAACCAATCATCGAAATTCACAAAAATTTCAAAAAAAAACCCATTGTGTTATAAATTTTATGCAAATTGTCCAATTCATCTTAGCTTCTCTTGATGCTTTAGTATATTATTTATACAGGATCCACAATATTCTATTTGATGTGCATAAGGTCTATATTATATCTATAACTTGAAAATACCTTAATTAAAGAGGAATATTAGACCAAACGGCTTGAAGGATAGTTCGATGAAACTATTATTTCTTGGTGTGTCATCTGCTTTTAGTGTAGGTGAAAACAGATTTCAATCGAATATGCTGATTGAAAGTGAATCGGGTAGTAAACTGCTTCTTGATTGCGGAAGTGACGCCAGACATTCACTGTATGCCCAAGGATATACTTATAGCGACGTTGATGCTGTGTATGTTAGCCACCTTCATAGCGATCATATTGGAGGACTTGAATGGCTAGGGTTTTCCAAACGATTCATTGATGGAAAAAAAATTACTCTCTACATTAGCCCTGATTTAATCGATATATTATGGAATAACGCATTACGCGGGGGGATGTCCTCAATAGAATCCGAACAAGCAACCTTATCTGCCTATTTTGAGGTTGAACCCATTCATGATGGCTTCGTTTGGGAAAACTATCATTTCAAATTGGTAAAAACTATCCATTCTATCTCTAATGGTGAAATCTTGCCGAGCTATGGGTTATTTATCACCGGAAATTCCAAAAAAATTTTCATTTCGATGGACACCCGTTTCACTCCTGATGTCTTACAGCCTTTTTATGACAAAGCGGACGTTATTTTTCACGATTGTGAAACCGCAGCGAAATTAAGCGGCCAGCATGCCCATTACAACGAATTAAAAATGCTTGACGCTAAAATTAGAAAAAAAATATGGCTGTATGATTATAATTGCGGGCTGCTGCCGAATGCAAAAAAGGATGGTTTCAAAGGCTTTGTTGTTCGAGGACAGCGTTTTGATTTTTAAACCGGACAGCTACTATTTGCACGTTACCTAAAATTAAAATTAAATACTTTTTCCTTAGAAAGCAATCAGTTACATCTAAAGATTAAAAAAAAGAGTTGCACACAATCTCAATTCGTGTAAAATTTGCCCAGTTATGAAAAGAAAATTGATTTTACTAACAGGAATTACTCTGCTCTTACTACTAGGCTTCTTTTCGTGGTGGTATTGGCCGCAAAAGCCCGAAAAACCCAAAGAAATCGTATTAAAGCAGAAATCATTTGAGCAATTACCGGGCTGGAGAACGGCCAAGGTAAAGAAATCACTGCTCGCATTTCAAATCTCTTGCAAAGCTTTTTTAAAGCAAGATCCAGAGCAATTGGTTGGTAGTGAACACATCACCCTAAAAGCAAAGGATTGGCAGCCTGCCTGTCGCGCCGCCCTTGCGATAAACCCCATTTCAGAAACCGCTGCAAGAGAATTTTTTCAGCAATGGTTCACTCCAGTTGAATTTAACAATAATCAACCAGTGCGTGGTCTATTTACTGGTTACTACATGGCTTTATTACACGGTAGCCGCACGAAATCGAAAGAATACAACGTTCCTATTTACGGGTTACCTTCAAATCTTGTCACAATCAATTTAGGCTTATTTGATCCCTCATTTAAAAATCGTCGAATCGTAGGCCGAATAGCAGGTAATCAAATTCTCCCCTACTACACTCGCGCTCAAATCAATAACGGCGCTATTACCGAAAAAGCCCCTGTGCTCCTTTGGGTAAATAGCCATATTGATCGGCTTTTCTTGGAAATTCAAGGTTCAGGGACCGTTCAGCTCGATGACGGCTCACAAGTACATCTGGGGTATGCTGGAGAAAATGGCGCACCGTATACTTCTATTGCCCGCGTCCTCATTGATCAAGGTGTGATGACGAAAGATAATGCTTCCATGCAGCATATTAAGCGCTACCTGGAACAAAATCCTGAACAGATGCACAAGGTCTTAAATCAGAATAAGTCCTTTGTGTTTTTTCATTACTTAAAAGACGAAGCTGCATTAGGCTCTCAGGGCGTTGCTTTAACACCAGGTTATTCCTTAGCAATCGATAAAAAATGGATCCCTTTAGGAGCCCCGCTCTGGTTAAATACAACAAGACCTGATCTAAACCCAGACCAAGAGAAAGCATTCCAACGCTTAATGATCGCCCAAGATACCGGTGGTGCAATCAAAGGATTAGTGCGTGGTGATGTTTATTGGGGAGCAGGTGAAAAAGCAACTTTTATCGCTGGCCATATGAAAAACCCAGGACACTATTGGTTGTTGCTGCCCAACCATACAATTACCAAATTACAAAAAAAATTACCTAGCTTATCCTAGCTGTTTAGCCTAATTTACAGCCGTGAAATCAATTGGCAACAGGCCCTAATTTCAACCATGGATGCGCTGGTGATAACCCGACTGACGGTTTTCAACTTTATACCGTGCACTACGCCCGGTCTCTACTAGAATCTGTTAAAAATAGGTAATTTTTTACTTCCATATCACAGCCTTTGAACGGTGTTGATCGCCATCAAGATAATGAATTTTATAACCCTTTGAATTTTCAATTTGAAGGGTGGCTACACCTTTTTTAAGTTGGAAGGCAGAAGCCGGTGAGCATTCAATTTTGACGCCATGATGAAAGAGACTATAATCCCCGTGTACATGGCCGGTAATAATCAATTTCACTTTAGAATCGGAAATTATTCTCCATAAATCGTCACGATTGTTCAAAATATATTGATCAATTAGTGGCGTATTCACAGGTATAGGATGATGGTGCATAATTAAAGCAACATTTTTTTCACTTTCTTTAATATTCCGTTCGACATCGTTTAAATCGCTGAAGCTGATGTACCCATTTTCAGATCCTTCCAGCTTAGAGTTTATAAACAACAAATTCCAATGCTTTAATTCAAGAAATTTTATGCGATTAAAAAGGAAATGTTGACTAAAAACTTCGCTCATTATTTTTTCATTATCATGATTGCCTGGAAGCCAAAAAACAGGTTTTTTGCAGCCTATAAATGACTCCAATAAATGTTGATAAGTCTCCGGGCTTTCATCTTGTGATAAATCGCCTGTTAATAAAATAAAATCCGTATCTTGAAGTTCTTTTTTAACAATAAAATTCATCACTTCATCGAAATTTTTATTAGGTTGAGCACCAAATAAAGTGGAATGGTTTGCAAAAAGGTGAGTGTCGGTGACTTGTAAAATTTTCAAACTGCCTTTTGTAGAAAACTCGTTTAGCATAATGAAATAATAAAAGGATTATTTTTATTACATTGTAATCTTAGCTTATTAAAACATCCATTGATCTAATTGACTTTCTTCCGGTGATAAAAAATCTGAATTTAGGGGCGAATCATCTATCGTCTCTACTTTTGATACGCCTAGATTTTGATTTGAACTGTCAAGGGGATTGTTCTCTGCCGAAATACTTTCTGAAGAGAAGGGTTGTTGTAACGCTTCTGACAAGCTGATAAAGCGGTAACCATTTTTCTTAAACATAGCAATAATATCTTCCATACAGTAACTATTGAGCAAATTGGAGTGAATCAGCAAAATTTGTTTCACAGGCCGATTTTTATGTTTAGCAATCCTGTCCGCTTTCTGAATTTGACTTGCGAGATAAGCCAAATACTCTTGCTTAATTCGATTTAAATTTCGTGCTCGCACTTTGGATGACATGGCGTATAGTCTGGCATTAAAAACAAAATCTTTGCTATCAATCGTAACGGGTGCAATCACATAATTATTCGCAGCGAGAAAATCTTGAATTCGCTGCTTTTTCTCACCTCTACCCTCAGCCAAAAAGGGATACCGGAAATATTTTGGCGATGACATGAGGGGTGCGAGAATTTTATCTGCTTTTTCAACATTAGCGATGTATTTATCACTACTCATCGCATTTAAATTGGCATGATCATAGGTGTGGTTACCTATCACTATACCCGCTTGCTGCAATTGTTCTAAAAGCTCCCATTGGCCATTTTCTATGTTTCCAGCAATCACAAAACCCGTGGCAGGCACATTATTATCGATAAGCGCCTGCATAATTTTCCAGATTCTAACCTCTTCTCGTTTTAATTTAGCAGAGTCATTATTTGCAAAACCCACATAGGGTAGGTCATCGATAGTGATTGCAACTTCTTTTTCAAACGCAAAAGAGGAATTGATCAAGCTAAATCCTAATAAAGTCAGACTTAAAAGGTATTTTTTTAACATCGAAAATCCCTCATCACAATGTTGATTGGTTACTTATTGTTTGCAATATCTATACCAGTTAGGCGATATATTTCTATTGTAAAACAAGTAATTAAATTGCACTGAGGAATAGTCAAAGCGCCTAATCAATAAACTCTAGCCATTGCATGCGCCATAGTTTAAATATGAACATTTGATTTTGCTTCTCGTTAATAAAAGGAGCGAGCATTCCAATTGTGAGTACACGTGAATTTGCAACCAATCTAACCAAATCATTGGCTGCCTTGTCTGATTCCCAATGGATCCCATTAATAAATAAATGGATATATGGTTCATTATTCTGTTCTTGATACGCAAAACGACAAAGAGGGTTACGGATGAGTCCCTCCCTGTTGTTTAATTCGTTAATGAAATTATCTAAATGAGTAGTTTTCTTATTAAGGGGAAATGGCAACATTGCTTCTGCTTGCTGATCCAAACGAGTAACAAAGCAACCAAACCAGGATCTAAGGTCATCTTCGTTATCCAACATTTGTAGCATCAATTTTTTTGCATTTAACCAGGCTTGTTTCGGCAATTCTGAAGCACCACGAATATCAGCCCAAAGTGGATCCTGGTATAAAGGAGTAGATCCGCCCTTTTCTGCTAAATATTCAGCAAAACTGTCCCATAGTTCCTGGCCTTGATAACTGCGGTAACCAAAGGAATAAGTCATGCAATCTTTCGAAACCGCTACACCATAATGACCCACATGAGGTGGAAGATAAAGCATATCCCCTTCTTCAAGAATATATTCTTCTTCAATTTCAAATTGCTTCATAATGCGCAATTCAACTTCAGCTAGGTAATTACTCGCGTTGCAATTTTTAGTGGTAAGAGACCATTTGCGCCGCCCTTTTGCCTGATATAAAAAAACATCATAATTATCATAATGCGGTCCAACACTGCCTTGATTCACAGCATAACTAATCATCACATCATCGATACGCCATTGGGGAATAAAATTAAAATACTCAAGCATTGCATTGACCTGCGGTATAAAGCGGTCCACACCTTGCACAAGCAAAGTCCAGTGGGTTGAGGGTAGCTGCGCAAAATCCTTTTCTGAAAAAGGGCCACGTTTTAAATGCCAATAAGGTGCATTGTCAGGTGTTTCAAAGACAATCCTACTCTCGATCTCATCTTCCATTGATAAGCCTGCCAATTCATCAGGAGTCAATGCATTGATAAAGCCCGGTAAAGCCTGTCGGATAACGAAGGGCTTTTTTTGCCAATAGTGGGTTAAAAATTCGTTTAAACTAATTTCTGCAAAATGAAGCATCGCTAAACTTCCCCATTAAAATTTATGTCTATAATTCTTTCATAGTGATGAAAAAGGATAATTCCATGGATAATAACTTAGAAAAACCAATTCACTTAATTTTTATTCCACTCATTTTTGCCTCACTCCTTGGGCTCCTCATTTCTACCCCAAGTGCGCATGCTAGCCAGATTCAGTCTCCTGTACTTAATACAACAAAGCACATCCAATTAGCTTATTTTCGTGTGTATCGAGTTAAACCCGGATGGTGGTATGGATCTCCCGGCCCATCATATTGGTATGGCCCTCAATGCATGAGACGCTGTATTGTTAATCAATACGGGACTGTATTGCGTTGTAAAATGGGTTGTTATTAACACTGGGGTTAGGTATCGCATACTACTTTTACCCGAACATTGGGACTAGAACATTTATGAAAAAATCAGGCAAAATAATCGACCAGATTTCTAGACTCGATGATCTTGATTGGTTCCTCACTTGCCTCCACCTCATTCGTATCTATATTTTCCAATAAAGTATTGTGCCACTGCTGGGAGTTCTGTCGCTGTTGATTTGATTCAATATTGACTTGAATTAAATTTAACCCTTGCTCTGCCATCATCTCTCGCAACCGAGGTATCGCATTTTCAATAACCTCGTGTATTTGAGCTCGCTGGAGGGTGATGTTAACCGTAGCATCATCTTTCTTTACATTCACACTTACTTCAAGAGGCCCTAGCTCTTGGGGATTAATTTTAATGATTGCGGCTTTAATTTTTTGTTGACCAAGCCAAAGAATTTGCTGATTAAAATGATCACCCCAATCGGGATGAGCTAAATTCTGTGTTAACTCCATTGTATTTGGCATCCTAGTAGAGTGGTCAGTTGTGGGTGTTTTTTGAACTATATGTATTGTTGCGGTATTATTACTCGTTGGACTCACCTCCATGGGCGCATGGTCATTCTTTAGGTTTAATTCTCCAGGCTCTGGAAATTCATCGTTATTTTCATCTGATCTAGTCAATAAAGGTTGACTCATTATGGCTATAAAATTTATATCGTCAGTCGGAATCGTCTGAGGCTCAGCGGCTTTTATCCGTTCATAAATATCCGGATTAAGGTTTTTTGTTAAACCGCCCTGCCCTGTTGTCGAGTTTGTTTGTTTTTCAGCATTAAAGTATTTATTCAATTCTGTAGTTTCGCCTACAAACAAATCACCAACATGATCTAACCAGATAACGTCTGACATCATTTTTTGAGGAAGTTGGATAGACCAAGGTATCAGTGGTGGATTAAATTTTTCAGTTTGCTGCCCATCAGATTCGTTAATTTTAGTCGTGTTTTCTTCAATTTCTGTCGTGTTTTCTTCAATTTTTTCAGATAGAAAAATACCTTCATGCTCGATCAGAATTAGTGAGGCCGAATCAAATATTTTTTCATCGGTATGGATAAGTTTTATATTTTCTTGTTTTAAAGGGGGCTGAAAGGATTCACAATCAAACCAAGCTAACTGTGGCAAGTTTTGAACAGATGTTTGATCATTAGCTTCATCTGAGGGTAAATTTGTGTTTTTTTCTACATCAATTTCACCATCATTCTGTTTAATATCGGGGATTAAACATACCTCCTCTTGGCCTTGTAAGGGAGTAGCAATGGCTAGATTCTCTTGTATTACATCAGGACGTGGTTCCCCAGAAAGCATGACCTCATCCGCACAAATGCTATCCATAATAGCTAAAAATACAGCACCACCCTCCTCGCCATATTCCCTTCGCTCTTCCACACTCATTTCTTCGCTGGCGATAGGTTGCGGGAGCAAGAGTTGTATTATATCCATCATCCGCCAAAACTCCTTTTAAGACATTTAGAAAAAATAGCAAAAATTATACCAATTTATCTCTGCGCAGGACAAAAAAATAAAACTGATGAAAAAACAACTTTCTCTCTGTCTATACTTGATTACCTTCTCTCCCACACTTCGTGTGAGAGAGAGGGGAAAAGTGAGGTATTTATGCAACAACACCTGATAAACCCAAGGTAATTTTATTTTTTGCCCTGCACTAAGCCGATTTATTTATAAACACTAAAACTTAATATTTTGTTAATAATTATTTCTTAGATGTAAAAACAAAGTACCTATTCTTTTGGGTAGAGTTTGACCATGTTAGTCTTGGCCAATCCTTCAAAATGTGGAGTCAAACTATGGCTAGATTTTTCTATAGATTTTTACCTAAAAAAAGTTTCTTGGAAGCAGAACAAACACTGGAGCAAGCAAAGAAATTAATTAACTCAAAAGATCGAGGCTATGACGAAAAGCAAGTTCAAACACTTATCCGCCTAGTTGATGAGAGAGAGATTGCGTTCCGGAACCAGATTGGTCAATTTATGAAGCAAAGCGATCAGCAACCCTATATCAATAGTTTCTATGCCTTCGCAAAAACACTAAAGGATTATTTTGAAAATCCATCAGAAATTGAAGATCCACTCAGCCGATATCACAATTCTGGCCTGTACTGCTATGTGGGTGAGACTCGTGACCTTTCCTATACCTTTGCAGATAACGCATCACGTGCTTTCCTCTATTCAGGCCTTGGACTATTAGTATTAAGCCTTATGCTTATTCCAGTCAATTTACCTCTTGCTTTAATTACGCTGGGCGTATCCATCTCATTTCTAGCACCGAGCAGTTACTATACTTTCGGTATAACTCGCCCCAATGAGGCTCTCGTTTACAAAAAAGAAGAGGAGTTATTTAATACTGCTGTAGCTGTCGCTACTCATGCTCCGACACATCCTGCAAATGATGAAATGAGCGAAGACGGAGAGCACCACCATAAAGTGCAAGGATTTGAACAGTAGAGGATAACTACCCTATATTAAAAAAATTTATTGAAGCTTTCTTTTGGCCCATGAAAACTTACTTCATTTAAGCTATTATAATTGTTTTGAACTCAATGGAGTCGGTATATGAAAGTGGGCCAAAACAGTCTCTCAACTGAATGCCAATTACAAGTAGAAGATAAGACCTATCATTATTTTAGCCTCAAGGAAGCAGAGAAGAAGCATTTTCAAGGCATTAATCGCTTGCCCTATTCCCTTAAAGTTCTTTTTGAAAACTTATTACGTTTCGAAGACGGTAACACAGTAACTACTGAAGACATCAAAGCCCTTGCAGATTGGATTCATACCAAAACATCCCAGCATGAAATTGCCTATCGTCCAGCACGGGTATTGATGCAAGATTTTACAGGAGTCCCGGCAGTAGTTGATTTAGCGGCCATGCGTGCAGCACTTGGAAAAATGGGCGGGAATCCCGAAAAAATTTCCCCACTTTCGCCTGTGGACTTAGTCATTGACCACTCTGTTATGGTCGATAAATTTGCGAGCCCTGATGCGCTTCAAGTGAACACTGAAATTGAATTGAAGCGTAACATTGAGCGCTATGAATTTTTGCGTTGGGGTCAAAAAGCATTTGCCAACTTCCAGGTTGTACCCCCAGGCACAGGAATTTGCCACCAAGTTAATTTAGAGTATTTAGGCAAGGCGGTCTGGTCAAGCAAAGAAAACGGAACCTGGTATGCTTACCCTGACACTCTTGTTGGTACTGATTCACACACGACGATGATTAATGGCCTAGGCGTACTAGGCTGGGGAGTGGGTGGAATTGAAGCAGAGGCAGCAATGCTAGGACAACCGATTTCCATGTTAATCCCTGAAGTGATTGGCTTTAAATTGACCGGCAAAATGAGAGAAGGCATTACGGCAACAGATTTGGTATTAACCGTCACACAAATGCTTCGTAAAAAAGGGGTTGTTGGTAAATTTGTTGAATTCTATGGCCCAGGTCTAGCTGATTTGCCTCTTGCCGATCGCGCAACCATTTCCAACATGGCACCTGAATACGGTGCAACTTGCGGGTTTTTCCCTGTCGATAAGGAAACTCTTCATTACATGGAATTAACTGGCCGTGATCCTCATACCATCGCGTTGGTCGAAGCCTATGCCAAGGCACAAGGTTTATGGTATGACAAAGATTCTGAAGATCCTATATTTACAGATACGTTAAGTCTCGATTTATCGACTGTGGAGCCTTCTCTTGCTGGACCTAAGCGTCCTCAAGACAAAGTTAATTTGCCTTCTCTTTCTCAAGAGTTCACTGCGTTTATGGAAGGCGCTGGCAAACAAAGCGAAATGGATAAAGCCTTTCCTGTTAAAGATCAATCCTATGAAATGCATCATGGTGATGTTGTGATTGCTGCAATTACCAGTTGCACTAACACGTCAAATCCAAGCGTATTGATGGCAGCTGGCCTGGTTGCAAAAAAAGCTGTAGAAAAAGGACTAAAGCGCAAACCCTGGGTTAAGTCCTCATTGGCTCCAGGATCTAAAGTGGTCACGGATTATTTAAAACATGCAGGGTTACAAACCTATCTTGATCAACTTGGGTTTAACTTAGTAGGCTATGGTTGTACAACATGCATTGGTAACTCAGGACCGCTACCTGATCCCGTTTCGCACACCGTTAATGATAATGATCTTGTGGTGTGTTCTGTGCTTTCGGGCAACCGAAATTTCGAAGGAAGGGTTCATCCTCAAGTACGAGCAAACTGGCTAGCTTCTCCTCCATTAGTTGTGGCTTTTGCTTTAGCAGGCACTGTTCGGGTTGACCTAGCAAAAGACCCTATTGGGACTGGCGCAGATGGTAAAGCGGTTTACCTAAAAGACATTTGGCCAAGCAATACTGAAATTGCCAGCGAAGTAGCTAAGGTCAATGGCGCAATGTTCCGCAAAGAGTACGCCGAAGTTTTCCGTGGCGATAGCCATTGGCAAGGAATAAAAACTAGCAGCAGCTCAACCTATAACTGGAATGAAAATTCAACTTATATACAGCACCCGCCTTATTTTGAAAATCTGCCAAAAAAGCCTGAATCCATCAAGCCAGTCACCCGCGCTTACATCTTGGCACTTTTGGGTGATTCAATCACAACCGACCATATTTCACCGGCTGGTTCTATTAAAGCCAATTCTCCAGCAGGTTTATACCTAAAATCTAAGGGAGTCACAGAAGCTGACTTTAACTCCTACGGTTCGCGTCGCGGCAATCATGAGGTAATGATGCGAGGAACCTTTGCTAATATTCGCATTCGCAATGAAATGACGCCGGATATTGAGGGGGGAGTCACTCGTCACATACCCACTGACAAAGTAATGTCAATCTATGATGCGTCTATGCTCTATCAAAAAGATAATCAGCAATTGGTGGTGATTGCCGGTAAAGAATACGGAACAGGTTCTTCACGCGATTGGGCTGCTAAAGGAACCAACCTTTTGGGAGTTAAGGCTGTAATTGCTGAAAGTTTTGAGCGTATCCATCGCTCCAATCTTATTGGCATGGGTATACTGCCATTGCAATTTCAAGATGGTACAACACGCAAAACGTTGAATCTCGAAGGTAGCGAGCGGATTAGTATTGCCGTGGATGACTCTTTGAAACCAGGTGCAAAACTTGAACTAACAATTACTCGCCAAAGTGGTATTGAAGACAAGGTACAAGTCATTTGCCGGATCGATACAGCAAATGAATTAGAGTATTATCGTCACGGTGGCATTTTACAGTACGTCCTTCGTAATTTGCTTTAGAGTACAATGCTTAATGGCCATTATAGCTTCAGAT
This sequence comes from Legionella micdadei, assembly GCF_000953635.1. Classification (NCBI taxonomy): domain Bacteria; kingdom Pseudomonadati; phylum Pseudomonadota; class Gammaproteobacteria; order Legionellales; family Legionellaceae; genus Legionella; species Legionella micdadei. The sequence goes on from NZ_LN614830.1 coordinate 1,950,057, forward strand.
TAAGACGTTTTTCTTTATTTTATCCAGTCAAGTAGCTTAGGCTGCTTGACTTTGTCATAACGATTTACCTACTTAGGTAAAACGGATTAACGTCATTAATCAGATTGATTTTACGTAGGTAAACTGTTAAATTTTGCCGCTTGTCAATTTATCAATGTAGCTGCATGGCTTGCGCGTATCTATCATTATTTTTTTTAGAATTGGTAAACAATTCTCTATTAAGGACTTTGCATGCACCCGTCTAAAAAAGTCTTGTCTGTCTTTTCCTTAGTCATGATCAACGTCATTGCAGTTGATAGCCTGCGCACCTTACCCATCAGTGCAAAGCTCGGTTTACCATTAGTTTCCTATTATTTGATCGCTGCTGTTACTTTTTTTATTCCTGTTGCTCTTGTAGCAGCCGAATTAGCAACAGCTTATCCCAACACAGGAGGGCTTTATGTTTGGGTTCGTGAAGCTTTTGGGCGGCGTGCTGGTTTTATCACTATTTGGTTACAATGGATTTATAATGTCGTTTGGTATCCCACGATTCTAGCCTTTATTGCAGCCACTTTGTCTTACCTTTTCGCCCCGCAGCTGGCTAATAATAAATTCTATTTACTGATTACTGTGCTAGGTTTGTTCTGGATTTTTACTTTGCTAAACTGTTTTGGCATGAAAGTATCCAGTATTGTCAGCATCATTGGCGCAACTTTTGGTACTATTTTACCAATGGTCCTCGTGAGCATTTTAGGTGCGCTTTGGCTTTTTCAAGGGAAGCCGCTTCCTGCGGATATGCCTTCAGCCTGGATTCCTGACTTTAGTTCGATTGGTAATTTATCGCTTTTTGCCGCGGTTTTATTTGGATTGCTTGGCATGGAAATGTCTGCTGTGCATGCTGAGGAAGTTAAAAACCCTCAAAGAGATTATCCAAGAGCCATTCTATATTCCACTATCCTTATTTTTGCCACCCTTGTATTAGGCTCACTTGCAATTGTCATTGTCGTTCCTAATAAGGAATTAAGTGTTGTTTCTGGATTGATTGATGCTTATGCCGTATTTTTTAATAACTATCAGATACCTTGGTTGACTAAAATTATTGCGATCCTGATTATTCTTGGCGGAGTAAGCGGGGTATCAGCATGGATTATTGGACCTACCAAAGGCTTGTTGGTTGCAGCGCGTGACGGTTCATTGCCGGAACGTTTAGCTAAAGTAAATCGCCACGGCGCCCCAGTTGCTATTTTAATTGCACAAGGAATTATATTCACTTTGCTCAGTTCGGTTTTTATTTTATTGGATTCCATCAACGCAGCCTACTGGCTCCTCAGCGACCTAAGTGCACAAATGGCTTTATTAGTGTATGTTTTCATGTTTTCTGCTGCAATAAAATTGCGTTATAGCCAGCCAAACAAACATCGCAGCTACACCGTACCTGGAGGAAATAAAATGATGTGGTTGGTTGCAGGCATAGGTATCTTATGTTGTCTCACTGCCATGCTGATTGGTTTTGTGCCCCCAACACAAATTCCTGTAGGTAACCTCTTCTTTTTTGAGGCTTTCCTAGTAGGCGGACTAGTCCTTTTTGTTGTTCTCCCTTGGTTTTTGGCGAAAAAGCACGAAGAGGTATTTGATCGTGAACATGACATTGATTCAGAAGCGTTTGATCTTCATGGAAGCAATCAGCAAGAGTCGTAATCTCTAATGTATTCAATGATTCTCATTAATTCAAAATGTTTGCTTTTTAGAACAAGACCATTATAATTGCAGCGCTAATACTAGAGCTGCTAGACGTCGTAAAAAAACCTAATGAGCTCTAATTAGATTCTAGAACCCTGTCCATATTGTGCTATCTTAGCCCCATATCGGCGCTATGATAAGTTTTTAATTAAAGTATTTCGAGGAACAGAGATGCGTACTATAAAGATTTTTATAAAGGATACCTTAGGTACTAGCCAAGCGCTAAAGGAACAATTAGAGCAAATCCCATTTGAATCCACTGAATACCGCTTAAACTATGTTGCCATTGAAGATGCCAGTTTACCTTTAGAGCGCATATCCTATCAGGAAATTGGCGACGGAATTTCCCTTTATTATCAATTTGAAGATCAAATTGACGAGGAAAATGATCCACGCACGCTCATGCAGTTTGCTCATGCGCATGAGGTTCTTATACGTCGTCAACTAGAACAATCTGAGCAATTTAAATCAAGACTCCGGTCTTCAATGCAAGAAACATTACACCATTTAAAACAAGAAGCCCGGCCATTAGTACGAACGATTAGGGAAGAAGTAAAACCAGCAGTTAGAGACGTATGGAGTAATGTGACGTCATATTTTTCTAGTAACAAGCAACAACCCACTTTGTTCAATGCTCCTGAGCGTAAAAGATATTATGATAGAATTGCAAAATCCGAGCTAATCGTAGGGGTAGTTGGTGGACTGCTCAGCGTAGGCATAGGTTTCTTATCTCCATTAGCTGCGGGTATCATTGCGTTTGCTGCCCTGCTCTTAATTGGTGCAGCCATTTATCATAAAACAAAAGCTAAAGATTTTGATCATGAATCAAGATTTGAGCAACTAAGTACATTGCAATAAATAAAAAACATATAGAATCTCTTGGTAGGCGATATGCATGCTAGGAACAGTACTTCGCAAGTTGAGTAAGGGCCTAGGCTCTTACTCATGCAATTCACATTATTTTGAAGTGGTTGAGTTAACTTCAGTCACCCCAACTATTAAGTGGCGAAACAATATTAATGCATCAAATGGTGTTGATTAATGCTACCGAATTTATCAGCCACAGCCGCTTGTGCAAAAACATCCTTTGTATGAGCAAACCCAACGACTACCAAACAGCAAAACATAACAGCTATGATAATCCTAAATAGGCTTGATCTATCCATATTATTCTCCCCTATTTGAGTTATTCTGAATTTTTCCCTTGAGTTTAAAGCATAGGCAATGAATTTCGATTCTGCAAATTGTAAAAGAAGCATAGGACTCCATTCTGACGTTTCATGGTTTGTAGGCATTCTTAAAATGTATTTCACACACTACTCTCTCGGAACTATAGAATAGAGAAAGGTTGGAGTAAGATTTTTGTTTTTAAACAGATTTTTATGGTTTCTTTTTGGCAACAACTTTAAAATCAACCTTAACATCATCTTTGACTTGATCAGTATCTGCCCACTCACCTTGCCCGACCCCAAAAGCGCTTCGCTTTAAGACAGTGCTTCCCATTACAACTCCAGTATCCGGTGACGGTTGTTCTGTAGTAAAAGTAAGCGTAACAGGCACAGTTTTATCACGAATTGTAAGGTTACCGTTTGCTTGGTAAGTATTGTTTCCAATTTTATTAAAACTAGTTGATTTAAACTCGGCTTTAGGAAACATTTTTACATTGAACCAATCTGGTGTGAACAAAATATCTCTTACATCGCTATAATCTGTACTAATTGAATTAATATCAATAACGATATGGACATTGCTTGTTTGATAATTAGCTGGATCGACTGCGATTTCACCTGTAAATGTCTTAAATTTCCCTGTTACAGGTGCCCCATTTTGTGTTGCAGTAAAAGAGAGAGTACTTTGACTTGGATCGATTTGCCACGCAGGCGAAGCAGCCCTACCAAAGATCGGCACCAATAGCAATAACACATACAAAACTCCCTTACTGGCATAAATTTTCATGCAAACCCCTCCATGTTTCCAAAATAAAGCCTTTATGGTTTATATGCTTCAGCACCAATATCAATTTTAACTTCGTCGCCAACTTGTGGAAGTAAGGTCTTAATGCCAAAGTTAGATCGCTTAATCGTAGTAGAGGCAGTAAAACCGGCTGTATTTTTGTCGGTAATTGGGTTTTTGCCCACTTTATTTAGCGTTACATCTAATGAAACAGCCTTAGTGACCCCATGTAGCGTCAACATACCCTGAACTTTGGCTGTATTATTACTGAGCACCTCTATTTTCTTTGATACAAAGGTAGCCGTCGGATATTTTGCGACATCAAAGAAAAGAGGACCTTTCAAATGTTTATCAAGGTTCGGTATCCCAGTTATAATATCAGCCAGATTAATAGTAACATTTACTTTACTATTTTGCGGGTTCTCCTTGTCAAGAGTCAGTGTGCCATTGACATACCACTTGCCCGCTTGAGTAGAGAAACCTAAGTGTTCAATTCGCCATAAAACATAGCTATGTTGCGGATCAAGAGTTAATGTTTCTGGTTCAGCATGCAGACAAGATACAGGTAAAATGAATAATGCTGCCAGAAATAAGCGCGTGAGGTTCCTAATCATAAAGTACTCCATGTAAGGTTAGATAATTTTATGATTTTTTTTCTGTTCCTGCCGTTAAACTGCCGCCTACGAGTTTTTCGCATAGTCCTTTAGGAACAAAAACAAAAGCGTCAGCTTGATTATCTTTAGTGGAAGAACCGGCACAAGAAGAAGTTGCTGTTGCACAATCATTCATCCCAGCTTTAACAACCCCATAGCATTTTTCTGTATTCTGGGACGCCTGATCTTGACTATTGTTATCAGCTGCAACAACTTGGGCTGCTACCATTGCAAGGAATGCAGATATGGCTGCATTAATTATTCTATCCTTTTTTTTCATCATAACAATCCTTATCGCTATTCTCTCTTAAAACAATAACTTCAATTCCTCTCTCTTGTCTACGTTTACTTACTTGGAATCCATTCAAATACTTTTTGTTCATCAATCACGTCATTCGTCTCACTAAAACCACCGCGGTTTTTTAATGGTTCTATAGCTGAAGCAGCGATATTAATAGAGTTGGGTTTAGCGTATTTTTGCATATGACCAGCGATATCAATCACCCGATCACTGACTTGCTCAAGAGGCATCTCTTCATCAAAATAGACGAAACCAGCATTAATACCACAGCGAATCTGAAAATCTCGCTTTATTTTCTTTTCAGTTGCATTAAAGATTTTTAGCCTATCCAATAACGTCTGTGCTGCCCGAACAGCATCATCCACCGTACGAAAACAACTCATAATCCCGTCAGGTGTCATGGCATATTTCACGACACCGTTTTCTTTCAAGGCAGTATGAGCAAGTTGGTTATAACAGTCGAAATCATAAGCGGCAATATATTTATCCTCGTCTCGCTTCATCCCAGTTGAGTCAACGACATCAATCGCAAGAAATGCAAGCTGTTGCCCCATGCTATCTAATTTGCTCTTTAATGTAGCGAATTCCTTAAGAATTTTTTTCCTATCACTTGCTTTGCTTGTGCTGAGAGCTTCAAATTTACTATCAATTTCATGCATTTTTTCTTTTGATACAACAGTCTTCACCTGATCGCGCCACTTATGATATGTTTCTTTCTCATGAATTCGGTGAGCAAATCCTTTCAGTCTAGAACGGGCCATAACACAAAAATGGCTTACAATAAGCATCAGAATAATAAGCACAATTCTACTGTAATCGGTACCCTGATATCGATGTGGCATAGCCATCTTGATTTGGTCAATCAATGGCCCACTCAGTAGATGCTCCATTCTATTTACTTTTAACAACGTTGGGTACTGTGCTATATCTTCAACAAACTGCGAAACAAATGCGATAAGTAACAAGAAAACAAAAATAAGAATAAAGATTCTTAATATGTTGATTAAATACGCCAAGGAGTTCAAAAAAAATGATTTCATTTTATCTGACCTTTATTCGTTTACACGCCTATTAACACAACTCGCTAATCGTTAACGCAGTTTGATTATTATAATAATAGGCTCTATTGGGAAGATATGTAAATGTGCTTGTGATTTTCGAATATAACTCACAGCGTTTAGAACAAGATTTCAGACTTATTATTGTTGAATGATTTTTTCTACATCTTCATCCTTTAAAAATAATAAGTCATTTTGGCCGTTTATTTTTAAATAATAGGCTGTTTTCAATATCGAATTAACCGCGTTTCCCCAAATTAACCACACCAACCCTAGAAAAATAAAACCGTAGAATAAAATATCGTGGAAGATCTCCTGATAACCTAAAGGCATTACTTTTTGGGCTAAATAGAGAGGAATCGTTAGAGGGGCGAGATATAAGCCCAACAAGAATAAAACATTCACCTGAAAAACTGCGGTTTTTACAAATGACTGAGTTGATTTTTCGAAAGCGGCACTGGGTGATAATTTTTCAAGAATAATATAGGGCATTATTAAATAGACCAGAACATGCCATCCGGCACTGGCGGCCGATAAAATGAATCTATCCGCTTTTCCGATACGTGAGATTAAGGATAAAATAAACCCAGCACAAACAAAAAAAATTCCCCAGGATAATAAAGCATTTCGCTGCAACCAACACTGCTGCAATGCTTCTTTCAAGGAAATTGTGTTTCCTTTTAAATTAAAACTTGCCATATAAACAAGCACTGCACTGCTCAACGTATTAATGCCAATAATAATCAGCAGGAGAATGAGGAAAATGGCAATTTGTAAGTACCAATAATATTGAGGAGTTATAGTGTAAATATCTGATTCATTAGATACATTGATCCAATGAACATCATAGCTGATCAAGATTATTCCCAATAAACTTAATAGCGAACAAATGAATGGTAGGAAAATATATAGTTTATTCCTAAAGAAAAGCTCTAAGGCTTGTATAAACAAACGGTTCGTTAATCGCAACATGCTAAGAAGTTGGGATTCCTGAAAATATTAATTAATTCTTTTATTATAGACAATTAATTTGTGGGTCGAGTCACCTGGACTCGACCCAATCCCATCCCGTTATGGCATCTCAGAAATCGGTCAGTATCCTTCAGGCAGTGACATTAGACTCGCATTTCCACCTGCCGCAGTGGTATCAACTGTATAAGTCCGCTCATGGCATAGACGGAGCAAGTAATAGGGTCCTCCTGCTTTCGGCCCAGTACCTGATAATCCTTCTCCACCGAAAGGCTGTAAACCCACGACCGCACCAATCATATTACGATTAACATAGCAGTTACCGGCATGTACATGTTCTTTGATGTATTGAACGGTTTGATTAATGCGGCTATGGATACCCAGCGTCAAACCGTAACCTGTGTTATTGATCTGCTTAATCACCTCATCAAGGTGTTTTCGTTTATAGCTGATCACGTGCAGAACAGGTCCGAATACTTCTTTAGCTAATGCCGACATGTTATCAATAGCGATTGCAGTAGGTGGCATGAAATAACCCGACTCACAATCCTCCGGAAGCTCACATTGATAAATGATTTCGTACTTTTGACGCATCGCCGCAACATGAGCTTTTAATCCAGCTAATGCATCATTATCAATCACCGGTCCGATATCAGTAGATAGCCAACGAGGATCCCCTACCTGCAACTCAGCCATTGCCCCTTTCAGTAAGTGAACCATACGAGGATAAACTTCTTCCTGTACATACAAAACACGTAAAGCTGAGCACCGTTGGCCAGCACTGCCAAATGCCGAAGTGATGGCATCGACGGTAACTTGCTCAAGCAAAGCAGATGAATCTACAATCATTGCATTTTGCCCACCCGTCTCAGCGATTAAAGGAATAATTTCACCACCCCGCGTTGCGAGCGTTTTATTGATTAGCGCCGCTGTCTGTGTTGAACCTGTGAATAGAACTCCCTTCACACGCAAATCAGCAACTAAAGCAGCGCCTACTGTTTCCCCACTTCCGGGCAGCAATTGTACAACGTCAGTCGGTATGCCCGCTTTGTGCATTAATTGCACAGCGAAACAAGCAATCAAAGGCGTCTGTTCAGCAGGTTTAGCAACCACGCAGTTACCAGTCACTAGGGCTGCTACAACTTGTCCTGTAAAGATAGCCAAAGGAAAATTCCAAGGGCTTATACAGGCAATCACCCCTCGTCCGTGTAGGCTAAGCTCATTTAATTCACCGGTGTACCCATGAAGCTTCATGGGTTTGGCCATGAGTTTTTCTGCCATCATCGCGTAATAACGGCAGAAATCGACAGCCTCGCGAATTTCAGCGACCCCATCATTCCATGTTTTGCCAGCCTCAAGACAAGCCATGGCAAGCAATTCGGGCATATTCTCTTCTAAAAGATTAGCAAAACGCTCTATACACGCTATTCGTTCATTAACTGGCCTGCTACTCCATTTAGGAAATGCTTGCTCAGCTTGGGATAAAGCCCAATCCACATCCAGCCGAGTTGAATCGCTAACACGGCCAATTGGACGTTCTGGTTTTTGTGGCGATACCACCGAACGATCAACTTCACCACCTTGCTTTCCACCTGCTAAAAGTGGTTTAGCAAGCCAATGCGATAGATCCATTTCTGTGTAACTTTGCTGCAATTTGGCCACGGCTTTTCTATCAGAAAAATCAAATCCGCTTGAATTTTTTCTTCCTGGAATAAAGATGGATGCAGGCAAAGGAATATTTTGATTAATTTTACCTAACAAATGCGTCGCTTTGCTAACAGGATCCTCAACCAAAGTACTTATTGGCGCCTTTTCATCAACGATTCGGTTTACAAAAGAGGAGTTAGCCCCGTTTTCTAATAAACGACGAACTAGGTAAGGTAATAAATCTTCATGCGATCCAACTGGTGCATAAATTCGGCAAGGGATGCCTAAACGATTTGCGGGAACAATTTGTTCATAGAGCTCATTACCCATACCATGTAAACATTGAAACTCAAAATCGCGATAATCGCCCACGATATTGAGGATCATCGCGACCGAGTAGGCATTATGAGTAGCAAACTGAGGGTAAACTGCATCGGTCATCGTCAACAGTTTTTTAGCACAAGCTTGAAATGAAACATCGGTGAACACTTTTCGTGTAAATACAGGGTATTCAGAAAGTCCTAGCATTTGCGTTTTTTTAATTTCGCTATCCCAATAAGCACCTTTAATCAAACGCACCATCATTCGCCGTTGCTTACTTCTAGCCAGTGCAGCAACCCAATCCAATAAATAAAACGCGCGTTTTTGATAGGACTGTACTGCCATTCCAAAGCCATGCCAGCCATGTAAACTGTCATCAGTGAATACTCGCTCAATGACATCAAGAGATAAGTCCAATCGCTCAGACTCTTCTGCATCGATGGTTAGGGCTATATCAAATTTTTTAGCTAATTGGGCAAGTTCAAGTAATTTTGGCGGCAGCTCCTCCATTACCCTTGCCTTTTGTGTTTCTTGATAGCGCGGATGCAAAGCAGAAAGTTTAATTGAGATACCTGGGCGTTGATAAACATTACTATCCTTATCAACACTTGCCCCTATTTTTTCAATCGCTTCTTTATAAGCATTAAAATAGCGCTTAGCGTCTATTGTTGTAAGTGCAGCCTCGCCAAGCATGTCATAAGAATAGCGATAGCCTATGGCTTCCTTTTTCTTAGCACGCACTAACGCCTCTTCAATGGTCCGCCCTGTTACGAATTGCTTACTCATAATACGCATTGCTTTATCCACTGCTTTACGCACCACAGATTCACCGCTTCGATTAAGCAGTTTAAATAACGCTTTTGATAACATTGAATCTGCTTTTTCAGGAGTAAGCACCTTTCCAGTAAGCATCAACGCCCAAGTCGTGGCATTAACAAAAAACGAGTCACTCTGACCACGATGTGCTTTCCAATCCGCTGCCGTCAGCTTATCTTTGATCAAGCTATCGATTGTCGGATTATCTGGAACACGCAGCAACGCCTCTGCCAAACACATTAAAGCGATACCCTCATCACTTGATAAAGAATACTCTGTTAAAAAGGAATCAATACCTGTGCTTTTTTTTCGTTCAGATCGAACTTGCTCCACTAGGGCTGTCGCTTTATTGCGAATAGCAATGAGTTGCTCATTATCCAATTCAGCCTGTTTTATAAGCTCAGTTACTATTGTCAATTCATCAATGCGGTAAGCATTATTTATCAGTGCGCGTGCATCTTGAGGCAATTGTGCTGAGTATCGCTCGAGCATAGTAATCTCCAGTCCAACAGGTCAAAAAATATCAAGGGATAATAATTCAGAACATCTCGAATTGAAATGCATTAGAACTAATTTTAGCTGCTTAAAAGGATTAAAGCGCCTCTATTATCGCAAAATATTTGGTCAAAAGATAGCCAAAACAGATCTATTTGTGATAATATTGCATTTTTTTAATACTGTTAAATCGATGGGAATTAAACAAGATAGATTTTTTTACAGACTTTTTGTGTAATATTTACCCTAATATAAAGGTATATCAATTTTATAAGCTCCTGAATTTGGATAATATTTTGTCCCAGTGAGCAATCATTCCTCTTGTAATTTTACATTTGCCTTACTTGTAAATATAATCACCAATCGTTTGTGACGTTATTTCCTACGTTTAACAAGAAAAAAGGAGTGCTATGAGTACATTATTAAGCATAATCTCTGCGGCTTTTTTTTCTACAGGGCTCACACATAATACATTACCTTCCGCGAGAAACTTTGACATTAACACACACGTGCAACACTTAAGCCAAAAAGCGCCACAGCTTAACAAGAAAGTTCTTAAGCTAGCACTAACTGCCTATAAAAAAGCAGCGGATAAGGGTGCGGTAAAAAAACCGGTTCTTACTGTCATTGATTATTCTTTACCTTCTAATAAACAGCGCATGTGGGTTTTTGACCTTGGTAGAGAACGACTCTTGTATAATACTTATGTGGCTCACGGTAGAAACTCTGGAATGGATGTTCCTACTCATTTCTCCAATGCACCTTCCAGCAAGGCAACAAGTCTTGGTACTTTTGTAACCCGTGATACTTATATTGGCTCTAAAGGCTATTCACTCAACTTACAAGGTTTAGAACGTGGGTTTAATGACAACGCCTACAGCAGACGTGTTGTGATCCATGGCGCATGGTATGTAGAACCCGATTTCATTCGAAAAGCAGGTCGTGCTGGCCGTAGCTGGGGATGTCCCTCTATTGCTCAAACTTTAGCTAAACCTGTAATCAATACAATAAAAGGTGGCTCAGTCGTCTTTGCTTATTATCCTGACCGTTACTATTTAAGCCATTCAGGATTTGCCACTGTATAAAAGGTAAAGCCAGGGATCTACCCTGGCTTTTGCAGTCTTCCGTCAGAACATCCTGTTCTGACGTCGTCCCTGACTATCATTTCCCTATGATTACAAATCCCTTTGTTAGGGCTCCAAGTCCGTTGAAGCCATGTTTCAAATTTAGCAACAAGGTTGTTGCTTTGCAAGACAGTATGTCAGTATCAAGACGGAATGATCTTTTCTTATTAAAATATTTAATCTATAAAATTCAATAAGTTAGCAAATCAAACAGAATAGTACACAGGTTATTCACATCATTTTCTCGCTTTAAATTGAGAAATTTCTTGGCCTACAGTAAGACATTAAGGCAAAAAAAAGTTAAATTGCTAAATTAAAATTCTGGTTTACACAAGAATTAGGCATGAGGGTAAATTAATGAGCCAAGATTCGAAGGTTATTTGCTACGCTCAGGATGAGCATTTATTTTGCTTCAGGTGTAAATTTTAAAACACTTATCTACGAGTACCCTTGATAAACGCATTAATTGTGGTAGTTTAATCAGCATTCCATTGCTTCGGAGTATAAAAGCATGACTCAGCAGAGTGAAACCGCTAAAAAGGACAAGCTGCAGATTATTGATTGGTTAGTGGAACATTTTCCTAACGCCTTTTTTAAAAAAGCCAGTCAGGTAAGACCCCTACAAATTGGCATATTTGATGAAATTATTGATTTTTATGAACGGTTGGATACCCCGCCTTTCAGCAAAAAGGCACTGCGGGAAGCTTTAAGCTACTATAGTTCATCGCCTGCCTATCTAAATTGTCAAAAAGCAAATACAGCCCGTGTAGATCTGTTTGGCAACGAAGTTGACATTGTCACTGAGGAACAAGCGAAATATGCCCATCAACGCTATCAGCAACGGTATGGCGAAAAAAAGGGTTGAGGATTAAATCAAATGCCTCCTACCAGGAAAAATCTTTATGGTTAAAGATGTTTAGAGCAATTAGGCAGCGTCCCTGAAGTTGCCTATTTATAAATTTATTTTGAAATGATAAAAGAACAATTGTTGAGCTGCTTTTTTATGTATGTCCAATGAATAAAACCTATTATGCCCCATTCGTCTGCTAACTCAGGTCTTTCGTAATCGTAATTACTCTGGCTTGAAACAAGAAATCAAATAATTTACATCGACAGATTCCTGGAGTATAGCTGTGCGGCTCAAGGGATTGTAGGCCATCCCCGTTAAACTACGGAATTCAAGTCCGGCTTTTCTCGTCATAGCTAATAATTCACTGGGTTTAATAAATTTTCCGAAATCATGGGTTTGTCTAGGAAGTAATCCCAGCACATATTCTGCTGCAATAACGACAGTGGCATAGGCTTTCAGAGTTCTATTAATCGTGGATAAAAAAAGATAGCCTCCAGGTTTCAATAAGCGGGCACAATGATTAATGACTAGTTGCGGATCGCTGACATGTTCTAACATTTCCATACAGGTAACAGCATCGAAAACGCCATCATCATAATCCTCCACGGGAGAGCAGACATAATTTATTGCTAATCCACTTGTTATTGCGTGTGCCTTTGCAGCTTGAAGAGCCTCAGCTTCCACATCCAAGCCTGTAACCCGGGCTTTCTTGGCTGCCATTCCTTCACATAAAATACCCCCGCCGCAACCTACATCAAGAACTGAATGTTGCGCAAGGTCAAAGTGGCTTCCAATAAATTCAAGTCGCGCGGGATTAATATCATGCAAAGTTTTAAAGGGACCCTCTTTATCCCACCAATGCGCGGCATGTTGAGCAAATTTGGCAACTTCTTGGGGATCAATAGTCGATTTATCCATGGCAATTAAGCAAATCTAATGGTTTGAAAAATTCCAACACTTTTTGGTTGGTGATAAAACTTAAATTGTATGGATGCTCGGCAATTAAGCAAGAAAAAAAATGAGATTCAGGAATTTGTTCCGCTATTTTGCCAAACAGAATGAGTTGTAGTGACTCCTTTTTCTCAACTAGCTGCATAAGCAGACTATGCATAAAAGGTCGCCATTGACGTGCATGGAAGGATACTTTCCCTTCTTCGTAGACAAGCGAAGCATTCAGGAGTAAAAATCCCTTTCCAATCAAATTGGTAAAAAACTCCTCAGCAGTTCGACAATAATTTGACTTGTCCAGCACAGCGATTGCGCTTTGCGAGCAATCATTAATAAGATCACCACGAGAAATTAGCAACATTTTTAGCCAATTTCGTAAAGAAGTAGCTCGATTCACTTCTTTGCTAAATCCAGTATTGCTCCACAAACCATGGACAGCACTATCCCAAAATGCGTAACCATTTGCTGATTCTGGTCGTGGATAAGGGGACTCACCGAACAAAATGTATTTTGTTTGACTTAATGGAAGGCTAAACGCTGAAAATAATAAAGAAGCCCCTGGCAGCCAATCAGAACTGTGTAGTAACAACTGCAAGTAATCACTATCCACTCGTTGTAAAGCATTCGTCAATATGGGATGCCATTCTGAGTGGGTATTCTCAATGAGATGATGCACAGCTTCTCCCGGATAAAGCTATCTAAAGTGGAGAATAATAACGGATAATTTGCTTAATGTCCTGCTTATATGACTGTCTGCTTTATGACGAGACTTTTTCATATGGATACAATTTCGATTACATAAACAAAAATGGGTTCGCTCAGCGCGATAATACAGTGCAATATTGCGCACCCTCCTATTTTCCGCTAATGTCATCTTTTGCCTTGTAAATTAAAGTGATAAATCTGATGACAAAGGAAGTTCTTCTCTCTTTAAACAACCGTAAACAAACCATGGTTACACAGCTACATCATCTGTGTGAAATCAATTCAGGTACTGATAATTTGCAAGGATTATCTCTGATGTGTCAAAGTTTACAGACCTTATTTTCTCCCCTTGGCGACAAAATCGAAACTTTAAAACTTCCTTCAATAACCATTATGGATATGGATGGTGAAAGCACGATACAAAAATGCGGCGATACTCTTCTTATTCGCAAGCGCCCTGAACTAAAACGTCGAATTCTGCTAAGCGGACACATGGATACAGTCTACGGAGCAAACCACCCTTTCCAAACGCTGACTTATATCAATGAAAATCAGCTCAATGGACCTGGAGTAGCAGATATGAAGGGTGGTTTGCTGGTGATTCTTCACGCCCTTATCAGTTTTGAAGAAATCCATACGAAAAAAAATCTTGGCTGGGATGTGTTGATTAATTCAGACGAAGAAATTGGCTCTCCAGCATCAAGGGCCCTTTTAGATGAATTAGCCAGCCAATATCAAGCTGCTTTAGTCTATGAGCCTGCAATGACTGCAAATGGAACATTCGCCAAAAATCGTCGAGGCAGTGGTAAAGCCACCCTCATTGCTACAGGGAGGCCTGCTCATGTTGGCCGTGCCTTTGCCGAAGGTCGCAATGCAATCTGCTATTTAGCAGAAGCAATTACAGCCATTAATGCGCTTAATGAACGCAAGAATGGGGTTACGATTAACATCGGCAAAATTGCTGGCGGAGGAGCACTTAATGTGGTGCCAGATAAAGCCGTTGCAAAATTAGATATTCGCATCACCAAGCCTGAAGATGAATTCTGGGTCAGGCAACAGCTTGATGAGATTATCAATAAAATGAAACGGGAAGGTTACTCGCTAACACTTCATTGTCAATTTGGTCGGCCTGTTAAACGGATTTGTACTGCTACAGAACGTTTATTTGCACGACTCCAAAAGGCAGGGCGGGAGCTTGGTTTATCAATTGATTGGCAGGATAGTGGTGGTTGTTGTGATGGAAATAATCTCGCCCAGCATGGTTTACCAGTCATTGATACACTGGGAGTTCGCGGAGGAAATATTCACAGCATGGACGAATTTATTTTACTTGACAGTATGACAGAACGCGCAGCGTTAAGCACATTATTGCTTACGGATTTAGCAGATGGCGGGCTTGAGGAGCTTAAAGCATGATGCTTTTTCGCAGCGCTCGCACTTCTGATTTAGATGCTATTTATCAATTAGCGGAGCATTGCGGTATTGGAATGACCACGCTACCGAAGGACAAAGGCCTTCTGCACAATCGTCTTGACTGGTCTTGTCAATCTTTTCACAAAGCAGCAAACTCCCCTAGCAATGAATATTACTTATTTGTTTTGGAAGAGCCAGAATCCGCAAGAGTGGTAGGAACCTCTGCAATCGAATCGGCGATAGGTCATGATGCCCCATTCTATTCTTATAAATTATCGAAACGAACTCGCATTTGTCGATCATTAAATATCCGTAGTGACTACGAAATTTTAAATCTAGTCAATGATTACCAAGGATCGAGTGAAATTTGCACACTTTTTTTAGAGCCTTCTTTCAGACACAGCCATAACGGCTTACTTCTTTCCCGTGCCCGATTTTTATTTATGGCACACTTTCCAACCCGATTTGCTCCTACAGTTATTGCGGAAATGCGCGGTATATCTGATGATGCAGGTCATTCCCCTTTTTGGGACAATATAGGCCGCCATTTTTTCCATATGCCTTTTCCAGAAGCCGATCGTTTAACCCTTTCGACCAATAAACAATTCATTGCTGACTTAATGCCCAGAGGCTCACTCTATGTTAAGTTATTAGCACCAACAGCCCAAGCAGTCATTGGCAAGCCGCACCAATCGACGGCCCCTGCGATGAGTATTTTACTTCATGAAGGTTTTCGCTATAACAACTACATTGATATATTTGATGCTGGACCTACCTTAGAGGCACCTCGTACGCAAATAAAGACAATCTCCACAAGCCGTATTATGACGATTAAAAATCTCAGCGATGAAGTGAGTGCTAAACGGTTTCTTCTCTCTAACACTAAATTGGATTTTCGTGCCACAGTCAGTCAAGTGATTATAAATGAACTACATAGCTCTTGTATTATCAGTAAGAAAACCGCTCAGCTTTTAGAAGTTAAACCAGGTGATTGCCTGCGGATGGCTCCACTGCAACTCGACAATCAACCACTGTGAGTAAACAATATGAAACACAATCCACAGATGAGTAAAACAGCTGATCATTACATCAACGGACAGTGGATAAATGGCCAAGGTGAAAATTTTATTTCTAAAAATCCTGCTGATGGCTCCATTATTTGGAGAGGACACAAAGCCACCCAGGAAGAAATAGCTTTAGCTTGTGAAGCAGCTCATTTAGCCCTACCTTACTGGTCTTCACTTGATTTGCAGACACGGACACATTATTTACAGTCTTTCGCCAAAGAGATTGAAACAAAACGCCAAGAGATTGCTTTTTTAATCGCCTTAGAAACGGGCAAACCTCTATGGGAGGCTCAAACAGAAGTAAGTGCAGTTGTAAGCAAAGTCAATCTATCTATTCAAGCATACCATGAGCGCAATGCAGAAAAAGAATTCAGTCTACCTGAAGCGAATGCCTGTTTGCGTTATAAGCCGCATGGTGTTGCAGCTGTACTTGGTGCTTTTAATTTTCCTGCCCACCTAAGTAATGGCCACATTGTTCCAGCTCTTTTGGCTGGTAATACCGTTGTCTATAAACCCAGTGAATTTGCCCCTGCCGTTGCGCAATTCGTGGTGCAATGCTGGCATGAAAGCGGGCTACCTAATGGTGTTCTTAATTGTGTGCAAGGGGACGGTGACTGCGGTAAAACGCTTCTCTCTTCAGATGTGCAAGCGGTTTATTTCACAGGCAGCTATAAGACTGGAAAAAAAATCCATCAACATTTTAGCGACAAACCTGAAGTGATTTTAGCACTTGAAATGGGAGGAAATAATCCGCTCATTATTGATGAAGTTAAAAATATCCAAGCTGCTGTTTATATGAGCATACTTTCATCAATGATTACTGCTGGACAGCGCTGCACCTGCGCCAGACGTCTTTTTGTCCCTAATAATTCAGCAGGAGAGCGCTTTTTAAAGCAATTCATTAAAAGCTGCTATTCCCTTCGCATAGGCAAATTTAATGATAAACCCGAGCCTTTTATGGGACCTGTCATTACTAATGACTATGCTCAAGCCCATTTAAAAGCCCAGGAAGCGTTGATAGATGGCGGTGGCCATGCACTGCTAACCATGACTTTATTAACGGAAGATACAGGGTTACTTTCTCCCGGGATTATTGACATGACAAGAGCATCGAATATTCCTGATGATGAGATTTTTGCACCATTAGTGCAGATCTATCGCTATAATGATTTTGATGAAGCCATTGCTTTAGCTAATCAAACGCGCTATGGGTTAGCTGCGGGGTTGTTGTCAGACAATTCTAAACATTATCAACATTTTTATAAGCATATTCGTTCCGGGTTGATTAATTGGAATAGACCGACAACAGGAGCGGTTAGCAGTCTTCCTTTTGGTGGTGTTGGCTGTAGTGGCAATCATCGGCCAAGCGCTTATTTTGCAGCAGATTATTGCGCTTATCCGATTGCAAGCTTAGAGCAGCCTCTTTTAACAACGCCAGGACAATTATTGCCTGGCATTAACTTGGAATAACGATGCAGGTGCAGCAGGTCTATGAATTGAATGTAGATGGGTTAGTAGGCCCTAATCACAATTATGCGGGTTTATCGGTGGGTAATATCGCCTCAACCACTAACGCGCTTAGCAGTTCAAATCCGCAAGCTGCCGCATTGCAGGGTATTGCAAAGATGCGCTTGCTGCATCAACTCGGTTTAAAGCAAGCTTTATTACCCCCTCACCAAAGGCCTAATTTACATTTACTTCATCAGCTAGGGTTTACTGGTACACCAGCGCAACAAATTAAAAAAGCATATCATCTAGCCCCAGCTCTTCTGAGCGCTAGCTATTCTGCTTCGGCAATGTGGACAGCCAATGCAGCGACTGTTTCTTCGAGTCTTGATACTGCTGACAATCGAGTTCATTTTACTGCGGCCAACCTTATTTCCAATTTACATCGCCATCAAGAAGCAGCTTTTACACATGAAATATTGAGAAAAATATTTAGTGATAAGCGGTTCTTTATGCACCATCAGGTATTACCATGTAGTTTTACTACCAGTGACGAAGGTGCTGCAAACCACAGTCGTTTATGCGCTTCTCACAATTCGGCAGGGATTAACTTGTTTGTTTATGGCAAGGAAGCGCTTAAGATCCAACAAGCAGATGCCCTCCATAAATATCCTGCTCGCCAGACTTTAGAAGCCTCCCAAGCTATTGCTCGCTCTCATTTACTTAATCCAAATAAAGTAATTTTTGTTCGGCAAAATCCAAAGGTAATTGATCAGGGTGTCTTCCATAATGATGTTATCGCTGTGGCTAACGAATCAGTCTTATTTATTCATGAAGAAGCTTTTGTTAATCAGGCAGATGTTTTAAGTGAAATTCAACACAAAGCAGACTTTCTCGTACAAATCATTGAAGTAGGCAGTCAGCGTATCAGCGTTTTTGATGCGGTAAATAGTTATCTTTTTAACTCTCAGCTTATTACGCTTCCGGTTAATAAGCCAACAATGTGTTTAATCGCACCGGGAGAATGTGAAAATCACCCTTCTGTTAAACTTTTCATTGAAGAAGTAATTGCAGATCCGTCTAATCCAATCTCTCAGGTATATTATCTCGACCTAAAACAAAGCATGCGCAATGGCGGCGGGCCTGCATGTCTGCGTTTGAGAGTTCCTTTAACTCAAGATGAGCTTAGCGCCATGCATCAAGAAGTTCTTGTCACCGAGCCTCTTTTGGATAATTTAGAAGATTGGGTTATGCGTCATTACCGTAATCAGTTGCACCCGAATGATTTGGCTGATCCACAATTTATCGATGAATGTTTTTCAGCCTTAGACGAGCTTAGCCAACTATTTTCACTAGGTTCGATATATCCATTTCAACGTGAAATTAATGGATAATCTATGTGGAAAACTTTTGCAGGTCATTGCATTTACCAATCGACATCAGGTATTCGTGTTTTCCAAAATCCGATTTTTCGCTGGTTGCAATTTGATAGCAGGGCGATACAAACACTCATCAATCGCTATTGCCCGCAAAAGCCAGGGTTAAGTTATATTAAATCACTGATCTTTGCAGTGACATTACAGCCAGAGAGTTGTTGTATGCTAGGACTTGGTGGCGGTGGAGCAGCACATGCCTTATCCCCCCTTTTAGGTAAAGACAAGCTCGTGATTGTTGAGCGTGATGACGAGGTGATTGATGTCGCCTCCCGATTTTTTATGATTAATCAATTAGAAAATCTTTCTATTATTCATCAAGAAGCAAATTTATTCATACGCGAATGCCAAACTCAATTTCAGCACCTTTTAGTGGACCTATTTGACGCGAACGCTTTCCCCACGAGCTGTAATAATGACGAATTTTTCTTACACTGTAAACGGTTACTAAAACCTGGCGGCATCCTTGCCGTGAATTTAGCAAATCGCCATGAACAATGGCCAATTTTCCAACTTATCCAAAAATCATTTCAACGCTCAACCATCGTATTACCTGTTTTAGACTCGCCTAATATGATCGTCCTTGCACAAAATAGCGATTCTATGGATACCCTCTTGAATCGGCTTAAGAAGAATAAAACGTGCAAAAAAATAACGTGGGATAGCAAATGGGGATGTGTAGCGAAGATTAAATAGTTGAAAGACCAGTCTTTCGGTTAGCTCTGGTATCGGAAACGAACCAACAAGGATCATCCTCGCCCATATTTGGCACATCTTGCGAGAAAACATGGGCTAAAAATCCACTTATAGAAAGCTATATAGCGCATTTTAGCCATGTTTTCTCACAATATGACCTCAAATTAGACTGCTTGTACCATGTCCGATACATGAACCTGATGCTGCATAGTGGAGAGCGTAGAAGTAAATTCCCACTAAATTTCCATTAAATCCTTTTCTTTCTCTTGTAATGCGACATCAACATCAGCGATGTATTTGTCGGTTATTTTCTGGATAACCTCAGCTGCCCGGCGTTCATCATCTTCAGAAATGGATTTATCTTTAACCAATTCTTTTAAATGGTTATTTGCATCACGACGAATATTACGAATTGCGACTCGTGCATGCTCACCCTCACCTCGAACTACTTTTATGAGCTCTTTTCTGCGCTCTTCGGTGAGAGGGGGCATTGGAACCCGAATTGCATTACCCGCTGTGGCTGGGTTTAAACCCAGATCAGACGTTAGAATTGCTTTTTCAATGGCTGCAACCATTGATTTTTCCCAAGGAGTTACTAATAAAGTCCGTGAATCACTGCTGGTAATATTAGCAATTTGATTAATCGGCGTGGGGTTTCCGTAATAATCAACTACTACATGATCCAAAAGACCTACATTGGCCCGTCCGGTGCGAACTTTACCTAAGTCATTACGGAAAGCTTCAACAGCCTTTTTCATCCGCTTTTCAGTATCTTGCTTAATATCATTGATCATGGTTTGCTCCTACTATGGTTCCCACCTGTTCACCTAGAACAATTTTCTTTAGGGCATTGGGCTCAGCAAGGTCAAATACTTGTAAAGGCATGCCATGATCCTGACATAAACAAATAGCCGTAGCATCCATTACTTGTAATCCTTCTTGTAATACTTGTTTATATGTTAAATAGTCGTAGCGAATTGCATTAAAATTCTTAAGCGGATCATCCGAATATATTCCATCAACCTTTGTTGCTTTCAAGACAACATCAGCCCCTACTTCAATGGCTCTTAAACAAGCGGCTGTATCAGTAGTGAAGAAAGGATTACCTGTACCTGCGGCAAAAATGACTACATGACCGTTACGTAAATGAGTAATCGCCTTACGTCTATGATAAGGATCAACAATACCAAGTATAGGAATGGCAGACATGATACGAGCAGGTAAATCAATACGTTCTAAAGCATCCCGCAAAGCCAGCGCGTTCATAACCGTAGCCAGCATTCCCATATGGTCCCCAGTTACGCGACCTAGACCTGCCTCAGATAAAGCTTTTCCACGAAATAAATTGCCACCACCAATTACTACGCCAACCTCGACCCCCATGTGGATAAGTTCAGCGATATCGTTGGCAATGCGATCGAGGACTGATGGGTCTATCCCAAACTGTGACTTCCCCATCAACGCTTCACCGCTGCACTTTAATAAAATGCGTTTGTATTTTAATTTTGGATGATTATCGTCCATCATTGATCACGAACCTGAGCCATTACTTCTTCAACGAAATTATCTTCTTTTTTCTCAATACCTTCACCCACTTCATAGCGGATGAAAGAAAGTACTTCAGCATTTTTTTCTTTCAATAATTGGCCAACTTTTTTATTAGGATCCTTCACATAAGGTTGTCCTATCAAACTGACCTCATCGAGAAATTTATTAATGCGGCCTTCGATCATTTTGTCGATGATGTCCTGTGGCTTTCCACTTTCGCGAGCTTGCGCAGTGAAAATATCACGTTCGTTTTCGATTGCATCAGAAGGGACTTGTTCACGATTAACAACCATTGGGCGGCTCGCAGCAATGTGCATAGCAATGTCTTTAGCTAGTAACTCATCGCCATTTTTTAGAGCGACCATCACACCAATTCGAGAGCTATGTAAATAATAACCGATAACACCATCGCAACTCATACGGACTAAGCGACGTAATTTAATGTTTTCTCCGATCTTAGCAATCAACTCTTGTCTAGCTTGCTCCACGGTTGAATTTGTTCCAGCAATTTTTGCATTGGCTAGCGCATTAATGTCTTCTATTGAATTTTGTAACGCTGTTTCGACAGCTTGGCTTGCAAAAGCAGTGAAGCTTTCGTCGCGGGCAACGAAATCGGTTTCACTATTGATTTCGAGCATAACAGCAGTGCGGCCATCTGCGGAACGCGCGATGACAACCACACCCTCGGCAGCAACTCGATCCGCTTTTTTATCTGCTTTTGCTTGCCCTGCTTTACGCATCTCAGAAATTGCTAACTCGATATCACCGTTAGTAGCAATTAAGAATTTCTTACATTCCATCATACCAGCGCCAGTACGCTCCCGAAGTTGCATCACTAATGAAGCACTAATTGACATATAAAATCCTCC
Source organism: Legionella micdadei (assembly GCF_000953635.1). Lineage (NCBI taxonomy): Bacteria > Pseudomonadati > Pseudomonadota > Gammaproteobacteria > Legionellales > Legionellaceae > Legionella > Legionella micdadei. The sequence continues at coordinate 1,972,088 of NZ_LN614830.1, forward strand.
GCATAGCAAAAGGGGTAGGTGCGCTATCTATTTGCAACAGCACCCCTTGCATAACTTTTTGTTAGTTATACAAGAGTACTCTTGATGCCTACCCCTTAAAAATTATTCACCTGTCTTTTCTGATTCTTTCTCAGCAGCAATTTCTACAAACTCAGCATCAGAAGCAACACCACCAACAGTATTTCCACGCTTAGCATCTAGTATAGCATCAGCGATACAACGGACGTAGATATCTACTGCGCGCATTGAATCATCATTACCTGGAATAACGTAATCAATATTATCCGGGTTGTTATTTGTATCAACGATACCAATAACGGGAATTTTTAATCGACGGGCTTCTTCAACAGCAATATGTTCAAAACCAACATCAACAACGAATAGAGCATCAGGTAATCCACCCATATCTTCTATACCCCCTAATCCACGCTCTAGTTTTTCCAATTCTCGAGTGAGCATTAAGGCTTCTTTTTTAATCATTGAATTAAATGCACCCTTTTCGCGCATTTCTTTCAACTCTTTCAAACGGAAGATTGATTGACGAACGGTTTTGTAGTTAGTCAACATACCGCCTAGCCAACGGTGATCAACATAAGGCATGCCACAGCGCTTTGCATGTTCACGAACACTATCTTGCGCAGCTCTTTTAGTACCGACAAATAGGATTTTTGCTTTATTAGCTGCCAAACGTCCAACGTAGTTTACTGCGTCATTTAACATGGGCAGTGTTTTTTCTAAGTTAATGATATGAATTTTATTTCTTGAACCAAAAATATATTCAGACATTTTTGGGTTCCAAAAACGGGTTCTGTGACCAAAATGAGCACCCGCTTCAAGCAGTTCACGCATACTAACGTTCATATATTTCTCCAGGGTTAGGCCTCCACACTTCCCATACGGCACCCTTGTGGGACCCTGTCGTATGTGACGAAGCGTGTGTGTATTTTAAAAAGCGGGCTATTTATACCACAAAAGGTCAAAATCATCAACGAATTAGCCCTTAATACGGGACAAACAGCTAAATTTTCAATGGCTGCGCGTAAGTAAGCATGTACCTTCCCTCAAAGCAAAAACTTAATTTTCTGTCTATAATCCACGATGCTGTGTTTAATAACTCCAACTGGGGATAGTTGTGAACAAGAACCTTGGGGGAATATGACGCATTATACTCCACTTATCACCCTCTTAGTTGCAGGCTTTGGTTTCGCTTTTATCTTTGGGTATCTCGCTCATCGATTACGCATTTCTCCTATTGTTGGTTACATTATCGCAGGGGTAATCATTGGTCCATCAACCCCTGGTTACATCGCAGATCATGCTTTAACTACGGAGTTAGCTGAAATTGGGGTCATTCTATTGATGTTTGGTGTTGGTCTTCATTTTTCCTTATCTGATTTACAGTCTGTTAAAAGAATTGCAATTCCGGGAGCACTTGTACAAATGATTATCGCTACCTTATTAGGGATTGGTTTTTCTTCTTTCATTGGATGGCCTTTAAACACTGGATTAATCTTTGGGTTAGCACTATCCGTTGCGAGTACAGTAGTGTTAGTACGCTCCTTAGAAGAATGGAATTTCCTCAAAACCATTAATGGTCGAATAGCAGTTGGCTGGCTCATTGTTGAAGATTTAGCCATCATTATTATTCTTATTTTTCTTCCGTCTCTTGCAATGATAACAGATACTCAAATTAGTGGATCAGAACAATTTATTTCAAAACCTCTTCTTCTTGTCGGACTCACCGTCATTAAAGCGGTTACCTTCTTTACTCTTATGCTCATTTTTGGCCGCCGCTACCTTCCGCGGATTCTTGCCAGTGTCGCTAAAAAGGGGTCAAATGAATTATTTCGTTTAGCTGTTTTAGCCATTGCTCTTGTTGTTGCTTTTACGGCCGCAAATCTATTTGGTGTATCTCTAGCTTTAGGCGCCTTTTTTGCAGGGATGTTTTTAAGTGAATCAAAATTAAGCCGTCGCGCAGCCGAAGAGACACTCCCTTTGCGAGATGCTTTTGCAGTGTTGTTTTTCATTTCTGTGGGTATGTTATTACGACCTGAAATTTTGGTTTCCCAACCGCTTCTTGTCTTAATGACCGTTTCCATTATTGTTCTTGGGAAAGCATTCATTGCTTTTTTTATTGTTAAGTTTTTCAATTATCCTCTACATACGGTGCTGATAATATCAGTAAGTCTTGCTCAGATTGGAGAATTTTCTTTTATCCTTGCCCAGCTAGGCTATAAGCTAGGGATGCTATCCGAGCAAGCAAAAGATCTAATTCTTGTTGGTGCTATAATTTCTATTATTATTAATCCAATGCTTTTTGCCACAATTAATAGGTTCAAATCCGAACAAATTCGAGACAGGCGTTAATTTTTATCGCATAATCTCACAGGCAAATATTTATTTTGGGATTGCAAACTAATGGCAGTAACAATTAAAACCTCTGAAGAAATTGAAAAAATGCGCGTTGCCGGCCAATTGGCAGGTGAAGTGCTAGAAATGATAGGCCCTTATGTACGTGAGGGAGTTACAACTGATGAATTAAACACGATCTGTCATGACTATATTGTCAATGTACAGCAGGCTATCCCTGCCCCTCTGAATTACAATGGTTTTCCCAAATCAATATGCACCTCAATAAATCATGTGGTTTGTCACGGTATTCCCGGGAAAAAGGCACTGAGAGAGGGGGATATTATCAATATTGACGTGACTGTCATTAAAGACGGTTATCATGGTGACACAAGTAAAATGTTTTTTATTGGCGAGCCCTCCATTAAAGCTAAGCATGTCGTTGACGTCGCTCATAAATGTCTATTTATTGGAATCGAGATGGTCAAACCCGGTGTCCGCTTAGGCGATATTGGATATGCGATTCAAACTTATGCAGAAAAAAATCGCTGTTCGGTAGTTCGTGAATATTGTGGCCATGGAATTGGTCGAATTTTCCATGAGGATCCTCAGGTGCTTCATTATGGTGTTCCTGGCACAGGAGAAATTTTACGTCCAGGTATGACTTTTACGATCGAGCCCATGGTAAACGCGGGTAAACATCACACTCGACTACTTCCCGATAAATGGACAGTCGTTACTAAAGATCATAGTTTGTCAGCACAATGGGAGCATACTCTTTTAGTCACAGACGATGGGGTAGAAATACTCACTTTACGTAATGAAGAACGATAACCTTATTCACCTCAAATTATCAATCAATCAGTTCAAGGATGAGCTGTGTGAAGAATTTAAACAAAAAGCCAATATCAGTACCCTCACTCATAAACTTGTCCATTTTATTGATGAAGTCCTACTTCAGTTATTTCATGAAAATCATCTGCACCAAGGTAATAAATTCTGCTTATTAGCGCTCGGTAGTTATGGACGCCGCGAGCTCCAGCTTAACTCAGACATCGATTTGTTACTATTGCATCCGGAAGACATTTCAAAATCTCAATTGCAACATGCTCAAGCTTTTATTCAAGATTGCTGGGATGTTGGCTTAGAAGTAAGTCATCAGATTACCACAGTAAGCGCTTGTGCTGAGTTGGCAGCTAGCGATCTCAGTGTCATCTCCAGCATCTTAGACACCCACTTAATTTGTGGATGCAATGCTTTAATGGAAGAGTTAATTTATCAAACTCACCCTCTTCATATGTGGCCTAGCCACGACTATTTTTTTGCTAAGCGCCAAGAACAGTTACAGCGGTACGCTAAATATGGTGAAACCGCCTATAATTTGGAACCTAATGTCAAAAATGGCCCTGGCGGATTGCGGGATTTGCAAATATTATTATCCATTGGTAAACGCCATTTTGGCATAAAAAAATTAGCTGACGGGATTAATTGTGGTTTTATTACTGATAAAGAATACGAAGAACTCATTGCTTGCCAGCATTTTCTTTGGCGTGTTCGTTTTGCTTTGCATCTGCTTGCCCAGAAACAGGAAGAACGTTTGCTCTTTGATTATCAGATTAAATTAGCAGCCCTCTTCGGTTTCGCAGACAATGCACAATCACTTGCTATTGAGCAATTCATGAAAACTTATTTTAAAGTGATTAAGCGAAGCAGAGAATTGAATGAAATGCTTCTACAATGGTTTGCTGAGGCGATCGTTCATCACCAAAAGCAACGCATAACTCCTCTTAATCGTTATTTCCAGTTATCAAACAATTACATCGAGGTGAAAAACAACAGGGTTTTTGCTTATAAGCCCCAAGCTTTACTTGAAATTTTCCTCTGGATTGCCAAAATGCCAAGCATTGAAGGCGTCCGTGCCAGCACCATTCGCTTGATTCGCCAACATCTCTATTTAATCGGCAATCGTTTTCGCACCTCCCGATTCGCCACGCAAATTTTTCTTTCTCTTTTTAAAACCGAAGATCCTTACGAAGCTCTCCATCATATGAACCGTTACGGTGTACTGGGGCGCTATCTTGACTGCTTTGCAGCTGTGACAGGACAAATGCAATATGATTTATTTCACGTTTATACAGTCGATCAACATACTTTATTTGTCATCCGCAATCTTGCTCGCTTTTTAAAAAAGGAGTATGCCCAACAATTTCCTTTAGCAGCTAAATTGATATCTCAAATCAAAAATCGCGCGATTTTATATTTGGCAGCACTCTTTCATGATATAGCGAAAGGACGCGGCGGAGATCATTCAGAATTGGGCGCCGACGAAGCGAAACAATTTTCTCTTCGACATAGGCTTAATGAAGAAGAAACTGATTTATTAATTTGGTTGGTACGCAATCATTTGCTCATGTCACAAACCGCGCAACGACAAGATATTTACGATCCTAAAACAGTACAGCATTTCTGTAGTCAGCTACCACACGCTGATTACCTTGACTATTTATATTTGCTTACCGTTGCAGATATCTGCGCTACTAACCCTACCCTATGGAATGCCTGGAAAGATTCTTTATTAAAAGAATTGTACCGTGCAGCGATTCAACTCATGCAACAGGAAAAACTTTCACTCGATGAAACCGCTTTAATTAACTCCCGACAACAACAAGCCTTAATTATACTTATAAGCGAAGGGATTCCTCCTTCAACTATTCAACGTTTATGGAAAACGTTTAAAGAAAAATATTTTCTTCATCAACCAGCAGAAGTCATCGCCAGGCATACCAAGGCAATTATTCATTGCAAAAAATACCCGCTCGTGATGATCATGCCTCACCACAGTGAAGGAGGGACAGAAGTTTTCATTTATATGCCCCATCGTGATGAACGATTTATAATCACTACAACCGTTCTTAGTAATCATTATGCAACCATTCAAGAAGCTGCTATCTTAACATGTGATAACAATTATGATCTTGATACTTACATTATTCTTGACGAACAACATCAGGCATTTTTTGATAAACAACGTACTGCGGATATACAAAAGGCTCTCGAAGAACAACTTGCTAACACCACTCAATTACCTGCGATTACACGTCGTCGGTTATCACGTACACAAGCCCATTTCAAATTAAAGCCACAAATTACTTTTGAAGATACCCAAGAGCATTCCAGTCGTTTATTTTTAGTTACCCCTGACCGACCAGGTTTACTAGCAAGCATTAGCCATGTATTTTTAAGTCAGGGTATTCATTTGCACAATGCAAAGATTGCAACAGCAGGGGAACGCGCAGAAGATATGTTTTTTATTTCGACATTTAATGGACAATCTTTAAACAAAAAAGAAAAGGACGCGCTGAAGCAAGCTTTAATTGCTGAGTTAACTCGATTGGATTGGAATTAAATTGATCTTATCGTTCTTATCGCCGATTTTTAAAAAAATCCGTCAATAACTCTGCACATTCATGTTGCATAATTCCTTCATCGATATAGACCTGATGATTGAAAGGATAACCACGTAGCAAATTATGCACAGAACCCGCAGCTCCAGCCTTAAAATCACGTGTGGCGAACACTAAACGTGCGATACGGGCGTGTACTAAAGCGCCAGCACACATCGAACAAGGTTCTAATGTTACATAAAGTGTGGTGTTTAATAGGCGATAATTATTGAGTTTTGCTGCTGCAGTACGGATAGCTAATAATTCTGCGTGTGCACAAGGATCATTGGTTTGTACGACTTGATTCCATCCGCTTCCTATCAGACTGTTTCCATCTGAAACAAGGACAGCACCGACCGGGACCTCCCCTTGTTCCTTAGCCTTTAATGCCAGCCCATAAGCCTGTGCCATCCAAAAAATATCACTCATTTGTAGAAGTCACCCCATATGCACGAATGATGGGTCTACTCATTCCCACTCAATCGTTGCCGGTGGCTTACCTGAGATATCGTAGGTAACGCGTGATACCCCGGCGACCTCATTGATGATCCGGTTAGATACCTGAGATAGAAAATCCCAAGGCAGCTGAGCCCAATGCGCGGTCATAAAGTCAATTGTTTCTACTGCACGAAGGCAAATGACATAATCATAGCGCCTTCCATCCCCCATGACCCCGACACTTTTTACGGGCAAAAACACAGCAAAAGCCTGGCTTACCTTATGATATAGATCTGCTTTATGTAACTCATCAATAAAAATTGCATCCGCTTGGCGTAATATATCAGCATATTCCTTATTAATTTGTCCAAGAATTCGAACACCCAGCCCAGGGCCAGGGAAAGGATGACGATACACCATAGCATAGGGTAATCCGAGCTCTAAGCCGATTTTCCGTACTTCATCTTTAAATAACTCGCGAATTGGCTCTAATAATTTTAAATTTAACTCATCAGGCAAACCGCCTACATTATGATGCGATTTAATGACTGCCGAAGCCCCTTTTGTTTTTGTAGCGGCGGACTCAATGACATCAGGATAAATTGTCCCTTGGGCTAGCCATTTTACATTTGGAATGCGGTGCGCTTCTTCATCAAACACTTCTATAAAAGTTCTGCCAATTATTTTCCGCTTGGTTTCTGGGCAATCCACCCCTGCCAATGCCTTAAAAAATTTCTCTTCGGCGTCAACTGCAATGATGCGCATTCCCATATGTTGACCAAACATAGCCAACACTTGCTCAGCCTCGTTCAAGCGCAATAATCCGGTGTCGACAAAAACACAGATTAATTGATCGCCAATTGCCCGATGAAGTAAGGCAGCAACCACAGAAGAATCAACACCGCCAGAAAGACCCAAGAGCACTTGTTCATTACCAACCTGCTCACGAATACTTCTAATTGCCTGTTCAATAATGTTATCAGGAGTCCAGCTTGTTTCAGCCTTACAAATATCAACAACAAAGCGCTCCAAGATGCGTAATCCCTGTAGGGTATGCGTTACTTCAGGATGAAACTGAAGACCATACCAATGGCGCTCTTCATTAGCCATACCTGCTATCGGCGCATTACGCGTTTCACAAATGATTTTAAAACCTGGGGGAAGAAGAGTTACTTTGTCACCATGGCTCATCCATACATCTAGTAACGCTTGGCCTTCAGGGGTTGTCCTATCTTCGATGTTATCCAGTAACTGGCTATGGCCATGTAATCTTAACTCAGCATACCCATATTCACGTAGATTAGAAGCTTGTACTTCTCCACCCAATTGAGCGGCCATTGTCTGCATCCCATAGCAGATACCTAGCAAAGGCAATCCGGATTCAAATAACCACTCGGGTGCACGAGGATTACTATCTTCTGTTACCGTTGAGGGACCACCTGATAAGATAACACCACAAGGAGAAAGTGCTTTTAAACTACTTGCTTCAATGTCATATGGGTGTATTTCACAGTATACACCCATCTCACGCACGCGTCTTGCAATCAGTTGGGAGTATTGAGAACCGAAGTCGAGGATAATAATAGGTTTTTGGGCGATATCTCTCATCTTAATTATCAACCTGATAATTAGGCGCTTGTTTAGTAATACTTACATCATGTACATGAGATTCACGCATTCCAGCATTAGTTACTTGAACAAATTGTGCCTTTTCATGAAGTTCTGCAATAGTATTGCATCCGGTATAGCCCATACAAGATCGAAGGCCACCCATCATCTGATGGATAATCGTCTGAACGGGACCCTTATAAGGAACTCTTCCCTCGATCCCCTCTGGGACTAATTTTTCTGTACCTTGACTTGCGTCTTGGAAATAGCGGTCACTTGAACCCTGGGCTTGAGACATGGCGCCAATCGAACCCATTCCTCGATAACTCTTATATGTACGGCCTTGGTAAAGTTCGATTTCACCTGGAGATTCTTCAGTTCCGGCAAACATACCACCTAGCATCACTGTATCAGCACCTGCAGCCAAAGCCTTGCAAACATCACCGGAAAAACGTATTCCTCCGTCAGCAATGATGGGCACACGTCCTTTGACACCCTGCGCAACGTTGGCAATCGCTGTGAGTTGAGGGACGCCAACTCCTGTAACAATTCGAGTTGTACAAATTGATCCAGGACCGATACCTACTTTTACGGCATCGGCTCCGGCTTCAACTAAGTCTAAAGCCGCTGCTGCTGTAGCAATATTACCGCCGATAACTTGAACATCAGGAAATCGCTCTTTTATCCACCTGACGCGATTTAGTACCCCTTGTGAATGACCATGTGCAGTATCGACGACTAGTACATCGACTCCAGCCTCAACTAAAGCAATCACACGTTCGTCGGTGCCTTCTCCCACGCCAACTGCTGCTCCAACACGCAATTGCTCGGCACTGTCTTTACAAGCAAATGGGTTTTCTTTTGCTTTTTGAATGTCTTTTACCGTGATTAACCCACGAAGATTAAATGCATTATTAACGACAAGTAATTTTTCGATACGGTGTTTATGGAGAAGACTGCAAATCTCTTCACGGCTCGCCCCTTCTTTTACTGTTACCAAGCGTTCTTTAGGTGTCATCACCGCAGAAACAGGTAGTGACAAATTGGTTTCGAAACGAATGTCTCGACTGGTTACTATACCTACTAAAAGGTCGCCATCCACGACAGGAACACCCGAGAAATTATGCTTAGTCATTACACCTAATAATTCTCGTACACTCATATCAGGTGTCACTGATATTGGATCCTTCACCATTCCACTTTCAAATTTCTTTACTTTGCGTACTTCTTCAGCTTGGGCTGGGACACTCATATTTTTATGAATAATCCCTATTCCACCGTCCTGAGCCATTGCAATTGCCAAACGGGCTTCTGTTACAGTATCCATCGCAGCAGATATCAAAGGGATGTTTAATTCAATTTCGCTAGTAAGATAAGTTTTTAGGGAAACTTCTTTTGGTAAAACAGTCGAGTGGGCAGGGACTAACAACACATCATCAAAAGTCAGTGCTTGTTGCACAATAGAAAGCGACATACCACACTCCTACAATTAAATTAACCGAATATTATACAACTATTATAGGAAATTGGAAAGGTTCATTACAGGTAATTGATAGGACTAAGCGGATATAAGTTTCCATTACGGCAACGCGCCCATCGATATTTTTCTTAGGCTCACGCGCATAGTCATTGATGGTAAAAGAGGTAATTGGCTCTTAGGCAAATTATTCCTCGCACGAATACCCCAATGCTTCAAGACCTTTTTCTAAATAATAAGCAATTAACGGTTTAGCAAATAAGTAATCAGTCAAATTGTCAGCTATGTTTTCTTTAGCTTCTTGGTAAGCAGCGCTCCATTCATTGGCTTCGAAATCCCCCCTTCCTACATACATTAACGCGAGAAGATCGACTTTCTGATCAGGATCAAGTGTTTCAATTTCTTTTTTTACTTCGATATAGCAAAGATCATCGGCATGATCCGCTAAAACCTGTGCCCAATCGTATTCATAAGAAGAATCTGGTGTGTTTTCGCTAAAGGTAACCTCTTCTTTTGCGTGAAACTCCCTCGCCCTGGAGATAATAAAACAAACAATGTCTGGGTTAATGTTTAGAACATTTTTATTTACCATTTCCACTTCCTCTTCCCATTAAAAATGGAATAACTGACTTTTTAATTAATAACAGTAAAATTGCCTCTACCTGGATCTTAAATTCAAGATTTCGTTCACTTATCAATCAACGTAAGACGTTAAAGGAGCAGCATTCCACAAAGCACATTGTGGAGCAGGAAGTGGGAATGCTGTGACAACGTTATCAATGATGCTTTTTAATATCGCTTTTTTACTGCTGGAAATGCCTTTTATCTTTTCTATAGTACATACTACATCTTTTTGTGATAAGTACACCGTGCATCCGCCATCTGCAGTGGCATTGCGCGTATAATCGATATCCCGCGTCGTCATGCTATAAACATGGCTTACGTTATTATCCGTACTTGGCAGTTTTTTTATACTGAATGGCGAAGTAATATGATGTTCTCCATAGTTATCTATGCCAAAAGCAGCTGTATTAGCCAAATCAGTAATACCATCCACGACAATAGAAATAGTACTAGTCAGATCGGGTGGAACAGGAAGTTTCTGAACTTCAAAATGGACATCAGGAGCCACAACCTTTGTGAATTCTTCGATAAATTTTGGCTGTTGGGAAACTGGATCAGTTCTTAAATCGGATTTAATCGTTTCAAAAGAAAACCAGAGATGATTATAGGCGTTAATACACAGTTGCGCCTCTTTATCTGAGGAGGAACTAGCAAAACTGATATTGTAAGTACCGAATAGAAAACAAAAAGTTATCAATAATCGTTTCATCATTTTTTTATTATATTTTTTAAATTTAGAGTATAAAACGACAATCTTTTATTTTTCAAGAAATTAGAGAAAATATTTTTATATTATACACAAAAATCAAAAATTGTTTATTTCATATGACTCAGGATTCTCATCAACTGGTTGTTTTTAACAAAACCAATAATTTTTTCAGCATGTTTATGTGTAAAGGGTTTATTAAAATAACCAACCATCCCAACAGCTTTTGCCTTGTCGCGATATTCAGGTTCGGCATGAGAAGTAACCGCGGCAATGGATGTTTTTTTATTTAAAGCACTCTGTGATTTAATTTGGGCCGCAATATCAAAACCATCTGGTCCGTTTCCAAGGCTTATATCCATCAAAATAACATCATAATGATGAGCATGTGCCTTTTGCAAAGCTCCCTGAGCATCATTTGCGATATCAACAATGCATCCATGTTGAATTAAGCTGTTCTCGATTGCCATTTGCGCAACCTTGGAATCCTCAACGACAAGAATATGTATTGGATAACTCATTTTTAAGCTTTCCTTTCATTAAAACGCGTATACTCTGGACACCATTTTGACTTTGTATAAAAAATACCACACTTTCATTTTTTGCGTAACTCAAGTTACCTATATGATACAGAATGTTTTCATTTTAGTCACTAAGTTTTTATAATAAACTGTTGCTATGGCGCTATCTTCTTTATTCCTTAGTTCTGACAATCAGCCGCATAAGAGCTCTTTGCAAAGCACATGGCAGTACTAAAAATAAGCATAAGAGGCATTAAATATGCTTTTATATCTTACCCTTTTTTAAATTAATTTTCTATCTTTTTGTTTATTTTATATTCTTTGCGTATAATTATTGATAATAACTAAAGCAAGGACTGCCACCATGAAAAAAATACTAATGCTTGCCCTGATCCTTACATCTACGGCACTCGTTACAGGCTGTGGATTCACTAATTGCGGCTATTCAACATGTACATCTTGCTGTAGCACCAGTTATTATGGTGGTTGTTGCGGCTCAAATGGATGGTATTAATCTCTTTGTTCAACTTACATTCTCAATTCAGGCAGAGAGGTGCTAAGCACCATCTCCAAGCCTGATTGCTTGTTGCGGACATTTTTGTTGAGGATTTAAAGCACCCCTCTACCTTTCATAAATCCGTGATGATGAAAGCGGTGGTGCAAAGGAAGAAAAACACCAAATTTTTGAAAAGCCACGAGCTGAGCTCGGGTAATCAAAGTTGTCATCTTCGCGTTATTTTCATTTAACTCTTCAACTAGCTTATTAATATCAGCCCATTGGGTTTGTGGGGTAGCCATCTTGCCTTTTAATTGTATTTTTAGAGCCATTTTCTTCTTAATTAAAGGCGTTAGTTGCACATGCAAATTACGCATTATATTCCTTAATTCGTCACGTTGTTCAACAGTTAATACGCTTTTAATTCCTTGATATTTGCATGCCTTTTTTATTGGAATACTATTGGCCTCTTTAATGGTCGATTGATTTGCAGAAACGCCAGTAATACCGAGCACCGAAATACTAAGTATCGTTGTCATCATTAACTTTTTTATATGCATGGTTAATCCTCTCATTTTGTAAACACCTGTTAAGATTAGCCAGCTAATGTAATATGCATATGACAGACATAAAAAATATTGTAACAATTTTGTTACAGATTTTTTGATGGAACGAAAATTCTCATTAAAAGGATCAGTGTCTGATGACAATTGATTTCACAACTCCTATTTGAGCTAATTTATCTTTATTCTCACCATGCGAAACCCATTGTCATCAGCCCCTAAAATTTAATATTCTTTGAGCTTGAATTAACTTAACAATACCGTGTAAACTGGGTAAAATTTTTAACCAGTCGACTAAAGGAAGGGTTCAACGTTGGCTAAGATTATAGTTGTAACATCAGGTAAGGGTGGAGTGGGTAAAACCACAACTTCTGCAGCTTTTTCATCCGGTCTTGCTATGCAAGGTCATAAAACAGTAGTCATTGATTTTGATATTGGCCTTAGAAACCTTGATATCATTATGGGATGTGAACGTAGAGTTGTTTACGATTTCATCAATGTAATCAATGGAGAGGCCAGCTTAAATCAGGCTTTGATTAAGGATAAACGTATTCCTAACCTGTTTATATTACCCGCATCACAAACTCGGGATAAGGATGCTTTAACCCTAAACGGCGTTGAAAAAGTGCTATCCGATTTAGCAAAAGAATTTGATTTTATCGTTTGTGACTCCCCTGCTGGAATTGAGACCGGGGCGCACATGGCCATGTACTTCGCTGATCATGCCATTGTAGTCACTAACCCTGAAGTTTCCTCTGTAAGAGACTCCGATCGCATTTTGGGAATCTTGGCGAGTAAGACTAAACGAGCTGTCGAAAACACTACGCCAGTTCAAGAGCATCTCTTATTAACTCGCTATGATCCTGAGCGAGTCGAAAAAGGCGAAATGCTATCCGTTGACGATGTGAAAGAAATTCTTGCGATCCCACTTATTGGAGTCATTCCAGAATCCAAGGCAGTTCTTAAAGCATCTAATACAGGAACACCTGTCATTCTTGACGAAACCAGTGACGCGGGTCTAGCTTATCAAGATGCTATATCTCGTTTTCTTGGCGAAAACAGACCAATGCGATTTGTTACCAGTGAGCGTAAAGGGTTGTTACGCCGCTTATTCGGTAAAAACAAGGAGGATGTACCAGCATGAGCCTATTCAGTTATCTAAGAAGACGCAATAATACTGCCTCAGTAGCTAAGGAACGCCTTCAAATCATTATTTCGCATGAGCGTTCTCAACGCAACACTCCTGATTACCTGCCAAAATTACAGGAAGAGATTTTAGCAGTGATTGCCAAATATATCCGTATCAATCGTGATCAGGTCAGTGTAAATCTTGAACGAATGGGCGATAATGCAGTTCTTGAACTTAATGTTACGATGCCTGATGAAGCCTTGGAAGAAATTTAAAGGCTTCCTGGGTAAACAGTATTGTAAAGACCAACATTTCTCAGAGATCTTGGTGTATTCCGTCGGCTTTCCCTATCAATTTGCAACTGAGGTAATAGAGCAGGTTCCCCAATTTGAATTGGGCACAAACGGTCAGAGTTGAATCAAATACAAGCCTATGCGAGTGGTTTTTTGTCACTTTTACTTCCAGTATGTATCTCATTTGACTGTATCGGGCTGATAATATCTAGCTGCTATTGATTATATTTTAATAAGAAGATCGCTTACTTAGGGAGTCAAGTAACCTGGATTCCCTTAAAGTACCTGACTCATTGCTCATTTATGTCGTATGCGCAAGGGTCTGTTGACATTTCATCTGCCGTCTGCGTGCCGCAGCTTGTCCGCGGGGCTCTGTGTTTTAATGCAGATCTCCTGGATCCCGCGGACAAGCCGCGGGACGTCGGAGAACAGAGCTAGACTGTGTTTTCACAGATGTGTAGAAGATTCAGGGACAAGCCTCACGTTGGCATGAGATGAAATGTTAACAGCCCCTAAACCGTCTCAGTTGCTAAATCATCATGCTGACTTGCTTTACCCTTTTTATTTGAATTATCCATAGGCTGCCTACGTAATTCATCATCAGCAAAATCATCCACCGCAATAATTTCCTGTCTTGCGTATTCTGCATCCTTTAATTGCTGCGCCTGCTTAGAATCAAGAATCCCTGCGCGTTCAGCCTCATCAATTTGTTCGAGTAAGGTGAGCGAGTGCAATACACCTTCTCTGATTGCCTGACTGACTTTCTTTTCCAGTCCTTCAACAGCGCAAAGTTTAAGGAAAGCCTCTTCCAATCTTCCAAGTGGGCAATTGGGTAAGGGTTCTGCAAACACAAAGCGTGTTAATCGAGTGCGAGTACTGTTCGGTTCAGTTAGCAAATGGGCTACTTTTTGGCTCAGTTTATCCGATGGTTGATGACGCTTGTTTCCAAATGGTTGTAAGAATACTTTCAGAACAATTCGAGCCCAACGCATTGGGAAATTTGCGATGACCCCCTGAATAGCACATTCGCATTCGTGCATTAATTGCTGACAACACCACTCGACTAAGGTGAAATCGTCAAGAGGCTCACCATCATCATGGAAACGCTTTAGAACGGCTGAAGCAAGATATAACTTACTCAAAACATCGCCTAAACGAGCCGAAATCATTTCTTTGCGTTTCAACTCACCCCCCAAAACAACCATCGAAAAGTCAGCTAGAAAAGCAAGATTCGTGCTGTAACGATGCACCAGCTGATAGTACCGTTTTGCCGAACTAACAGGCGTTTTGGTCAATCGGGCATCGGTTAATGCAAAAATAAGCGACTTAGTCAGATTAGCTAGAACAAATGCAGCATGTCCCCAGAAGGCTTCATCAAAATTATGGAGATTATTTTCTCTCACGCTTTCTAACTCACGAAATACGTAAGGGTGGCAACGGATAGCTCCTTGACCGAATATGATCAAATTGCGCGTTAAGATATTTGCACCCTCAACAGTAATTCCTATTGGTGTGTTCTGATAACCACGTCCCAAATAGTTGTTAGGACCTAGACAAATTCCCTTACCACCATGAATATCCATTGCATCCATCACAACTTGGCGTGCGCGTTCAGTGGTATTAAATTTTAATATTGCACCCGCTACCGAAGGTTTAGCACCGTGATCAATTGCCGCCGCTGTCATTGTTAATCCAGCATCGATAATATAAGCATTTGCCGCAATACGAGCCAGCGGTTCTTCTATCCCTTCGAAATTTGCTATGGATTGATTAAATTGCTTACGAATCCGTGCATAAGCGCCACTTGCTAGAGCCCCAGCTTGTGTACCCCCTGTCGAACTGGATGGTAATGAAATAGCACGCCCTGCGCTTAAACATTCCATCAGCATGCGCCAACCATGTCCAGCCATTACTGGACCACCAATTAAACTATCAATCGGAACGAACACGTCCTTACCTTGTGTTGGGCCATTTAAAAACCCAGTATTTAAGGGAAAATGACGTCTCCCCTTAACCACGCCAGGTGTATTAGCAGGAATTAAAGCGCAGCTGATTCCTACATCATGTCCCTTCCCTAGAAGGTTTTCAGGATCAAAAAGCCGAAACGCCAAACCAATGACTGTTGCTACTGGACAAAGAGTAATATAACGCTTATTCCAGGTTAAGCGGATTCCTAGCACATCCTGACCATTAACCATTTGCCGACAGACTATCCCTTTATCGGGTATAGAAGCCGCATCTGATCCTGCATTTGGCCCAGTCAAGGCAAAACAAGGGATTTCCCGTCCATCCGCTAAGCGGGGCAAATAATATTCTTTTTGCTCTTTGGTGCCATATTTTAAGAGTAATTCAGCAGGTCCAAGCGAATTAGGAACAGAAACAGTACTTCCTACCGTTACTGAGCGACCATAAATTCGGGCTAAAATGGCCACCTGTGCAGTGGCAGAAAAATCAAGTCCGCCATATTCCTTAGGAATTATCATACCAAAAAAACCTTTTTCCTTAAGGAATTGCCACATCTCCGGCGGCATATCCGTACGAACATGTGTTATATCCCAATCGTCGATCATTCGGCATAACTCATTGACTGGCCCATCCATGAACGCTTGCTCTTCAGCGGTAAGTTTTACTATCGGCGTATTAAGCAAAGCATTAAAATCAGGCGAACCACTAAACAAATCCCCTTCCCAGCTGACTGTTCCTGCTTCCAATGCCTCACGCTCTGTAGCAGACATTGTGGGCATCGCTTTGCTTATAACAGCAAAAAGCCGGCGAGATAATAAATTTCTGCGTAATGGCTTTATTGAACTAAAAACCATTACGGCAAACACTGCCCACAAGAAAAATTGGGCAATAAAGCCCGGTGAAGCATAGCGCTCAACCAAAAGGGCAAAAATCGCGTAACTGATCGTCCAGACCATAACAGATGCTTGCCGTGTTATTAATAAGAGAGCTCCCAATACAACTGCCAGAACGATCAGACTTTGTAACACTGTTTTCTCCTTATCAGTAAACAATTCTTAACTTTAAGAGCATTAAATCCATCATTTCAGTATAGCATCCAAACGGATTAGAATTTCTTTTGCAACTTGAGCTGGATACTCCATGGGGAACATATGTGTACCCTTTATTTTATAACACGATATGTTGTAATTTTTTTTCATGTAACGAATATCAAGCCTATCCACGACACTGCTTTTATCACCATAAATCAATACTGCAGGAACAGATAGTTTTCCTTCATATTCCGATAACTGATGAGGTATTGTCCGGTAGATTAGGTATTCGATATGGCGATCAAATCGTAGTAGGTAACCATCCTTTGTTTTTTCCAACCCATAATCGATATAATCTTGTAAACAATCCTCAGTAAATGTTTTAAACAAATCTCTTGTTCTTAGGTAAGCAATAAGTTGGTCCCTATTTTGCCAATATTCTCTGCGACCGCGTGTGCGGGCAGCAGGTGTCACTCTATCGATGATGCCTAGAGCCTTAGCCAATCGCACCATGCCCGATTTAAAGCGCCCAATGAGAGGTGAATCAAGCATAATCACTGCCCTGAACAAAGAAGGCTGCTCTATTGCGCCGAGGAGACTTAACACCCCACCCAAAGAATGCCCCACCGCAATAACGGGCTGGTTAGTCTGCTGTTTAATGCTGTTAATTACTTCATCCACTAAAAAATGCCAATTTTCTGTGACTGGAAATTGCGGGTTGTGACCGATACGATCGATAAAGCAACAGTCATAACGCTCTTGCAATCCATTAAGCAATTGTCTGTAGCAAGGTGATGGAAATCCATTACCATGTGCAAAATGGATTAGCTCTCTCACGCAACCACCAGTTTCTGGCTTTCTCTTTTAAGTGATATGACAGCATAACAAAAATAAGCAATGAAAAGCAGTGGCATGAAAAAGCCATATTGGTTAGAAAATCGTCCCAGAGTCAACAGAATCCAGAGTACAGCCATAAATGGAGTAATGCTAACCATAGTTAGACGGCTGGATTGTTTGTAGGTGATTGAAAATTTAAATAGCTTGGCAATGAATTGCCCCATCAAAGCAAATGCTAGTAATATGATTAGAAATATAGCAAAAAAGACCAAAGCGACCGTAGGATAAATCAAAATAGCGAAAAAGAGTTTCAATTTTGACATTCCTGAGGCTTTAACCCACTCCTTCCCATCAAAGACTGCATTACTATGCTCGTTAAAAGGATACACGTAAATAGGGCTCACTGGATTTTGTACATTGTTTATATTGAAGAAAAATTGCGGAGAGGGAAAGCGGTAAAACAGCTTATCCTTGGTGATAAGTATACTTAAAAAAGGGTAGGTTTTATCAATTGTTTTTACTGTACCAGTAGTATCGACAATCGCGACAACCTGGTTGTACTTATTTTTTACAACATAAGGCATTGGTTTATCCAATGATACGGTACCATTCTGTATATACAATGTTGGCAACTGCTGCAATGGTTGCACCAAGTCTTCAACAAAAAAGCGATTAAAATCCGTCGCAACACGTAGTGCAAAAGGGAGTGTCACAACAAACATCAATAAGAGTAAATAGCCTATGCCTAATCCCTTCCAACGCTTGCCAACGTCAACATATAGCTCATTATTGAAAAAAGAATGGTATAAAGCCTGCCAATAGTGATAAAAAGGCCTATCGATTTCTCGTAATGTTTTCTTACCCTTAACCATGCCAGCCTCCCAAACGCAATCCAGTCTTGTGATGAAATAAATTTGCCTTACTTACAACCAGTTCCAGAGCGAGCTGGTTATCAATCACTTCAATATCCGTTGATGTCCTTATTGCAAAACGTGCCATACCGCATTGACTTACAACCTGTACCAATTTATCTGCACCCATATCATCAATATATTCTACTTTTACTAAAATTGCGTCTTCTTTATTTCTCGGTGCAATGTTCAAATGCTCAGGTCTAACCCCTAAAATCACCTCCTCGCCACAAGGAAGGGATTCGGACATTTTAGGTAATGGTAGCTCAATACCGATGTCAGTGATTACTTTTTGGCAATTTAGATTGATTCTTGCTGGTAAAAAATTAATTGGATAATGGCCGATAAACCCAGCCACAAAAAGGGAGGCAGGCCGCTGATACAAATTTTGGGGCGAATCAATTTGCTCAACTTTCCCTTTATTTAAAACGAGGATCCTCGAGGCCATGGTCATTGCTTCTATTTGATCGTGGGTTACATAAAGCGAAGTTGTTTTGAATTGCCGATGTAATTTTTTGATCTCATGGCGCATTTCGCTACGTAATTTTGCATCGAGATTTGATAAAGGTTCATCAAATAGAAATACGGCTGGAGAACGGACAATCGCCCTACCCATCGCAACACGCTGACGTTGGCCGCCAGAGAGCTCTGCGGGCTTACGCGTTAAGTAGTCACTTAATTGCAATACAGCAGCCACTTCAGTGACTTTTTGTCGAATTTGATTCGGTTTCATCCCTCGCATCTTTAAACCATAAGCCATGTTATCAAAAACAGACATATGTGGATAAAGGGCATAACTTTGAAAAACCATGGACATATCGCGTTTTGCTGGTGGAATATCATTGACACACTGATTATTGATTAAAATTTTACCACTGCTAACCGTATCCAATCCTGCAACCAAGCGAAGCAGCGTTGATTTACCGCAGCCTGAAGGCCCAACGACAGCAACGAACTCACCTTTATCAATATGCAAGTTGATTTGATCCAGAATAAGCTGTTGGCCGTGATACTTGCTCACTTCGACTAAATTTACCATTGCCATTTAATGCGTTAACCCCTTTTCAAACCAGCGTTGCATGGTTACCACTACTAAACATGGTGGTAGCAAAGCAATCAGTGCAACCGTCATGATGTAATGCCATTGTGGAATTTGATCGGCAACCCCCGCTAAATAACGAATCCCCATTACAATCGTAGCCATATTAGTCTCAGTTGTAATGACCAGGGGCCAGAGATATTGGTTCCAACCATAAACAAAAAGAATAATAAATAAAGCGGAAATTTGCGTTCTCGATAAAGGTAAAAGAATGTCAACAAAAAATCGTACAGGTCCCGCGCCATCCAATTTTGCTGCCTCAACAAGCTCTTTAGGCACTGTTTTGAAAAATTGTCTAAATAAAAAAGTTGCAGTTGCAGAAGCCATCAAAGGCAATGTCAGCCCAGTAAACGTATTTAGCCAAGAAAAAGAAGCAACGACCTGAAAAGTAGGCACAATACGAACCTCTACTGGCAACATCATTGTTGAAAAAATAATGGCAAATAAAAATCGTTTAAGCGGTAGTTCAAAATAAACCAAAGCAAAGGCCGAAAACAAGGCAAAAATGATCTTGCCTACCGCAATTAACCCAGCCATAAGAAAACTATTCCATAATAACTGTCCAATGGGTTGGCCTCCAGTTGCCACTAACCCTTCCGTAAGCACTGTCTTAATGTTATGGAATAATGCTGTACCTGGCCATATAGGCAATGGCGCTTGCATCATTGCAGCTCCTTCATGGCTAGCAGCTACAAGCGCTAAATAGAGTGGTAGGAACAAAAACACAATAAAACAAATTAATATGCCGTGAGCAAGTAATCGCTTTAAAAATTTCATTCGTAATGCACCTTTTTTTCAAGGTAGCGAAATTGGAGCAATGTGAGGCAAATGACTAACAGCATCAACATTACTGATTGTGCCGATGAGCCACCTGGATCCATACCCACAAAGCCATCTTTATACACTTTATAAATTAGTGTTGTAGTGCTGTTACCTGGCCCACCGTGTGTCATAACATCAATAATACCGAAAGTATCAAAAAAAGCATAAATTAAGTTCATGATTAATAGAAAGAATGTGGTTGGGGAAAGGAGAGGGAAAATAATTTGCCAAAAACGCCGCCATGCCGATGCACCATCCAGAATTGCTGCCTCGATTAAGGACCTAGGGATAGCCTTAAGTGCTGCAAAGAAAAACAGAAAATTATAGCTAAACTGCTGCCAACTTGCAGTTATAATTATGACAAGTAAAGCCTGATTAGCATGGGTAAGATAATTAAAATTAATCCCGACGACCTGCAACCCTTGCGCAATCCATCCAATTGTTGGTTGGCAAAGAAAACGCCACAAAATGGCTGCCACTGCAGGGGCAACAGCATAAGGCCACAATAGCAAAGATTTATAGATTTTTTGACTTTTACGGCGGCTCTGCAAAAGTGATGAGAGTAACAGCCCTACACTCATTGTAGTTAAGGTAATGGCAAAGGCGACCAACAACGTAACCCATAATGCCTTGGCATAATCTGGATCTTGCAATAAATCAAGAAAATTGGTTAAAGCAGCAAAGCGATGATGTAAACCAAAAGAATCGCTAAAAAAGGCGGACTGTATCAATGCGGAGCAAGCAGGCCAAATAAAAAACAAAAGCGTAATAATTAATTGAAAAGAAATAAAAAATATCGCTAGTTTCTTATGCTTTATGTATTTAACCATCAAACAACCAAGTCGCTCGCGTGTGCAAAAGTATATACACAAGAAACTTTAAAAGGCTAGGATAAAAATACCATTTCGTGCGTACTACTTAAAGTCCGCGCTTCGTGATCCATCTATTGTTCATTAGCCAGAAATAAGTTATCAATAGACATTCTAAAATGTTCTTAGGAATTTTATGCGTTATGTAGCTATCGATAATCCTGGACCCGAAAGTCGGTTAATCATAAAAGAACAAGAGGTACCAAGCTATGAAAAAGATCAACTCCTGATTCGAGTCAAAGCAGCCGGGATAAATCGTGCTGATTTAATGCAAAGGCAGGGTAAATACCCTCCACCGCCAGGTGAATCCCCCATTCCAGGGCTAGAAATCGCAGGCGAGGTAGTCGCATTTGGGAGTCGCGTCAAAAATTTTAAAATCGGTGATCGTGTTTATGGGTTGGTGGGAAGTGGAGGCTATGCTGATTATTGCTGCATGCACCACTCACTTGCTGCCCCCATCCCCGATGGCTGGCATTTTGATTATGCTGCAGCTATCCCGGAGGCCTTAATCACTGCTCATGCTACTGTATTTTCAATTGGCCAAATAAAACAAGCGCAAACACTACTGATACACGCCGCGGGGAGTGGTATTTCCTCTTTCGCTATTCAAATGGCAAAGCACATTGGTGCCCGAGTAATCACCACAGCAAGTAATCAGGAAAAAATTGATAAAGCCAAACAACTTGGTGCTGAGACTGTCATTAACTATAAAAAAGATGATTTTGCAGAACTAATCAGCAAAGAAACGATTAATTTAATTGTTGATTTTATCGGCGGGTCTTATTTCCCTAAACATTTGGAGCTGTTAAAGACAAAAGGCAAGCTGGTGCAAATCTCATGCATGCAAGGGCATAAAGTAGAATGTAATCTTGCAACTTTAATGAAAAAACGGCTGCAAATTATAGGTTTTGTCTTACGATCACAATCCATTCCTGAAAAAGCGGCGCTGTGGAAATCAGCCCAAGAACATTGGTCTACATCTTTACTCAATAAACATATTATGCCTGTCATCGATTCTGTATTTGACTTTTCTGAAATTGAACTAGCCCATGCACAGATGCAAAGCAGTGCACATTTCGGCAAAATTGTTATTCGCATGGATTAATTGTACATGCATACCGCCTTTTTCTTAATAATTGTTAATTAAAATTGCAATTTGCCTATTTTGTCACTGAAAGGTATTTTATGGTATTATAGGAGCCATTTTTAGTTCGATAGATTAATTATGCTGATTAAAAGTCTTTTAAGATCATCTATCTCAATCGCATTAATGTTTTTTTATTCCTTGGCATTTGCGATTGATGTTCCTATCTATGATTTTCCCTTAGAGTCTTATAGTCAAAATAGCAATGACTACGTACCAATGAACAGCGACGATTATTCAGCATCTATTCTCACTGAGCATTATCAAAAACTCCAATTACAACAATTCTATAATCATTATTATGCTAGCGATGCCCAAGGACTGTCCCCGTGGAGTGAGCAGATGGTTAGGTCTGTCCTCCCTATCGTGAAAAAAATCGAGCAACAAATTTTAGACGATTTCAACAACCAAAATAAATCGCCCATCGAACGTCACTACTCAGAAAATTTTAAAGAAAAAAATCAACTTTGGTGGAATAAAATAAAACGCAACATGGCTTTGGAGGCTCTGGAAAGCAGTTCTTACAATGAAGAAAAAAAAGCCATCGCTGTAGCAAATACGCTGGCGCGCGCTTTACCAGATGCTGCACCTGATTTTTACCATGTTAGTCTACCTGGTCAGGGATTCCCTTTTGATAATTTACAAGAATCCGCCATTTGGGCTGGGACACCACTTTACGTCTTTAGTACTTCACAAGATAAAGCTTGGTCGTTAGTACTTACGCCTGATGCATATTTTGCCTGGGTAAAAAGCAATGATATTGCCTATGCCTCTCACCCTTTTATCAATCAATGGCAGCAAGCTGCGCAAAAAAATCTTGTTGCAATCACCAAGACCGAGGCAAGCATTGTTGATTCGAACGACAATTACCGTTTTACCGGATATGTCGGCGCAGTATTCCCTCTTGCCCAACGTAATACCCGCAAAACATCGATATTCATTCCTGTTAAAAATGAGCACAATCAAGCGGTAATTAAAGCCGCCGTTGTTCATTCTCAAGATGCTGAGATCATGCCCCTACCAGCTTCCAAAAAAAATCTAGTTAAAATAATTAGACAATTAAAAAATCGGCCCTACGGTTGGGGTAGTACCTTCTTCTTTAATGACTGCTCACAAGAGATGAAAAGCATTTTTACTCCATTTGGGATATGGTTGCCAAGAAATTCCGGAGCCCAAGGAAAATTAAATTCCTCGTTGGATTTATCTCAAGAGGATGTGGATAAGCGCCTAGCAATACTTAAAGAAAAAGGGCATCCATTAATGACCCTCATCTACATTGGCGGCCATGTTATGTTGTATGTTGGTAATAAAAAACTCAATAACCAAGAAACAGAAGCTGTAAGCTATCAAAATGTCTGGGGACTTTCGCCCAAAAGCCGAGACAAACGCTATGTAATAGGCCAATCTGCTTATCTTCCCCTTCTTAAATATTTCCCTGAAAATCCGGATATCAACTCTCAAGCA
Organism: Legionella micdadei; assembly: GCF_000953635.1. NCBI lineage: Bacteria > Pseudomonadati > Pseudomonadota > Gammaproteobacteria > Legionellales > Legionellaceae > Legionella > Legionella micdadei. The sequence continues at coordinate 1,995,877 of NZ_LN614830.1, forward strand.
AATGCGACTTATTTTAAGCTAGTTTATCTGGATCAATTACAAACAAAGCCAGAAACACCTCAGTCGTTTTCAAAACAATTCATGGCCAAACTAGAACAGCCAGTTAATTTTAGTGATTAGTCCTTACCAAATTTGGCCAATTTGTACGTGATGGCACACTCAATTACGCAAATGCGTGAAGGATTTCCTGACTCTTGGAAATATCCAGATATAGGGATAAAAAATGTTCTATAATTAATCAGTAAAGCTTCTTTACAGGAGTACCCCCATGTTAAGCTCAAGTATTAAAACCTATCTGGATAATCATGAGGTTAGCTACCGAACCATTAGCCACCCTAGAGCCTACACAGCATTACAATGTGCACAAGCCGCGCACATTAAAGGCGGCAATTTTGCCAAGTCAGTCGTTGTTAAATTGGACGGCAAATTTGTGTTAGTTGCAATTCCTGCCCATATCCGCCTGGATTTAGATCAGTTTAAAAAAGAGATCCACGCAAAAAACGCAGAGATTGCTCACGAATATGAATTTCAAGATAAGTTTACAGACTGCGAAATTGGCGCAATCCCGCTTCTGGGTGAGCTCTATGGGATGGATGTCTATCTTGCAGATAGCCTTGCTCATAAAGAATGGTTGGCCTTTAACGCTGGTAACCATAACGAGCTGCTCAAAATTAAAAGTGAAGATTTTTTAAATTTAGTGCATCCAAAAACGTTATCGTATTGTTAAAAATGCGCGTCAAAATTAGTTTTTTGCAAGATGCTTTGCTATCCTTCAAACCCTGCAACAATTAAGTCAATAATGGGCTCGCCGCAATATTTAGCAATTTCTAAACGAGCCCTATTATGAAGCATTATGATTTCATCCCAACCCCCATCTTCTTTTGGATAAAGTGGTTTTCCTATGACTATCCTAATCGATCCAGGCGTAAGCAGATAACTATCAGCACGTAAAAAAGTTCGAGTACCAGAGATAGCTATGGGGCATAAAGCCGTTTTTGTTTCCACAGCAACTGTAAAAGCCCCTAATTTAAATGGGCGTAACCCTGTTGCATAAGTAAATGTTCCCTCTGGAAAAAAAATCACAGAATTTTTCTTTAGGATTGCTTCTTCAATCTGATTTTTATTCTCAACGCTTTTTACAAAATCCATACGGTCAATGACTAAATGTCCTAATTTTTTAATAAACGTACGTATTACCGGTGTTTTTAGTAATTCATTTTTTGCCGTGAAAAGAGTTCCAGGTGGTAGTAGAGCGGTCAGTACTAATGCGTCTGAATAGCTTGCATGATTGGCAATAAAAATCATCGGTGCCTCACTTTTGAGGTTCGCCTCCCCTTCAAGATGGATTGGACAAAGTCCCAACTTGAACACAGAACGGGCACCAATACGAGTTATTTTCGCAGCGATCGTTCGGGGGAATAACAACACACCAAACCAAACTGGTATAAGCACTACAAATAAAATGAGGACAAAATAAATTGTATAGGCTAATTTTCCTAGATAAAAAAAACCGTTTCGAATCGTTCTATAAATACTTTTTGAAAATAATTTCACTAACTGCCAGGTTATTGATTTATGCTTTTTAATCAGTTTGCCTTGGAGGTAGGCCTGCTTGCATGCAGAACGGCGTAATTTTCCACTAGATGTTTTCGGAACCGTTTTTGGAGGCACCAAGAATATCACATCAGGCGCAATTTCTAGCGCTGTCATCATTTTTTCAGTGATTTCAGCACAGATGGTTTTTTGCTTTTCTTTTTCAAGAGCATAAGATTCAGCAACGATAATTAACTTTTCTGTACCAAGAACGGGATCACTTACACCAAAAGCAATCACACATCCTTTGCGCACGTGCGGTACCTCGCTTACGACTTCTTCGATTTCTTCTGGGTAAAGATTACGCCCCGCCTTGATAATCAAATCTTTTTTTCTACCAGTAATAAATAACTCTTTATCAGCCAAATAACCTAGATCGTCGGTATCCCACCATCCATCATGATAAATTTTTTGAGTCGCGTTAGGGTTATTAAAATAACCCTTCATTGCTGACGGCCCCTTAAATTGAATCATTCCAATCACTCTTTCTTCCACATGACTTCCAGCCTCATCGACTATACGCACTTCGTGATCAGGTAAGGGAACCCCGCAACTCACAAATTCAATAAAATCTTTACTTTTTAATGTTGGAATAGCTTTATTTTTCATCTCAAATGCTTCTCTCTGAATTTTATCGATTCGCGGCTCACGTCTTTTTGGCGGAAATGTCAGGCCAACTGTCGATTCTGCTAATCCATAAACTGGGGCAAATGATTCGATATGAAAACCATAAGGGGAGAATTTTTTACCAAAACGGTCTAGAGTCCTTGGATTTATTGCTTCAGCACCATTGAATGCGAATCGCCATGAACTGAGATCAAGTCCTTGAATATCCTCATCATCAATCTTTTTTATGCATAACTCATAGGCAAAATTAGGCGCTCCTGATAATGTGGCGCGATGGTAATGAATTGTCCACAGCCATTGCTCCGGTCTTGTTAGAAAAGTAAGCGGGGATAAAATAACCATAGGAATGCCAAAGTACATTGCACCTAACCAATTCATTAACCCCATATCATGGTAGAGAGGCAACCAACTTACCCCGACATCTGTAGGCTGAACGGGTATTCCCTTGCCAATGGCGCGGATATTGGCAAGCATGTTTTGGTGGGAGAGGAAAACCCCTTTTGGATCCCCCGTACTTCCTGATGTATATTGAATCAAAATAGGATCTTGCGGCCCAGGTTCAACCTCGGGTACCGGACCTGTTACCATCCTCAGATTTTCTATTGTCGCCACTTCTTTTAAGCTGGGGACAAAAGTCCTTAAAATATGGCTTAGAGTTTCAGCTTTTGCGAAGGTAATTAGTATTCTGGCTTGGGCATTATGTAAGATTTTTGCCTCCCGCTCTGCGTATTCTTCGATTCGATCAGCTCGAAATGGAGGATAAATAGGCACCGGGACAGCTCCAATCAACAATATACCAGCAAATGCATAAAAAAAAGCATCGCTGGTAGGAAGCATAATTGCTATTGCTTCACCTTGCTTTATTCCTTTGTTATGCAATCCTCGAGCTACCTTTTTGGCTTCCTTTAATAACTGCCCATACTGGATAATTTGCTCTTCGCCTTGTTCGTTTTGTAAGTACAAATGAGGTCGATTTTCTTCTTTTGTCCCATAGGTTTGCATCACGTCTACTAAGGTTTTTGCCGAGGAAAGATCAAGATCAGTAATGCCGATAATTGGGGAGAATGATTGAATCTTTCTTTTTGGCAGCGCTTTTAAGCTTTCTTCAATCACTTTGGCTAACTCTTTTAGCGAGTCAATCTCCGCTATTGCACGTTCAGGCAAACGCAATGAAAATGTTTTCTCTATGCGAGTGAAAAGTTCAACTTTACCCACACTATCAATCCCTAAATCACGTCCTAATGAAGCCTCTAGAGAGATGTTTTTTAACGCACGCTCAGCATCAAGATCTTTTAAAAATTGGTTCACAAGGGCAAGTAAGCCTTGTTCAATTTGTGGGTGCTTCTTCTCGCTGTCCATTTAAAATCCTTTTATATAATTAAGGCAGCTATCTCGCCAATTCTCGTTCCCTTTTCAGTGTCCTACGTAAAAGTTGTGTATAAATGGGTTCATTGCGTGCCAATTGCATAATCGTAGTAGAAGTTAGGCAAGAGACCATTAGGGGTAGGATTAAAGAGTAGTTTTGAGTCATTTCGACAACTAATACAATACCTGTAATTGGTGCACGAACAGCCGCAGCAAATAAAGCACCCATGCCGGCAACTGCAAACATGCCCGGATGAATCGTGATGTCTTCCATTAAATTTTGTAATAAATAAGACGAAGCCGTACCGAATAATGCACCCAAAGCAAGCATTGGTGCAAAAATGCCTCCGGGCACGCCTGTCGAATAACACAACATCGTGGTAAAGAACCGAATGACCAAAATTACTACAAGTAAGGAAGCACTCGGGGTAAAAGTTAGTGCCTGATGAATAATCCGATATCCACCTCCGACCAGATCAGGCTGATAATAAGCTAAGAACCCTACTCCAGCACCAATTGCCAACACATACGCAACACGCATAAACAAAGTTAATGTATCAATGATTCTTAAAGATAGCATTAGCATTTGATTAAATAAGATGCCAAGAAAACCAACCATTATCCCAAGAATAAAAAAGAGCCAAAGGGATTTAAGGCTTGGAAGCGCAAAAACACTCATGGAGATAGCTGCTTGTGGTCCGATAATAAAATGCAAAGTAATGGTTGCCATCACACAAGAAATGGCAACTGTTTTAAAATTGGTAAAGGTGAAATTGAATTCGTTACGAAGCTCTTCTAATACGAAAAGCACACCGGCTAAAGGGGCATTAAAAGCAGTAGCAAGACCAGCGGCAGCACCTGCCATGATTAAAGTATCGCGCCTGTCTTGGGAGAAATGCAGCATCTCGCCAAACATATCACCGAGATTTCCTCCCATTTGAATTGTTGGACCTTCCCGGCCAAGAACGAGCTTTGCAGAAATTGCCATAACCCCAGCAATAAACTTAACAGGTAATAACCGGCGCCAAAAGATAGGCCTTTCATGCAGCAAAGCTCCTTCAATTTCTTGCACCCCACTTCCAGAGGCCTCTGGTGAAATAGAGCGAACCATAAGCCAAGCAATAAAAGTCAGAATCATTGAGATAAGGGCACAAAAAATAGCTGCCTCTCCCCCTTTTGTGGAAATGGAAACGAGGAGTTGCTCAATAAGATAATCTAACCAACGAATTCCAATTTGAAAAAAAGAACCCACAATCCCTGTAGTTATCCCGAGAAGAATCGCTACACTATAAACGAGCAATAATTTATGACGCATGTCCTCTAATCATTCCCATTAAATTAGAAATAATCCGCAATCCTGCTTGATTAGACATCGAAAGAATCGTTTCAGGATGAAATTGCACTGCATACACGGGTAAGGTTTGGTGCTCTACGGCCATAACAATTCCATCCTGGCTTAAAGCAGTCACTTTTAATTCCTCTGGGATTGTTGCGAGACGAGCATACAAAGAGTGATAACGCCCCGCTGTAAAAGAAGATCCAAGACCTGCAAATAGTCTTGATTCATCCTTTATTTCAATTTCAGAGGCTTTACCATGCATTGGATAAGACAATACATCCAACACTCCTCCGAAGTATTCAACAATACCCTGCAACCCTAAACATACACCGAAAAGAGGAATCTTTTGTTTTAGCACTTCTTCAATCGTTTGTGCCACTTTAAAATCAGCAGGCCGCCCTGGACCAGGTGAGAGGAGGACAAGGTCGAAATGCTGCTGTTGGTGTAAATAATCCATCACGTGCTCACTGCGTATGGTCACTACTTCGGCCCCTGTTTGGCGCACATAGTTAGCCAATGTATGAACAAAAGAATCTTGATGGTCAACTAAAAGCACTTTTTTTCCTAAACCTTGTTTAGGCATTGTATTGGTCGGCTCGGCTTTACTTTCCGGTTTTTGCAAAATATCTAAAAAAGCAGATGCCTTAAGGCGAGTTTCCTGTTCTTCCGCCTGCGGTTGGGAATCATAAAGCAAGGTGGCACCCACACGAATTTCAGCGATACCTTGTTGAATTCTTACCGTTCTTAAGACAAGGCCTGTGTTTAGGTTACCGTTAAAGCCAAACCATCCTACAGCCCCAGCGTACCATCTACGCGGGGATTTTTCGTACTTTTCGATGAAATTCATTGCCCAAAGTTTAGGCGCACCTGTCACAGTCACTACCCACATATGTGTGAGGAAAGCATCGACTGCATCAAACCCTTCCCGCAATGTACCCACAACATGATCTACGGTGTGAATCAACCGTGAATACATTTCAATTTGCCGTCGGCCAACGACTCGTACCGAGCCGGCTTCACAAATACGCGATTTATCGTTGCGATCCACATCAGTGCACATTGTCAATTCCGAGGCTTCTTTTTCAGAATCCAATAAAACCTGAATATTGTGCGCATCTTCTATTGCATCGGAACCCCGTTTAATCGTTCCTGAAATAGGACAAGTTTCTACTTTTCTATCCTGGACACGTACATACATTTCGGGTGATGCACCAACTAAATATTCATCTTCACCCAAATTAATAAAAAATCCATAAGGAGAGGGATTGATTTTTCGCATCCTACGAAAAATGGTCGATGGTTGTTCAGAACAATGTGCATAAAATGTTTGGCTTGGTACCACCTCAAATAAATCACCGCAAGCAAACCGCTGTTTTGCTAATTCCACAAGTTGTGCGTACTCACCCGGAGCATGATCACAACTTTTAGCAGGCCTTTGCTCAGGTTCGTAGTGTTTAAATTCACCATCTCGAGGCAAAGATTGAGTCGATTTGCCTTTGTATTGAAAATCGTAACGTCTGATAAACGCAATTTCTTTGCGATGATTCACAACATAGATTTCATCCGGAAGGTATAAGACCATTTCGCGTTGTTCTGAGGGACGCTCTTTACACTGGCTTAAGCGTTCAAATTGAAAAATTAAATCATAACCAAAAGCACCATAAAAACCTAAATAAGGCTCCTCTGTTTTAAAAAAAGCTAGCAATAGTCGCAGGAGAGTAAAAACGGATGGCTGGTGACTACGCTCTTCCTCACTAAAAATTCTTTGTGACGGTTTTACAGCGATTCGATATAAGCGGTCTGAGTGTTCTTTAATGATTAAATCAGCAGAAGACTGTAATAGTGGGAAAAAAATTGCTAATAAAATTTCACCCCGTTGGTTTAAAGCTTGAACATGAATTTCATTTCCCTTACAAATCAAAACCAAAGGAGGATTATAAAAACCTATATCCCAACAAGTATAACGTCCGGGATATTCAAAACTTGAAGCGAATAACGCCCCACGGTGGGTATCAAGTCGCTCAAGAAGCGGCTCTATGGCGTTTTCATAGACTAAATCATGATGCTCATATTCAATATGAACACCACCTGCAGTTTTAACCTGATGTAGCATCAACCGTACTCGAAAGAAAGAACATTTATTCATTCTACTTTAAAACCAACACACTTCAAGGTGGACCCCTTTTATCTTCTTTTAATTTTCTCTTAATAATCTTTTGTTAGGATGTATTCTTATATAACAAGAGGATCAATAATGACTCAGCCGATTGAAGTACTCAATCAAAAAATTGATAGGCGATTGGCTCATTTAAAGAAGATACGAGGACACAGCGGTGCCATCCAACATCAAGCTGAATCCATCGTGTTCCATTACTACCTTAAGCAATTAATACAACATAAGCCTAGTCAGGAGCAAACAAGGCTAATTCGGCGAATTACTGATGAATCCAGGTTAATATCGGAAATAAAACCCTACTTCCGACTATTTACTATCCTAGAGTTAGCAATTAAAGAAGATGATCTCGAACTCTTAGAGGCTGTTATCGATGCAGATCCTAAAATTGTGGACTATGTGTTCACTGACGAACAATCCAAAAAAACAGCTTTGGTAATGGCTGCAGAGCAAAATAGAACTGCACTTGTCGAATTACTCGTACGGGTTGGGAGTCTCAATTTCAGCAATAGTTATACGCGAAAAGCACTGAATGCTGCAATTTTTAACGGCAACATTGCAATTGTACAAACCTTGTTGGCAGCAGGTGTAGTTCCTACCCAAGCTGATTTTCAGAGAGCCTGTTCTCAAGGACAACTTGAAATTGCCAAAATGTTGCATACTGCCAGTCCGCAACCTTTTGATTACAATTCAGCATTACTATCCTCTGCTGCTGCAGGGAATCTCCCAGCAGTACATTATTTAGTAGACGGTTTAAACGCTAGTGTTAATTATCAAGAGCCACCCGCATTTAGATCTTCCAAACACGAGCTGACCCCTCTTATTGTGGCGATTCAATATAAAAAGCCCGAAGTGGCCGAATATTTAATTAGCCGTGGAGCGCATGTTAGGCAAGCGCAAGATGCTTTGGGGCTAAGTACGATAGGCCTAGCTGCCTTTTTAGGTAATGCAGAAGTTATTCAAGAGCAACTGAGTCTAAATGAAAAAGGTTTCGAAGAAGTTGATGATAATGCTATTGAGTTGAATTTCAACCTCGACAGTGCAGACAATGAAGGATACACACCATTAATTCGTGCGGTTCAAAATGGAAATCTAGGGATTATTGATTCGCTTATCGCTGCGGGAGCCAATGTTAATGCACAAAGCAAAAATGGTCATACGGCTCTCATAGAAGCTGTTATGAAAGGGGCTCCCGAAGTCGTTGCAGCCTTGTTGAAAATCGAACACCTTGATGTCAATGCTCGAGAAAAAGAAAAGGGCCTTTCTGCCAGGGAGATAGCACTGCGAAGCAAGAACACAGTGATAGTTGAAGCCATCGATTCCTTTGTTGCTAATCGCAACCTAAAGGAAAACCTAGTGCACATGAGAGAGAATAAATTATATGAATTAATCAAAATTATCGACACTTATCATGAGCAACGAAAAGCACAAAAGGACGAAAATGGCAAAATTAAAGAATACTTACATATCAATATCTTTGGCTTATTTCAAAAAAGTTACACACAAAAACACTCTGCTATTAATGCTCTAAAAAGTGTATTGAAAGGTGATTATTTTGATAAAGAAGGGAATCCTATTGATTTAAATACCCATTTGTCTACACTAAGAAAAGGAAGTTTAGGAGAAAATTTAAGAGCATTTATTAAAGCCGGACATGCAAACTGCATTGTTAACCGGCCAGTCAATACAGTGAGCGATTTTGTAAAAGCCTTACAAGAATCAACCCCTCAACTTAGCTCAACTTTAGAAATAACTTAGGGTCTGTTCGCCAAATCGACGAAGCTAATAATTTCTAAAAGAGTTTCTCCCTTAACATGTTGCGAGGTATAATCTCGTCCTCAACTAATTTGGAATCATCATGCCGTTTACTGAAAACGATTTAAAAAAAATAGAAGAATTAGCCTATTTGGATAGTGAATCAGAAGATCATCGTCAGCTGTGTGAAGAAGTTAATGCCATTATGGATTTTGTTGAGCAACTGCGACAAGTGGACACAACAGGTCAAGCTCCTCTTTTTCATCCCTTCGACCTCCATCAGCGCTTAAGACCCGATGAAGTGAGAGAGAAGGACTGCAGCAAAGAACTGGCAGAGATCGCTCCGCTTTTTGAAAATGGACTCTATTTAGTTCCTAAGGTAATTGATTCAGGACAATAAGTTATGCATAAGCTCTCTTTATCCGAATTAAGTCGTGCGCTGCATCATGGGGAACTCTCTAGTAAGGAGCTCACTCAACATTATCTTAAACGCATTCAACGCCATCAATCACTCAATGCGTTTATTCACGTTGTCGATGAAGAGCAAGCTTTAATTGCAGCCGATGCTGCGGATAAATTGCTTAAAAGCGGTCAAGGAAAGCCTCTGACCGGCATCCCCATGGCCCATAAAGATATTTTTTGCACTAAAAAGATGCCTACGACTTGTGGCTCAAAAATGCTTGAACATTATTATTCCCCTTATCAAGCGACAGTGGTCAATAAATTGGAAGAACAAGGCGCTATTCTTCTTGCAAAAACCAACATGGACGAATTTGCCATGGGATCAGCCAATGAAAACAGTTACTTTGGTCCAGTAAAAAACCCCTGGAATCTGGAGCATGTATCTGGAGGTTCTTCTGGAGGTTCAGCGGCTGCGGTTGCTGCCAGGTTAGTTCCTTTTGCAACGGGGACAGATACAGGAGGATCAATACGCCAACCAGCTGCTTTTTGTGGAATCTCAGGAATTAAACCTACTTATGGTCTTGTTTCTCGCTTTGGGATGATTGCGTTTGCTTCCAGCCTTGATCAAGGAGGTCCATTTGCAGCCAATGCCGAAGATCTTGCCCTGGTTCTACAAGCCATAGCAGGTTTTGATGCAAACGATTCAACTTCGGTAAATCAAGCAATTCCTAACTATACATCAACGCTGAATCATCCGATTAAGGGATTACGTATTGGTTTACCCTCTTGTTTCTTTCATAAGGAAGTGGCTGGTGATATCCAACAGGCCATCCATGCCGCGGTAAACATTTTCCAGCAAGAAGGTGCTGAGATTATTGAATTGGATCTTGCCCTACAACCTTTATGGGTTCCTTGTTATTACGTGATTGCATGTGCGGAAGCGTCATCGAATTTATCGCGTTATGATGGAGTACGCTTCGGCTATCGCAGTACTAAAGGAACTAGCCTGCGTGAGCAAATTGTCAATACTCGTACAGAGGGCTTTGGTATAGAGGTTAAACGCCGCATTCTTACAGGTACGCATGTACTCTCTTCAGGTTACTTTGATGATTATTACCTTCAAGCATTAAAAATTAGACGCTTAATTCAGAATGAATTGCGAGATGTGTTAAATAAAGTAGATATTATCTTAGGTCCAACTACACCAACTTGCGCATTTAAACTCGGTGAGAAAATTGCTGATCCCATTCAAAATTATCTAGCGGATGTGTTCACTGTCGCTGTAAATTTGGCGGGCATTCCCGCACTCTCTATACCCGCGGGATTTAGTCAGGGGTTACCAATCGGCATGCAGTTAATAGGCAAACAATTCAGTGAAGCGCTATTGCTTAACTGTGCTCACTATTATCAACAATGTACTGACTGGCACCAAGCCAGGCCTACCTTCAAAGGGTGATTTATGGCATGGGATACTGTTATTGGCCTTGAAGTCCACGCTCAATTAAAAACAAAATCTAAACTATTCTCTGGTGCTGCCACAACATTTGGTGCAGCACCGAATACTCAAACCAGTTTTATTGATGCGGGTCTTCCTGGCGTTTTGCCCGTGCTTAATCAACAAGCCGTTTTTATGGCAGTGCAATTTGGCCTAGCGATTAATGCACAAATTAATGATCACTCTTATTTCGAGCGGAAAAACTATTTTTATCCTGATTTGCCTAAGGGGTATCAAATAAGTCAATTCCAGCGCCCTATTGTTTCGCATGGTCATTTAATCATCGAAGTAGACGGCCGCGAAAAACAAGTTGAAATTATGCGGGCCCATCTCGAAGAGGACGCTGGTAAATCGCTTCATGATGCGCATCCCCAATATACAGGAGTGGATCTCAATCGTGCGGGAACCCCTCTTCTTGAGATTGTTACAGCCCCCTGTTTGTATTCCGCTGAGGAAGCAATCAGCTATCTTAGAGCCCTTCACCGTTTAGTGCAGTTTTTAGGAATTTGTGATGGCAATATGCAAGAAGGCTCTTTTCGCTGCGATGTCAATATTTCACTTAAACCTCAAGGTTCAGACCACTTAGGCACGCGCACTGAATTAAAAAACCTTAATTCTTTCCGTTTCATTGAGAAAGCAATTCGTTTTGAACAGGCTAGACACTTGGATTTGCTCGAATGCGGGCAGCCAGTTCAGCAAGAAACTCGTCTTTATTGCCCGAACACCAATACCACCCAGGTTTTGCGCTCAAAGGAAAATGAAAACGATTACCGCTATTTTCCCGATCCGGATTTATTACCCATTCAAATTCATCCCGAAGATATAGAGAAAATTAGGAAAACAATGCCTTCTTTACCACAGGAACTTCGGCAAAAACTTAAAATGAATCAAAACTTGCATGATGAAGATATTAATTTTCTTCTCTCTTCACCTGCCGCTTATCAATTTTTTAGTGAGGTAAAACAACTATCTAAAGCGGATGAAAAAATGATCGCAAACTGGCTTAGAGGTAGTTTTGCCGCTGCATTGAATGATGCGAATCTTGGCTTTGAACATTCACCTTTATCTGCAGCTAAGTTCGCTCCTCTCCTCAGTTTATTAGCCGAGCAAAAAATCTCCGTCAAAATCGCTAAACAAATTTTCACTAAATTATGGGCTGGCGAGGGTACAGTTGAGGACATTCTCCACAAAGAAGGCTATGGACAAATTCATGATGATGATTTACTTGAAAGTATAGTACGCGCGGTCATTAACCAGCATCCACAGCAAGTAGCAGATTTCCAAGCCGGCAAGGACAAATTACTCGGCTTTTTTATGGGGCAAGTGATGAAGCAAACAGGAGGTCAAGCCGCCCCAGAACAAATTCATTCTTTGTTGAAAAAATACTTAAACAATTCGCAATAGCCCACTTTCTCAACGTCTTCTGTCCTTAATCTTTTGACGTTGAGAAAGGTGAACAGTTATCTCGTTCTTAGCGGATTCCTAGACTAACGTTACTTTCTGCTGAGGAAGATTCTTCGATCCTATCAATTTCCTCCGATTTATCGCTAGGTTCTCGTGTTTTTCTGCCCAACTGCGCCCTTAATCTCGCAGGATCATCTAGCTTTTCAACATGATTGTTCAATAGAAAACTAATTTCTGAAGAAGATAATGATTCCAGATAATCCTGATCTTCCAATATCGGTTGCAATAAATTAGGTTGTGCTTGAGCAACACTTAAAATCCAATGGGGTAATGTTCTAGGGCGTTTATTGATTAGAATATCCTTGCAAGTCGAATCAAACAAAATAGCATACCCTATCTTTTCATCTGATGTGATGCACTCTAAAAATTGGCAAAAAGCATTAGGACTTGGATTTTGTAACACTTTGAAGAGGCGTCTTTGCATTTCTGCCATAGTTACTGCCTTAACCTCTGAAGAAAAGAAACCCAGGGATCGTTCGTCTTTGATATTCAGTTGATCACAAATTTTAACCAGAATTTCATATGGAAGGTCTTTAAACATAAGAAATCTCCTCTCCTTAATGTTTTCTTAATAAACACATAATTTGCTCTTAATTTAAGCATGTTATTTTAGATAAATAAAGATGTTCATTATATCACCATATTGACAAAAGTATTGCTTTAATTAGAGGGTGTTTTTATGACAATTGGTACTTTATTTGCTGAATCACGCTTAATAGCCAAAACAGTCAACCGAATCATTTTAGATCCCGATTATGTTGGTTTACAGGATTGGCGTGCAGAAGGCAAACTTTTATGCAGTCCAGGAGGAGATTGCCTTTCATCAACAACCTTACTTGTTAAAGGAAAATATGTTCCTACCTATGGAATCGACGGACGTTGTTATGGGCTTCTTCTCGACGCTAACAAATGTTACATCTACGATGTCAACTCCACAGATGCTAACACTAATAGAACGGATAAATTGGAAAAACGTGCTACCCGTAAAGGCATTGATTTTTTAACTGAAAATACAAAAGGATTTAAAACATTAGACCAGTTAAGTACCGAAATAAAATCTGGCCAAGACGGTCATATGAATGAGGTTTTGCTTGATGCATGGAAAGATTCTGTAACCGGCCTATTCGTGAGAATAGTTGATCTCGAAAGCGCCTCTACAGAAGCTTTGAAACACTATTACCAATCATTGCTCGAGATTAAGCTTATTCAAAAATTTCTAATACAAACTTATGGTTTCCCCCCTGAATCATTAATGATTTGTCAATATAACGAAAGAGAAGGTAGACTTCTCAAATTCCCTTCGGATGAGCATTTGTATGCTTATGCAAGAATGCATGGTTTCAGTAAAGCGACTTATCCCAAACTCTTCGAACTTCTGAGTGATGAACATACCTTTAAACCGGCACCAAAACCAATAACAGTAAAAGAATATCTAGAGCAAAATATCCCTCCGGAAATTCTTTCTTCTGCTTATGACGAAATTTGTGTGCAATTAGCTGCTAAGTTTGAGCCTTTTGATGCCAGGCCAGTTGATGCAATTAGCATTCTCTCAGAACCTGTCGATGATATTATCGGCTTACCCGAGAGCACCATTAAAGAAGTTACGGAAATATATCTTTTGAAACAAAAGGTAGAAGAAATGAGCTTATCAGCGTCCAGAGATAGTTTTTTTAACCAGTCTAAAGCTTCTGTAACACTTTCAGAAGATCCTGTGTTAAACCCGGCCTCGGAAAAGACTGATAAAAAAGAAACTGATAATACGGGAGTCTATTTTTCATAAATTCACATGCAACACAGCTTTTATAAGCTGTGTTGCATGTATTTGCTAGTAAGGCTTAACAATAACTGTTGAGCCAACATCCAAAAACTCTTGGTTCAACCATTTCGCTGCACTCGGTAAAACCCTGATACAACCGTGGCTAGCATTGTAATTGGGAACTTCGTAGGCAGCATGGATCGAATAGCCACCATCGAAATGCATACAATACGGCATACGAGCACCACCATTCGTTTCAATTGGATAAAGGCTTGAAGTACAATCTTCCCCTTTCTTCGAGTAGATATGGAAGGTACCAGTAACAGTATGGCAACTTCTGCCAATATCCTCGCAGAAGTCCTTACCTCCAGAAGCCCTACCTGTTTTAACCCGGTTACCTTGCGCATCATAAGCTGCCCATGCTGTCGCTTTAGGATCGAAAATAAATACTTTTCTACCTGTAGGCTCCCGATGTTCAGGGAAATAATTAGCCCCTTTATGATCAGAATCCATGCTCATGGTATAATGCGTGTTCCCTGCATCATCCACTATTGGTACTGATCTATCCATTGAGGCACAAGATGCTGCTAATACGGACAACGAGCCAATGATGAGTTGTTTTTTCATTGGTGACTCCTCCCTTCTTCTTTTTTTTATGTTATCGGGAGGATTCTGAATAAATTTAGGTCTTTTTATAAATTATTTTAACTTTTTGTTTATTTTGTGATCTTTTTCTTGACCAAAACCTCTTCTCTTAAGGATTCAGGCAACATAAATAATATGGCTAACATTAATTGCTCATCACTGCACTCAAAACAACCACCTCGTGCTGGCATTGCATTAAACCCTTCCTCAGTGTGACTAAACATACTATTAATTCCTTGTTTTATTCTTGGGGTCCAATCGTCTTTCTCTCCGATTCGCGGAGCACCAAGAGGAATTAGTGGATTGCTTGCATGACAACTGGCGCAGAAATGCTGCACAATTTGCTTTCCCTCCTCTTTACTGCCCTTAATAGATTGAAGAAACTCTTGAGGGTGGTGCTGAGAGGCTTGAGGATGACAAAATGATAAACAACCTAACACAACAAATCCGAGCATCCTAAACATGAGTCATTAACCTTTTCATTCTTTAGTTTTCAATTATAAAATTTATTCATCTTTCGCAAAATGCCTTCCAATCAACTTGACGGTAGTTATTAATCAATCTAACCTTCTCTAGAGGGAAAGAAAATCAACAATCCCAACTAAAATAATTAAAAGGAGAACAACATGAAAGGAATTTTAAACTTAGCTATCGCTAGCACTTTTATTTTTGCAACATCAATGAGTATGGCTGCTGAATCAAGTACCACTTCAACCTCAACTACTACCACAACCAATTCAACAACAAAAACAGACATGAATGCGAATTGGACTTGCACAACCAACGCTAGTACTGCCACCACTGATGCTGATAAAGCCGCTGACGACCAAATGGCAAAAAATGTAACTTCTGCAACCAATGCGTTTTCTATGGCTGCACAAAACTGCCGGGACTGCACAAAAATCACTTGCGAAGCCCAAAGCTCAAACCAATAGCCTAACCCACATTTCCCAAGCTTTTAGCTTGGGAAACCCTCGAAATTGAGATCTAACTATGTTGCAACAAACAATTTTTAGCCTGTTATTAATCCTTACAAGTACTTTATCGCAAGCTTCTCCTAGACAGTCCCTCGATATCATTAAGCAAAAAGTGGAGCTTTATGCTTTAAATGAATTATCAACCCAGAACAATGATGAGATTGAGGTATCGGCGGAAAAAATCGACCCCAGACTTAATTTAAAAGCTTGTAAAGAAGATAAGTTGGAAGTATTTAATCCTTACAAGACACCTTTATTAAACACCACCACTATTGGGGTTAAGTGTCGAGAACAAGATACCCATTGGACTCTTTACGTCCCTATTCAAGTGACTCAGAAAAGATTAGTACTCGTTGCCAATCATTCTTTACCCAAGGGAACCCGTCTTACTGAAAATGACTTTGATAAATTAAAGGTGAGCGTAAGCCAATTGAAGCATGGGTACTTCACAGACACTAAAGAGGTGGTTGATCGAGTTTGTAAGCAAAATGTCCCTGAAGGAGCCATTCTGACCCCGTATAATCTCCAAACACCTCTCATGGTTCGTCGAGGTGAGCAAGTCAGCATTCAAGCAATCAATGAAATGATTAATGTTAGTATGGACGGTATTGCGCTCACTGACGGTTCCTTAGGGGACACTATTAAGGTACAAAATTTAACCTCTAAGCGTATAGTTGAAGCACAAGTCAGCGCAAATAGACAAGTGAGGGTAACCATTTAAAAATTTATTTAAAATCATGGTGACATTGCTTCAAAAATATGGTAATCATTGGTCATTGGACGTTTTTTCTAAAGATTTCAGGATAGGAGCCGATAACCATGATGAGTGCAATTGAGAGCAATGTTATGGTAAATCCACTTAATGATTCGAATAATTTCAAGCGGATTGATGCAGAGAATCGAATACAACAACACCTATCACCCACAACATCTAATTCCCATCCTGAAGAAGATGCGAACCATGTCAGTATTAGTGATACATCGAAGCAGCTATCAGCATTGAAAGAATACATTACCAAGGCACCGGAAGTTAATCAAGCAAGGATTAAATTTCTTAAAGAAGAACTCGCTAATGGCCGTTACCGAATTGTAAGCGATCAGATTGCAACAAAAATGCTCGCGGATATCGAATTAGCATAATAAATAACCCTGTGCACTAAAATCAAGGAACTCACCGACTCAATTTCAATTTAGTCTTACCTCAAGGACATCCATGACTGAGAGCAAACCTGAAAAATTAATTAACCACTTAAAACACGAAATCAACTGCATTGAAGAATTAATTCTTTTATTAACTGAAGAAAAAAAAGTGCTTGCCCAACGTCAATTTGAGGAATTAGAGCCTATTGCAAATCAAAAAGAATTACTCTCTAAAAAGCTAGAGCAGAGCGCAAGCGAACGTATGCAATTACTAGAAATGGCAGCCTACAAAGACGCCAAGCTTGCCTTACAAACTTTCTTAAACTATTGCTCATCAACAGAAGCCAACCAAATCAATGAGCTTAATACTGAGCTTGCAGAAAAAATTGCAACCTGCCGGGAGTTAAACTCAATAAATGGCCAGGTTATCACAACCAATCTCAGTACCCGACAAGAAATAATTAACATTTTAACGGGTCGAGAGAATACAACTGCGATCAATGTTTACACAGCGAACGGTGACCTTAAAGCCTCAGTAGAACCCAGTTGCCATCAAGAGGCTTAATCTCCCTACCCTATAGAACAGATCCTCCATTGGACTTGGCACAAAAAATCGGATTTGACTACAAACCGCTATACATAGTGACGGTTACCCCTGACAAAACTACGGCAATGATTACCTTATCGCGCTTGCATACGTAATGCACCATCCAAGCGAATAACCTCGCCATTAATCATCGCATTTTGAATGATATGAACAGCCAGGGCTGCGAATTCCTCGGGTTTCCCTAAACGTTTTGGGAAAGTTACGGTTGCAGCTAGACTATCCTGAACCTCTTGCGGCATATTTAAAAGTAAAGGGGTGGCAATTAACCCAGGGGCAATCGTATTAACTCGAATCGCATGCTGAGCAAGCTCGCGTGCTGCAGGCAAAGTCATTGCCACCACCCCACCCTTTGAAGCACTATATGCCATTTGGCCTATTTGCCCTTCGAACGCAGCAATCGAAGCGGTATTAATGATGACTCCACGCTCTTGTGAGCTTGGCTCAAGATCAAGATGTGACATCGCTTCTGCCACAACACGCATTACGTTAAATGTGCCTACTAAATTGATATCAATAACTTGCTTAAATGCGGCCAAAGGCATAACCCCCTCCTTGCCAAACATCTTTTTAGCAGGCGCTATACCAGCACAATTAATGCAAATTCTAGGTATTCCTATCTGAGAAATTGTTTTGGCTAATGCGCGTTCAACTTCTTCAGCAGAGCTCACATCACAAGCGATAGCAGGAGCTTCTCCAGGGGCACTTTCAATTTGCCTATCCCAAACAACAACTTTAACTCCTTGCCCGCTTAATTTTTGAGCACAAGCTTTACCCATTCCTGATGCACCACCTGTTATAATTGCGATCTGATTATCTAAGTTCATCTAATGTTCCTTTCCCTTAATCTCAATTTATTGCAAATAAACTTTACTTAACGCTTTAAACTGCGCTGTTCCAGCTTGTCCTACCCACTCAAAGAAAACCATTTCTGAGGTCACCAAATGAATACCATTTTGTTTCATGCGTTTAAGGCCATATTTGTAATCAAGCTCAAATCGACTACTCACTGAGTCGACAACCACATACACTTCGTAACCTACTCTTTGTAAATCCAAAGCAGTCTGCAACACACAGACATGCGTCTCAATACCGATTAAAACCACTTGCTTTCTATTAAATGATTGCAATCTAGGCTTAAATTCAGGAGCGCGAAAACAGGAGAACTGGATTTTTTCAATAAAACTATCTTGAGGGACTAAAGTACGCAAAGGTTCAACTGTGGGACCTAAACCTTTAGGGTACTGTTCGCTTACTATCAATGGTACATCAAATTCAGCTGCTAATTGGATCAACCATTGGCAGCGTTCCACCATTGCATCAGCATGCAATACATGAGGGGTCAGTTTTTCCTGCACATCAATTAGCAACAAACATGACCTATCTTTTTCCAGCAGCATTCCCTTCCTCCCAACAGAAAATGACAATCACAGCGTAAAGCTGAGAGACTGTCAAGGGATAATTAAAGCCTATACACGAAATAGCTTATCTGGAGAAATCTCCATGGCACGCAAAGGTTAAAACAATTAAACATACGTATGCGGTCAATGCCCCGTATTTGTCGTTCTGTATTATCTTCAAGAAGGTTCTTTTATCTCTTGACACCATTTTTGAATATCGTTACACTGCAATAATGTTTTAATGCACTAATACACTATTATGAAACTACAACATACCCAAAAACATCATTCAATCCATCAATTGATGCATGCGATTAGCTTGCTTAAAAATTCAGACGAGGCTTTGGCTTTCTTTACCGATTTATGTACACCGGCAGAACTTGAAGCCATGGCTGATCGTTGGGAAGTTGTCCCTCTACTTCGTCAGGGTATTCCATATCGCACCATCCACGACCAAACTGGGGTGAGTGTGACTACCGTCACCCGAGTCGCGCGTTGCCTTAGCTTTGGAAGCGGCGGTTATAACTTAATTGCGGAACGTTTGGAGCAATCGTGAATAGAGTTCGTTTAGCCCTACAAAAAAAAGGTCGTTTAGCACAAGAGTCACTTAATCTCTTGCAGCGTTGTGGTTTAAAATTTCGTGTTAAAGAAAACGCATTACTTACTCATGTTGATAACCTTCCCATTGATTTACTTTTTGTCCGTGACGATGATATTCCAACCCTAATCTTTGATGGCTTATGCGATGGAGGCATCGTTGGTGAGAATGTCTTATTGGAAGCAGCGTTGGGCTCCCCCGATAAAAACTATAAATCCATCTTAAATCTAGGAACCTGCCGCTGTCGTCTTACCATTGCTGTTCCAGAAGGGTTTGACTATTGCGGCCCAGGTTCCTTGGATGGCAAACGAATTGCTACCAGCTATCCGCTCCTGCTTAGTAAGTATTTGGCTGAACGACAAATTTGTGCTGAAAGCCTTGTCCTTTCAGGCTCAGTTGAGGTTGCCCCACGCATGGGCATGGCGGATGCCATTTGCGATCTGGTCTCTACTGGCCAAACTTTGGAAGAGAACAAACTCATTGAAGTGGATACCGTATTAGCCAGCCAGGCCATTTTTATCAAGGCAGACAAACCCATTGCCCCGGCCAAACAAGATTTATTCGACATGCTGAAAAGACGTATTCAGGCGGTACAACAAGCTGCTGAACGAAAATATATTCTTTTTCACGCCCCGAAAACCGCTCTTACACGAATTTGTGAACGTTTGCCTGGAGCCGAATCCCCTACTATTCTGCCTTTACCTGGCTATCCTGACAAAGTTGCAGTCCATGTTGTTTCCAGCGAAGGAATCTTCTGGAACACCTTAGAAACCATTCAATCGCTAGGTGCCAGTTCTATTTTGGTGTTACCGATTGAAAAAATGCTGGAGTGAATTCATGTTAACCATTAACGATTGGCAAAATTTATCCTTACAAGAAAGACAGCAAAAACTTAGAAGGCCTGAGCAAGCTGTTTCTTTTAGGGAGCAGGTTGAATCGATTATTCAAGAAGTTAAAACACGGGGAGATGAAGCTTTATTTGCTTTAACACGCGAATATGATCGAATTGATTTAGTGGATTTGAGAGTCCCCTCTACTGCGATAAAAAGAGCGGAAATTAGTTCAAACGCGAGCATTGCAATAAATCAAGCAATAGAAACAATCCGCACCTACCACCAAGCCACGATGCCTTATGCCAAGCAAGTAGTAACTGCCCAAGGTGTGCTTATTGAACGTACTTATAG
This sequence comes from Legionella micdadei, assembly GCF_000953635.1. NCBI lineage: Bacteria > Pseudomonadati > Pseudomonadota > Gammaproteobacteria > Legionellales > Legionellaceae > Legionella > Legionella micdadei. The sequence goes on from NZ_LN614830.1 coordinate 2,016,394, forward strand.
ACCGATTAGCTGTGTGGGATTATATGTGCCCGGGGGTAATAATACGCCTCTCATTTCTTCGTTGCTTATGCAAGCGATCCCCGCACAAGTTGCAGGCTGTCCATTAAGGATTTTGTGTACACCACCTAACCGAGATGGGGAAATTGATCCCCATCTTTTAGTCGCAGCCCGACTCTGTGGAATCGACACGATTTACCGAATCGGCGGAGCCCAAGCAATTGCCGCAATGGCTTACGGAACCAAAACCATTCCCAAAATGGATAAATTATTTGGCCCTGGAAATAGCTATGTAACTGAGGCGAAAACACTGGTTGCTGGTGATCCTGAAGGGGCGGCCATTGACATGCCCGCAGGACCATCTGAAGTCATGATTATTGCAGATGATGAAGCAAACCCTGACTTTGTCGCGGCTGATCTGCTTGCGCAAGCAGAGCATGGAATTGATTCTCAGGCTATCTTAATTTGCGAAAGTCTTGATTTTGCACTAAAAGTCCAGCAAAAGCTCGCTGAGCAAATGATGACTCTAACGAGACAAGATATTCTGAAGCAAGCTTTACAGCACGGGACTGTTTTAATTTGTACAGATACTGCTGAACAAATTAAAATAATCAACAACTATGCGCCTGAGCACTTGATCATCAATCGCCGCAATGCCAAGGAATTAGTTCCTCACATTACAGCAGCAGGTACCTTGTTTCTCGGTCCATGGGCTGCTGAAACAATGGGGGATTATGTCACCGGCAGCAATCACGTATTACCTACCAATGGTTATGCACGCAACCATAGCGGTTTAAGTACAATGGATTTTTTAAAAGCACTGACTGTCCAATCAATCACGAAAGAAGGTGTGCAATCTTTAGGTGAAGCCGCAGAGACCTTAGCGCTAATCGAAGGCTTAGATGCGCATGCTAATGCGATCAAATTACGTTTAAATCAACTAAGGGGATCCTAACATGTCGGTATTGGAATTGATTCGTCCCGATTTACAATCCATGCAAAGCTACAAACCTGGCGGGGACACTTTAGACTGCCGCTTGCACGCGAATGAACTACCCTGGTGTCCAGTGTCTTTCGCCCAAGTCCCGTTGAATCATTATCCGGACATCCGACAACAGCAACAATTGCAACAACTACTCGCAAACTATTATCAAATAAATATCAACCAACTGGTTTTAACGCGAGGCAGTGATGATGGAATTGATATGCTTATGCGCCTTTTCCTTCGCGCCGGTCAAGACAGTTTTATGCAATGTCCGCCTACCTTCCCTATGTACGAATTCTATGGCCGGCTACAACAAGCTGACGCGTTGAATTGCCCCCTGGAAGCGAATAACGATTTTAGTTTTTCCATTGAAAAATTGATTTCACTTTGGCAACCCAATTGCAGACTCATCATGCTTTGTCGCCCCAATAATCCCACAGGGAATTTGCTTGAATTAACAAGCATAGAAACCCTTTGCAACTACTTTAAAAATAAAGCAGTCGTTGTTGTGGATGAGGCTTATATTGAGTTTGCTCAAACAACAAGTGCCACTTCGCTTATTCCCTCTTTTGATAATCTAATTGTATTACGCACTTTATCCAAAGCTTACGGTTTAGCTGGTTTACGCCTCGGTAGCATCATTGCCCAACCGCAACTAATTAAAGCCATCGAAAACACGATGCCTCCTTATACGCTATCAAGTGCAGTTCTTGATTTAGCGCAACGAGCGCTCATCGATAAATCATGGTTCACTAATAAAATTAAGGACATCTTAAACGAACGCCAGCGATTGATAACTCAACTCCAGCAATTGACTTTGATAGATAAAATTTACCCTAGTAGGGCCAATTTTATTCTCATTGCATCCTCATATGCCGCACAACTTGCTGCATGGATGGCTGAATTGGACATTGCTGTACGGCATTTTGCAGCAGGCCCCTTACAGAATATGCTGCGAGTTACTGTTGGTGAGCAAGCGCAGAATCAGCGATTGTTAAACGCATTACGCAGGTTTCAGCAGGAGAAATGTTAAATGCAGAAGATCTTATTTATTGATAGGGATGGTACTCTGGTTAAAGAACCTGCAGACTTCCAAGTGGATGATTTAAGCAAGATTCGCTTATGCCAGGGTGTTATTCCAGCCCTGTTATCCTTAAGCAAAGCAGGTTTTACCTTAGTGATGGTCTCTAACCAAGATGGTTTAGGCACAAATGATTTTCCGCAAACCTCATTCCAACAATGTCACGAGTTTATTCTTGACCTATTCACTTCGCAAGGCATCCATTTCAACGAGATTTTTATCTGCCCCCATCGAGAAAATGATTATTGCCAATGCCGTAAACCCAAAACAGGTTTGCTCGACTCCTTTTTACTGAACACTATAATAGATCGTAATCAATCATGGGTGATTGGGGATAGGGAATCGGATAAAGAATTGGCACAAAATATTGGAATTTCTTTCCTTCCTGTGAGCCGAGAACACACCTGGCAACAAATAGTTGAAACGATTTTATTTCAGCAACGGTCTGCTTCCATTAAACGTCAAACAAAAGAGACTTCAATCGAAGTTAGCTTAAATTTAGACACAGAAACCCCTTGTCGTATTAGTACCCCTATCGGGTTTTTCAGCCACATGCTTGAGCAGATTGCCCGACATGGCGGATTCAGCTTACAGGTTAAAGCACAGGGCGATACCGAAGTGGATGAACATCATTTGGTTGAAGACACCGCACTTGCCTTAGGCGAAGCCTTAAAAAAAGCATTGCGTGACAAATGGGGTATTGCCCGCTATGGATTCACTTTGCCTATGGACGAGGCGCTCGCCACAGTTGTGGTTGATTTAAGTGGGCGAAGCCACTGTGTTTTTGAAGGGCAGTTTACGCGCGAATTTGTTGGTGGGATGGCCACCGAAATGGTCCCTCATTTTTTTAATTCACTCGCTAGCAGCCTTGGTGCCACCTTGCACGTGAATGTTAAAGGACAAAACCATCACCACATGATTGAAGCTTGCTTTAAAGCTTTAGGTCGAGCGCTACGCCAAGCCTGTGCTCGCTGTGATAACAGTTTGCCTTCAACAAAGGGGATCTTATGATTGCAGTTATTGATGTGTGCGGTAATAACTTAACTTCACTTACCAATGCACTTAAATGCCTAGGTTATCAATATACACTCACCCATGAAGCGAAGGCTCTTATGACAGCCAGCCATGTCATTTTACCAGGCGTAGGTGCAGCAGCCACGGCAATGCAAGCATTAAGACAATATCAATTAGTCGACATATTACGCCTACTCACTCAGCCAGTACTTGGCATTTGCTTGGGTATGCAATTATTGCTCGAATTTAGTGAAGAAGGTGGCGTGGATTGTTTAAATCTGATACCAGGCTATGCCAAACGTTTTGCTAACTGTCCGAATTACCCCGTTCCGCATATGGGTTGGTCTAAGTTATCATGGACAAAACAAACTCCTATTGCGAAAGATCTGGCTGCAGAAGACTATGTCTATTTCGTGCATAGCTATGCCCTGCCCTGTAGTAACCACGCCTTGGCAAATTGCCAATACAGTGAAGAATTTACTGCTATTGTGCAGTATAGAAATTATTATGGCATGCAGTTTCATCCAGAGAAATCAGCAGCAACTGGGCTTAAACTATTGAATAATTTTTTGCAGCTGGAGGGATTATGATCATTATTCCAGCGATTGATTTGTACAGAGGGCAATGTGTAAGATTACGCAAAGGCCGCTTTGATCAAATTTCTGTCTACGATTATTCACCCATAACTCTTGCACAAGGGTACGCACTACAAGGTGCCCAGCGGCTGCACATTGTTGATTTAGACGGCGCCAAATCAGGTACCATTGAACAGCTCCACCTCATTCAGGCAATGCATGCTCCTGGCCTATGTCTACAGGTAGGGGGTGGTATTCGCAGCTTGGAGACAGCAAAAACTTGTTTGCAAGCCGGAATTAATAAACTGGTGCTTGGCAGCATTGCAGTCATTAATCCCAATTTAACCGCGCAAATCATTGAACTAACTAAGCCTGAAAATATCGTCTTGGCCTTAGATGTTCAGATTAAGAACAACCTGCCAAAGCCGGCAATCAATGGCTGGCAAGTCCCAACAGATACAAATCTGTGGGATTTGGTTAATCACTACCAACAGCTTGGTATCACCCAGATTTTATGCACGGACATTGAGAGTGACGGCATGATGAATGGCCCTAATTTTCAGCTTTATCAGGAAGCGGTAACACGTTTTCCGCAAATAGGTTGGCAGGCATCCGGTGGCATTCGCGATATTAATGATTTGGAAAAATTATCTACTATTGGTATCGCTGCGGCTATCTTGGGGCGTATGTTGTATGAAAGTGATTTTGATATCACTTCTTATTTAGCGAGGAAAGCATGGTAGCCAAACGCATTATCCCCTGTCTTGATGTGTGTAATAATCAAGTCGTTAAAGGTGTAAAATTTCGCAATCACCGTGTTGTTGGCGATATTATATCTCTAGCCACCCGCTATTCAGCTAACGGAGCAGATGAGCTGGTTTTTTACGATATTACGGCAAGCTCTGACCAACGATCAGTTTGTCCGCAATGGATTAATCATGTGGCTGCAACTATCAGCATCCCCTTTACGGTAGCGGGTGGTATCCGTGACCTTGCTACAGCCCGAGCTATACTTAATGCCGGTGCGGATAAACTTTCCATCAACAGCCCTGCCTTAGAAAACCCTGATTTGATCAACCAATTAAGCCGGGAGTTCGGCAATCAATGCGTTGTGATTGGCATTGATAGCCAATGGATTGAAGATGATTTCTATGTGTATCAGTATACTGGCGATGAAACTAAATCAAGAAATTCCAGACGCAAAACCTTAGATTGGGTTTGCGAAGTCCAGGAGCGAGGTGCCGGGGAAATTGTTTTAAATTGTATGCAAGCCGACGGGGTGCGCAAAGGCTACGATATCCATCAATTGCGGTTAGTCCGCAAGCTCACTCACGTCCCCTTAATTGCTTCCGGGGGAGCAGGCAGTGTGAGTGATTTCGTGCAAGTGTTTCAACTAGCCGGAGTTGATGGGGCACTAGCGGCCTCCGTTTTTCACGATGAAATTTTATCCATTGATGAAGTGAAATTTGAACTGAAGGCCAATACTATTGAGGTCAGATTATGAATGCATTACAAATAGAGCAATTGGATTGGCAAAAAATGGACGGTCTTATTCCAGCTATTATCCAAAACGCCCATAATGGTGAAGTCTTGATGCTTGGATATATGAATCGTGAAGCTTTAGAAATGACTTTACAAAAAGGGCTCGTGACTTTTTATAGCCGAAGCAAACAACGCTTGTGGATCAAAGGGGAGTTATCTGGTCATTTCCTAAGATTAAAAGCGATAGCAGCCGATTGCGATGGCGACAGTTTATTAGTCCAAGCTCTGCCTGAAGGCCCTGCCTGTCATCTTGGTTCTACAAGTTGTTTCCAACCAGGAATAGTTACCGCACTTGGGTTTATCGATAGCTTAATCAACATCATTCAAAATCGCGCAAAAGAGAGTAACACTAGCAGTTATACCGCTCAATTATTAGCATCAGGCATTAACCGCTGTGCCCAAAAAGTAGGTGAAGAAGCAGTCGAAACAGTCATTGCTGCTGTTGCCTGTGATCGCGAAGAATTACTTAATGAAGCAGCTGACTTAGTTTTTCATCTGCTCGTTATGCTGCAAGCATGTGAGCTAAGTTTTTATGAACTGTTAGAGTACTTGCAGCATAGGCAAAGGTAGTGTTTAGATTGCGCACCTAAACATTACTCAATATTAGGCCATGCACAAGATCATTAAGCTTGGTTCGATCTGTGCTCGGTCGCATATTTTTAGTTACCTGGTTAAACCACAGCTAATAATATCGCAGTTAAATAATTCCCTTCAGGGAAAGCAGCTAAGGTGGGATGACAACTTGCTGGTCCAAAAATTCCTAGCAAACGGGCTTGTTTCCCTGTAGCACCCGCTTGACTACTTACTAAAATACCAAACTCTTGCGTGGTTAAAGCAGATGAGCAATTACAGGTCATCAATAAACTACCAGGCTTCATCGCTTTAAAAATCTCCCGGTGCAAAAAGCGATAGTAATTTTTGGCACGATCAAGATGGCGCTGTGAGGGCACTAATTTAGGTGGGTCGAGGATAATCAAATCATAATCCCCTGCTTGAGCTAAATAATCTCGAGCATCTGCTTCAATAAACTCGATCGATAGTTTATTCAACCTCGCATTCTCTTTTGCCTGAGCGATTGCCTGGGCTGAACTATCGACTGCAGTAATTCGACTGGCTCCTGCTTTTGCCGCGTGCAAAGCAAAGCCCCCAGTATAAGAATAAAGATCTAATACTCGCTTTCCTTTTGCTATAGCACCAATTCGTTGATGATTTTCACGTTGATCAAGAAAGAGGCCTGTCTTTTGAGCTTGGGAAAAATCAATTTGATAAATCACTCCTGCTTCAAGAACTTGAATCGTTTTTTCAATAACGCGTTCCCCCTGGTGATTCCAACCATCTTGAGCAAGTGGTTTTTCTTGGGATAACCAAATAACTTCTTCCCCTGGGAATAATTCCTGGATGCATTCGGTAATAACCGGCTTATTTGCTTCCACCCAATACGCAGAACTTGCAACAACTGATACATCATTGAAACGATCCACGGTCAAACCCGATAACCCGTCTGCTTCACTATTAAACAATCGATAAGCGGTCGTCATTTCATTGGGTAGATTTAGCGCTTTTCGGATAACTAGAGCTTGCTTTAAACGTTGAATAATAATCGATGGAAGTGATTTAGCATCTATTGATTCTTGTTGTAGCGCTAAAACACGTACGCGATAGAGTGAATGCTCATTGTAAACTCCGACACCAAGAAGCTCTCCTTCTGCTGCGAAAATATCGACTAACTTTCCAGTGATTAATTTTCCTGATGTTTTAGTAATCGCCTTCGGAAAAATCCAAGGATGCCCACGTCGTACAGTATTCTGTTTCGTTTTATGCAAATAAACAGCAGCTTTCATCTCTCTTTCCCAACCTAGCATTTAGGGTCGTAATATTAAGCAATCGCAACCCAATTAGAAACATGTTAGCATCAGTTTTTTTAAAAAAAGGATAAAAAATGTGGTTTAACAATGCTCTTATTTATCAATATGAACTCAATGAATCTGTTGATTTGGCCCGTTTGCTTGATGAAGAAAAGTTAAAGCCTTGCCCACCTCATGCAAGATTTATCTATGGATGGTTGCCTGCCTATGCAGATGAACTAGTCCAAGAAGTTGCCGGTTGTTCGTTAGTTTGCCTGGGTAAAGAGGAAAAAATTTTACCTAGCGGGGTTATTAAGCGCTTACTTGCAGAACGAATCCAAACCATCGAAACAGAGCAAGGAAGAACGGTAAGGCGCGCCGAGAAAGCACAGATGGCAGAAGATTTGGAGTTTGAACTCTTGCCAAAATCGTTCTGTGTGCAAAAACGGCTACATGCCCTACTTGATAGCATGACTAAGCGATTAATCATCAATACGTCCAGTCAAAACCAAGCCTCTCAATTGACTTCCTTATTAAGAAAATCAATTCCTGGTATTCAAATTGAACCTCTTGCGTGCAATGAAAACTTAGCCTTGCGCTTCGCTCAATGGTTAAGTGACCCAACCCTTCTACCCTCCCCTTTTAAACTTGCATCGGACTGTTTATTGTTTTCTCTGGATAACGAAAAGAAACGAGTTAATTGCAAAGGCTATGAACTGCCTGCAGAGGAAATTTTAACACTTCTATCGCAAGGCTTAGCTGCAGCAGAGATTTCGTTGATTTGGAACGAGCGCATTCAATTTACCTTAACCCATGATTTGACATTCAAGCGCTTGAAGAGTCTTGATTACCTCATCGATGAATTTAATGAAATCCGCCATCTCGAAGAAGAATATCAACAGCGGGACGCTGCATTGACTCTACTTTGCGGCGAATTACGTGGGCTTACCAATGATATACTAGCAGGATTGAATGAACTGAAAGAAATAGAAACATCGGATAAGCAAGAAGAAGCTTGTCTTGTTTAGAATTTCTTTTGAGTTGAGTAGATTAGGTTACCAGAGGGAATGGCCTCACCTTTATTCCTACGCCCCGCAGCTTGGCTGCGGGTACAGTAGACAAACCGTAATCCATCGCACAATAATCACTGATGTTTTGGTAAAAATTAAGATTGACGTACTTCTACTTTCCGCAAATCAATTAATGATAGCCCTCGAATCTCATTTTCTTTTACTGTGAATTGCTTTGACGTATTCAACCCTCTAGTAGTAATAACAAGTTCGTAACGGCCAGGCGATAAGCCCGTTGCATAAAATTGGCCGCCAAGGGTTACCGTCAATGGCACTACAGGTCTGTACCAAGGTTCTTTTGCAATTTCCGAAGTAACCCAGCGCAAGACTATGTTAGAGCCTTCAACACCTGCCCAAGGTAAAACCCGGCCTACAACACCTGTTTTTTTACTACCACCTTGCTTGATAAGAATAACTGGCGGGATACCCTGTAAAGGTATTTTCTTATTTATCGACACTGTCACCGTTTTATAGCCAGGTAGAGCAAAGGAAATTGTTTTGTCATTGGGATGGGAAATAAAAAACCCTCAGCTGACAGTTTGACTTCACTACGCACCATTTCAAGTGGTTCTGGTCCTTGTATCATCACGTGTCCATAAACAATTGGGTGCTGGTTATTTTTATCTAATTCATGTTTGACTTGTTCAATTTCCAGTGCATTCTGAAAATGATTGTTTTGTTTAAGCCAATCAAGCCATTTATTAAAATTTTGCCTTATTTCTGCTGAAGGTAATAAAAATTTAAAATCGGCCCAAGAAACGTTATTCTCATGAAGTGAGTAGACTCGATATAACTCTTCTTCGGTGAAAGGTTCTTGCAGAGCATAGCGATGACGCAAAGTTTGTGCTAGTTGTGTGGCCTCAACAAGTTGTGAAGTGAGCAGTTTACGCTTATAGGGGTCTAATAATTTTTCTTTTCCTGGGTAGGATGCTGGTAGCATTCCTACATAAATTAATTGCCATGCTAATGCTTTAATTGGCTCGGGTTTTAGGGTAGTACCGAACAGATAGTCACGACTTAACACCCAAGCATGATATTGTTGATATTCTTTCCGCAGAAGCTGCGCATCTTCAATAGAGAGCGCAGCCTGATTAGGGAAGGCCAATACGACGAGTACAAAGCTTAAAAAACAACGAATTATTTTTCGTTGCATTCCTAGCACCACCGTAAATTCTTATGATATAGAGACACTGGGTGGATTGCTGTGGTAGGTCGCTTGATAAACTTTTAAAGCATCCTCAGCAGCTTTCTTTAAGCCCAGTATGTTATTAGCGCTATAAAGGATAGCTAAAGCTTCTTTTGTACTTGGTGCTTGTGGATAATTCTCAATCAAATAACTTGCACGCTCTGCGGCTGCAACATACATCTTACGCTCATAATAATATTTAGACGTATTAAGTTCACGATTTGCGAACATGTTACGTAAATAAATCATACGTTGCAGCGCGTTGGCTTTATAACGGCTGTCTGGGAATTTTTGGATGAGAGTCGCGAAATCTGAATACGCCTGAGATTGAGAGCCAGGATCCCGCCAAGATTCATCAATAGGAAGACTGCTAGCCAGCGTACCTCGGGTTTGTTGGAAATTCGCCAGCCCCTTCATGTAATAGGCATAATCAACGTTCTTAGCCCGCGGATAAAGATGAATAAACCGCTCTGCAGTAGCGGCAGCAGAGGGATAGTCCCCTTTTTTATAATACGCATAAATCAAATCCATTTGCGCTTTTTCAGCATGATCACTAAAAGGATACATCGATTCTAATGCTTCAAAGCGTTTAGCAGCACTATCATACTGCCCTTTTGCTAAAGCTTGCTCCGCCTCAGTATATAGCTGTTTTGCGCTCATTCCCTGGTACGGCGTATTATCATCATCGCTTTTATTCCACCAACTGCATGCAGTAAGAGATAGCATAAGCCCCATTAGGGCTAGCTTTTGAATTCGTTTCATTTAAACACCCATTGCAAAGCAACTCGTTGTAAATGCCGCTCATTATACCCATCCATAAGAATTTTGCGAATAAAAGCTAACTTAAAATAATGCATAAAAATTATTTGCAAACGATCTCACCTTGAGATAGTATTCAGCTCTGTCGGAGAGGTGGCTGAGCGGTTGAAAGCGGCGGTCTTGAAAACCGTTGAAGGGCGACCTTCCCAGGGTTCGAATCCCTGCCTCTCCGCCAAGTCTTCCTCACCCATCCTAATTACTAAATAAGTTAAAAATGCCATCCTTACCAAGGAATGAATTCTTATCCCTACACTGAATAGATCAACCCTTATCAGGATAAGACCATATTTGGTACATCTTGTTAACAAACAGGAAAAACTACACATAGAAAGTAAGATGCTTTTGACAGGTTTTCTCGCGACCAAACTGAAAGATGACTGTATGTGCCAAATCCAACATCAGGTTCCGGGTTATTAGCCTAGAGTTAGGAGAATAAAGATTTATTCCTTAATAAATAACAATAAGGGCGTTGATTAAAACGGTGAAATTCTAGCATCAGAGGGACATTATGTCCCTCTGATCCCTTCAAATTATCTAGGAAAGCTCATTTGTCTTAAACACGTTATCAATCGCCATTAAATTTTCCAGCAATGGCTTCATTTGAGATAGGGGCCAGCTGTTAGGCCCATCACTGAGTGCTTTCTCAGGTTGGGGATGCGTTTCCATAAAGATACCGGCGATACCAACTGCTACTGCTGCCCTTGCTAAAGCCGGGACAAATTCCCGTTGTCCACCAGAAACGCCATTATTACCGCCAGGTAATTGGACTGAATGCGTTGCATCATAAATAACAGGGCATTCCGTCTCCCGCATGATTTGGAGGGAACGCATATCAGAGACTAAATTGTTGTAGCCAAAACTGACCCCGCGTTCACAAACCATGATTTGCTCATTACCACAAGCCTTTGCTTTAGCAACTACGTGTTTCATTTCCCAAGGAGCCAAAAACTGGCCCTTTTTGATATTGACAGGTTTATTCATCGCAGCGACTTTTTGGATAAAATTAGTTTGACGGCATAAAAAAGCTGGAGTTTGCAGCACATCTACCACTGAGGCTACTTCCAATAATGGCGTGTCTTCATGCACATCTGTCAACACCGGAACCCCAACTTGCGTCTTAACTTTCTCTAAAATAGAAAGACCTTTTTCGAAGCCTGGGCCTCGATAGCTGTTTATTGATGAACGATTTGCCTTATCGAATGAAGATTTATAGATAAAGGGCAATTTGAGCTGCGAACAAATTTCTTTCAAGTACCCTGCTGTTTCAATTGCCAATTCCTCACTTTCAATAACACAAGGCCCTGCAATTAAAAATAACGGGGATTCAATACCAACCTCAAAACCACATAATTTCATTCTTGATCCTTTTTATGGTGATATTCACGCGCAGCTAAAATAAATTGTGAAAATAACGGATGTCCATCGCGTGGGGTGGAAGTAAACTCGGGATGAAACTGGCAAGCAACAAACCAGGGATGTTCTCTAAGTTCAATCATTTCAACGAGATTGTTATCTGCTGAGCGAGCGGAAACAATTAAACCATGCTGGATTAATGTTTCTAAAAGTTGATTGTTTACCTCGTAACGATGACGATGACGTTCAATTATCTCTGTGTTGTCATAAATTTTAAATGCTAGCGAATTAGTGTTTATCCGACATAACTGGCTTCCCAGTCGCATAGTACCGCCAAGGTCAGTACTTTCATCTCGGAAACTCACGCTGCCATCCGCGTCCAGCCATTCACTAATTAATGCAATAACAGGATAAGGGGTCTTTTTATCAAATTCAGTTGAATTAGCCCCTGATAATCCAGCTACATTGCGAGCAAACTCAATCACTGCAGTTTGTAACCCTAAACAAATGCCCAAAAAAGGAATTTTATTTTCGCGTGCGTATTGTATTGCCCTTATTTTGCCTTCAATCCCGCGTTCGCCAAACCCACCGGGTACGAGTAGGGCATCAACAGCAGCTAATGTTAATGGCTCAACACCCTGTCTTTCGATTAATTCGGCATCGATATAAACAATTTCAACTTTAGTTTGTGTATGAATCCCTGCGTGAGTTAAAGCCTCATTAATGGATTTATAAGCATCATTTAATTCTGTGTATTTGCCTACCATACCCACTCTAACTGACATCGTTTGTTTGGACTGGGCATCGAGAACACGTTGCCATTCACTTAAATCAGCGGGCTTGACGTCTAAGCCTAATTTTTTTACCACGATCTCATCTAAACCTTGCCCATGCAGGATCATTGGAATTTGATAAATACTCTTGGCATCTTCTAAAGAAATGACCCCTTCTTTCTCCACATTTGTAAATAAAGCGATTTTTTCTCTATCAGATAGCGACAATGGTTTTTCTGAACGGCAGATTAAAATATCAGGTTGAATACCAATTGAGCGTAATTCTTTCACTGAATGTTGGGTAGGTTTTGTTTTAGTTTCACCTGAAGTCGCAATATAAGGGACCAAAGTCAAGTGGATAAAGAGACAGCGGTGTGAGCCAAGTTCGATTCGCATTTGTCGAATCGCCTCAAGGAAAGGCAAAGATTCAATATCACCTACCGTTCCGCCTATCTCAATCATCGCAATATCGTAATTATCCGCACCCTCCTTGATTGAACGTTTAATTTCGTTCGTGATATGCGGAATCACTTGAACTGTACCACCCAAATAATCCCCGCGACGCTCTTTCTTGATAACCGTCTCATAAATTTTACCTGAGGTGAAATTATTGCGTTTAGTCATGGTGGTTCGGACAAAACGCTCATAATGGCCAAGGTCAAGATCAGTCTCGGCTCCGTCATGGGTCACAAACACTTCGCCATGTTGAAATGGACTCATTGTACCTGGATCAACATTGATGTAAGGATCAAGTTTGATAAGGGTGACGCGCAATCCTCGTGCTTCCAAGATTGCAGCCAGTGAGGCAGCAGCAATGCCTTTACCTAGCGAAGAGACTACTCCGCCAGTGATAAAAATATAATTCGTCATAGATGATCCCGTTTGAAATGCCAAAACCGCAGTGAGCGGTAAAATAGCTATGCATGTAAACGGGATTTAATTTTAACAAAGTTGGAGAAGAAATAACACTTAATTTCTATCGAAATACGATTCTATAGATTTCGGGGATTTCTTGAGTAGGCTAGGTCGCGAATATCCATTTAGATCTTATACAAATTATATGCAGCCAAACGCTCCAACCTACTCCGGATGACAAATTTTACTCAATACCCAATAAATGACCAAGTTTTTGCTGCTTAGTCCTTAAATATTCGCGATTCTGAGAGGTAGGACAGATAGCCAAAGGCAAGCGTTCACAGACTTTTAAACCGTATTTCTCTAAGGATTCCACTTTCTTAGGATTGTTAGTCAGTAGTCTCAACGATTCTACCCCTAAGTATTTTAATATTTGAAACGCGACACTGTAATCACGATTATCTGCCGGAAAGCCTAACTGTAAATTAGCATCAACGGTGTCATATCCTTTTTCTTGTAAAGCGTAGGCTTTCAATTTATTGGCAAGTCCTATTCCCCGTCCTTCTTGGCGTAAATAAACGAGGACACCACCCTCCTTGCCAATTTGCGCTAAAGCTTGTTTTAGTTGTTTACCACAATCACATTTGCATGAACCAAAAACGTCACCGGTAATGCACTCAGAGTGAATACGCACCAAAGGAATCTGATTTTTATATAGCGGCGCTTTAACTAAGGCAAAATGTTCAGCTGAATCAAGTTTATTGTGAAAGACAGTCATCGAAAAATCACCGTGCTCATGTAAGGGAATCTGGGTGGTAGCAGCTTCTTCCACTAAAATTTCATTACAAATGCGGTATTCTATGAGGTCTCTGATTGAAACCATTGGCAAATTATGTTTTTGCGAGAATGAAGCCAGTTCATTGCGCCGACTCATGGTGCCATCTTCATTAATAATTTCACAAATAACTGCCGCTGGCTTAAGACCCGCAAGACGTGCTAAGTCTACACTTCCTTCGGTTTGTCCTGGCCGCTCTAACACACCTCTTTCCCTTGCTCGTAAAGGGAAAACATGTCCCGGTGAAATAATTTCATTAGGCCCAGTGTCTGAAGAAATAGCTACAGCAATAGTGTGGGCACGATCTTGAGCCGAAATACCTGTTGATACACCACTTGCAGCCTCTATAGAAACAGTAAAAGCGGTACCATAAGGTGAACGGTTATTACTTGCCATCATGGGCAAACCTAGTCTATCGATGTATTCACCAGTCATAGGTAAACAAATCAAACCTCGGCCATACCGAGACATAAAATTAATTGCTTCGGGTGTGGCATACTCAGCTGCAATTACTAAATCCCCTTCGTTCTCACGTGTCTCATCATCCACCAAAATAATCATACGACCAGCTTTTAATGCTGCAATCGCTTGCTCAATCGTTGCAAAGGGTACTGTCATGCAAATTCAACCTCATTCTTCATAAGTGATCGGCCTCTACTGAGCTCTAACAAATATTAACGTAGGGACCTATTCTATTATCATTGTTCAATTGCCCCGATATCTTGAGCTGATGGGCTACGATCCGGGTCAAATAATCAAACTCTACATTTAAACGTTGGCCAACCGCGACTTGGCCTAAAGTGGTCTGCGCCAAGGTGTGCGGGACTAGCATTAGTTTAATGTTACCGTCAGTTACAGCATTAATTGTCAAACTCACCCCATCAAGCGTTATGCTGCCTTTAGGCAAAAGGTACATACTAGCACATGCTGCAAAATCCCCAATAACAACTTCTTGGAATTCCCCTATGGTTGTCGCTGACTTAAGGCTTGCGGTGGTATCAACATGCCCGCTTACATAATGGCCACCAAAGCGGGTATTTGCCTGCATCGCACGTTCTAAATTGACTTTATCGCCCTTTTTTAGGTGACCTAGTGTTGTTAGATTTACTGTTTCTGGGGATACATCAAACATGAGACTACCATTATGCTCTGGGAGTAAAGTTAAGCACACGCCATTTACAGCAATACTTTCCCCTGTTTTTAAATCCTGAAAAGGTGATTCAATTTCCAAGCGATTCGCATTCTTCATTGAAATATTTGCTAATACCGCCCCTTGCTGCTCTATTATTCCGGTAAACATCACTTCTCCTACCAATCAAAGCATGCTATCACATTATTGGCCCTTATTTCCCATGTCACTTTGGGTTCGCATTTGAAAATCTCCTCTCCGTTGTATGCAGGTACTGCCTCATTGCCCAAAAGTTGAGGGACGATATAGAGGTAGGTTCTCTGAACTAAATTTTCACGATGCATTGCAGAAAAAAACTGACCACCTGCCTCTAACCAAACATCATGAAACCCAAGATGCCCCAGATATTTAGCGATTGCAGTTAGATCAAGTAAACCACTTTTGGTAGGCACCGCATGATACGAGCAGTTTGGATAAGGATTCACTACTTTATTCATTTCATCATGAAAGATATGGCAATGTTTTGCTGTACTAAGAACCTTAGCGTCTTTACGGGTAGATAAGCATCGATCAACAATTGCCACAATCTTGCCCTGCTCGTAATCGCCAATGCGCACATTCAGTAAAGGATCATCCAAATTTACGGTACGGGCAGTAGTTAAGATAACATCTGCATGCAACCGATTCCGGTGGGTAAATTCAGCACATTCTGGATTCGATAAATAACAACGCTGACCATTAACTCCTGCAATCTTGCCATCTAATGATTGTGCTAATTTTGCAGTAACCCAAGGCATTTTGGTTGAAGTCCAATGCCGATAACTTTGGTAAAACGAATCAATCTCTGCCAATGGGTAATGGAGGACTTTAATTCCCTTTGCCTGCAAAAGTTCTGGAGTATTGTTTGCAGCAACAAGGGGATTTGGGTCACTATAGCCATAAATCACTTGAGCAATGTCGTGGTTAATGATTGCGGTCACACATGGTGGGGTTTTGCCCCAATGATTACAGGGTTCTAATGTAACGTATAAAGTAACATCACTCATATCCCTTGGGACTTGCTCAAGCACGAGTTGCTCGGCATGAGCTGTTCCAGCACCTCGGTGCCAAGCTCGCGCAATGATTTCGCCCTTGTGAACTGCAACAGCGCCAACACTTGGATTTGGTGCACAACTACCCCGTCCGAGCCAGGCCTGATCAAGAGCAGCCAGCATAAAGTATTTGTGCATAGTTAAATCACTGATGAAAAATTCCAATATGATAACAAATTATTCAATTTATGAGTAGCCTGTGCTTGGACTCAAACTCTCGCTTGAAATTGATGATTTTACTCAATAACCTGGTGTAAATAAAATAATTTTTTGTTAAGCTGTAATTTTTTGCAATAAAAAATATGTTTGAAAAAAACACGAGCGATCTCCACTGCCATTTAAATGGCAGCTTCAGCCTTCCTTTCTTATATAAGGTAGCTGGGAAAAATGGACGCCTTGATGAATACACCAGACTCGTCGAACTAAGAGAAAGTTATCTTATTAAGACAAAAGAACAGCCAGCAGACGGCTTTGCAGAAGAAGATGTTAAACTAGTCTGGGAGCAATTCGCCTTAATTCACAAAATTATTCAGACATTGGACGACATCCATTTAGGAACTATAGATGTCATACGTAATTCATTAGCAAAATACTTAGAAATTCGTACCACACCCAAAGGCATTGATAAAAAATCGAGGGAAGAATATATCACAGCCTTTGAACAAGGTTTAATTGATGCAAGCCTTGATTCTTCTATTGAGAAGAAAGCTTTTGGCCTATTAAGCTTAGATAGAACATACCATTCACTTGAAGTTGCCAAAGAATTTATGGCACGAGTCACCAACAGCCGGGAAGGTGTTCTTAAAGGTATCGATATCTGTGGTAATCCATTATCCTCTAGAACACTCAGAGGCGACGATCTTAAGCAACTTATTGATGAGGCACTCAATAGAAACATCGGCTTAACGATTCATATGGGTGAAGCGGATACTGAGATTGAGCGCCAAGACACAGATACCATTTTGACCGCTCTGGAAAAATGGGTTGAAGAAAATGCTTCTCAAAAAGAAAAACCCTTACATGGAAAGGTTCGGTTAGGGCATTGTATTTTTCTAACCGAATCACAAAAAGTAAGAATTCGTAAACTCAACATTCCTATTGAAGTTTGTCCTACCTGTCATTCCAAGCTTAATTGGCATCTGGAAAACTCACCGCACCCTGTTACCGATATCTATTCAGATTTAAGTGAAGCGATCACTTTTGCAACTGACGATGAGATTATTTTTGGTGCTTCAATAAAGGATGAGTTAAGAAAGGGACTTCGATTTTTCACTAACAGACTGAATTTAACCTTAAAAGAAATCAAAGCAAATCAGGCTCAATTTCGCTTCTAGTCAGTTGGTATATATGCTGTCTTGATTATGATATACTTGCTGGGTTTGACAAAGATCATGATTAATTGAGTAAGCATATGAGCCTATTGCACCGTTTTAGACGACAAAGGTTTCTTAAAGTCAGCTTGGGGTTCTTACTCGCTGT
Source organism: Legionella micdadei (assembly GCF_000953635.1). Lineage (NCBI taxonomy): Bacteria > Pseudomonadati > Pseudomonadota > Gammaproteobacteria > Legionellales > Legionellaceae > Legionella > Legionella micdadei. The sequence continues at coordinate 2,034,022 of NZ_LN614830.1, forward strand.
TTTGCAATTTTTTCCTCTCAATGCATTTTCTTTATCTCCTTATTCAACCCATGAACTTGAAGAATTAGAAAAAGAATTTGTTCAACTCATAAACCAATCAGACAGTGTGGAGCGCAATCCGCTCGCAACTCAATACATTAATCATTTAGGTCGAAAATTAGCGCGTTTTGCACACATTCAAACACCCTATTTTTTCATTGTTAAATCGAACGAAATCAATGCATTTGCCGGCCCTGGGGGCTATATCGGGATTAATACTCGGCTTATCCTTGCGACAGAAAACGAAAGTGAACTCGCTGCAGTAATGGCTCATGAAATCGCCCACGTTCGCCTTCACCACCTTTACAATATGATTGAACATCAAAAGCAGATGCGAATCCCAATGATAGCCTCTATGCTCGCCTCCATTGCTTTAGGTGCAATCAATCCTACTTTGGGCTCTGGAGCGCTGATGGCTTCAATGAGCGGATTCGCACAAGACAGTATTAATTTTACACGCGCGAATGAAAAAGAGGCTGATCGAATTGGTATCGACATGCTCATTAAATCAGATTTAGACCCTAAAGCTATGGCTAGTTTTTTTAAAAAAATGCAGGAAAATTCGCGTTACTATTATACAGCCAATATACCTGCCATTTTGCGAACCCACCCGCTTGACGAGGAGCGTATTGCCGAAGCAGAGAATCGCAGCGACAGACTCGCTAAAAAACAATATCCTGACAATCTAAATTATCGGTTATTTAAAGAAATAATCCGGGTTTCCGTCACCAATGATACTAAACAATTACTCGATTATTATCGAGCACAATGCCCCGCAAAAAATCACCTTGCCTGTGAATACGGTTATGCCTTGACACTCCTTAACATCAATCAATTTCAGCAAGCTCAAACACATATAAATGCTCTGCTCGCTCAAGACCACGATAACCTTTTTTTTCAAATTGCGATGGCTCATGCAGAAACGGGAGCTAAACAATTTGCTCCAGCAATTACACGATTAAGTGCTTTACAAAGCAATTATCCGGAAAATTATGCTGCAATGATGGCTTATGGACAAGGACTGCTGGCCGCAGGACAAGCAGAACGCGCTGCGAGTGTTTTGCTTAAAGGCTCTAGGCAATTCAAAAAAGATTTACCCCTTTGCGAAGAATTAGCACACGCTCAAGCTGCGGCTAACCGCAAAAGTTATGCTTATTTTACTGAAGCCCAATGCCAGCTGCTTCAAGGTCGACACCGCGATGCGATTCGTCAATTAAAACAAGCTAAAACACTTGCTAAAAATGATGCCTATTTGCAGGCAAGAATTACGGCTACGATAGAGGATATCAAATTTTTATTAGAAAAATGAGCGAAAGCAGAAACTTAATTCAAAGTCTAAATATAGACTTTATTTAATTATTAGTCTATATTTATACTCATATCCCAGAGCAGGAGAATAAATATGATCCGGCCTAAACAAACGACAGAAATCACCAGTAATCAAGTGCATACCGCCTTTAAAGCTGTCCTTAATATTTTGCATAAATGGCATTGCACAACTGAAGAGATGCAAATATTACTTGGCCTAAAACGCTCTACCCTGTTCAAATATAAAAGCATGCCTGAAAAAGCGTCTATCAGCCAAGATTTAACTGAGAGACTATCTTATCTACTAAACATTCATGCAGCGTTAAGAATTCTTTTCTCAAATCCAGATTCCATCTATGGCTGGGTTAGAAAGCCTAATCGTGCGCCTTTTTTTAATGGCAAATCCGCAATGGATATCATGCTGCAAGGACGTGTCGTCGACCTTTGGGCAGTTGCTAGCCGCCTTAATGCGGAACGGGGTGGAAAATCATAATGGGCTTTTCCGACAAATTAAATAAGCTTTTTTTCACTAATCAACGATGCTATCGCCTAATCCCCTCTAAATTTCCACCTATTCATCTATTTGAAGATGTGGCTGATGAAGAGGATTTTGCAGCTTTGTATGCTGTGCAGGCATTGACTAACCCAAGGATTCAAGATGAGATTGGTGATATTTCGTTAGTACCAGAAGGCGAACGACTTTATGCAGCACCTGGATCAGGCTACGTTATGGCCGCCTTTACCCATATCAACCCTGATGGTAGTCGTTTTTCGAATGGAGATTATGGGGTTTACTATGCTTCCGAATCCCTGGATACTGCTATTGCTGAAACTGTTTATCATCGGGAACGATTCTTAAGTTATACCCAAGAGCCCGCGCAAGAAATTGATATGCGAACACTGATCGCCGAATTCAGTGCTGATTTGTATGACTTGCTAAGTTTGAATAAATCCGAACACCCACTTTACTCTTTAAACGACTACTCAATCAGCCAAGCTTTAGGCGCAGAGATAAAAAAACGAAGTGAAGATGGGTTAGTCTATCACTCAGTTCGTGCTGTGGGACCAGATAATAAGAATTTTGCTCTTTTCAAACCTAAAACTATCCATCACTGCATTCAGGGCACTCACTATAGTTATGTATGGACAGGCGAGAAAATCAGCGCTGTCTATAAAAAAACCCTTACGGTGAGTCTTGCTTAACGATTGCTCATTGAATACCAAACCATCCACCCGTATCACCGCCAGCCCAGCATTCAATGTTTTTACAAGATGCTATTTTATCGGAGCATAAACGCTTAAATTTATCTGCTGCGCTAATATCCTTATCTTTATACCCTTTCGGCTGACAAACGCGAGCCTGATAAGAACCGCTCACACGGATTTGTCCCATGACATTTATTGTTGGTGAGACCGCATAAATTCCAGGTTGATGCGAATAGCAAGCAATATAGCACCCAGGAGAATCTGTATAACTATTGTCAGTAGGTAACATTACTTTTGTGGCTCCAGGATAGGGATGATTAATCACGCCCGAATTCTGGATTACGTAGACGGGAAAAGGCGAGGGTAACAAGGTTTTATTCGCATTTTGCTCAAGAGAAATGGGTTCGCCATTCACAAACTCTACGCCTTCAGGAGAGCTCGGAGCTGCGGAATAACTATAATAAGAAGCTCCTAATGCAAGAAATAAAATGCTTAATCGGCAAGAAATTGGCATCTTCATATCCTTTTCTTGATTACTTTGCCTTAACTAAGTATAGGCAAAGAAAAAAAATGGTCGTAGAATACTTGGCTTTAGTAATGAATTACACTATGCCTCAACCCGATGAACTCATTATTCAACACACATTAAATTGGATTCGCTCATTTGTCATTAAGTTGAATATTTGTCCATTTGCCAAGCGGGAAATCAACAGGGGAACTTTAAGAATCCAAGTCAGCAGTGCGCAAAAGATCCAAGCGGGTCTTAAAGTATTAATGACAGAAATTCAATTACTAGACAGTGAACCCTCAGTTGAAACGACCCTTTTAGTTTTCCCTTCCTCGTTTGAGGATTTTTTTCATTATTTAGATTTTGTCAATGAGGCTGAGGCACTTCTGTTTGAAAATGGATATGAAGGAATCTATCAATTAGCCACCTTTCATCCTGAATACTGTTTTGCAGATGCTGAATTCGACGATGTGACTAACTTTACCAACCGCTCTCCCTACCCTATGTTCCACTTGTTGCGCGAAGAAAGTGTCGAAAAAGCGATTGCTTTATATGGAAACACAGAAAAAATTCCCGAGGCCAATATGGCTGCAATGCGTAAACTGGGGATAGAAGAGATTACGAGAATACTAATCGATTGCATTCCTGTTGCTTAATTGCTGCAATAGATAACGTTCTATCCAGTTTTATTTCTAATTTTAATATTTTAATCGTTAGAAGGCTTGAATTGGCATCTGCATAGGATTTAATGCATCTACCGCATCTTCTATGCGATTGACTTTTTTTCCGGAATCAGTTTGCCATATGGAACAACCTCTTCTTTTTGGATCGCTGAAGTAATCGATTGCCGCATATGCCAAATAAAAAACAACTAGTCCTGCAATTAATCCCAATATATTATAAGCAACAATTTTATCTTTATTTCGATGTGTAGCAAGAGTATGAGAATACGCTTTAATTACCTCATCAGCTTTTCCTTGGAATAAGATATAAGACTCATATGTGGGGTGCTTTTTATAATCTACAAGAGCGCCTGAAATTGCCTCATGGATTGTTCTTGCTGCAACTTCAGCCTGTTCATATTTTTTTATCTCTTCTTGCATGCTCAGTATAGATTCATTCTGCTCTAATGCTTTCGTTCTTCCTTGTTTTCGTTCAAACTCAACCTTACCAGTAAGCTCTTTTATTTTAGCTTGTTTTATCTCTTTGAATTCTTCTGCTTTATTCAAAAGTTCTTCTAAAGCATTATCTAATTCAGCGATTCTTCTCAGAAACTCTTTTTCCCTCTCGGTGGGGATAGTGAATGACTGGGTTGTAAAAGTGGTTGGAGGGAGATCACTCCGGCCATTTGAACTTTCAGGCCTAGTTCTTCTTAAATTAGATGATGGGTCAAATGCTTCAACCGAGGCAAGCCGCTTGATTTCCTCTTCTCCTAACTCAGAATCTCTTCCAACAGTGCCAACCCCGGTTTCTTGTTTATCTCGACGAGCCACTGTTGATTGGCTAAGACCTTGCATGGTGTCAATTGTCTTCGTCATTGCTGCCTGATGATTTTCTTTTTCTCCAGAAGCTTCTTTTGAGCTACTCGATTGCGTGCCATCCAATCTTTCCATACCATGATGGGAAGAGGCGGAATGGGAGCTTGTTCTATTCGCTTCTCTGCTTTGCTTGAGCTCCCGCCAATTAGGGACTTGCCTATTGAGCAGTTCCATAAGAATTTGATCATGAGTTGGCTTAACATAATCCCTATCAGCTAGCATTCTCCAAGCAGTAACTACATGTGTGCCACATTCATAGTCATTGCCAACAGGTTGTTGTCCGCTTGTAAGGTAAACCACAGCTCCGAAATCTTGTTCTCGATGCATTTTTGCAAGAAAGTCAATGCAATTCATATAAATAGATCTTTGGCGCTCTGTTAAATTAAGTCCATCGTTAGAAAAAATGCTCCCATCAGCAAAAGGTTGTGAATCGTGAATAGACCATTCCCCTTTAGTCCTTAATAAATAAATCCAATGCCCCTCATGAACAATAGGTAGAAATACATCCTTCTCAACTTGATCAATTAGCGCTTGAATGGGTTCTGCATCGATCGGTGCGAGTTCTGTAAGAGGAAAAGGTTTCGATTTGAGAATGTCTGGAGAATTAAATTTCTCGTCGCTGAGGAGATCATCCATGTCCTGAAACGTTAACAGCGTTCGGCTACGAATTTGTCCTGTTCTTATGAATTGATGTCCAACGCTTAAATCAGCAATTCTATGTTCACGATGCATTTCAGCATCTGATTGTTCCCTAAACGCTAAGTAACGCCGTTTCCATTCTTGCCTCTTTTCTACTTCTAATGCAAATTGTTTATCACCTAGGAATTCTCTATCTAAGGGAACGGAGATCAGTTCAACAAACAAATTCATTAGGTATTCAGCCTGCGCATAGCGTAGGGTAACAATATCATACAGATGGATTTCCTCTCTAAGGCAAAAGAGTAAAACCGTCTCTTTTAAATAAAACCAAGCAGAGGGGTCTCTTACGTAGGTACCTAATTTATGATAATTTCCTTGTAAGAGAGTTGCTTCGGCACAAATTTTTTCAAATTTACTTTTCCACTGCAATCGCTGCTCTAATTCGATTGCATGTTGTCCATCAGCAATAATTTCTGAACCTGAAGGTTGTGGGAGGAGCGCTATAAATTCGGAAGCCAGCTCTTTGGCAATTACATGGGGTAGATCTTTAAGTCTGTAGAGTTCAATCTCTTCATTAACGCAAAACTCAATAACTTCCTGCTTTAATTGATTCCAAGCTACTTTGCTGTCCATGTACACAGCTAATGAATCGTATTCCCATTCTAATTGCGTTTTTTTAACTACATTTAAAGTCATGATAGTTGCTCTCAAAAGGCGCACTAAATCGTTAATGAATAATGCTTTATTCTTTGCGATTAATTCACGTGGTCGCTAACTGGAATTCAACGCATAATAACAATTTATTGAGTATTTGTAAAAGTTACTTGCAAAATGTAAAATAATTTTTATCAAATTTTAACAATTTTGCTAATTTAACCTAAATATTTCAAACTCTTCCTCGATTATTAGGCTTGACATATTTTTATAATGCTCATATGATGTTCCGAATGACAATGATTTTTACTCGTTGTGAGAAACAAAACATGTCTACTCGCTTAGATTCTTTTACAATCCTGCACCTTAATAAGCTCCTCCGCTAAGCGGAGTATCCTTCAAACCTATCCTATTAAAATTTGTTCCTCAGCTCTTCCAATAATTTAGAGTTGACTTTCCTTAAACTAAACACGATTGAAGCGATAAGTTATGAATAGATCAATTACACGCATTGCAGCATGGGGAATATGGATAATTGCTTCATTATTCTATGCCTATCAATATATTTTGCGGGTCATGCCTAACATCATGCTGGATAATTTTATTCAGCAGTTCCACATCGATACAGCAGTTTTTGGTCAGTTTTCAGGGGTTTATTATCTCGGTTACTCCCTGATGCATCTACCAATCGGCATTATGCTAGACCGCTTTGGCCCTAAAAAAGTGATGACGGGTTGTATCTTACTCACCGTTATTGGCCTTCTACCCATTCTATTTGCAGAGCGCTGGATGTATCCGATGATTGGCCGAGCCCTGATTGGTATGGGTTCCTCTGCAGCAATCCTCGGCACTTTCAAAATAATCCGCATGGCTTTCAGAGAACAGTTGTTTACGCGGATGCTGAGTTTCTCTGTTACGATTGGTTTAATCGGAGCAATCTACGGTGGTGGCCCAGTGAGTTATCTCTGTACCCTCTTAGGTTATAAAACAGTTGTACAAATTTTTGCATTCTTTGGGGTTTTACTTGCCACGCTAACCTATTTTATCGTGCCAGAGATAGAAAAGAGTACCCAGCCTCACTCGATCATCAGTGATATCAAAAGGGTTCTCACCAATCGACAGGTGATAGCATTATGTCTTTTATCAGGGCTCATGGTTGGTCCACTGGAAGGATTTGCCGATGTTTGGGGCTCGGCCTTCATTAAGCGGGTTTATGGCTTCGATCCAACCTTGGCTAGCTATCTGCCTTCAATGATTTTTATTGGGATGTGTTTCGGTGCACCCGTACTCAGTTTTATCGCTGAGAAAACCAATAATTATTTAGCTGTGATCATTGGCGCTGGCATCGCAATGATGCTTGTCTTTTTAGCGCTTATTTCTAAGCAATTTACAGCAAATACAATGGCATTTAGTTTTATTTTAGTCGGTGTTTGCAGTGCATATCAGATTTTAGCGATTTATAAAGCGTCCACTTATTTACCTGAGGATGTGGCCGGAATTACTACCGCCATTGCTAACATGATTATCATGAGCTTTGGTTACGCATTCCATACTACTATAGGGCTTTTGGTCAATGTGTTTGGTGGACCCAGTATGTCCAGCGCCTTCATTTATGGGTTAAGTGTAATTCCTTTGACTTTAGCGCTTGCCGTGGTTGGCTTCCTTGCTCTGTTTTACCAAGAACGTGGTAAAGCGGCTGTTATTTCTGCAAACAACATCCTATAGAATCAGTTCTGATTTCGAAGCCTTAACGCATTTTGAAGGCCAAGGGCTTCGAACCCATCAAAAGCACATTCAGGTTTTAAATTCGCTTCTATCCCTTCTCTGTGATCACATTTTAATTAATTTGAATATAATTAATCGCTCATCTATTCTTAGAAGAGATTTTTGTTGTCGGTATCGGGGGTTCCGATTTTCAACCAAATGAATTGGAGAAAGGGTTATGACTCTCATCAAACAAAAATGGATCATTATTTCACTCGTCTTTCTCTTTTTGAGTTTTCCCTTACAAGCTCTCAGCAATTCAACGACCGATTACAACACTCAAAAAGAAGCACTCAATGAATTTGCATTTGATCTCTATAAACAAGTTGCGCAGTCGAACCAAAATATCATTATTTCACCTTATAGCCTCTCTTCCCTGTTAGTGATTTTACTGAATGGCGCGCAAGGTAATACGCAACAACAACTCGCTAAACTTCTTCATTTTAACTACGAAAACGGAAAAAACAATTTTAACTTAGATGCAATCGATCAGGAATTGCTAGGCTCTAATGCTTGCCCCAGAGATGCCTATTGTAAACCGAATGATAATAATACTGTTTTCTTAATTGCCAATGCGCTTTGGGCAGATCGAAGTTTTTCTTATATTCCTGCCTTTCTTACTACTTTACAACAAGCCAAGGTAACTCAATTCCATCAAGCTGATTTTAAAAATTTACCTGAAAAAGCGAGGACAACCATCAATAATTGGGTTGAAAAGAAAACAAACGGCTATATCCAGCAGCTAATTCCACAAGGAGCCATCTCAAAAGATACAAAATTAGTATTAGTCAACGCAATTTATTTCAATGGATTATGGATGCTCCCTTTTCAGCGTAAAAATACTTTGTTAAAGCCATTTCTATTGAAAAACGGGGTTTCTGTACAAACACCTATGATGAATCAAGAAAACCGGTTTCTTTATAGTGAAGACGAGCACCTACAGCTGTTGCAATTGGGCTATACCAACAGCAACATTAAACTTGCTATTTTGCTGCCGAAAGGAAATTACACCACTCAAGACGTGCTAAAAACTTTAAATCAAGAAATTTTTTCTAAACTAGTAAGTGCCTCCATAGAACAAAAGGTACAAGTTAGCATTCCGCGATTTAATCTTGATTCAACGTTTGATACCTTAAGTAGTACTCTTCAAAAAATGGGATTGAAAGAAGCATTTACTGATCAAGCCAATTTTTCTAAGATGACAAAATCAGCGCTCTCCATTTCTGCGATAATTCAAAAAGCAATTATCAAGGTAGATGAAAAAGGAACCGTCGCTACAGCAGCAACGTCGACCCTTTTGATAGCTACTGCTGCATACCCTCAACCCATTATTAAGTTTAATGCGAATCATCCCTTTTTGCTTGTTCTGTTCGATGCAAAATCAGGCATTATTCTATTTATAGGTCAAGTCATGAATCCAACAGGGGTATGAGTTGTGGCTTGGCATGCCCAAGCCACAACGTTTGCAATCAATAATTGATTACATTCCAAGCATATCTCTAGTACGGAATTGTCTTTCTAGTTCCAAGTTCTCTTCAGCGAGTTCTTCAAGTAAATGCTTTGTTTTTTGATGTAGTGCTTTTTCTGTTGCAGAAGGACTCGGTATTTTGGCACTACGCTCACTTACAGAGGAAAGAACAGATTTTAGCGTGTCCATCACAACCGGATTATTCTTAACACCAAAAGAAAAATGATCCTTCATAGGATGGTCGCTCAAAACAGTTAATAGTTTATCGATCTCTTCAGCATTGAATTTTGGCCTCTTTAGCAAAGTATCTATTGCTAGAGTCATTACGGTGGTGGAAGCAGAGTAACAATTAGAAGTAACCATATTGCAGGTTTGAGGTTTATTAATCAGTTCATCCGTTTTCTTAAGAAGTTGGTTAATCTCATCCTTAGTAAGAAACACTCCCGTCGGATGGGCTTTGAATTGAAATTTTGGATGAAGATAATTGGCCTCATTATCCATCATTGTACGGAAAGTAATGCCATCGCGAAACCAGTTAGTAATATCCCATGGGCTTTGTCGGCCATAAATAGCAAAAAAGTCCTTACTCGGATCATGAAATGCTGCAGCTGAGTGGTTAATAGGAAAGCGACGAACAGGTAATCCTTCTTTCGTTGCAAACATTAGCTCCAAACGATGTTCGTCAGACCATTCTTTTAAAGGTCGCATTTTTTCACGAGGGATAACTATGGGTGGTTTAACTTCTGGTTTAATCTCGGGTGTTGCCTTAGTTTTATCTGTGGAAAATGCACGACTAAAAAAGGCAAGTCCATTTCTTATAGCAGGTTCCGCTTTCGTCATTAGGCTTCGTCGACCGAAGTTCATAAATGATAGACCTGCTTGTAAAGCTAATTTTTCTCCTGGCACGTTCCTACTCCTTACTTAGACTTCATTGCTTTTAGTTTTCCTTACGGATTCCAAATTTTCTAAAGAATAAAGGTTTAACTATGTTAAACCCACTCGGTTTCAACGTCTTAGAGTTATTATTTATAATGAAGACCGGACTTTAGTAATCCAATATTCTTACATAGTGAAGGGAGTCAGTCAAATAATTTGCTCAAATTTAGAGCATTCAGAGCAATTGCAATACTTTTTGCTTGTTTTAAATCACATTTTTGTAAATTTTTAGTTAAGATTTATTAAGTAAAAGAAGCGAAAATCCTATATTTGGGGGCTTCTTTCTCTATTTTTTCACTTAAAGCCAAGCTTTGTTGAAGCAAATGATTGTCCTCATCCGATTTATTCTCAATCGTCTCAAGGTGGGATTGAATTTGGCTATTAACTGAAACTAATTTATCCACAACCTCCTGGTTATTAAAAACACCAAAGGCACAATGATCAGACAACGGATGTCCTTCCATTACGGCAATAATTCGACTTACTGCTGCAGAATCCACCGTAGGTCGTTTAAGTAACTGTTGAATAGCTAAAGCCATCACCATGACCGAATAAGAATAGCAATTCGAATTAACCATGTTACAAGACTGATTTTCATTGATAAGACGGTCGGCCTCATCTAAACAGTGTTCCATTTCTTCTTTACTAAAAAACACACCGGTAGGGTAAGCGGTAAAATTGAAGCCTTTATTTAAATAAGGCATTTCATTATCTTTTTTAGTGCGAATACTAAACCCCTTATCAAACCACATTGTAAAATTATAAGGGCTTTGGCGGCCATAGATAGCGAAACGATCTTGCGTCGGATCACGTAATGCGATAGCTGAATGACTAATAGGAAAATGAGGAAGGGGCAAACCCGCCTTTGTGGCAAACATCAATTCATAAGCTCCTTCATCAGAAGCCTCTTCTAGGGAGTACATTTTATTACGGGGTACGTTAACAGGATTAGGTATATAATCCGCCGAAGGTTTTTCTTTCACAGACACTTTAGAATCTTTCGCAGAAGCTTCAGCACCAGAAACCTCGCCCGCTCTAGGGCTAAAAAAAGATACCAATGAACTTATATGTACCATTCCCTTTTCCCTTAATAAATAATGGACAGCCTATAACCAAAGAGCGCTGCTCTCTTTTTTTATGCAAATTACAGGCTTTTTTACCAAAGTTGTAAAAAATTTTTATTGTTGATTAATAGTAAAACATTTTTAGAAATCATTAAAGCAATCGCGAGACATTTTTTAAATAAATTTTATAAATTAACTCAACTTGTTTTTTATCTTATCCCAATCTATCACTTAAATTAAACAATATGTAAATTTTTCCGTAAATTATTATTAAAAACCACTCCTTATGCTTCAAATACATAAGTCATGAACATAATAAATCCTTAATGTTTAATTAGTATACTTACACAAACTTAGTTAACTTTATAGAGGTAATCATGGCTTGGGCAAGATTAGGTATGTTTGTTAGACCTGTGCTAACGGGTACATTAGGGGCAGGTGCGGCTTATTTGACCCAGCAAGTATACGAATATAAACAATTCCAAGAGAAAATGGAGTCACTATCCTCAACGCCAGAACTTCCAGATAGACCGCTAGTTGAAGCGGATCAAAAAGAATGGATCGTCTTTGGTAGACAAAGTCCAGGGTATGTACGAGACATAGAGAGAACGCCCAAACATCATCTTATGGATAGAATCAGACAAAGTCCGTTACTGATTAAAGGATTGGGAACACATGTCGATAATGAGAAGCATTACGAGTTGCTTCCAGGGAGCGATTTCGTGACGGAACCATTCACCCGGGATCCACAAGCACCAAGAGTTCTTATAAAACCCGAACAGATGATCGGTGCAGAACTTCATGCGATTCCTGATGAGGAAGAATTTGAAGTTAGCTTTGCCAGAAAGCAAGCCTTCGCTAAAGAGAGCAAAGGAAAATCCCCCTTTTATCACTCTTCATTCGCATTAAGGAAAGTGACTGAGGAAAGACCCGCTAATCCTGGTGCAGTGATTATTTCTGGCAAAGAAGCAAAATTACTAATTGATGATATTAATGAAACAATTTGTGCCCCTCAACATTGCACTATGTACACTTCCAATTGTTATTCTGCTGCCGTTTACGGAACAGGCTCATTGGCTAGAATCATCGATGAGAGAATAGGCGATGATGAAGCAAAGAAGAAAGCAGATATACAGTCAATTGCGGACGTCGCATCGAATGTTGCTCGAGATAATTTTGGTCGAGGAGTGAGTAACAACCTAGTAGTAAGTGTTCAATTGACCTCTGAATTACCTAAAATCATGGCTAAACATGGGCTAGTGCATACCGAAACAGAGGAACACGAATCTAGGCCCAAACAATAATTATTAAAAGGCTACGTACCTTTTAAAATTTTCATAGGAGAAAATCTAATGAAAAACTCAACTGGGATTATGGTGGATGAAAATATCATGAAAGCGTTGGGTGCGCATACTGCAAAGGCGATTAGGGTGAAAAGCGCTCAAATGGAGGCTGCCATTGCAGCAAAATTAGAAGATCTCGAGTTCCTGGTGGTCGAAGGATTTTCAAATGGTAAGCTTGTTAAAGCAAAAGTCGACGGTAATCATCAACTGCTCGAACTGAGTTTTGATCCCTCTTATTCAGATTGGGATGATAAAACCAAAACTTGCGCCCTGATGTTGGAAGCCGTTAATGATGCACTCTATAAAGTGGATCTCGCTATTGAGACTGAGATTTCCACGATAAAATATGAATATGTGGGTGAAGTCATTCGCGCTTTTGAAAAGAAGGACTAACTTGTTGAAAACAGGGGTTGCAGCACTAGCTAGCACTCCCCTGTTTTATCCCTACCCCATCCACATAAGCCCGACTTTAACAACGTATTTTAGATTCAATTTTAAAATAAAAATTTTATAAATCAATTCATTTAATTTTTATTCTGTCCTTCTTTGAATCATTAAATTAAATCATGCACAAACAAATCCACAAAATTTATCAAATAATGATCTTTATGTTTTAAATTTACGTACTATGATAATAATAATTGCTTAATGTTTAGTTTGTATACTTAAATCTAACAAACTAATTTTTTGAGGTAATCATGGCTTGGGCAAGTAAATTTTTTAGTAAATCACTAGTGACTGGTGGATTTGGCGCAGGTGCGGGTTATTTAGTCCAGCAAGCATGGGAGTATAAACAATTCCAGGAAAAAATGGAGTCCCTCTCCTCAACACAAGAACCCCCTGAAAGGGCAATTGTTGAAGCAGATCAAAAAGAATGGCTTTTATTTGGTAGGCAAAGCCCAGGGTATGTACGCGACCCTGTAAAAAATCCAAAGAATCATCTTTGGGATCAAATCAGCCAAAGTTCACAACTGATTAAAGGATTGGGAACGGCCATTGATAACGAAAGTCATTACGAATTGCTTCCCGGCAGTGACTTCGTAACCGAACCATTTACTCAAGATCCGAAAGCACCAAAGGTTCTTATCAAACCAGCACAGATGATTGGTAAAGAGCTTCGTGAAATCGGGGATGATGAGCAATTCGAGGTAAATTTTGCAAGAAAGCAAGCCTTTGCCAAAGAGACGGGTAAGAAATCCCCTTTCTACCACTCTTCATTCGCATTAAGAAAGGTTACTGAAGAAAGACCAGCTAATCCTAATGCTGTGGTGATATCGGGTAAAGAAACTAAAAAATTAATTGAAGAAATTAATAAAACGATTTGTGAGCCCCAACATTGCACTATGTACACTTCTAACTGCTACTCAGCTGCAATGTACGGAACCGGAGCATTAGCTAAAATCATTGATCAGAGAATAGGCGGTGATGAAACGAAAAAGAAAGCAGACATACAGTCAATAGTAGAAGTAGTAAAAAAAGTTTCTCAAGATAATTTTGGTCGCGGTGTAAATAATAATCCTGTTGTCAATGTTCAGCTTACTTCCGAGCTACCTAAGATACTGGCTAGACATGGACTTGTTCATAAGGAAACCGAGCAACAAACTCAACGACCATCAAATCCATAATTATTCGCGTTTGATTGGCGATGCATTTTAAAATTTTCGTAGGAGGTAATCTAATGAAAAATTCAGCTGGGGTTTTAGTGGATGAAAATATCATGAAAGCGCTGGGAGCCCGCACTGCAAAAGCAATCAGGGTGAAAAGCGCCCAAATGGAGGCAGCAATCGCAGCAAAATTGGAAGATCTGGAGTTCTTAGTCGTAGAGGGATTTTCAACTGACAGGATTGCTAAAGCAAGGGTTGATGGTAATCATCAACTGCTCGAGCTTAGTTTTGATCCTTCCTATTCAGATTGGGATGATAAGGCCAGAACTTGTGCATTAATGGTGGAAGCTGTTAATGATGCATTGTACAAAGTGGATCTCGCAATAGAGACTGAAATTTCCACTATCAAATACGAATATGTGGGTGAAGTCATCCGTGCTTTCGATAAGAAAGACTAATCCTTTGATGACAGGGATTCTAACGCGTAGGAGTCCCTGTCCTTAATTCAACCTCAAAAATTCCACTATCACATGCTACCCCATTATTTTGATTAAATAATTTTCTATTTGAATTAAAATTATGTTTTTTATTCAAATTTGAGCTATAAATTATATTAGGTAATCAAATAATAAAATAGGATCAAGGAAATATCATGAGAAAAGCTCTGCTATGGATGTTAGCAGTCACTTCGACCTGTTTTTCCCTGTCTTCCCATAAGCATTTACACGAAAAAGCATTAACTGATAAGGATGGCGATAGGATTATAAAAATAATAGCGATGATTAGCCCCGAGCTTATTTCACCGAAAACCACAAATAAATCCATGACGGAAATAGCGGACATGCTCTTGGCAAGCACATTAAATACACCTGTCATTGAGAAAGTATTAAAAACCCTAAAATGTGCAAGCGAATACAATGTGCCTCATAACAATATTTTAACCATTATTGATTATTCATTACCTTCAAGCGAAAAGCGGCTGTGGGTATTTGACTTGTTTGAAAAAAAACTGCTATTCCATACTTATGTCTCGCACGGAATTAAATCTGGGACTTTATTATCAACAAGCTTCTCGAACAAATTTAACAGCAAATCAAGTAGCATCGGCGTGTATAAAACCGAGGACACTTACTATGGCCGGGATGGTCTTTCATTAAAGTTGGATGGTCTTGATGCGGGCTTTAATGATAATGCCTCCAATCGTTCGGTTGTTATGCATGGGGGCTGGTATGTGAATGAAAATTTCATTAAAAAATACGGTAGAGCAGGTCGTAGCTGGGGATGTCCAGCATTACCCCTCGATCTCACTTCAGCTATCATTAATACAATAAAAGGTGAATCCTTATTTGTAATTTATTACCCAAGTGATAAGTGGTTTCTAAAATCAAAATTCCTCAATTGTGACAATTTCTCCCCTACTCGATATGCTTCGGTAATGGATACAGAAATAAAATCAGAAGAACAAGAGCATAGAGAACCGGTTCTTTTTGCCAATATCAACAGTAAAAATCTTGGCACCGAACCCATTCTTGTTATGTCCGCCGATGACTATGAGCGTATATTCCATACTAAACCGCCTTTAGGCCGCATGCTTCGACGTCAAATCAATCATGCGGAATACATTGCCTTAAGCAGCACAGAACTTGAAAATTTAGTCATTAGTAATAACAAGGAGGCGCTCAATACTGTTTATTTCGTAATTCCAGTGGTGAAAATGGAACGAGGTTATTATAAGACGGAAATGCATATTGTTGATTTAGGAAAAATAAAAGAAGTCAGGCTTAATGTGGATCCATCGCAAAATTTAGCATCAGTAAAGAGTTACACCGTTGATTTTGAAGCCAAACCGTCAATTCGACTCCGGACTACTAATGAGTTTATTCGCTGGTTAGGATTGTAATTATGAGCAGCAAAGCTAAAGCAATTTTAATGAAGATTCATCAGGAGAAGCCCTACTTACTGAATATCATCAATTACTATCCTATGGACCTTATAGCTAGCGGATTACGAGGCATTGGTGTATTCCCATTAATGAGCAATGCCGAGCAGGAAATCGATGAACTTCTTGATTTAACGAGAGCGGTTGTTATTAATTTAGGTAAGCTCGACGATATGTTTGTAGATCTTTGCAGTCGGATTTGTCAAAGCGCGAATGCGAGTGGTAAACCGATTGTATTAGATCCTGTTGGCGCAGGTGTAAGCCGTTATAGAACAGACGTTGCGCTAAAATTAATCAAAAATCATAACATCTCTGTCGTGCGTGGTTACGCAAATGAGCTTGAAAGCCTCTTAACTGAGAAAATTACGGTGTCGAATCATAAAATTCCAGATTATAATTCGGTCATCGAAAACGCGAAAAAATTATCCGAAAAATACGATATTGCCCTAGTAGTCAGCGGAAAATTTAACACAGTTATTGACTCAAACAAGATAGATAAATTTAACTTCGACTCCTCGCTTCTCCAAAAAGTTGCTGGTATCGACAGCCTTCTTTCTGCCGTTATTGGTGCTTTTCATACCGTTGAGAGCGATAGATACACCGCTGCTCATTCCGCCATTGGATTTTACGGGAATTGTGTTGGCTCAGTAACGTCAAGAGCACAAGGCCCAGCTTCTTTGAGAGCAGCACTCATTGATAAACTCTATATCAATTCTTCGCAAGTTATGGAGTGGTGAGATGGTTTTCCATGCCATCCAAAACTGAGGTGGGGGAATAAGCCCCAACCCTTTCAGACATATTCAAGTTAACAACGAATGACTCATTGCGCTGAGTGATGCCCTTCTTTCCATGAACTAAACAAATTAATCATTCCTTCATTAAATAAAGGAATATCATCCGGTTTACGGCTAGTTATTAAATTATCATCAGAAACGACAGGTTCATCTATCCATTTTGCACCGGCGTTAATTAGATCAATTTTAATCGATGACCATGAAGTAACCTTATGATTTTTTACAGCATCAGCATTGATTAATAACCAAGGACCATGACATATTGCCGCAATAGGTTTTTTTTGATTATTCATTTCTCTCACAAAATTAATTGCCTCAGGTATCGTCCGCAATCTGTCGGGATTTATAACCCCACCCGGCAATAGTAAGGCATCATAATCATCTGCTTTTGCTTCTTTTAACGGCACATCAACAGTAAAAGTATCCCCCACTTCCATATGGTTCCACCCTTGTACATACTCTTTTTCTGGAGAAATCAGAAATGTTTTAGCGCCCTCTTTTTCCAAAGCATTTCGAGGCTTTTCCAGTTCAATTTCTTCAAATCCATTTGCCGCTAAAATCGCTACTTTAAATCCATTTAATTTATTCATTATTTCTCTCCTTATAATGAATTTTTTTATCGTATACATTATTAATAAAGTGAAGTTCTTTGTTAGGTTGGTAATTTAAACATTCTAATCTATAGTTTAAGTATACTGCATAATTCAGGGATAACCCGCCATGTCTAACCAAAGGAATACAAGTAATAATGATGATCTCTCATCTGCCATTCAATCCTTGATCCAACTAAATCTTCAAATCATGAAAAACATGTATCAAATTGAAATAATGGACTTTATAAACAAGCCAGAGAAACTGTTCGAAAATCAGGTTAAATTAGCATTAAAAAATAGTCTGCTTTTTCTGGACTATGTGAGGAAATCTTTCGATATTTTTTCAAAAATATTACTGGAAACAAATCCAACTATCTCTAATTGTCAAAAAGGAATGGACTATTTTAAATCAGCCACAACTGCACTATCCACACCCGATGTAGTCATAGGCGATGTGACTAAATCACTTTTCTCCCCTTCTACTGATATGGATCCATTTGATATCGCTCGCTCAGCCGCACAAATGTCGGTAGGTAAAACCTCTAAAAAAGAAACAATAACAATAAAATCTAAAGAAAAAAATAGCATTAATAAGACAAAGAACAATAAGAAATGAGGTCATCCACTAGGGATCAATAGAGACGAAGTCCATCCCTTCTTGACCGATGGTAGGTTTGATTTTAGGTTTCTGGCTACTCTTGCTGCTAGAAGCAACGCACTTCAAGGGAATCCCCTTGCGGGAGACTCCCTATATCGTTATTTAACTATCTCGTCTACAACGCATTCCCCATTTAGCACCTATGCAGCAAAATAGTGCTCCGATAAAGAAAAAGCCAAACACAAGAAACGCTCCCCAAACTAAAGTGATTGGTGACGAACGCACAATAATAATTTGATTACCGCTTATTGAACTATTTGGCTGGACAGATAGAGGAGAGGCCATTGCCGAGCTAGCTGCAGCGTTGGTCGCATTACCCGCTGTACTCGGAGTGGCTTGAGTTGTATTTATTTTTGCTGGTGCGGTTGTTCCTTGTGGCGGTGCTGGGGGTTGTGAAGAAACAGGCGCATTCATAACTTGGGTTTGTGCTGGGTTAGTATATGTAGCAACGTAGGCGCTCATATGTGTGGTAAGCACAGCGCTTAGCATCAGCACGATAGTCCAAGTAGTGAAGCCATAAAGGGTACCTAAATTCCGGTGGGGACAATATAATCGCCCTAAATAACCGGCTGTAAACCCTGCAATCAACATAGAAATAATAATACTAATCAAAACGCCAATAGAACCACTCAAAGCGAGCAGGCCAACTCTATTGGTGGTCATATTAACAATGGAAAGACCTATTGCAGCGCCCAAAAGCCCTAAGAGAAAACTAAGACCTATCCCAACAATGGCACCAGTAAAGATTGCTGTCCAAGAGATACGTCTGGCTGAGTAAAAGTTTCTGACATCCGGCGTTGTAGAAACAGTTTCGTTTTCGTTTGTCATGATTAATATCCTTATATTGCTCTAAGCTCCTAAATGGAAAAATATGTGGTGATCCCTTAATTTTGAAAGTTTAAAAAATTAGCCCATTAATGATAGCCTCGTATTTATACTAGTTTAACGATGGATTTCTTTCAAATCATTCAATCTAGGCTATCTTGAACTAAACTTCTAAACGTGCAGATATATCTTGTTCGTTAAACCCGTGCCCAACATGGCTCTTAATGGCAGCAGCCAAATCAATTAAACCAGCTCTCTCGAGTGATTGATAGAAAACTTTGGCAGGAGGCGTTTGGCCAAAATCAGCTTTATAAAAATGAGTGGTACCCGCCCTAGGTTTGGAGGCATACGCTATAAAACTAATAATGGTTTCAAAAGCATCATCCCACTGTTTCTCTTTATGATGCTCATTAAATTTCAGTATTAGTTTGTTTAACTCTCCTTCTTTTTGCTCGTTGTTACTGACCTGGAATTTCAAGCTATCGCATGCCTCTTTCATTGCGATGACTAACTGTTCGCAGGTTTCTTCATTGAGTTTTTCCCAAGTCAAAGCTTTATTTTCTATAAGCAATTTAAGTTTCTTAAAATCATTTAAACTAATGTGGACATCACCACTTCGCCCATCACAGTTGAGCAAGATAAAAGAGATGTTGAGCATTCTTAAAAGTGAAACAAAGTCGATAAATGCACTTCCCAACTCCCCTCTATCTCTTGTAAGTTTTAAAATTACGCTGTCTTCCTTTTCTTCAACACTCAAAGGCTCTGGGTTTTTTATAAACTCTTGAAGCCAAGATTTTGCTGCTTCAAAAGGCGGTGGCTCGACAGTTAAATTTGCTTCATGGTAATGTAAAGCAGCAAAATAACCAGGATTGGGCTCTACCATAGGCCGATACCTTTGCAAATGGCGATAGGCTTGAACCAGGCTTACTCCATAGGTTTCCATCATATAAAGAATTGCCAAAGTAGCACTTCGTGACATGCCCATTTGGCAATTGATTAAGACTCGTTTCTTAGCCTCCCTGGCTTGATTTATCTTCTTAAAAATCTCTTGGGAGCGGATTTCTTCAAGCAACTCTGGAAAATTTATGCCGTTGTCTTCGATTGCGATGGTATGATGGTTGCTATCCAATTGAATAAATTGGTTATTCTTTTTAAATTCTGAAAGATCAATAATTAAATCATATTTAGGATAACCTCCCTGCTTATCGTAATGGCCGTATAATGCGTAAACGCTCCCAATAAACAGATTCTCTAGAAATTCTTGCGCCCAGGCTGATTGTTTACTCACAAAATGCGTAACATTTAATCCCTCTTCTCCATACACAAATTCGGTATCGGTGAACTTTGACATCCCTAATGCACTAAAATTTTCGCTTGTCTGCCTGCTCAAAGGCCAGGGCGTTTTTTGGATAATTTCTTTCATTTTCGACCTTTTTTATTTTGACTATACAATGAGATGAAGAATTTTCTTAATTTTTTTGTATGGCTTTTTTTTAAATTGTTTTCAGATTTTCAATTTTTTGCTATAGTATTCATTTTTTGAACAAAATCATGAGAACTAAATTAACCTACACTCGAGAAGAACTTTTAGCCCTAGGGAATGCCCAGCATACTCCTCCAGCGGGACTACCAAGAATCAGAAATATCTACAACCCTACTCTATTTAGACCGGGAGCTTTCGCTTGTGCCCCTGCTAAACCTCTTGATTTTCATCATGATGCAGGTCCTGGTGATACAGCACCGATGATTTGCATAAGTTGATCTTAAAAATCTGAAAAAAGTATCACTCACTTCTATACTTATCAGTATTCAGTATAGGGATAATTATTAGATGAATCATATCATGGATAGGTTTATTCTAGTTTTGCTGCTCTCGGTATTGTTTATTACAACCTGGGCAGCAGATATTACTAAAACAGAAATTCAAGATCAGCAAAACGCTCAAGAATTGTGCATACAACAACGTGTTAATCAGTGCATTAATGCCTGTGAAAAATCGAAAGGCAATAATTGCACGCAAACATGTGAAGCAAACGCAAAAAATGAGTGTCGTCAAGCAGGAGAATAAGATCAGTAGATCGATCAATGTTGGAAATGGCACCAACAGCTGAATTAACCACCGCTTATCTATTCCTTGTTTCGGTACATTGTCCCGTGCAGGGTATCGTACCGAAAAGTGATTAATTTTAGTTAATTTATATGGAGTTGCTATTCGTCGGACTTAACGTATCGCTATACTTAGCTGGAACCTCCATCTCTTTTGGCTGATAAAATCGATGGTTACTCGTTAGGACATAGTCGGCCATCACAGGATACCGGCAATCAAACCTTCTTGCCATTTCCTCTTCATTGACTGCTTTTTCCTCAAGCTCTCGAGGAATTTGTTGTTCCTGAGAAATTATAAACTCTTTAAATTCGTCATCAATTAATCCAGCTCTTTTAATGCCTTCAAGTGCCATTGTAGGAGTCAAATTCTCAGCCCCGAATATCACTGCATAATTTTCAAATACACTGGAAGGCATTTTATCAAGCCCTAGATGATGAAGCTCGCAAACCCTGAATAGTTCTTCTTGATTTTCTTGTTTATAACTGAGAAAAGCAGAGTCCGTAGACCCATGTCGTTGAATTATGACTGCTTCAATAAGCGATCCTTCAGATCGTGGATGTTCGTAGATGCGTCTGTTGACAAGTTTCTGCATCTGTTTTTGAAATAAACTCTTTTCGTTCAATATAATGGATTCTTTAAAAGAGTTATCAATCAATCCACGTTCCTCAAAGGATACTAGTGTCGTTATGAGATTGCCAAAATAATATTCTTTGTTTTTCACCACATAGATAGCACTATCCTCTTCGAGAGGCTCAAATGATAGCTCATCAAGCTGTAATTTCACTTCAGATTGACGTAATTTAATATGAGGGTAAGAATAGCCAGAATACCCTGAATCATCAGGGACTATTATTTCTTCAATGATTGAATCAAGCTTCGTATTTTTGTAATGCCTTGGCATATTATATCCTATTTGTGAAATTGATAAATTTTCGAAAGTTTATTCTTTTTTTGACATCATTGTCAAATGATTATGCAATATCGCCAAGTTTAGCTATATCGATTGTCCCTTTGAATTTTCTGCCTCTAATTCGAATTCTTCGCTTGCGTTACCCTTAGAAAACATCCTTCCAAACCAACCAAACTTATGTGCAATCCCCGGAAAAATCTGTGTGCTTTTTTGAACACCCCAACCAAATATTGAGCTTATTTTATCAACTACACCATTTGTTAAGTCGGCAGTTACTTTCCCAACTGTAGACGCTAATAATAAGCCAGCAAGACTACTTCCTAAAAACGCACTCAAATAGATTGCGTTGTTGCCGGCATCTTCATTGGCATAGAATTCATACATCTGCATAAAAAGAGTAACAACTACAGATAAAACCCTAACGATCTGAAGCAAGTCAGCGATACTCTCATTCTTATTACGCGCTATAAGTTCTATCATTGCCAGAACATTTGTCACATTGAATACTTGTCCATTCATAAAACCATATAGTACTGATGACGAAGTAAGAGCGAGCGCATTGGCCGATAATGGACTAAGCTTCAGAAAATTCACGTTTTCTAAATAAGTTGAAAGCGCTTTTTCAACAGACCCACTTAAAAAACCCAAAAACATCGAATTAGCATATTTAGTGAATGAGTAAGGTGGAAAAGCATACAACATTGTGCACATCTCCCTATCCATAGGCCCGGGAAATATCGCATAAGGTTGATCACCACAGTATGTTGGCGTTGTACAATTATTATTAGTTGAACTCAATATACGGGTATATCCCATTACTGAGCAACCTAAGCCTTGAGGAGTGTCCATTAATCGATTTTTAAGGGTTTCTATTTCATGAGAGTGTAGGAAACCTAAAGAATGACCTATCTCATGGGCATAAACTCTTTGCTTTACTGTGCTGGGTAAACAGACCAAAACTTGGTTTAACAAATTGTCATTACCCGGAATGAAATTATAGTTTGTTATACCAGCCGCACCTTTAATATTATCACTTGCAACAAACGTAATTCCTGGCTGATCAGACTCTAGCTTAGGCACATAATTAAATTCAATTGTACTGCCACACGCTAGCCGCCAAAAGTCTAGGTTTTCTTGAACTTTTTCTCTACTGACTTGGGGCAGGGAACTCATCGTAATGTTAGGGAAGCTTACCTCCAACTCACTTTTTAATTCCTGAGACATTGAATGAATATCAAACGTGTAGTTTATTGTTGTTTTTGAAGTGTGCAGGGGCCTAGCCCATTTGCCAAAAACCATTGCTTTATATTCACTTAGCGAGAAGTAAGCGCATAACTCGTCGATTTTTTCTTTCAAAATTAGATCAACTACTGAATAAGAGAGTCGATATTCTAAACTAAGAGTATTAAGTAAATATTAGGTGATTAACCATGATTCAAAATTTTTTCTGTTTTCGATCACAACAGAAAAACAGCGGGTCGCTCTGCGGAGTTTAGCATATCAATAATGTTTTAGCGGAGCAGTTCAAGATTTCGATAAAATAACCAATTTCCTTCTAAACTAGCGATTACATCCTCTTCGAATGACTCTTTCATTTTTCTCTTTATCATTTTTTTCAAATTCAGAACCATCTAAATTGGTTGGTTTTGGCTTCACACAATTTTTATCTTCTCTTTCAACAGCGGACGGTTGTGGATTTAAATAGCTTTTTATTCCCATGCTCAATTTCCTTATGACAACCTTATTTAAAAGTATAGAACATCCTTTTGATAAGAAGAGTTCTCGCAGAGTAATAATGGCTCTCAAAAGGAAGGGGTTGGCGCAAGCTTTGTTCCCTCTTTTTCTGAGGAATTCAACATTGTTTGAGGGCAAGGCATGTCTTCTGGTTTCTTAAAAAACCCAAAGATAGCGCTAGTGGCTTTATAGGTTGCCCAAGCCACACTAGTCGACGTGACCACACCAGTAGTATGAAGTGCTGCTTCTTTAATAAGCGGTCTTAATCCATTGATCACACATTTTTCCTTTATTAATACTCTGATTTGAAAATCTTTTTTATTCTATCTCATTCAGGTCAATGAATAAACCGGATTGGGTTTTTATGTGTCCAAATGGACAAAATGAATCTTTTAGGGCTCAATTACTCCAAAGATGGAAGACTATGTGTAAAATATTCCCTTAATATTTTCTTAATATTTTCTTAACATTTCCCCGCTATATTCTGTGCCGAATTCGCATTAATAAGGCGGTAAGAATAATGAAAACAAGAGTCGATCAGAACCCCTCAACCAAATCAGAAAGCGCTTCTCAAAGCACACCAACCCCAAAATCCATGCCAACATCAGGCTACAAATTGAGCAAACCATTATGGGAAGCCCTTAACTTTTTATTCGTTACTGGAGTTACTTGCGGTGGGGTTGTAATTTTCCAAAGCCCTCTAAAAACCGTGCTTACTAATCTCACTATAGATGGCACTGTGCTCCCCAAATATCCACTTACATCAATTGGAACATTTGGATTTTTTCGTGCACTGTATGCTGGAACTTCCGCATCATTTGCAGGCTCTGCGGCAAGGACTGCTTATGTGACTGCAGCTAAAAACAATAAGCCAATCGAGGTTAAAGAAAGTACACCTCATGAAGAAAAATTATCGGGGCTTAACTTAAACAAAGCAGGTTATGTAATGTCCGCTGCGTTTGGTGATTATGTGGTAACTCAAATCCCAAAGTCCCTCTCACAATTAAGGAAAATACCCAATCTGTTGCCTTCAGGTTTCAAATGGTACACAAGGAATAATCTTTATCAGTTGTGGACCGGCGGTTTTCCGTCAGAATATTTCGCAGGCTTTGCCAATTTTGGAGCATTATGTGTTCTTGAAGAAGAACTAGCCAAAAGATTACCAATAGAAGACGAAAAAATACGGCATCTTCTATCAGGAGCATTAACTGGTGTAGGTGCTGGGGTTATCTCCTACCCTTTTGCGTTATTGAGAGATTATACCCTTGTGCATGCCAATGTAACTAACGGACAATTGAGGATTGACAGCACTGCTACAATACTCAAGAAATTAGCTGCAGCATACCTAGAAAATCCTAAAGAGGCAGGATTAGCCTTTTTAGCCAATGCTGCCAAGCAAGTACCTATTCGCGCCATTCTCACCGGAGGGGTTTTTTCGATTGTTGCAAGCGTTGGCGCAACATTAGGCAACGCCCCTCTCAGTAAAATCATTCCTGAACGATTTCACCCTTCGAAAACTAATCCACAAGGATTTTTTTATAATCGTAAAACAACTGGCGATGGTGAAACACCTTCTTCACAACAACAAGAAGTAGAATCTCCCTCTCCAACGCCGAAGCAGTAATCCCGTTTTGCACCTAGGGAATAGGTGCAAACAAGACCCGTATAAGCTTCTTGGTGGATTGGCATTCACTCATCCAAAGAAAGCCTGTAATTACTCTAAGGTTAGAATTATTTTCCCTTTAACTTTAGTATTTTCCAATAAATTATGGGCAGCAGCCGCTTCGCTTAATGGTAAGATATGAGCTATGCGAGATTTGATGCTATTTTTACTAAGTAATTGGTTAATTGCTTCTGCGTTCCCTACTAATTCATCATCACTTAAATTACTTATCGCAAATCCGTGAATACAGGCATCTTTAGTATATAAATCACCAACATCAATCAATGATTTTCGCCCCAACCCGGACATCAGAATATAACGTCCTTTGTAGGCTAACAATGGAAGAAAATGTTCAAAATCATGGACAAGGGTCGTATTCCAAAAAACATCGACACCTTTAGGTGCTAATTTTTTAAGCTCAATTGTAACATCAGTAGCTTTGTAATCAATGACGTGCTGAGCACCACTTTCATAACACCATTGAATATCTTGTTCGCCAGAGGCTGAAACAATAGCAGCGGCACCTAATGAGGATGCGATTTGACAAACTAAGGAGCCGACATTTCCCGCTCCACCGTTGATGAAAATGGTTTCTCCCCTTTTGAGCATCGCTTCTCTAAAAATTCCCACTACTGCAGTTAAGGCAGAGTGAAATGTTGCAATCGCTTCCAAGGGATTTGCATTTTTAGGGAGGTGAAAAACAGTCCTCTCATCCACAGCTAAATATTCTGCAAACGATCCTTGACGGCCATGAATACCTTGGCAGTTTGACCACACCTTATCTCCGGGTTTAAATTGAGTCACTTTCGGACCGATTTTCTCAACTACACCACAAAAGTCGCGTCCAATTATGTAAGGAAATTGAAGTGGAATAGCGTATTTACCTGAACGGATATAACAATCGACTGGATTGACAGCCACAAATTGTGTTTTGACTAATAACTCATTGTTTTTAATATCAGGAACAGGTAATGCTTCATACTTAATATAGTTTGAAGGCCCTGTTTTGGTAATAAATGCGGCTTTCATCCACTTTCTTTCCTTTCTGTCTTACGGTGAATCGTCCTATTAACTATAGTACATCGGAATTGAGATTTAAGTAGATATAGGGAAAGCTAAGATCACTACAAACCAACCTTTGATGGGTGGCGATTCTAAAAGCGCTGTAGCAATTGACAAAAATATGTGAGTGATTTTTAACCTTAGGAGTAAATATTTTTCTCGAATTGCTACATAGAAAATGATATCATTTTTACATTAAGCAAAAGTTAAGCATATTGATTATTTTTTAATCATTTTTATTAGTTTGTTAATGATAGTTCCACTCACATCAATAGCATTAGTTTTGTGCTCAATGGTATTGCATGTTACGACATGAGAAGCGCCTGCTTCCAATAAAATGGGATAAGCATCTTCAGCAAAAATAGCATGTACAGCAATACAATAAATCAATTCCATCTTTTGTTTTTTTAAATGTGCAGCTGCTGCAGCCATTGTTCTTGCTGTTGAAATAATGTCATCAACCAGCACAGGAGTAAATGATTCAAAATTTTCAATATGTGGGATTGAAACGTGTACGTCTTTATCCCCTCGCCTTCTCTTTTCTGCAATGAGATAGGGGGCTCTGGCTTGCTTTGCAATCTCTGACACCCATTGTTCACTTTCACTATCAGGCCCAATGAGAATTGGCTTTTTTACATGCATTTGAATCCATTTCGCGATATCACTTGTTGCATGCAAAACCAAAGTTGGCATGGCGTAGATTTCATTAAGTGATTTGTAGCGGTGTAAATGGGGATCAACCGTTATCAACCAATCCATATGTTCTGATAAAAGTGTCGCAAAATATTTTGAGGTTATTCCCTCACCTGATTGAAATTGCGTATCTTGACGTAGATAGGCAAGATAAGGCGCGATTAGGCCAATTTTTACAGCGCCCAATTCTCTTGCGGTACGGGCCCAAAATAATATAGGCAACAGTTTTTTATCCGGTTGGTTTAGACTTGCGACCATGATCAGTTCGCGGTTTTTAACATCTGAATTGATTTTTATGTACCATTCTTCATCAGGGAAACGGCGCAATATCATCTCGCCTGACTCAGCATCAAGCTCTTCTATTATTCTTTTGCCTATGACGGATGATTCAACTAGAAAAAAAACGATGGGTTTCAATCTGTCCCTCCGAGAATAATAACGTGTTTCCTAATGAAAGAATCCATTAACTCAATTTTTTCACTTAAGTTTTTCTGATTGTAAGTAAAAAGGAACAACACATTTCCAACCAAACCGTTTTTCCACTTTCTCCTTAAAAGCTACTGAACTTTGAGCCTGACCGTGGGTAATGAAAATTTTTTTAGGGGGTCGCTTAAAATTGGCTAACCATTCCAACATTTCTTGGTAATCGGCATGAGCAGAAATACTGCTTATCACTTCGACTTGAGCATGAATAGGAATCATTTGTCCATGAATTTTCAGTTCACGCTCACCTTGTAATAATCGTGCTCCCCGCGTACCTCCGGCCTGATAACCAGTAAGAATAATCGTATTTCGATAATCGGGGGCAAAAACTTTTAAATGGTGCAAAATGCGCCCCCCTTCAAGCATTCCACTTGCAGAAATAATTATTTGCACTCCTTTTTGATAATCAATTTGCTTAGACTCTTCTGGTGTATTCACATAAGTAGCGACCGAACAGAGCCCTTTGCATTGCTCTACATTTAGTCGATGATCTTCTCTAAAAGCATACAAAATCCGAGTCGCATCAATTGCCATGGGGCTATCTAAAAACACAGGAATATCCGGAATTTCCCCCCTCTTTTTAAGCAAATAGATGTAATAGAGAAGCGATTGTGCTCGGCCTACCGCAAAGGCAGGTATAATGATCGATCCGCTTCGTTTGATAGTTTGGTTAATAATGCTGCTAAGTTGTCGAAGTGGATCAGTCGGCTCGTGTAAGCGATCACCATAAGTTGATTCCATAACTAAATAATCGGTTTCCTCGATTGCCGTAGGTGCCCGCATAACAAGATCATGTAGACGACCAATATCACCTGAAAATAAAATCGAGATTCCCTTACCTTTTATTTTGACAAATGAAGCGCCAATAATATGGCCGGCACGATAAAATTCGAATGTGACCTGGTTTGTAAGCGGATACGTGATTCCAAAATCAACCTCTTCAAATTGCAATAAAGCCTTTCTTGCGTCTGCTTCTGTATAGAGAGGCAAAGCGGGCTTATGTTTGGAAAAGCCTTGTTTATTGGCAAACTTAGCGTCTGCTTCCTGTAGGTGGCCACTGTCTGGAAGTAAGATTGAGGATAGCGCTCTTGTGCCTGGTGAGGCATAAATGGGGCCTTTAAATCCATTTTTTACTAATAATGGCAAATAACCTGAGTGATCAATGTGAGCGTGAGTTAGGATTACAGCGTCAATATCCGCAGGATTAATAGGAAATTTATCCCAGTTCCGTAAACGCAACTCTTTATAGCCTTGGAACAGGCCACAATCAATCAAAATGATCTTAGAGTCCAGTTCCAATAGATACTTCGATCCTGTTACTGTCTGTGTCGCACCAAGAAATGTCAGTTGCATTGACTCTCCATTTATTTGTTATTTCTTAATCCTATAATCGAAGATGAGCTGTATCTCCCGTAATTTATTAAAACAGGTCGGAATAAAACCCATTTTTCAATGCCAAAATAAAACTATAAAAGTTTTTAGCGCTAATTGAAATTGTTAGTGCGCTCTATCTCTAACCAAGCTAACGTTTAGGATGATGCAATTAATGATTCTGTAGCATTATTGTGATGATATTCATCGAATTGCTTGGCCTTAGACAAATTATACAGAGCAGCAAAGATTAAGATGACAGCTGCTAGAGCCAAGATAGACGCAGTCACTGGCTCTAGAAGAAATAAAGATATGCTTAATAAGCCCACTACACCCCCAGCAATAAATTCAACAGCAGCTTTTCTATTATAACGGTCTTTAGCAGACTCAAAAGAAAATAGTGTTGGCTGATAAGAAGGCGAGATAAAAGAAGATTTAAACTGTCTCAACATTTGAGCAGAATCTGATAATACATCGCCGAGAGCCCATTTTTGCCTTTGTTTAGATAAATTAAACTGATTCACAGTTCGAGCAGTTTCGAATTCTGAATCCTGTTTAAAAACCCACTCACGAAATCTGACATCTTGGGCTAATAATTCTTTTATAAAAATATCAAACTGCTCAGCGACTAGTCTAAGCTCATCAAAATCCTCCACGAGTTTATTTGGCCCAGACTCACCGAAATAACAATACGTGCTAATTGCATAAACAGGCATACTTTTGTAATAAGGAACAGATTCCGGCTCTTGAAATTGCAAAGGTTTTACGGCTGAAAAGTTTATTTTACAATCTGGGTATTGAAATGAATTCAATAAAGGCAATAATTGGTTAATATCAATATCATTTGACTCTACGACAATATATAAATCTCGCATGATAGTTATCCCGAAGCTTAGAGAAATTTCTTACGACTCTATGGATGAATCGTATAAACAATCAAAAAGGAATGAATGCTAGCACCAAGCGCTTTTTAGTGCAAATTTCTTCCAATCGTCCCTAATTCTTAATCAATTTGTCTTGTTTTCTTTTTGTCTCTAGCAAAATAAAAGCTAAAATCATAAACCTATCGTAGCCAAACAAGCTAAGGAAAAAAAGCCTAAATGGAAACCAAACAATTGAGTTATACATCCAGCAATGATGTTACCGAGCGATGAGCCAACACCCACGCTTAACCCTAGAACACCTACTAAAAAATTGAATCTTCCTGTCCCGGTTGCTAAATCGGAAACTATAACCAGCGCAATTGCACCAAAGATACCAGAGCTAATACCATCTAACAATTGGAGCCATAAAAGATGATATGAATTCTCTGTGATTGAGAATTAAGGAGGCTTGAAGAATTAAAATAGAAAAGGCAAATAAAAAATAGGCTTCGACCTAGGTTATTGATAATAAATCCCGACGAGTATGCGACTGTCATCATCACGATTTGTGCTAGGACAATGCAACTTGCCATAAAAATAGAAACTTTCCTAAAGAAAATAAGCAAATATCAGAATAGTTATCAAAGTTAACGGCAAACCCAGTTTGATAAACTCTAAAAATCCAAATCCTCTAACCCCTCTTTTTTCACTATTTTGAATAATGATGATGTTACTTGCAGCGCCTAATATCGATAAATTACCAGCGAGTGTACTGCCTACTGCTAAAGCCAAGAGATGGGAGTGTGGCAAATGATGATGCAGGAGTAAAGGTAAGTACAAAGCCACTAGGGGAACATTAGAAATAAATTGACTAAGAATGGTACTTATTGCCAAAACAACGGGGATCTGAGTGACAGTAATATGAAAATGATTTATGTTAGCTTGAAAAAATCCGCTCTCCCAAACCGCCTGCATAAGCACAAAAGTACTTGCGAAGAAAATCAATGTTCCCCAATCAAGCTTCTTAATGAAATTCCACCGCTGCTTACTTAGCAGGAGAGGCAAAGCAGCGATAAGGGCAATGTAGCTAAAATTAATTCGCACGACGGTTTGGATACAATCCATAATGATTTTCGCACCGACCAAAACAACCATTATCGCCAAACTTATTTTAACGAGGATGACTACCTGATAATTATTAATCGGTAAAGGAATAGGCTTTTCAATAGGCTCGTTTAGCATGGTTTTAAACTTAAAATAAATAAGTAAATAAGTCACAACTAGGCTAAGCAATGTTGGGATGAGCAAAGAGTAAACAAAATCAAAAAAAGGAGAAACGATTTCCCCTTTTACTGCAATCAATAAATTTTGCGGATTCCCTATTGGGCTGAGGGTGCTTCCAACGGTAATTGAGAAAGCCAACCCAAATAACAAAGGCTTGATTAAACCCCTATGTGATTTGCACAACTGTAATAGAATCGGTGTACCAATAATTGCAATCGTATCATTCATTAATAGCGCTGCACTTAATCCGAGGATAAAGACAATGATTGCTAGCGCTTGTTTTCCTGTCCGTGCGCGGCGAAAAATCTTGTCAGTTAGATGTTCCAAATAACCACAATCCTCTGCAGCCTGGCAAATTAAAAAAACACCAAAAAGATAAAACATCACCTCAGGCTCAATCGCTTTGAGGGCACTTAACCCTGTGATTTGTTGGAGTAATAAGGCTGCAACCGCACCGATAGCCATAATCACCCAGATGGGAATAGCAACTCTAATTACTCTTCGAAAAGCAATAGCAAATAGCACAATTAAAAGAATGACAACTGCGATGGGCATCCCTTGTATCCTTATTCACTCCACCGTTGTTCCGTTCATTTACTTACGGCTTAGATGAGTCTGGAATTTTATTTATTATTTGATGGTTGACTTTGTTTATCAAGCTTCCATTTGAGCAACACCACAAGATCCATACCTTCTTAGCGGTGTTCACGGATATAATTGAGGGATTCGTTTAACAATTGGCCTACGTACTGGATTATTTTAGAGTGGGCACGATTCTTGTGGCAGTACCAACATAATTTTATTTTTTCCGAGTAATCGTTTATTTCTAATTTCAACAACTCCGGATCGAAATATTGTTTTGGCAAAACACTCCAACCCAATCCTGTTTTTACCAATTTTTTGATTGCATCTAAAGAAAATAGCTCATGATCCACTAGAAGTGGTAATTCTCGCTTAGAGAAAATACGCTCTATATTATCACGAATAGAAAACCCTCGTTCAGTTAAGATACATGGGTATTGGGAAAGCTTTGCTAGATCAATGCATTTTTCTTTAGCTAATTCATGTCTAGGCGATATAGCTACCATCACGTCCTCTTCATCAAGCTGATTTGATAGAATAGCGCTGTCAATCACTAAATCTTCAGTAGTTAAAGCCAGATCCACAAGTCCGTTTTGAAGCGCAGGTATCAGCTCTTGTTTCGGCATCTGTTTAATATGAAAATTAGGAAAATTAATTTGATTTGCAACCAAGTAATCAATGAATAAGGGCAACAATTGTAACGATGGAAAAGTGGAGGTACCGATAAAAACCGGTATTTCTGTGATATCGGGATTTTTTAAATTATCTGCAGCGTTATACATAGTATGTAAAAGAGACCGGGCATACGGTATGAGCAGCTGTCCTTCCATGGTAGGGAAGATCATCCCCCCTCTCGTTTCAAATAATTTAACTTTAAATTCGTTTTCCAAATTATTGATGCGTTTGCTAACAGCCGATTGTGTAACACACAAACGTTTTGCCGCAAGTGAAAAGGAGCGGTATTCATAAACCATTAAAAATGATTTTAATTCATTACTATTCATCTAGTTATTCGAGTTATCCAGTAATCCTTGTCTTTATTAGCATAGTCGTAAACCGCAGCAGTTCAAGTTTTACTTAAACAAAATCAAAAATATCTGAGATTGAGATTTCGCTTTAATAGGGTTATAACAATACCTGGCTTCTACTTAAATCTGGATGCTCTAACCAACTATTAAACTCATCGATTAATGCATCAAATTTGCCCCCGCCCTTGAGGTATGTTTTACCAAACTCATTTTCTGTAATCTTATTTAGGCTCTTGATATCATGTAGCAATTTTTTTGCGTCACCTACTGTCTTAACATCATCAGAATCAATAAGCTTTTGTAACAATCGGGCATTTTTAACCTTTTCTTCTGTTAAACCTTGCTTATTGTGGAACAACCAGAATCCCCCGGTACTGCGTGATTGAATGTAATCATCGAGCTCAGCTTTGATTCTGCCCCGAATCTCTGCATCTAATGGGGTTTTATTTTCTGGGTTAGAATCAATATCCATTTCAAACTCGAAATCAGCTGTCGAGGTATTTTCGGTTACATAAAGGGTTGATACTTGTAAATCTTCATGCTCACCATTTAGGGTTTCTTTCACTGCATCAAGGTTTTCTTTTTTATCGTCGAAGACAAAAATATCACTCACCCAATCCGGTTTTTTCTTAAGGAAGTGCTCAAACATGAGCGTTTTTGGGGATGCTGTACCGCGCTTTAAAGAGATTATATCAAGCGCAAGCTTGCAATTAATCGAATCTTCTGCATCTTGCCTTTGATAAGACTCTCGCGTAGCAATTTCTTCAAAAGCTCTCCCTAAATCTGGCGATTCAGATGGATTTTCAAGCAAAGCATTTAAGACTGGTAAATCATTTAATAATTCATCGATTTTATCTGTGTTACGCCCATTTGGAATGTCAATATTTTTGCTAACAAAGAGATCGTTTAATTGTTCTATTTCCTTTCTTATACCCCACGTATAATCAGAGGGTGTAATCACACCATGAACACGGAATCCCTGGCTGGTTAATTGTTCTATTAATTGCTTTCTATTCTGTAATTGTCTTTCATCAAAATACATATCCGTAAAAAGATAAACATCCCAAATCCCCTTTTTCATCAACGCATCGAGTAAATTCTGATTAAGCTGCTCCTGATTTTTAGTTTTATCTCTAATAATCAAAGTTCCGTCCACATCGAGTAAAGCGACTGGACGTTTTTCTTGATGTGGCGATAAAACAGAAGGCTCCGATTTAACTTCCCCTATAATTTTAGGATAAGAAGCAGCAAATTCATCCTGAACCCACTCCTTTGTAAAATCTTCGTACAATATACCTGCGGTTGAAGTAGATGGAGGATAATTAATTTTTATTATTCCATCTATTTCGATGAGTTTTCGAAATTCGCTTCTGATCTTACTTATCGTAAAATTGTTATCATAAGGCTTTGATAAAATGTATTCTAAAGATCCAATAACTGAATATACATCCTCTCTACGTGCATTTGCAGCTTTTAATTTCTCTATCCACTCTTTTAAGTTTGCGTAATCCATTTTCTTCATCCAAAAAGGCTTACCTTTTATGATTTTAGAAAATTATCCTTAAGGAAATATGATTCTTGAATTTTTGACATTTAGTTAATTCAGCTACTTTGAGTGAATTCATTAAAATTAGGACACTTATATTTTTCTACTTCACTCATCAATACTATATTAATAATGAAGATTCATATTTAAAAAAATTACAGGTTAAACTATGTCAAAGCACGCGAGTAAACCTCAGCCTTACAAACTTGAAGAACAAGGAAGAATTGATGCCTTGCAATCACTTAAGATTATGGACACAGCGCCAGAAGAAAGTTATGACAGACTCGTGCGTCTTGCAATTGATTTGTTTCAGATTCCTATTTGTTATATTGCCTTTCTTGACGAAAAAAGACAGTGGTTTAAATCAAAATATGGTTTAAAACAAAAACAAACCCCACGAAACATTGCTTTTTGCAATGAAACCATCAAAAAAACTGAACCGCTCATTATTACTGACACCTATCTTGATAAACGATTTGCTAATAGCCCCCTTGTGCAACACGAGCCTTTTATCCGATTTTATGCTGGCGTTCCTTTAACTGATCCACAAGGTTATAACGTTGGAACTTTTTGCCTCGCAGACACTTCCCCTAAAGAACTGAGTGAGAAACAAATTGACCTACTACTGAATTTGGCAAACATCGCCAAAGATCAGTTAAGCTTACGAAAAGCAAATTCTTTGTTACAAAAAATAAAAAAACAACTTGAACTACGAAACCGGTTTATTCGGAAGGTGTTTAGTTTTTACATGTCCGATGATGTTGTTAAAACTATTCTTGAATCCCGCGAACATCAGAAATTGGGGGGGCATGAAAGTAAAATAACAGTTATGTTCAGTGATTTGAGAAACTTTACCCCCTTATCTGAGGCAATTCCTGGAGAAAAACTGGTTTCCATCTTGAATACTTATTTTACCCGAATGGTTCGGGTAATAGAGAAATATCAAGGAACAATTGATGCCTTTATTGGGGATGCCATCATGATTATTTTTGGCGCCCCGCATTCCTCAGGCAATGACTCTCTGCGTGCTGTAACTTGTGCTTTAGAAATGCAGCGCGAATTAAAAAAACTCAATTATTCTCATAAAAAACTTAATTTGCCTCATTTGGAAATGGGGATTGGGATTAATACAGGAGTTGCGGTCGTTGGCAATATTGGTTCAAAAAAACGCATGCAATATAGCGCTATAGGCTCTCCGGTCAATTTATCGTCTCGTATTCAAGAGCTTAGTCTCGGTGGCCAGATATTGATTTCTGAATCGACATACAAAGAAGTAGCTAACGAGATTGAAATCAATGGTCATCTGCGTGTAAAAGTGAAAGGGATTGATACACCAATCACTATATTTGATGTAAGCGGACTAATATCTACTTAAAAAGGCTTCACTTTAGTGGCTGCTAATTACTAGCAGCTTCAAGAAACCGCGATGCTCGCTGAATACACTTATTAAAGAGTCCTAATAATGGATGCAAAACCACATTTATCGCCCTCCATAGTAACAGCATTTTCAGCCGCTATTTTATTTGGGGCAAGCATCCCATTTGCTAAGGAATTGCTCGGGAATATTCCACCCGTTTTATTAGCCGGTTTGTTATATTTAGGAAGCGGCCTAGGTTTGCTGCTGTTTCGATTAATTAAAGACAGGGGTTGGCAACCCTCTGGATTACTTAAAAAAGAATGGTTATGGTTGTTATGTGTTATTGG
This sequence comes from Legionella micdadei, assembly GCF_000953635.1. Lineage (NCBI taxonomy): Bacteria > Pseudomonadati > Pseudomonadota > Gammaproteobacteria > Legionellales > Legionellaceae > Legionella > Legionella micdadei. The sequence goes on from NZ_LN614830.1 coordinate 2,069,932, forward strand.
ATTTGGTGGCGTTCTAGGCCCAGTTCTATTGATGTTAGGTTTGACACAAACCAATGCAGCGACAGCTTCGTTGCTTCTTAACTTGGAGGCAGTACTGACTGTATTGTTAGCTTGGGTCTTATTCAAAGAAAGCACAGACAGACGTATTATATTCGGCATGTTGCTTATTGTGATTGGCAGCATTCTTTTGACTTGGTCTAATCAAATAAGTCAACCCCAATGGATGGGGACTATTGCTATCGCATTAGCTTGTTTGTGTTGGGCGATTGATAATAACCTGACAAGAAGTATCTCTACAGCTGACCCTTTGTTTATTGCAAGCACCAAAGGATTAGTTGCGGGTATAACGAACATCAGCCTTGCTTTTATGCTGCACTTGTCAATACCCAATTGGACACAGATCAGTTATGCCTTAATGATCGGTCTTTTGGGTTATGGCATCAGTTTGGTTTTATTCGTATTAGCTTTAAGGAATTTAGGGACAGCAAGAACCGGTGCTTATTTCTCAACGGCTCCATTCATTGGGGCAGCGATAGCCATTTTATTTTTTGGGGGTACCACGTCTACCCTGTTTTGGATTGCAACTTTATTAATGGCTATAGGCGTTTGGATACATTTAACTGAAAGCCATGAGCATAGACATACTCATGAATATTTATTTCATTATCACAGCCATGTTCACGACGAACACCATCAGCACAAGCATGATTTTCCTTGGGATGGTATGGAACCCCATGCTCATCCTCATGAACATAAATCGATGATCCACACTCACCGGCATTATCCTGATATTCATCATAGGCATAAACATAAAAAATAAGCGGGCTCCATGTGCTGCTACTGTTCAGAACGGAATGCTTAAGGCAGTTTACGCTCCTTTTATTTAATAGAATAAAGCCAGCATCTTGTATTCAATCCCGTTAAAATCTATCGTATAGGCGATAGCCACTATCTCTAGTGCGGTATTTATTTAACTATTTATGGTAAATACCAATGAGTAATACTTAAAAAACCGAAGGAATATTATTATGTCTTGGAAACAAACAATTACAGTAAGCCAACTCCAACAAAAAGGTCGCCACTGTGAAACAATTGATGGCCATAAAATTTTATTGATCTGGAATAATAACTCAGTCCACGCCATTGCCTCTCAATGCCCACATTTTAAATTACCTTTGACTAAAGCCATGATTACGGATGAAAACACTATAGTATGCCCTTTTCATAAAAGTGCTTTTAATCTTGATACAGGTAAACCCGAATGCTGGTCACCTTGGCCACCTGCAGTGGGTACAGTATTAGGTAAAATGAGTAAACCTAAAAACCTTAGGATATATCCTGTACGTATCGACGATGATATGATTATTGTTGATATTACCTGAGAAAAAAGCCCCAAGGTCTAACGCACGCTTACTAATTTTCTTGCTACATGAAAATAATAAAAAAATTACAGGCTGTCATTACCAACCTATTGTGCCGTAATTGGTAATATCCTCCTGCAATTGGTAATTAAAACAAGAAAGAAAATCCTGCTGCAAATTTGCAGGTAATACCCCATTTTCAAGGTTTATTCCGGCAGGATTGATTTGAATCAGACTTTTTTTAGCGCTCTGATTTGTATTAGCTGGAACTATTATCATTTGCAGGTTCATATTTATCCCTTTTATTATTTCGGTTGCTATAAAAGGCAAAAGGCAATTTTTCGAAGGTTCGCCTGCTGCTAATTGTTCCAGCAACTGTTCAGGTATAATTATGTTACCTTGTATAGGCCGTCCAGTATTGAGGTTAAAATCGGCTTGAACCACGCCTGTAGTGTACTGCACCTGAATTGGGGCAATGGTTAGTTGTTGACTATTTCCCTGCAAAATTGCCTCAAATTGAGCTGGTAATTTCTGCGCACTAATTCCTACTATAGATTCTAGGGCCTTGGGATTATTAAATGCCCCCTTTATTTGGCCATTCAAGTTCTGTTGTTTATATTGAGAATTCACAACGATTTGATTATTAGCAATAGTTAATTTTCCCGCAAAATCAAATAGGCCTTTCTCAAAACGGAGTGTTGCGGATCCTTGCATGAGTTGATCTTTATACGCACTATTCACAGCGATTTGAAATTGCCTATTATCAGAAGAGAGTTGGTCGATTTTAATGGTGCCGATATGGATGGGAGCCGCCTTAGATGAATAAATAATATTTAAATCTTTTAAATCAATCACATCAACTCTTAAATTGGTACCCTTTATAGGTGATTGGTTTGCGGGATTTTTCTCTTGTGAAGGAATAGTCATATTCTCATTTTGATGTTTTTCATCAGCTTTTGGGAAATTTGGTAAATTTAAGAAAATTTTATCAACATGAATACTATAAATATGCAATTTCTTTTTAAAGAGATCTATCAGTGAAAAGTCAAGGAAGGCTTTGTTTACACTTAGGGCGGTTTTCCCCTGATATTTATAATTTAGATCATTGACAGTAATTTTAGGGTATGGAAAAGCTCTAACATCCAGAATAAAATAGAGGTTGGTCGCATTGGAGTTTGTAGGTTTACTTAACATCGATTGTACAAGACGGTTTGCAACAAGATTCACTACGAAATTAATTAATAAAACCAGGAGGACAATGATTCCAATACAGATAGTAAGGATTTTAAATAGCCGCGAGCTAGTTTCTACTTTCATGATTAATCGCTAATTTTGTCCTGAATTTAGATTCTGATTCCTTGGTCAATATTGCATTGTTTGCACTCTGAAATATCGCTATTATAATACTAGACTATCCCGCCTTTTCTGCCTCCCTGATCTGATGAATATTTAAAAAATTACTTCAAATAATTCGATAGGTTATAATTTTATTATTACAAGGCTTTCACTATGCTAGTAGAACAATCCCTTTCAGCTCAACGTATTATTGATTGCCTTCATGCTCATTACGGCATAAAAATTATTAAGTTTACGATTATTCCTTTGGGTGCAGATAGCAACGCATCTGTATATAAAGCAATAGGACAAGATAACTCTTCTTATTTTGTAAAGCTAAAATGTGGCCACCATCACGATATTGGTATCACCCTATTGCAACTATTGCATGAAGTTGGAATTAAACAGATTATCCCTCCAATTAAAACCATGCAGGGGCATCTAACTCAAAGTATTGGTGACTTTACTCTTATTTTGTATCCATTCATCGAAGGAAAAAATGGTTTTACTCGTGCTTTAACAGATGAGCAATGGCTAACACTCGGTAAAACTCTAAAGCAGATTCATGAAATTAATGTGCCTCCATCAATCAAGCAGCGGCTCAGGCAAGAAACCTTTTCATCAAAATGGCGACAAATTGTTCGCACCCTTTACACTCACGTTGAAGCTACTGCAAATGGAGACAAGGTAGCTCTGAAATTGCTGGCTTTTATGCGAAAAAATATAATGATAATCCGGCGGTTGGTAGATCGAGCAGAACAGTTAGCTCAGATTCTTCAAAACGAATCGCCCCAATTTGTGCTGTGCCATTCGGATATTCATGGTGGCAATATACTGATAAATAATGATAATACTATTTATATCGTGGATTGGGATGATCCTATCATTGCACCCAAAGAACGCGACCTCATGTTTATCGGGGGCGGTGTCGCTAATGTTTGGAATAAACCACATGAGGAGGCCCTTTTCTACAAAGGCTACGGAAAGATTGAAATAAATAGAACAATTTTAGCTTATTACCGGCATGAACGAATCGTTGAAGATATAGCAGAATATGGACAAAACTTACTTTTAACAACAGCAGGAGGTGAAAATAGGTCAGAAATGTATAACCATTTTTTAGCTATGTTTAAACCTAGGGGTGTAGTAGATATAGCATTCAAAACGGATGAAAGCCTCAGATTGGAATTGTAAAGCTCCTTAATTAAACCGATACAGTTTCCCCCAATTTGTCCTCGAGTCGTGATTTATTTTTTATTGTCTCAACCATCTCTATGTTTAAGTAACACATTCTATCGCTACTGCTAACTCATTGACATTCTTCAATAATTAAGAGAAAGTTTTTTATTGAATAATAAAAACTCCATTTTATGACGAATTTAAATTATCAGGCTCTGTTGATATCTTTTTCCCTATTCTTTAGTTCATCAGGCTTTGCCGGGGGTGATAGTTTTCCATTGCCCGCACGTTTACTGGGCGATGGTACTGCTGGAACCACTGCAGGAACCCGCGGTGACTTAATGGTGCCGTTATTTGGTAGCGAACGCGGGATAATCTATGGCGATTTGCAGGGAAAATATTATCGTCATGATAGCTGGTTTAGCGGGATTGCGGGTGGTTTGCGCCAAACTTTTGGCCCGTATATTTTAGGGGGTTATCTATTCGCCGATCGCAGTGAGTCAACCAGTAACAAACATTTCTGGTCGTTAAACCCTGGTATTGAAGCGATGAGCGCCCAATTGGATGGGCATCTAAATGGCTATTTTCCGATAGGTTCCCGCAGCAAAACCTTTCGCAGCGCCTGGGCCGATGAACTCGGTGATTACCGCTTTGTTAGTTTTTCAGGACATAAACAGTTTGATCATATTTTGGTAGATACAGAAACGGCAGGCCGAGGAGTTGATGCCGAGGTAGGTTATCGTATTCAATCCTTTAACAATTTAAGACTAGCCTTAGGTGGTTATTATTTTAACTTTCACGACATGAAGGATATGCGCGGTATCATTGGAACAATCGAATACCCGTTCAATGATCGAATTACCGTTTTAGCCCAAGATTCTTACGATAATTTGCACAACAATACCTTTATGTTAACCGTACGATTACGCTTTGGCGCGATTAATCCAAGCGAAGGACGCATGCTTGAATCTATCCGTCGTAATTTGAGCACGCTGGATAGTGGTACAGCCATTCCAACCGAACGGGGATGGGTTGATAATGGCTCGAATCTTGTTGAGAAAGACCATATCTGGTTTTTTAAACCGGGTGGAGAAACTTTTAATGCTGCCGAAGGTTTAAATAATTGCACAGCGGAGAAACCTTGTACAAATACAGAGATAACGCAGTCTGAAGTTGACACAATTAGTTCTTTAGACCCTATTGATACCTTTGATTTAGCGACCGGTTATTATTTATTAGATACATCAGACACTGAGCGAATTCGTTTGAATCCTGGCCAATCGCTTGACGGCAGAACATTTGATTTTAAAAAACCAGCATTTGGGAATGAAAGACCAATAGCTGTGGGTGGTATCGATGCGTTTGGTAGTAATATAAGTAATATAATCCTGGTTAATCAAATCGGTTATTCTGCCTTAGCTTTTTCTCAAGAAAATATACCGCAGACGGTTACCTCCCAGCGAATTGGTATGACCTTAAGCGGAAATAATTCGCTTGTGAATTCCACCATAGGTACACCGAATGATCTGAATGGTTATAGTACTGGGGTTAGAGTCAACAATGCCACCTCTGCATTAATTATTGGGAGTGAAATTAATGCCAGCGGAGTGAATGTCCCGGTAAGAGGGGTGGATTCACGAAATGCAGTTTTAGATATTCGTAATTCAATAATTAATGTAAGGGCACATACCCCAGGTGATAATAGTAGAACTACTGGTATAGGTGTTGAACTCACACAAAGGAGTAGGTTTACTTCACAAAACGTGAATTATAATGTTAGCGTAACTTCCCCTGGGCGAGGACTATTGGTAGCGGAAGGTATTGACGCGCGAGATCAAAGTACAATGAATGTGGTTGGAAACATTTTCAACATTAGTGCTTTGTCCCCAGGAAATAGTGATCCTACAGCAGCAATTGGTATTATTAACGCAACTTTTGTTCGATCTGGCGCTAATTTAGATAGCTTTTCTCAGGTAATTAATAATTTGTTCTTAATATCTGCGACAGGAAAAAATGCGAGAGTCGATCGAATCATTAACTCTGCAGGATCTATCGGATTAGTTGAAAATGAGAATTACTTCCTCTTCCCGCAAAGAAATTAAGGTTTTTTGTATTGGGGGTATTGTTGTAAATAACAATGCCCACAACAACCAAAAAAGAAGAGTAAAGAACAACATATGAGAAACTTACTGGGTACCTAGGAAAATTTCGGCTCTTTCTCAAAAACGGGGGCACTTTAATCGAGTTAGTATAGACTAACCCTTTGATTTGACGGTCAAAAGGAGATTAAAGTGCCGAAGAATGATCTTATCCTAAATTTACCTGGATTTACCATCAAAAAAGTAAGTGGTTATCAACCCTTAATTTTGGAGTTATCTTATAATCGCAAAGCGCGTTGTGGCCATTGCGCTAGCAAAGAGGTTCGTAAAAAAGCGTCGTATATGCGACGGGTGGCGCATGAATTAATTGGCCACCGACGAAGCGAGTTACACTTTAAGGCTTATAAGCTGTATTGCAATAGCTGTAAGCGTTATGGGAATCAACAGTTTCCTGGGATTAATAAGTATCAACGTTCAACTTGGCGTTTGCAGGCAGCTGTTTTCCATGACCATACCCGTGGCATATCGCAAAAAGACCTTGCTAAGCAATATAGCAAAGGCAAAGCAACCATTGAGCGCTGGTATCAGCAGCACTATCGAGAACAAGAACGAGAACTAAAGAATGCACCTTGTCCAGCTGTTCTTGGAATAGATGAACATTCCTTTAGCCGTAAACAACGATATGCAACTACACTTTGCGACCTTAGAAAACATAAAGTATTTGATATTGTTAAAGGTCGTTCTTCAGCTGATTTAAAAGACTATTTTAAAAACTTGGAGGGTAAAGAGCGGGTGAAAGTCGTTTGTATTGATTTAAGCACGAGTTACCGAGCACTGGTGAAACAGCACTTTCCTAACGCGCAAATCGTGGCTGACAGATTCCATGTTATAAGACTTATTAATCAGCTCACCTTACAAACCTTTCATCAAATTGACCCAACCATCAAGTATCAGCGAGGTTTATTAGCAGCGCTTAAAACCAACCCGGAAAACTTAACAACTAAGAGGCTCTCTCTTCGTAATCACTATCTTGAACAACAGCCGGCCATTGCTGCCATTTATGATTTTAAGCAAGAACTACATCAATTACTCACTAAAAAGCATTGCACCGCTAAAGAGTGCAAACGCTTATTACCCCGTTTCTTAGAAATGATAAACGAACTTAGACACAGTCCTTTTCAACCTTTGAAAACCTTAGGAAATACCTTATTTAGATGGAAAGATGAAGTCGCAAGAATGCTCCGATTCACTAAGAACAACGGGATAACCGAAGGCTTTCATCGAAAAATGAAACTCATTCAGCGTAGAGCTTATCGGTTTAAAAACTTTGAAAATTATAGAACGCGTGTTAGGGTGCTCTGTTGCTAACGATTAGTGCCCCCGTAATTGGGAAAGACCCAACGTTTAGAGGAACGTTTTTAATCTCAGAATTATAATTTGGCTAATTTTAGACTGTAACATATTGATTCTACTATGCCGTTGCGCGGAATCGAACCGCGGACCTATTGATTACGAATCAATTGCTCTACCGACTGAGCTACAACGGCGAACTTGCGCAGTATATACTTGCTAGAGAATTGGGTGCAAGATCCAAATGTTGTTTTAGATAGATTCTGAAGCTATAGGAATTACACAGCTGGGGCAACTTGAAGGGCTAGGATATCTGCTGTTTGCTTTTGACTTGGTTTTGCTGATGAAATTGCGACTTTCTTGAGGCAGAAAAATCCCTTCTCAACTAACTCATAGTGCTTTTTGGCGCTTAAATACTCTAGTTTATCGGTGATTTTGGATGTTGGTTTAACTTCTACTGCTATATTTAATTGTTCGATAACCGCAGCTTTGATTCTTTCAGGGATATGGGTACTGCTTTCTATTTTTTGTTGAGCCTCCTGGATAGTAGGCCCGTATTCTAGTTTAAAATTTTGGATGTTTTCTTTAAGCTCTCCAGCGCGATCCAAGGTTTTCGCCGTCTCGGATTTGCAGACAGAGAAAAATTGGGCGAGGAAATTGGATAGCTTTACCATAAAACCGTCATGCTTCTTAATGAGTGCTTCCAATTCGCCCTCATAATTTGCGGCTAACATAAGCACCCTTTTTCCGTTTTCAACTATTCTACACAGTTCCTTATATTGAACCAGGGTTTGAATTGTATCTGACTTTGATGTTGATAGCACTTGAGCTGCATTAATAAGTTCCTCCAATTCGCAATTTTGAATCACTTGTTCAACCGTCTTATCTCCACAAGTCACTTTTTCGCTTTCGTCCTTGATTCTCTCCCTTACTGTTTTTAACTCGTCTGATATTTTTTCAAGATGCGTATTGATGACAATTTCAAGTTTTATCTTTGTCTCACTATCAATAGTATCGGGTAAGTAACTCGAAATTTTTTGTGCAAATTTAGGAGTCGCATAACGAAATACACTTGCCGGTATAGAGGTAAGCAGGCTAGTTGAATATTGCATGGATGAAACGGCTTTCCTATAAAGGGAAGGCTGGGCAAGTTCCTCTTTTTTTTTCAGCAGATCGCGTTTATCCTCCGTATTATCGGTAGCAGTGATAACGTCATCAAATTTTTTACGGTTTTTATTGATAAATTCTAAGATATATAATCTGCCAGTAACCTTTTGATTATTTTGTTTAAGCGCTTGCAGGAGTAGTTCAGCATTTTCCTTTTGCTTTAATAGCATTTGTTCACTATCGATAGCTGCTTTCAGAGACCAAAGATCATCCGGTATCCTTTCTGTTCTCTCTCTCACGGTCTCAATACGTTCAAGCATTGAAATCGAGGAATCATTAATTATTTGTAAATCAATAGCATACAGGGAATCAAGGAGGGATTTTGGTGAAGAAGAATCTTGAAGGCTTAGTAGCTGGGTTTGTCTCTCTAATATTTTATTTTTTTCTTCAGTAGTGTTAATTAACTCCCTGATTTTTTCTTGAAGCTCATCAATATTGATGCCGGCAGTACGAGCTGCAAACTTAATCCAGCTTGGTATACTCGTCATGGTTATATCAATAATTTTTAGTACGGCATAAATGGCTTTACATGCCTCTTTTACTTCCCTTTTATTTGGATTTTTGTCAGCAAATTCATTAATCCATCGTCCAAACTCTTTGACTAATCGTTCAACATTCTCTTTTGTATTGTTATAGGGGTTCTCATATAAGCTTTCTATGGATTGTATTATTTTTATAATTACTTGCCTTTCCTCTTCCGTGCTACTTGAGCTTTCTAAATATTCAAAAACTGCGAGCCTTGCAAAAGCAAGGGTTCCCATACTGCGCTTTTCATAATGATTAAATTCTTCAAACCGCGGAGAATGATTATCTTGTAGATCAGCTTTAATGTTATCGAAGCTTGCTCGTTCGATGTAGTCGCTGATCTCAATAGCAGTTTTTAGCTGGGCACTTTCTATAGCTGCTTTGTTTGACCGCCAAGCATTAAAACTCTCAGTGTATTTAGGCGCTTTTTTCATGAATATTCCTGGGAATAGGAACACCAAAATAGGAATGGCCTCTATTATACAAGTTATTTTTTCCTTAACCTTAACTTTTTTATGCTTTATCTACCTGGGAAAACACCACCCCTAAAGTCCAATCCCCTACCTGATTTGCGGTGAGATAATTGATGGGTTGTTGTGGCGGCACACCATAACCATCGACCATTAATGCATAATAATAAGCAGGGAAAAGGCAATAGCCATACAGGTATTCATTGCCTGGATAGAGTGAGCTTAAAGACGACCATGGTTGGTGACAAACTTGAGTGTTGGCTTGTTCAAGCAGCGATTCATTAGTGAATTGATTGGTAGGGAATTGAAAAGGTGGCGATTGAACAAGCTCGGCCATACCTCCTATCACAAACCAATTGCTTATTGGGTTTGCGTCAATTGCTGGTTGCACAATTTGATTGACTCGATGGACGCCATTTAATAATGATGCCACTTCTGCCTTACAAGTTGCAGCCTCTCCTTCAGCTGCTGAACCATTCGGCAACTCGTATTCGTTAGCAAAACAAGAAGTCGCGTCGAGATATTGATGGGTTACTTCCGTTTGACCAAGCCCCAAAAAGCTGTGAACAAATAGCTGCAAATGGCGCCCATAAAGATCAATCTGCTGAATATCAGTAGCCTTTATTCCATCTGTTCTCTCAACAGGGAAAGCAATTTGCACAGACGCGCCGCCCATATCCATGGTGCCGACAGTATTTTTACCCTCAGTGTTAAGTGTACCTAACTTATAATTCACTGCCAGCCAACCGTATAACCCTTCCTCGCTGCCAGTGATCGTTTTAGAGCTTTTTAATTGCCATTGGGACTGATTGGCAAACCAATTTTGTACTAAGTTATAAAAATGCTTCTGCTTTGGGGCGGGAAGTAAACGCATACCGGCAGTTGCATAAAAATAAACTGGCAAATTCCCTTCAGGTGCACCTGAAAATAAGATAGTCAGGTAAGCATCAACCGTTGCTTGATTAGATTCAATCGTGGCTATGCCAGGCTTGATCTTTTTAGACCACAATTCTTTAATATTGATAGGTGTATTGGATAGGTCAGTGTCGTAGGCATAAATATGTAATCGAGATCCCGTGCTGCCTGCATCAACCACTGCGACACATTGATGTTGTTGGCATTCAGTGCTGGCGGCATTTATTGCAAAACTAATAAGAAGTCCCAAAAATCCCAACAAGCCAGCAACAACACGCACCATGATTTAAGCCTGGAAGAAAAAGATGGGTTGATGGTACATTGTGTTTATTTTATTGTCAATGAGAAGTTTAATCATACAAAGAGTTTCTAAAACAGGTTGGTGAAATTGGCTTATTTTTTTTGGTAAGTTCAATAGAAATCATGCCGCACTGTGCTGTATTGTAAATTGGAATTTTTTGTTTGGCGAACGTGCGTAAAGTCTGTTGATGGGGAAAATGATAGCGATTATCAAAACCCGATGAAATAATCGCGAATTGTGGGCGAACTTGCTTTATAAATGCAAAGGAAGAGGATGTTTTACTACCATGATGAGGCACCAGCAAAATATCTGAGCGAAGCTGATCCCCATAGGTAGAAACCAAATAATTTTCAGCTGATTTTTCAATATCGCCTGTTAATAGCACTTTGCCTGCAGAATGTTCTATTTGCAAAATGCAAGAATTATTATTTTTAGTGTTATGCGTTTGATCAACTGCTAGAAAGCGGAAAGAAACCCCTTCCCATTGCCATGCGGGGTATTGATGGCAAGTTTTGCCTCGATGATAAAAGGCAGGGTTATCGACCAAAAGCTCTGCAATACCATACCTCTCTTCAAGAGAGGATAGGCCTCCACGATGATCCAAATCAGGATGGCTGACAATTACTTTATCGATTTTTTTAATGCCTAAGGTATTAAGATAGGGGATGATGGCAAATTTACCCATATCACCGCCCTGATAAAACTTCATACCTGTATCATAAATCAAAACATGCTTTGCAGTAGTGACTACAACAGCTAATCCTTGTCCAACATCCAAAACATCAATTTTTACACCCCCTGGTTGAATTCGCGGATAGCCGGGAAACACGCTAGAAAAAAATAAAACTACTAGGGCTGGAAATATTGCTTTAATAGGCATAAATAAGCCAACAAATATCACCAACATCAGTGCTAATGGAAACATCAGTTCAGTGTATGAAAAATCGATATTTAACATTGAAAATGAATCTACCCATTGCAAAAAATACAATAGCCACTCAATCGATTTTTTAACAGGAATAACAAGAAAATGAATATCAAAGCACTGAAGTAAAAAAAGGTGAATGAGCGCAAACGGCACAATTAAAAACCCGACCCAGGGAATACCCAAAAAATTGGCTATAAATCCATTAATTGAGCCATAAGAAAACCAAAATAAACTAAGGGGCATCAAGCCAAACAGGCAGGCTACCTGAATAGCTATCGCTTTTTTAATCGCACTGCCTCCCACCCGTTGATTAATTAAAATTAAAATAGCCACCGCGATAAACGATAAATAAAACCCAGGCAACAACACCGCATGAGGCTCATACAACAAAACTATCAATAAGCCGTATCGCCAGGCTTGCCATACAGTAAACCGATAATTTAAAAAATTACGTAATAACAAGAAAAAACAAGCCAATATCGAACGCTGGGAAGGCGGAGCGAATCCTGCTAATAAGGCGTAGGTAAACCCCATCGCTATACTTATCCCTGTTGCAATTTTTGCAGCAGGGCAATACAAACAAAATCGACTAGAACGGGACCATAGCCACTTTATTAGCCAATAACTAAACCCAACGATTAAACCAATATGCGATCCGGAAATAACCATCAGGTGGGTAGTCCCCGTGCGACGAAACAAATCCCAGTGGGATTGATCAACATTCGACGTAACACCGAGGGTCAAAGCCTGTAAAACACCTAAAACAGGAGTCTCTGTAACCGAGTGACTTAGTGTTTCAGCAAGTTTCTCGCGGATGGCCAGCAAATATTGTGGATTTGCCGTCTCACTCAACCTGGTTGCTTGCTTGATATAGCCTGTCCAATAAATATGGCGAGACTTTAATTGGCCGACAAAATCAAAGTGGCCCGGATTAGCTAAATTTTCAGGCTTTTTTAGTTTTACGGTTAAAGACCAGATTTGACCCGGTTTAAAATCAGGACAATGACGATAGCAAGAGAGCAGAACCACAGACTGTACGTTTTGCTTATTTAATTGCGTAACAGCAAATTCAAATTGGGTTTTATGGGGGCTTCGGGCCGGCAACAATATTACCGTTCCTTGCAGCTTAGCATTTGCAAGAACTCGAAGATCAGGCATTCCTCTATCATTCACCCACCATAGATGAACAAGTCCCCAGAGGACTGCCAAGAAGAACCATCCAATGGCCGAGCGATTGGTGTTTAAAAATTGACTCAAAATCAGAACAAGCACAGGATAGGCCGAGCGGGTATAAACACAAGCCATCCCTGCCCAAAAGCAGAGTATTTCCATATTCATTGTTGGACTTACCTAAGTAGCAGGTACTTTATAGCAAGTGAGGGAAATAGACAACAATTTGCCTATTTAAATAGGCCTCAAAGCAAAGAGATAGAGAATTAATAGAAAAACGCTAGAAATATCAACCGGATTACAATAGGATAAGCAAATCTAAGGTGAAATGGATACTTCTCTATGATCATTGCCGCATTAAATGAGAACAGTTCTAATGAAACTCGTGTCGCCATCACACCCAATGCAGTCAAACACTATCTAAAACTCGGCCTGGAAGTGATTTGTGAAAAAAATGCTGGCCACGCTTCTGGTTTTAGTGACTCTGATTATGAAGCAGTGGGGGCAAAGGTGGCTGATAGTCGCGATGCATTATTGCAAAATGCAAAAATCCTGGTTTGTGTCAATGAGCCTTCCCCCGCCGATCTTCAAGGCTTAGCTCCGCATAGTTTAGTGATAGGCCATATCGATAATGATCAATCGAGCGAGTTACTGACTTGGGCTTCTAAAGAAAAAATGAGTATTTTTTCGATGAACCTGATTCCTCGAATCAGTCGGGCGCAAAGCATGGATAGCTTGTCTTCCCAAGCCAATTTAGCTGGGTATCGCGGGGTTCTTGAAGGGGTCGCACACTTTAACCGTGCAGTGCCTATGATGATGACCGCAGCAGGTATGATTCATCCAGCAAAGATACTCATTTTGGGCGCAGGTGTGGCTGGTTTACAAGCAATTGCCACTGCTAAACGGTTAGGTGCAGTCGTTTATGCATTTGATGTGCGTCGGGCTGCAAAGGAACAAGTTGAAAGCTTAGGCGCTGAGTTCATCGAAGTGGGTGACGGGCAAGATGCTGAAACTAGTGGCGGATATGCAGCAGAAACCAGTGAAGAATACAGACGCATGCAAGCTGAACTTATTGACCAATATGCTAAGCAGTCTGACATTATTGTCTCAACTGCGCTTATTCCTGGTAAAAGAGCACCAATACTACTTACAAAAAAAACCGTTGAGCAAATGAAAGCTGGTTCTGTGATTGTTGATTTAGCGACCTCTCGCGGGGGCAATTGCGAATTGAGCCTGCGCGATAAAGTGGTCAAGGAGGGCGAAGTTACCATTATCGGTTACAGCAATTTAGCCGGGCTAATCCCGGCAACAGCAAGTGAATTGTATGCCAACAATCTGGTGCATTTGGTTACATTGTTAGTGGGTGCCTCCACTGAATTGGCTTTTAATAAAGAAGATGAAATTGTGAAACAAGCCATACTTTGTCACGATGGGAATTATTTGCCGTTTCAAATGGCTAAGGAAACGCTATGACTAGCATCAATACCCTAGGCAATCCTTATGTTGCTATTCTAACCATCTTTGTTCTTGCTTGCTTTGTCGGTTACTACGTTGTTTGGAAAGTAACACCTGCCCTGCATACCCCCCTTATGTCGGTAACCAATGCTATCTCTAGTATTATCATATTGGGTGCGTTGATTGCTGCTGGCACTCAATTGATGGGTTCCATCACTTATCTGGGTGGTTTGGCCATTTTTATCACCGCTATAAATATATTTGGCGGCTTTGTGGTGACGCAAAGAATGTTACGGATGTATAAAAGTTCAAAAAAATAACTATGTAACCCGCCCACATTCCGGTGAGGCGTTTAGGACATTAAGCGTTATAGGACGGATATCACATGACATCATCAGTTCCATTTTTATACCTCATTGCAGCAATATGCTTTATTCTAGCCCTTAAAGGGCTTGCCAGTCCTTCATCGGCGCGACGGGGTAATTTACTTGGTATTTGTGGTATGGCTCTTGCCATTATCTCCACCTTAATGATGCCTTCTGTTAGTCATCACTGGTTGCTCATTGTACTTATTCTCGCAGGCGGCGCTATCGGTACATTCATCGCTCTTAAAATTAACATGACGGCAATTCCACAATTAGTGGCTGGATTTCACTCACTCGTGGGTTTAGCCGCAGTGTTGGTTGCCTTTTGTGCTTTTTTATCACCCCATTCTTTCCATATTGGTACCCCAGGAAATATTGAAACTGCGAGCCTTATTGAAATGAGCCTAGGCTTGATTATCGGGGCAATTACTTTTTCGGGGTCTATTATTGCCTTTTTGAAACTGCAAGGGTGGATGACAGGAAAACCGATTCGTTTTACTGGTCAGAAATTTGTTAACTTGATCATAGGGCTGGTTATCTTAGCCCTGCTCATTTTCTTTGTTTTAAAGCAATCATTCTATGCATTTAGTATCTTGGCTTTGCTGTCGTTTTTAATTGGACTATTACTGATTGTTCCCATCGGCGGTGCTGATATGCCCGTTGTTATCTCAATGTTAAACTCTTACTCAGGATGGGCTGCAGCGGGTATCGGATTTACCCTCAGTAATCACTTGTTAGTCATTACAGGTGCATTGGTGGGTGCGAGCGGGGCAATTTTGAGTTATATCATGTGTGTAGGTATGAATCGTTCGATTATCAATGTCATTTTTGGCGGCATTAATGCAGCGGATTCATCTAGCAGTAGCTCCCGCCATGAAGGCCAACAAATCAGGCAGGCGAATGGCGAAGATGCAGCCTTCTTATTATCTAATGCCAAAGATGTCATTATTGTCCCAGGCTATGGAATGGCTGTTGCCCATGCACAACATGCTGTAAAAGAGCTCGTTGACGCACTAGAAAAACGCTCAATTCGTGTACGCTTCGCTATTCATCCTGTCGCGGGTCGAATGCCAGGTCATATGAATGTGCTTTTAGCCGAAGCCAATATTCCTTACGATCGTGTTTTTGAACAAAGCGAAATCAATCGTGATTTCGCAACAGCGGATGTAGCTTTTGTTATTGGAGCAAATGATATTACTAACCCAGCCGCAAAAACTGATCCAGGATCTCCTATCTACGGTATGCCAGTGCTTGAGGTTGAAAAAGCAAAAACTATTCTCTTTGTGAAGAGAAGTCTTTCCCCAGGCTATGCTGGCGTAGAAAATGATTTGTTCTATCATGACAATACTTATATGCTTTTTGGCGATGCAAAAGTAATGACTGAATCAATTGCTAAAGCTTTAACAGAAATATAGCTCCATCAAAACCTGACGAAGCAAATTCTTCGTCAGGTTTTTTAAACTTTAAACAAAGTAGCTTTTTCATTTACTCTCTCGAAGCGTGCCTTCCTCCTCAAATCCCTCATTGCCTTGATATCAAAATAACGGTATCTTAGCTTTTTTTTAACCAGGAGACTTTATGCTTCGAAAAATTTGTTATGGTTTGTTATGGGCAGGTGCCCTTTTCAGTGCTAGCGTGTTCGCAAAGACGAATGTCTACATGCTAGGACCTGGCATTAAATATGAGTTTTTTCCTGGTGAACCTCAGATACTTGCTAATTATTGGTTCTGGTCAGTAACAGCAACTTGTACTTTTGATAGCGAAGATCCAAGCGACGATTTCCTTATTGAGGCACTTAGCAAATCGGGCAAGATAAACGAGCAAACTATTTCTGCAGGCGACCCTCCAATAGTAATCACCGTTCATCAAGGACAGCAGATAACTCTCTCAGCAGATTCCGGAGCTAAAGTAAGATTAACCAATCGAGGTCAAAACGTTGTTACTGCCTATTGTTCTGTGTAAGCCATACCCAACAACATCTTGGCCCCATACAATACTATCTACTCTATACCCCCAGGCTTGCCTGCGGGGTGTCAGATTCTCCTGAGCAAATTAAATTTCAATTAAGTTATTACCATTTTTTTAATCAGGTGAACAACCCTGTTTTACAACTGTAAAAATGAACTATATCGGCATATTAGATATTCAATATGGGAGTATAAGAGAGAAGGCTCTAAGACGTTTTATTAAAATTGAAAAGTGAATATTAGCTATTCTAACTTCTAGATCACAAACATTAGGCTTAGCCACTTTCAAGTTAAGAGAAATGGAGCATCCATAGTAAAATCAAACCGTCCTTAGACTTTTATTAAGCGGATTCGGGTTTTTGCGAAGGGATTTTTTTATCAGGGTTGACTTAACTTCTTATTTAATTGATATTTCTTAGATAATTAAAAAAAAAGAACTACCTTATGACCTTATACCTTCGCACTCTGTTGGCAATTAGCTCATTTGCTTTAATCTTTCCTAGCTTTGGTGCTGGCGACATTTTCCCCCTCCCTGCTCGTTTACTTGGTGATGGCACAGCCGGAACAACAGCGGGTAGTCGAGGTGATTTTATGTTGCCTCTATTTGGCAGTGAGCGTGGGATGGTGTATGGAGGGCTGCAGGGAAAATATTATCGGCATGATAGCTGGTTTGGAGGCATCGCGGGCGGTTTCCGGCAAACCTTCGGTTCTAATATTTTCGGTGGATATGTGTTTGCTGATCACAATGAATCAACAAGCAATAAACGCTTTTTTTCGTTAAATCCGGGTATTGAAGGTATGAACGCCCAATGGGATGCCCATCTTAACGGTTATTTCCCGGTAGGCTCCCGCAGCAAAATTTTTAGCAGCGTCTGGGCAGATGAGGTTGGCGACTATCGTTTCGTTAGTTTTTCAGAACATAAACAATTTGACCATCTGTTTGTTGATACCGAAACCGCCGGCCGAGGTATCGATGCGGAGGTGGGTTACCGGGTTTTGCCCTTAAATAATTTAAGATTGGCTTTAGGCGGTTATTACTTTAACTTTAAAGAGATGAATGACATGCGCGGGATCATTGGCACCGTTGAATACCCATTCAATGACCGTGTGACTCTGTTAGCCCAAGACTCTTACGATAATTTACACGACAATACCTTCATGTTAACGGTACGTTTGCGGTTCGGTGCAATTAACCCGCAGGAAGGACGGATGCTTGATCCTGTTCGCCGTAATTTAGGCACGCTTGATAAAGGTACCAGCATTCCCACAGAACGAGCATGGATAGATAACGGAGCGAATCTGGTTGAGAAAGACCACATCTGGTTTTTTAAACCAGGCGGGGAAAACTTTGATGCGGCAAAGGGTTTAAGCAATTGTACAGCAGAACATCCATGTACTAGTACTGGGTTGACCCAGTCTGAGATTGATACCATTAGCGCTCTGGATCCTATTGATACGCTCGACTTAGCAACAGGCACCTATTTATTAGACCCTACAGAAAGCGGGCGAATTCGTTTAAATCAAGGACAATCTATCGACGGTCGCACGCTTGATTTTAAAAAACCTGCCTATGGCGAAGAAAGGGCTAAATTGATTGGTGGCCTTGATTCAAGTGGTAATAACGAAGTAAGCAATATTATTCTTGATAATCAAATACTAGACTCAGCACTTCCTTTCTCTCAAGAATTTCAGCTATTCAGTTTGCAACCTAGGCAAAATGTTGGAATGACTATATCAGGAAGAACCATACTAAGAAATGACTATATAGGTACAGCACGCAACTCCAACACCTATACCTTAGGCGTAGATATAATAAGTCAAAATGGTGCACGTAATGTTGTTAGCATCATTGATTCGGCAATTTTTGCGACAAACACCAACTCACGAACAATCACCGGACTTCGCGCTAATAACACGAATCTTGTGCTACTTAGAAGCGCGGTAATTGCGAGAGCTACAAATTTTCCAGCACAAGCTCCGCTACCTATGGTTGCAACTAGTATGGAGTTAAATGGTCGAACTGTATTGGACATGTTTAATTCAACATTAGGAGCGACAGCGACTACGACTAACACGTCCCTTGTACCTGTCATGGTTGCACAAGGCATCGCATTAAATGATACAAGCGACTTCAGTATCTCAGGACTTTCAAGATTTAATATTGTTGGAGAAGCAGGTATTAATAATCTAACGTTGATTCAAGCGATGGGAATTAACAACAACAGCGCAATTCTAAATACCGGATTAATACGTGATACGAGATTTAATATCCAAGCCATTGCTAATATAGGCACTGCGGGTGCATGGGGTATCCGTCAGCCGGCAGATAGACAGGTCACATTAATCAATGTCGACTTTGAGCGAACTGCTAGAGGAAATCCAGCCTTAGGTCAGAACGTCGGTCCTTAGCCAACTGAATTCTTGCTAAATCAAAAGGGGTGCTGTCAGCACTTCTTTTATTGGCTCTTAATGGCGAATGAAAATCTTGCATTCAAACTCAGCCACTATTCGCTGCGCTTGTGACCAAGCTCTTTTCAAACTTGGATAGCAAAATACGATTGTCCGCCTATTCCGAATAAGCAAAAAATTAACTATTCTCTAATTAGATAATACACAATTCTTAGCGAATTTAACTATGGATAGTCAACAAGGTGCGCTTTTGACAGGACCGATTCAACCTAATTTAAAGAAAATATTTTTTCCCCCTATTATTTTAGTGTTGATTAGCATTTTTGTATTAATGAAGACCAATTACCTTGTTTTTCATATTTTAGTTGAACTTTTTTCAATTATTATTGTAATCACTGCTTTGACAGTAGCGACAACTACCAGCCAATTTACAAAAAATCATTTTATTATTTTTATAGCGATTGCTTCAGGATGGTGCGGGAGCTTAGATTTAATTCATATGCTTGTGTACAAGGGAATGAATCTGCTTCCCGTGCAAGGGTCTAACGTGAGCACCGAATTTTGGGTTTCTGCTCGCCTTATTCAAGCACTAGCCTTTTTAATTTCTCCAATATTTTTACGCCATACCTGTCCTACTTATGCTCTTCATATTGGCTTCGCATGTTTAATTATTGTTCTTTCTTGGGCAATTTTTCATGACTATTTCCCTGATACTTATGTTGAAAGACATGGACTAACATTGTTTAAAAGAATAACTGAATGGCTTGTCATTCTCATCTTGCTATCCACTCTATTCAGCTATTGGCAAATGCGCGCGCTTATGTCTCCTCGTTTATTTAATTATTTGATCCTATCGCTATCGGCAATGGCTTTGTCAGAGGTATTTTTCTCCATCTATGCCGATATGTACGGCATTGAAAATATTTTAGGCCATATCTTTAAAATCGTTGCGTACTGGTTTATTTATGTAGCCTTGGTGATCACAACCCTAACACAACCTTTTAATGTATTGGCACGAACAGCCAGTACTTACGATACCGTTCCAGATCCCACTATCATTATGGAATCGAGCGGCCAAATTAAAACTGCTAACCTTGCTGCCGCTCAGTTTACCCACTCTACACCCGAGTCTTTGGTTGGCTTAGAGAACCATACCCTCTTTCATAATCCCAACGCTTCTAAAAGCGAATGCCCTATTTGTTCGCAATTAAACAAAACTGAACCATTCATGGGAGAAATTAATAGAGAAAATGATGGATGGGTAGAATGTAGCTTAACGCCAATTTCTTCTGAATTTTATCCAAATGCTTGGGTACAAGTGATTCGTGACATCTCTGATCGAAAATATTTGGAGTTAGAAAGGACAAACTTAGTCAAGGAATTAGGTCAGCGAATTGAAGAATTGCACCGACACCAACAAGCTTTAAAAGAAAGGGAACATCATTTTCGGGCTATGATTGAACAGCCCATTACAGGTATTTTTGTTAGGGATGAAAAGAAATTCATTTACACGAACCCACGGTTCCTCGAAATCATTGGTTACAGTAGAGAAGAATTACAGGATAAGAACATCTTAGATTTGCTTAACAATGATGTGCCCACTAAAAAACTTGTTATTGAGATATGGCAACAGATTAAAGCCGGTCAAGTCGGTGTTTCCTATCAGATTCCGTTTCGTCGAAAAAATGGCAAACCGATTATTCTCGGTTTGCACGCCACAGCAATCACCTGGTATGGTAAGCCAGCCGCGCTTACTATGGTTCAGGATGTCACAGAGTTAAAGCAAGCCCAAGACAAGATTAATCGCTATGTTAAACAATTGGAAAAAGCAATTAATGGAACCTTCCTTGCTGTCTCTAATATGGTTGAATTGCGTGATCCTTATACTGCAGGCCATGAACGACGGGTAGGTTTGGTTGCGAAAGCAATTGCTGAGGAAATGGGTTGGCCTCCTGCCCGCTGCGAGGCACTCGAATTAATTGGACTTGTTCATGATATTGGCAAGGTTTCAATACCTGCAGAAATACTTTCCAAACCAGGCAAACTTTCTGCCATGGAAATGGAGCTCGTAAAAGGTCATGCGCGGGCAGGATATGAAATTCTAAAAGATATTGAATTTAATGCGCCTGTTGCGGAGACAATTTTACAACACCACGAACGCATGAATGGCAGTGGCTATCCTCAAGGCCTAATGGGCAATGAAATCCTGCCTGAAGCACGGATAATTGCCGTCGCTGATGTTCTAGAATCGATGTCTTCTCATCGCCCCTATCGTCCTGCCCTAGGTTTAGAGGCAGCGCTTAATGAACTTTTACGTGGTCGAAATGAACTTTATGATCCTGAAGCAGTCGACGCTATTGTACGGCTCATCCGCGAGAAGGGCTATGTTCTCCCCGCCAAGTGACTTATATAGTGTAATCATCACTGTGATGTTTTTCCATACCGTTTTGCGTATAATTTACGCAGAAACTATCCGAGCAGTCTTTGTATAATGCTAAAATAAACCCTGATAATGGTTCAACCACCATCAGTACACAATTTAAGGTATATCTATTTCAACCAACTCCACCCTTTTATGAAAGCCCTTTTGAAGCGCGGTTAAAGGAATTGGAGGAACATATTGAACTAGCTCAAAAGGATTTTAAAGAAACACAAAGCAAAGGATTCATAAAAGCTATTTTTATTGCACCAGAATATTTATTCAAAGATTTTTCTAAAAGCGGCAAAGAAAGATATTTCTCACAAGAACAAAAAAATAACTTTAAAAAGGCTTTAATTCGATTATCCAAAAATTGCGACTTAATTCTAGCACCCGGAATAATTTGTTGGCAAAAAAGCAGTAAGGACAATCAAAAACCCTACTACAGAAACATGATCTATTTTGTGCATCAGGCAACTGTTATGAAATACAGGAAGAGTAATCTCATCAAAATTTTGACTTAGAATTTTCAAGCGGCAAACTGGGTCAGCATGCCTTTTTTAAAAAGGGCCATAAAGACAGCAATATTATCACCATCAATGGTGTAACTATTGGAGTCGAAATTTGTTTAGACAATTTTAAGAATCAAATTACAGTAGCAAATGATATAAGTAAAATTGCCGCACACGTTATTGTTGCCGACAGACTCCCTGAAGTGCAGCTTCTCCCTTTACCGGGAACTCTTACCATAAAGGTGGAAAGAACCTCCCAATACAAAACGCTTGTGGGGATTGATGAGAGTGACAACGAATACAAAGAAGTCGAACTTCAACAAGCCGACAGTATTATTGAATTAGCCCATGGCTTGGAATGTCATACCTTTTTCAATTTCAAATTAAAAAGTGAAAACACAGAGAATGCTACACAATCAATCTCTTTTAGTTGCTGACTCTAACCTAGTTTAAAACTACTGGTAATATCTCTTTGAAACAATTCTCATTTGTCTCTGTCTAGAACAAAAGCGGAGTCAAATAGCAGCTCTCTTCTTTTCGATATGCGCGACTAGTTTACAGAATCCAGGCGAAGATCAGACATGCAAGGATTCCATGGATAAACGGCGAGCATTGATATTAGCTGTAAAAAAACGGTTTTGATAATCCAGTGCAGGAGCCTTGTTGTTTTAATATTAATCAATTTAATAATTTATTAATATTGTTTAATTATAATTAAGCTTATTATGGTTCGGCTGTGGAAAGAAATGCGTGCACCTATTGAACTCGGAGACTATGCCTTAACAGGATTTGACAGCAACTGGATTCAATTTAAAAATAGACGGTTAAACTATCATTCCGATGCACATAAAGTTCATATTTCAGTTGCCCATGATGCAGAAACTATTCATAAAGCCCAAGCCCTAATTATTCCTATTTTATTGAGACATCAGATTGGTTTTTTTAAAACTGTAAATCCCGATAATGACTTAGCCGGACATAGAAATCTGGATGGCAAGGAAATTTGTATTTATATGCAAATTTTCGATAAAAATTCTCAAGAAAGTAACCCTGTTTTTTGGATTGATTTATTAAATGAAATTGAAGCAGTCCTGGCGGAAAATGGCGTTGCACGTCATCCCCAAGGTGCTTTAGGCGATCTACTTTTTCCAGGAAGTAAAGGGTATGTCTTTTACCGAAATCCTCAAAATATAGGTGACAATTATGTCTCTGCTTCCTTATTAATGGAAAGTGGTTTTACTCGCAAAGAAGCCTGTGAAATTTCTAAAAGCGATTTTTTCCACGGGCATGCTTTAGCAGGTAATCCACATTTTGCTTCCCCGCAAAATACAAAACCTCTCACACTAAGCTTGCCGGATAGAGAATTAGATTTCCAGCTGAAACAGACTATCCTTGATTCATTTTATACTCAGCTTACGAATAACCATAAGTTGTTAGCATTATTTATTGGTACTGAAGGCGGTGATTATTGCCGTAAAGGAAGTTTATGCAACAATTTGTTTGGAACAAAATTAAATATCAATAAAAGAGGCGCAGCCTTCGCAGCGGCACAAGCAGGTGAACTTGATTTAGTTAAGCCATTTAGACAATACCTTGATCGTGCTGCCGAAAAAATGGCTAAAGTTGCAACAATTTTAATTATGAATGGCTTGCATTTTGATGCAACGAGATTAGGCAGTATTTTACCCGCATTGTATTTTAATTATTATGTTCCTCTCTATCTTTCCGATCCAAAGGGAAATGCTACTGAACTGAATGATGTTGAGGCAGAGAAACTGATCAACGAGATAATCCGATGTGGTTTGCGTGACCCAAGTAAAACTGCAATTGATTATGAATCTCCTCAATATATCCAGGGCATGACTGAAAGCAATGTCGTAATGCTCTTATCTCATGTCGATACAAAACAAGAAACAGCAAACGCTGATCTGGAAGCTGCTAATCGACTTTATCGAGAATTTTATACTCAATCCATCAATCAAATTGCCGCTACTTCATTCGAGGTTAAATATTTCGGCGGTGTTTCAGTGAAGATGAGGAATGGGCAAAAAATTCTTGAAAAAACAGTCCCTGAAGGTGTAGCGGAAATTCTTAATGCACTTACTGAAACCAAAAAACACATAGACGCTATAGAATCTCCTAAAGCAAAGAATGAGGCTTGGAAGGAACAGACTCAACATTTAATCGAGATCGTTGATATGATAATCAACAAGGATACCTGCTATAATTTTTGCTTTTTCATCATCAATAAACGTGCATCATCAACTCAACAATATTATAAAAATTTATACACTTCCTTGATCACCCTTGAAGCCTCAAGGGAACAAATCGATCGAAATTTATCTATCGGCGTGTAATGCCATCATAAAATCTGGTTTGAAAAACCCCACGCTTAGTGGGGATAATATCAATGCTCACGCGTTGCGGAAAAGTGAATTTTGGGATAACGTTCTTGTGCCATGGTTAAATTCACTTTAGTCGGTGCCAAATAGATTAACGCGTCACTCCCGTCAAGCGCTAAATAGTCATGCGCTTTTATACGGAATTCAGCCATTGATTTCTCATCTTCTGCATAAACCCAACGTGCACAAGTGATATTAACCGCTTCATAAATACAATCCACCTTGTATTCATGCTTTAAGCGGTGTGCGACCACATCAAATTGCAAGATCCCTACTGCACCTAAAATCAACTGGTTGCTATTGAGCGGCCGGAATACCTGCGTTGCACCTTCTTCAGATAACTCGATTAATCCTTTAAGCAACGCTTTACTTTTTAAAGGATCCTTTAAGCGCACCAAGCGGTAGAGCTCTGGTGCAAAATTAGGTATCCCAGTGAATTTTAAATGCTCTCCTTGGGTAAACGTATCGCCAATGCGGATAGTCCCATGATTATGTAATCCGATAATGTCTCCTGCCATTGCCATTTCAGCATGCGCCCTATCACCCGCCATAAAAGTCAGTGCATTGGAAATTTGCACTTCTTTGCCTATCCGCAAGTGATTTAACTTCATTCCCTTTTTAAACGTTCCTGAGCAGATACGTAAAAAAGCAATGCGGTCACGATGCTTTGGATCCATGTTGGCTTGAATTTTAAACACAAATCCCGAAAAAGCTTCTTCGTTGGGATTGACCTTACGTTCAACTGCTAAGCGTGGCAAAGGACTAGGGGCATATTTCGCGAAATCATCTAATAATTCTTTAATACCAAAGTTATTGATTGCTGATCCAAAGTACACCGGAGTCATCTTTCCAGCTAAATAATCTTCTAAATTGAATTCATGAGACGCGCCTTTGACCAATTCAATTTCATTGCGTAATTCTTGGGCTGCGTCACCTAACAACGCATCCAATTCTGGATTAGTTAAGCCTTTAATTTGCTTTGCATCTTGCTTTTGGGCATTTTTACCTGGCTCATATAAATAAACGGTATCATGATACAGATGGTAAATCCCCTTAAACCGTTTTCCCATGCCAACTGGCCAAGTTATTGGCGCACATTGAATACCTAACACGGTTTCAACTTCGTCTAACAAGCTAATTGGTTCTCGCCCCTCGCGATCCAATTTATTAATGAAGGTCATGATAGGCGTGTCACGTAAACGGCACACTTCCATTAACTTGATCGTTCTCTCCTCGACACCTTTCGCTACGTCGATAACCATGAGTGCGGAATCGACAGCAGTCAATGTGCGATAAGTGTCCTCAGAAAAATCCTCATGTCCTGGGGTATCTAAGAGATTCATAACATGCTGATTATGAACAAATTGCATGACTGAGGTTGTAATCGAAATTCCTCTCTCTTTCTCCATCGCCATCCAATCAGAAGTCGCATGGCGATCGGCTTTGCGCCCTTTTACAGTTCCGGCAAGCTGTATTGCCCCTCCAAACAGCAGCAACTTTTCTGTCACTGTCGTTTTACCAGCATCAGGGTGAGAAATAATAGCGAACGTCCGCCGCTTGGTGAAATCCTCGTAGAAATCAGACATAAAAAACCTTCATTTATTTTGAATGCGCATTTTAAGGGAAATGAAGAGAACAGACAATTTTGTTTTCAGGAGCTCTCACTTAGTATAGCTTGCCCTAAGCGGGATGAAGTTAATTTTTCACGCAGGATTTATAAGGTTGTTTTTTTTTGCTTTAACCAAACCCCGCAATTGCAAGGCATCAATTACTGTTCAATCAATTCAAGTTCTTTTTGTCCGCATTCAAAATAATCAGCAACTCTAGCACTTGTCACTTCCGCCAAGTGGCCAGGACTCCACTGAGGATTTTTATCCTTATCGACCAATAATGCCCTAACGCCTTCATAAAAATCAGCATCCCTCATGAATTGGCTTACTAGGCAGTAGTCCATTTTCATGCATTCGCCCATGGATAACGATTTTGCTTTTTGAATTTGTGCCAAAGTCACTTTCAGGCTTAAAGGGGCTTTTTGCTGTAAATTGTGCAGGAGTGGCATTGACCATTCATCTCCTCTTTCTTGCAAACTAGCCATGATTTTTTCCACCGTATCTTTTGCGAAACAAGCATCAATTGTTGCTTTATCTTTCTCGAGCATCGTTTCGCCAACAGGCATAACAAAACGCTGTAAACAAGCATCCACTTGTTGATGAGCATTGGCTGTAAAATTGGTTTGGACGAGGCTGTCTAACACCGCCTCGAGTTGGTCAGAAGCAATAACATAATTCACCAAACCGACAAATTTGGCCTCTTGAGCATTTAAGCGATTACCAGTTAATCCAAGATAAACACCGACTTGGCCTGGACAACGAGAAAGCAGAAAACTAGCACCAATATCAGGAAAAAAACCAATGCCCGTTTCTGGCATAGCAAAAATAAAGCGTTCTGTTGCCACTGGATGGGAACCATGAAGGGAAATCCCTACGCCTCCGCCCATGGTGATGCCATTCATTAAAGAAATATAAGGCTTAGGGTAGTGATGAATGTAGTGATTCAGACGGTATTCATGCCAAAAAAACTGCATTTGCTCAGGATTCTTAGCTAATCCAGCTTCATAAAGCCAGCGCACATCGCCGCCAGCACAAAAGGCTTTTTCCCCCTCTCCCTGGATAACGACTGCTTGCACACTCTCATCATTGCGCCAGAGCATCAGTTGCTGCTGTAATGCTTTGATCATCGGTAATGTCAGGGCATTCAACGCTTGAGGACGTTTTAGCGTGATTAATCCGATTTGTCCCGCTTTAGCAAAAGCGATATCTGCAGTCATTTGTCATTCCCCTCTAAATTCTGCTTTTCGCTTAGCCAAAAAGGCCGCAACCCCCTCTTTTTTATCCTCGCTAGCACAAACTTTGGCAAAATGGACAGCTTCTAAGTGCAACGCATCGCCTAAAGACATGTCGAATCCCCGATCAATCACTTCCATGACGCTTGCTATGGCGAGTGGTGCCATACTAAGAATACCTTTTAGCATTTCCTTTCCACGTGTCAGTAAATCATCAGCAGCCACTACTTCGCTTACTAATCCCCAGTCAAGTGCAGTTTCAGCGTTGATAAAGCGTCCAGTTAAACACAAATCCATTGCTCGTCCTTTGCCGATTAACCGAGCCAATCTCTGAGTCCCGCCATAACCAGGAATCACACCCAATTTTACTTCCGGTTGCCCAAATTGGGCTGTCGTTGCAGCGATGCGCATTGTTGCAGCGATAGCAAGTTCACACCCCCCGCCAAAGGCAAACCCATTAATAGCAGCAAGCGAAGGTTTGCCCATGGTTTCCAATTTCCTAAATATATCTTGGCCATCACGCGCAAATTGATACCCGCTTTGTGCGTTACATTCTGCTAGACGTGTAATATCCGCACCAGCACAAAAGGCTTTACCAGTGCCCGTTAGCAGCAACGCTTTCACTTTAGGATTTTCCTTGGCTGAATCGAAAATTTCACTTAATGCATGCAACACTTCAGTGCTTAGCGCATTTAGCTTTTCTGGACGATTAAGTGTCAGAGTCAGAATGCCGTCATTAGCTAAATCTTGATCAATCAAATTCATGTATAACTCCTGTTAGTCGATAAAATAGTCTTCATCCAAACTTGCTTTAGCAACGATTTCCCGCATGATCTCATTCGTCCCTTCAAGGATTTGATGCACTCTTAGGTCACGAAATATGCGCTCAATCTGGTAATCATGTAAGTAACCGTACCCGCCATGCAATTGCATCGCTTTATCACTGATTCGAAACGCAACGTCTGTTGCCAAGCGTTTAGCCATAGCACAATACATAGGTGCATCCGTTTCGCCTTTATCTAAAGCATCCGCTGCACGATAAACCATTAAACGCGCAGCTTCGTAATCAGTTAACATATCCGCAAAATAAAACCGTAAAGCTTGTATTTTGGCCAAAGGTTTACCAAATTGAATACGTTCTTGGAGGTATTTTTGCGTAAGGCGTAAACAAGCGAGTGCCCCTCCTAACGAACAGGAAGCAATGTTTACTCTTCCGCCATTAAGCGCATTTAAAGCAATTTTAAACCCCATTCCTTCGTCACCCACTCGGTTAGTGACAGGTATGCGGCAGTTTTCAAAATAAACCATGCAGGTCGGCTGACTCCGCCATCCCATTTTCTTTTCCAACTTACCAAAACTTAATCCTGGCGTACCCTTCTCAACGAGCAAACAAGAGATGCCATGATGTGAATCATCACCCGTTCTCACCATGCATAAATAAACATCACTGACGCTCCCCCCTGAAATGAACGACTTTGCTCCATTTAAAACATAAAAATCACCATCCCTAACTGCGCGGCTCTTTAAAGAAGCTGCATCAGATCCGGAGTCGGGCTCGGTAAGGCAATAGCTGGCAAAAGCATCTAATGAAGTAACACGCGGACCCCAAGTGCTTCGTAAAGGCTCAGCAGCATACTTATCGATTAAAGAGGCAACCATGTTATGAATGGAAAGATAGGCGCTGGTCGTGATGCATCCTGTTGCAAGTTGTTCGAATATAATCGCAGCGTCTAAGCGCTTTAAGTTAGAGCCACCAATATCTTCAGCGACAACGATACCACCCATACCCAGACTTGCCGCTTCGCGCAACGCATCTATAGGAAAGTAACTGTTTTCATCCCAATTTGTCGCATTGGGTGCTAATTTATCTCGCGCAAATTCTGCTGCCATGTCCCGAAAAGCAATGTGCTCTTCACTTAACTTGAAATCCATAGCCCATCCTTATAAGCCCAGCAATTCTATTCTAGCCTTACTTAAAATGGTATTATTGTCAATTTTTGGTGTCCATAGAATAAAAAAAAGAAAATCACATGGAATCAGTCACACAACCTCTTCAAGGCATAAGCGCTACAGCGCATCGTGTTTTAAAAGATTATTTCGGCTTCGATTCCTTTCGCAGCCCTCAAGGAGAAATCATTACCCGCCTCATCGCTGGCGATGATTTATTGGTTCTTATGCCAACCGGCGGTGGTAAATCGCTTTGTTATCAAATCCCTGCCATAGTGCGTCAAGGCGTTGGTATTGTCGTCTCCCCTTTAATTGCTTTGATGGAAGATCAAGTTGCTGCGCTAAAATTGCAAGGTATTCATGCTGCTTACTATAACTCTTCTCTTAAGAGCGAAGAAGCCAGGAAAGTGCTTGCTCAACTCCATAATAATGAACTGGATTTGCTTTATATAGCGCCAGAGCGGCTACTAAGCCAATCATTTCTCGAGCGCTTGCAAGAGTGTGATATTGCCTTGTTTGCCATCGATGAAGCGCATTGCATCTCCCAATGGGGGCATGATTTTCGTCCCGAATATGCTGCTTTAGGTGTATTAAAAACACTTTTTCCTGCAATACCTATCATCGCTCTCACTGCCACTGCAGATCAGCAAACGCGCCAAGATATTATTAAAAAATTAAGCTATCAACCTAAGCAATTCATCGCTTCATTTAATCGACCCAACATTCATTACAGCGTCATTATCAAAAATAATCCGCTTAAACAGCTACATCAATTTTTACTTAATCAAAAGCAACAGTCTGGCATTATCTATTGCGGCACACGAACAGGAGTGGAGCGTTTAACCGAAAAATTACAAGAATTAGGATACCGAGCCAGAGCTTACCATGCTGGTCTTGCCCACAGTGAACGTCGAGAAGTGCAAACTTTATTCCGTTATGACCATATAGACATTGTGGTTGCAACCCTCGCTTTTGGCATGGGTATTGATAAATCAAATGTCCGATTTGTCGTTCATTATGATTTACCAAAAAATATTGAAAGTTATTATCAGGAAACAGGCAGAGCTGGGCGTGATGGTTTGCCAGCGCTCGCTTTGCTGCTTTATGATCCAGCAGACAGCGGCAGACTTCGCGGTTGGATTGCAACCACTACCAACGAAGCGCAGCAAAGGATTGAAACGAGCAAGCTAAACCACATGTTAGCTTTTGCCGACGCGTCCCACTGTCGACGGCAAATTTTGCTCCGTTACTTTGACGAGCCTTGCGATGAAGCCTGCAATAGATGCGATATTTGCGACAACCCACCGCAAACCGTGGATGCAACAGAGGATGCACAAAAAATACTCTCTTGTATTTACCGTTTACGCCAGAGCTATGGCATGAGCTACGTGATTGATGTCCTTCGTGGGAGCGCTGCGGACAAAATACAACAAGCCCAACATCAGGAGCTAAGTACTTTTGGTATCGGAAAAGATAAATCTGCAAATTATTGGAAGCAATTAGCCTGGCAATTGATTCATCGTGATTACTGTTATCAGGATATAGGCCATTATAATGTCCTGCGCTTATCTAAAAAGGCAGTTACCGTATTAAAAGGGGAGGAGAAAGTTTTTCTAACGCTACCAAAACCTGATTTAAAGACCAAAAGTGGTAAACTCAAAGAACGAAATCTGATTTCTGCAGCTGAAAGCCCGTTATTTGAAGCATTACGTGCCTTGCGACGGCAGCTAGCAGAAGAAGAAAATAAGCCTCCCTTCATGATTTTTAGCGATGCAACTCTACACCAAATGGCAAGAGAAAAACCCCAAACTTTAGACGAATTATTGGATATTTCTGGTGTAGGACAACACAAATTGAACCATTATGGTTTGCATTTTTTGAAAGTATTACGTAATACTGAGAGCGCTTAACACTTCTCTATCAATTCTTGCTGGGCCAAAGTGACCAAACCTGAAAATTTAATGAGCGTGGCAGCCAATTTTTAAATGCACTTGATAATATTTGCATTTATCGCCTTCGATAAACCCTCGCGTTTCTACTACTTCATACCAATCCAATTTACCATGTAACTTAGCGGCCTTGGCAATTGCATTGTTGATTGCTTCCTCTATGCCATCCTCTGAGGTCCCTACCAATTCAACAATTTGATAGACTTGATTACTCATTTCTTCTCCTTGAAATTTGAGCGAGTGTAAGCCTTTAGTGAATTTTAGTGTAGACGAAAAATTGCCGATTGGCACGAATTAATTACAATTTCTCGGACAAAGACCGGCCGCTCTCCAACATTAGGCCTTCGATTCAAAAATAATCAATCCAAAATCTCATCAATGCCGTCACCGCTTGTGGTGCTTCCATCGGGCTCATATGCCCTGAATCTTCAACTATCGCTAATTTGGCATTCGGCATTTTTGTTTTCAATTCTAAATGGGATGATAATGGGAAAACTTGATCATTTTGCGCATGAATGACCATCGTCGGCATAGTTAATTGTGGAAGTAGTGCAACCGTTTCCCGACGAGTTAACAACGCTTTTTCCTGATTAACAAAAGCCCTTTCCCCCACAAAGAGAAACATTGATAGAACATCCTTTTTTATCTGATTATTATAAACATACCGGTTTGCGATACTCTCAGCCACGGAGTGAAATTCGCCTTGCTTAACCGCTTCAACCATCCTAAGCCTATCCTTGCTTTTTTCGGGCGGGTCGCCTTTTGCGGAAGTATTCAGTAAACATAATTTTGTAATCCGTTCTGGTGCCGCATACGCTAACTCTAAAGCGAGCCATCCACCCATCGAATGGCCTGCTAAAATAAAATTCCCCCGAACGGTAGTCAAAACCATACGCAGTAAATCTTCCATATTATCGTGTTCAGTTAAAGGAATGACTTGGCAATGTACCCGATCATTTAGATGGTTCACTTGATGGGTCCAAACAGTGTGATTTGATAAAACACCGGGTAAGAGGACTAGCGCTTCTTGGCTCATAAATACAACTCCATGTATCAGATTTTCGCAGTTTAGGCACGATTCTTGAATTATTTCCTCAATTTCACAATAAGGATTCTAAAAATGATAAAGCATCGTTACGCAAAGCTTCTTCCTTTTATCCTTTATACATCAATTTCGATTTATCACAGTACAGCCGTTTTATTTTAAGGCATCAATTTTTGTTGTGCCTTAGCGATCGCTTTACGCAACAATTGGGCTTCTTCAGAATGCTCAGGTGCCAGTTTGAGTAAGTGCTGCCAATGGTCGATTGCTAATTGATAATTTCTGCTTTCGAAAGCATCCATAGCCAACATCGCCAAAGCATCCGGTTGATCGGGATTTTTTTGCAGTAAGTTGGTAAGTATACCTCTAATCTGCTCATTAAATTGTTGTTGGTTTAATTGCCATAAGCTCTGTGCATAATTGATTCTAGCCGCTTCATTGCCTGGCTTTAGCTCAAGGGCCTTGGAAAAAGCATCTCGCGCTTCAGGCCATTGCCCTTGACTTGCATATAATCTTCCTAATAAATACCAACCGCGCTCACTATTAGGCTCTGCTTGTAGTCTCGCTATCATTCTCTCGATTAATTCTGCAGGGCTTTTAATGGTTTGTAATACCGCTTGTATTTGTTGTTGGGCTGCTTCACGATGAACATAAGCCTGCCAACTTGACCAAGCTCCCCATCGCCAATAAGCCAGGGACAAAATGCAAATGAGCACAGGCAAAATAATAAATATGAGCCACTTAGTCTTACGCAGAGGATATAAAGCTAGAGGCAACGCCAGCATTCCTAAAACAATAAAACTGATCAACAACCACCATTCATTCATTAGACGTTCGCTTTAAACAGGTATGCCAAAAAATTAATAGGCCTAAAAACAAAAACATTGATGGCCCAAACCACAGCAATGCCGTCAAAGGCTTTATCGGAGGTTTAAATAAAATGAAGTCCCCATAACGGGCAGTCAAATAACTGATAATTTCACTGTCACTTTTCCCTTCTTTAACCATGCCATACACTTGCTCGCGTAAATCTTTAGCCAATCCAGCATTAGAATCTGCTAAATCCTGATTTTGACAAACCAAACAGCGCAACTCTTTCAGTAAATGTGAGAATTGGGCATCTTGCTTTGCAGTTTCCAACGGATAGAACGTATTCGCTGATACTGGAAATACAACTAAAAAGCTTAAGATTAAAAAGAAAGCTTTCATGCTTCACCTTGCAATTGTTTAATACGCGGTAAAAAATCAGACTTCCAAGCAGTTTCGTTTAAAATACCAATATGTCTATAACGAATAATGCCTTTCTGATCAACAAGAAAAGTTTCAGGAGCGCCATAGACTCCTAGATCAATCGCTATTCGCCCTTCTTTATCCTCGCCTACAGCTTGATAAGGATTTCCCCATTCTCTCAACCAACGCTGTGCATTTTCTGTATTATCTTTGTAATTTAAACCATAAATAGGTACCGCTTGCTGTGCAAGCCGCATGAGAAAGACTTGCTCTTCGACACATGCTTCACACCAACTTGCCCACACATTGAGCAGAGCCACATGGCCTTTCATCACTTCTGGTGTAAAAAATTTACCTTCCTCTAATGCAGGTATCTGAAAGGCTGGTAGTGATTTACCTAATTGCATAGAGGGCAATTTCCTTGGCTCTAACGATAATCCGCGCCAGAGAAAAACAACGAGAATAGCAAAAACCAACAACGGGATTAATCGCCAACGCAGCGCTTTCATGCAGCCACCTCTTGTTCGCAGTTGGCCTTTAACTTTTCACGCACTTTATAATATCGCCTATCCGTCAAAGCCAATATACCTCCGCCCAAAATCATAAAACCTCCACCCCAAATCCAACGGACGAAGGGTTTAAAATACACACGTACTGACCAAGCCTTATCATCAAGTGGTTCGCCAAGGGCAACATAAATATCGCGAAATGGACTCACATCAATCGCCGATTCCGTCATTGCCATTTGACCCACATTATAAATTCTCTTTTCTGGGTAAATGATTGTGTCTTTCCCTTTTCGGCTAATTAAGAATTTGGTTTGCGAACCGCGATAATTAGCACCAACTAATGGTGATTCACTCAAAAATGATATTTTAAACCCAGCAAGGTTAATGGAATCCCCAGGCGCCATTTTAACATCATCTTGAATACCATAACCTGTCGAAACAGCAATGCCGATTACTGTGGCAGCAACGCCGCAATGGGCAAGCATCATACCCCAGAATGCTTGTCCGATATTCAACAATCCACGCTGTTTTAAACGAACAAGTATCAATTTGAAACTGCTTAACCCTATCCAGAATGCCAGCGTTAAACCAAGTAAGGTATAAGCATCGATTGATTTAGCTAAACCAGCTAACAACAATAAGGGAGCCATGACACTAATAAAAAATACCCAGCTTAGTTTAACGGCTATTTTTTTCAAACTGTCGCGTTGCCAATTTAAATGCACGCCTACACCCATTAAAATCAGTAAAGGAATCATGAGTGGTACAAAAACAGAATTAAAATAAGGTGCTCCTACCGATAATTTACCTAAGCCCAACCCATCAATAAGCAACGGATAAACTGTACCCATCAGCACCGTCAACATAGCAACTGCCAAAAAAACATTATTCAAAAGCAGCGCACTTTCGCGAGAAATCGGAGCAGGATTATCACGCCGCTGAAGGGTCTGTGCACGTAAAGCAAATAGAAATAACGACCCTCCAATGACTATTAAGAGGAAACAAAGAATATAAAGCCCACGTTGCGGATCAACAGCGAAAGCATGGACAGATGTCAACACTCCCGAGCGCACTAAAAATGTACCCACTAGGCTTAAAGAAAAAGCAGTAATAGCCAACAACATAGTCCAGGCTTTAAATTGCTGTCGCTGCTCACTCACTGCAAGCGAATGCAATAAGGCAGTACCAACTAACCAGGGCATAAAGGACGCATTTTCAACCGGATCCCAAAACCACCAGCCGCCCCAACCTAATTCGCGATAAGCCCACCAGCTCCCCAGTGTGATGCCCGCTGTTAAGCAACACCACGCGGCTAAAGTCCAGGGTCTAGTCCATTTTGCCCAAACCGGCTCAACCCTTCCTACCCAAAGTGCTGCAATAGCAAAAGCAAATGCAACGGAAAAACCTACATACCCCATATAAAGCATCGGAGGATGAAATAAAAACCCAGGATCTTGTAAAAGCGGATTTAGATCGCGCCCTTGTGTCTGCAATAATTGAAACTGCCGAATAAACGGATTTGATGTTGTAAGAAGGAAAAGAATAAATCCAATACTAAGCCATCCCAAAACTACCAAAACCCTAGCTCGCATCGCCTGATCTAAAGCAGAACTAAAAAAACTTATGGCAACCATCCAAAAACTTAAAATCGCAACCCACAGTAACATTGATCCCTCATGCCCACCCCAAACCGCACAAAGTTTATAGAACCACGGCAATGAAAGACTGGAATTAGTTAATACGTAGATCACAGAGAAATCGTTGTTAAGAAAACACGCCGTAAGAGAGCAATAAGCCAGGGCAATAAAAATGAATTGGCCGCAAGCATAAAGAGGAGCGGCATTCACCCAATCTTCTTTATTACGCCATAAACCAACGGTTGGAATAATTGCTAGAAGTATGGCGAACAGTAGGGCTAGTATTAATGAAAATAAGCCAATTTCAGCTATCATGCGCTTTTCTTTACTCCAGGTTGTGCTCCTTTTGCCAAAGTATCTTTGACCTCAGGGGGCATATAGTTGGCATCATGCTTTGCGAGTACCTCTTCGGCAATGAAGTGACGATTGTCACTTAACTTACCTAACGCCACAATACCCTGTCCTTCACGAAACAAATCAGGCAAAATGCCATGGTAGCTTACGGTTACTGTTTGATTAAAATCAGTTAGCCTAAACTCCACTGACAAACCATCTGCTCCCCCACGTACCACACTGTTTTTCTCAACCATTCCACCTAAGCGGATAGTATGCTGAGGTGATGCTTCTCCTTTCGCAACCTGGGTCGGAGTATAAAATAGATTGATATTTTGCCGTAACGCATAGAGGACAAGACCGCTCACCAACGCAAGGATAGACAGGATAAACAATAACACCAGTATTTTTCGTTTACGGACAGGGCTCATCTTATTGTCTCTTAAACCATTGCTGTAAACTTCTTCGCGTCCGTTGCCGCTGCAATCGAATACTTAGAAAATTCATCAGCAATACGATGCACGCCAACCCATAAGCAGGCCAAACATATGGACCATATCCTCCCATCGCTAAACATTGTTGAAGTTGATTCATAGCTCCCCTCTTTCAACGATATCCTTGACCCAATTTTGCCTGCGCTCGCGATTGAGTACTTCGCTTCGTGCTTTATGCAATATAACCCAGGCACAGTAAAGGGAAAACCCGAGTAAGGTTAACAACAATGGATATAACATTGCGCTTGCGATTTTAGGCTTAGCAAAAACAGAAAGCGTTGCACCTTGATGAAGAGAATTCCACCAATACACTGAATAATGAATGATCGGTAAATCAATTAATCCAACCAATGTTAAGATCGCAACAATCTTATCGCCTTGTTCTTTGCTCTGAAAAGCACCTTTGGTTGCTAATATGGCTAGATACAAAAGAAGTAAGATAAGCTCAGAGGTCAACCGCGCATCCCAAACCCACCAAGTCCCCCACATCGGCTTACCCCAAATACTCCCTGTAAGTAATGCGAGAAAAGCCATGGAGGCGCCCAACTGGGCGGCAATCCCAAGCATCATCCCGGCCATTTTAATGCCCCAAACTAACAAGAGAACAGCAAGAAAACCCATCCAACCATAAATTGCCATAGATAAAAAAGCGCTAGGAACATGTATATAAATGATACGAAAAGCATCTCCTTGCTGATAATCAGGCGGAGCAAAAAATAAACCCCAAGTTATACCGATAATAAGAAAAACCAAGGCACTGAAACCCAACCAAGCAAGCCAAGGTTTTGTTAATCGATAAAACGCCTTTGGCGAAGCCATTTGATATAAAAAATTCCACATGAGGGGATGATTTGGATTACAAAAAGCGAAATTTTATCATGCTTGAGAATGTATTGACAATTCAATTCACCACGGATCCCGCGCAAAGAGTTGCCTAGTCTGCGTTTCCTAAATTTGCATTAAAGCAAAAACGCTTGCGCAGATACCCTAATTGCTTCTAAGTATTCGGATTAATCCACTAAGCTTATTCGAATCACTGCGGCAATTGCAAAAGGTAAAAAACCAACTGCAAGAAGGGATAATGCAAGCAACATCGACAGATAACCAGAAACGGCTAAACCCTGCATTGCTGTCGTTAAAGTACCACTACCAAAAATCATAACAGGTATGGTTAAGGGCAATAGTACTAAAGCCATGAGTACACCTTTTTGTTGCATGCCCGAACTAAAAGCAGCTGCAAGCCCACATAAAAAAAGAATCGCGGGTGTGCCGGCAATTAAACTAAGTATTAAAACCCCTGTTTCTTGCCAAGTAAAGCTAAATAATAATGCAAGTAATGGACAAAAAATCAACATGGGTAGTAAATTAATTAACCAATGCACAACGAGCTTTCCAGCGACAATCAAACTCAGGGGATAGCTTGAAATTAGCCATTGCTCAATGATGCCATCTTCGTAATCTTGCTGAAAAAGCCCAACCGAGGTCAATAACATCGATAGCAACATTGCGATCCAAATTAGTCCTGGTGAAACTGAGCGCAAAATAGAAGTTTCAGGGGGCATAGTCAAAGGAAAAAAAATAGTAACCATTAGAAAAAATAAAGAAGAATGCAATAACAATTTTGGTTGACGAATATGTAATAAAAATTCTCGACGAAATTGCCGCAGAAAAAGAGTAGTCATACTCATCACAATGAATACTCCTGATAAGGCTGAGGAAAAGGTAATGTTTGATGAGAAGTCAAAATCACTTGCCCCCCCTTTCCAAGGTGATTTCCAAGACAAGTTATTAAAGTTTGAATGGCGGTTGTATCCAAGGCAATGAGCGGCTCATCCAACAGCCATAGCTTTGCATCAGTCATCATTAATCTTAATAAGCCAACGCGCCGACGCTGTCCGGCAGAAAGCAAATAGCAAGGCTCTTCATCCAAGCCTTGTAACCCAAAATGCACGAGCAAATCTTCAAGATGAACATTGCGCCGCCCCCAATGCATATCGAAATAACAATTCTCTTTTACAGTAAGAAGAGGATTCAAACCAGTTCTATGGCCTACAAAACAAAGTTTGCGTTGGTAAGAAACCAGATCTCGATAAATTGATTGGCCTTCATAAAAAATTTCACCTTCATTGGGCTTAAAAAGACCAGCCAATAGCTTAAATAAAGTGGTTTTCCCAGCACCATTGGCCCCTTTTAAATGCAAGAGCTGCCCTGGGGCTAATGAAAATTGTACCTTATCCAACACGGGTTTATCTTGATAATCAAACGATAGGACTTGCACATCGAGCATAACGAAAATTATTAAAGTTAAAAACGCAGACTATCTGTAAATAGCTTTACTGGCAAGAGAGAAGAATGACTCCCTTATAATACCTTCGTTTCCGCAATGGAAAAAAGGAATTATCCTTGACAAGCTAGTGCAGCTTCTAATGCTTCAAAATCTTTATCGAGTCTTTTTGCACCTTTTGCACTCTCTGTTTCAGTAAAAAAGCCCAACCTGCGGGTAACAAGATAATTGATTCCTAAAGCGATGGGGTAAAGAACAATTAATGAACCTAATATTACACCCACTTCTGCCCATATATAGTTGTTATTTCGGCGGATGTCTAAAAGATGTTTATTCCCTTCTAATAAAGACTTACAAAAATCTCGACACTCAAGAAGCTGAACTCTTCCATGGTTATTGTGAGGATCGATCGCTTCCCAAGTTTTCTTTCGGAGTTGACTTACAATCACACAAAGTTGTTTACCTTCTTCTTGTTGAGACGTTGAACAAAGACATTCCCCTTTCTTTTCAAGCTTATGGTAGTACTCTTCTATTTGATTAAATAACAGTTGTCTTTCTTTATTATTATCAAAGACTACAACAGGAAAACTGGGTTCTTCAATCCTGTCAGCATGTAAAGTCGCTCTACACCGTGCTACAACTTCTTGCAAAGGCTGCATATCAGTAGAAGTGGATTGCTCCACAGCTGCTAGTACCTGTTTTTTTAATTCTTCACTTAATCGCGGTTGAGAAATAGTCAGTTTTTCAAGAAAGGCGAGTAACTGATCAAGTGATTTTTGGCTATGTTTACAAGGAGACAGAACGACCTTATCAAAAAGCGCAACAAATTCATTAAATTGATGATTGCCTGCTAAAAACTTCCTTATCATATTAGGTGTTTCTGGTGTCTTCCATATCCTTGTAATAAGAGGAACTACATAATCATAAAAGTCTAATAAGTAGACAGATTGCCGTCCATTTTTAATATGTACCGCTAAACCAAAATCAATAATATTGACTTCAAATGGGTTGTTTTTGTCAGGATTAACTTTGACAAGAATATTTCTTGAATGTAAGTCTCCATGCTCCAATTGTTGTTTAATCAATTGTTCTTCATAGGCTTTTAATAACTCTTTAGTTAACGCCAATTTTTTATGAGGATCAGTAAGTAGACTCTCTATTTCTGCAAATGATTTTTCACCAAGATTTCTCATGACAAGACGGCCTTTAATAGGCTTTTTCATGTGTAAATGCAAAGCATATTTCCCTGCACCATATTCCCTTCTGGCATAATATTCCGATTCAAATTTCACGACCCTATTTTTGTCTAATGCTTGGAATCCCCTATTGTCCTTCCCTTGGCTGATCGTACAAGAAATTTTGAAAACAGCACCAAAAGCTCCGCTGCCAAGACAATCAGATGACAACATTTCGTAGGCATATCCACCATGCTTTCTTTCTCTAACAAAAATGGTTTGCCCGAATTTGTATTCTTTGCCGCTAAAGTTAAATGTATTCCCTGCGTACCAAATATCCTCACCATAACTTTGACGGCATGACTCAAGATGGATCCATATCCAAGGATTGTCAGCGATATTTGTTGAATCTAAAACGATCGTCATAAAAGGAACTAGCTAATAGATTCTGTACATTATATCACCAAAAAATAAGCAATTATTAAATTTGGCTAATAACTTATGAACAAAGCTCAAGTATCAGTCGATTAAAGAAAAAAAAAGTTTTATTATTAGGATGTTAGAAAGAGCAATGTCTGCAATTTTTTGGAACTGTGCATGAGGTTAACTTCGAGCAGCTGGAAAAAGCGTTATAAAGCAATCTTTGCTTCGATACTCCTTGGGGTGCTTGCAGGTTGTGTTAACTACATTGGGATCACGAGCAATAAAAAAATAGCCCCACCCTCTCAGTTTCAAACCACAAAGAGTATACCAAACCAAAAAGGGAAGTGGCCCGCCTCGGATTGGGCAAAA
Source organism: Legionella micdadei (assembly GCF_000953635.1). Lineage (NCBI taxonomy): Bacteria > Pseudomonadati > Pseudomonadota > Gammaproteobacteria > Legionellales > Legionellaceae > Legionella > Legionella micdadei. The sequence continues at coordinate 2,110,495 of NZ_LN614830.1, forward strand.
CAGTTCGGCGATCCGCAATTGATTACCTTAATTAACGAAGCCTTAGCGAATAATCCAAATTTACAAGTTGCAAACGCACGCATCGGACAGGCTAGGTCATTGGTACAGCAAAGTGCTGCAGCCTTATACCCGCATGGCAATTTTTCCGGAATAGCGGCTCGCACCCGCCTTTCTTCTCATAACCTGTTTATACCGCCAATAAGCAATTCAGTTTTTAATCAAACTGCATTTCTCACTAAAGCAAGTTATAACTTGGATATTTGGGGGAAAAATCGCTCAAAACTAAGGCAAGCCATTTCTGAAGAGAAGGCAAGTGAAACTGAGGAGCAAGAAGCTCGATTAACCATTGCTACTTCAGTTGCATCTACCTACAATCAACTAGCTTATTACTATGATTTGCGTGATGTATTAAGGCGAACGGTAGTGCAACGTGAAGCTTTGGAGACAATTTCTAAAGTTCGTCTACAGACTGGGTTAGATACTCGCGTGCAGCTTTATCAAGCCCGTAATACTTCCGCAACTGCACGCACTCAATTAGTCCAAGTTGAAGGGCAAATAACTTTAACCAGACAGCAGCTTGGTACCTTGCTTGGCGTAGGCCCTGACCGAGGTCTAACGATAAAGCGACCGCATTTAGGGCATACCCAAACACCAGCCCTTCCACCTAATCTACCCTTAAATCTTTTAGGACGAAGGCCAGATATTGTGAGCGCTCGATGGCAAGTGGAAGCGGCTTGTCAAGGTATAAACTATACAAAAGCGTTGTTCTACCCCAATATCAATTTATTAGCAGGCTTTGCTTTCCTCTCTGTGAAACTCAGCCATATCGAAGTCAGAGCAAATAGTGAATTTGTAGGACCTGCTATTACGTTGCCGCTTTTTGATGGCGGTGCGCTTCGTGGTAAATTACGAGAGCAATATGCCATTTATGAAGAAGCTGTAGGGCAATACAACACAACACTGAATAACGCACTATCGGATGTCGCAACTTCACTGACTAACATTTTAGCCGTTGACAAACAACTTAAGGTTCAGCAAGAGGCACTCGATACAGCAGAGCGCGCTTATAATTTGGCCCGATATCAATACCGGGTTGGCCTTGCCTCCCAATTAGTCGTGCTTGATGCTGAAACTCGTTACCTTGCAGAGCAGCAAACTCGTTTACAACTTATTTTAAATCGACGCAACCTCCAAGTTGCTTTAATTAAAGCGCTCGGAGGCGGGTTTGATGCTCGAATGATCGAATGTTGTCGTGCTACAAACAAAACAATAAAGTGAGAAATAAATGCCTACAGTGGATCAGCTTCCTATTACCCCTGAAGAGAAACTCGGTAAAAAGCGAAAGTTTTTACTCGTTTTTTTCACAACTTTCCTTGTGGTTGTTGCGATGCTTTATGGCTTGTATTGGTGGTTTATTGCCCGTTTTTATGAGGAAACAGATAATGCCTATGTTAATGGCAACATCATACCGATTACGGCACAAGTAGGCGGTACTGTCGTTGCTGTTAAAGTCGATGACACCCAGTACGTCACAACTGGCCAACTATTGGTTGAACTTGATCCGATCGATGCTTTTATTGCTTTTGAACAAGCCAAAGCAAATCTGGCTCAAACACTACGAAACACTCACCAGTTATTTATTAATAATACCGGCTTACAAGCCAACCTAAAAAATCAAGAAATCTCTCAAGAGAAGGCAAAACAAGATTTATCCCGTCGAAACCGAGCGATTGGTGTTGGTGCTGTCTCAAAAGAAGAATTAACCCATGCAGAGGATTCGCTTAAAAGTGCCAATGCTGCTTTAACCCAAGCTAAGTCTGCACTGTTAGCTAACAGGGCTTTAACAGAAAATACCAATTTGCAACAACACCCCAATGTTTTGGCCGCAGCAGCTAAATTGCGTCAAGCGTATGTCGATTACATGCGCACCACCATTCGCGCCCCTGTTTCTGGCGAAATATCAAAGCGTACAGCACAAGTAGGCCAACGCGTTGCTGCAGGGACTCAACTGATGGCACTTGTTCCTTTAGAGCAAGTCTGGGTGGAAGCTAATTTTAAAGAAAAGCAAGTTCGCTACATGCGAATCGGCCAACCAGCTACCTTGACTGCCGATCTATATGGTTCATCTGTTGTGTATCACGGAACAATCGTTGGGTTTTCGGCAGGAACAGGCAGCGCCTTTGCACTTCTTCCCGCGCAAAATGCGACTGGAAACTGGATAAAAGTAGTGCAACGCTTGCCCGTGCGTATTAAATTGGACCCTAAAGAATTGAAAGCCCATCCATTACGAATTGGTTTGTCAATGGAGGTCACCGTTGATTTGCATAATCAAAGCGGAAAATACATTAGTGAAACAGCACCTATCTCCATTTATGAAACACCGATCTATGAAAATTGGGGGAAAGAAGCGGATGCTGAAATCAATAAAGTAATCAGTGAAAATATCAGTAAAACAGCAAACCTTGATGCTAGCGATAATTCTAATAGGGACTCTGCAAATAAAGGGATCTCACGATGAGTACTCCGATGTTCCCTGCCCCTTTACAAGGGGTCAAACTGATAGTTGCCACAATAGCCGTGGCACTTGCTACTTTTATGATTGTTTTAGATTCTTCAATAGCCAATGTCGCTATTCCAACGATCTCTGGCAATCTCGGTGTCTCTATTAATGAAGGCACTTGGGTTATTACTGTATTTGCCGCGGCCAATGCAATTTCCATTCCCCTAACTGGCTGGCTGACGCAGCGGATTGGACAAGTGCGATTGTTTGTGTCTGCAATATTATTGTTTGTGGTCGCTTCCTGGTTGTGCGGGTTAGCAAACAGCCTATCACTTCTTTTAGCTGCACGAATCTTTCAAGGCTTTGTTGCAGGCCCTTTAATTCCCTTATCTCAAGCGATACTTCTTAGTTCCTACCCCAAAGAAAAAAGCGCCATCGCACTAGCTCTTTGGGGGATGACCGCTACTGTGGGGCCTATTGCAGGCCCTGCATTGGGTGGCTGGATCACCGATAGCTACAGTTGGTCATGGATATTTTATATCAATATACCGGTCGGCATATTTGCCGCGATGGTAACTTGGATTATTTATAAACATCGAGATACCCCCAGAAAAATATTACCTATTGATGCCATTGGTTTAATTCTTCTTGTCGTCTGGGTCGGAGCCTTGCAAATAATGTTAGATAAAGGACGTGATTTAGACTGGTTTAATTCAACAACGATTATCACGTTAGCCCTCATCGCTGCCATTGGTTTTTGTTATTTTGTCATTTGGGAACTTACTCAAAAAAATCCTATTATCGATTTACGGCTTTTCTCTGTACGCAATTTCACCGGGGGCACCATAGCTATTTCAGTAGGATACGGCGTATTTTTTGGAAACTTAGTGCTACTTCCCCAATGGCTGATACAAGATATAGCCTACCCTTCAGTTAACGCAGGTTTAGTCATGGCCCCTCTGGGTTTTTTTGCAGTAATAACCTCCCCTATCGTTGGTAAAATCTTACCTAAAGTAGATGCACGAATCCTAACAACACTTGCTTTTCTCCTTTTTGGATTAGTTTTCTTTATGCGTTCACTTTACACCACTGATGTTGATACCTGGACCCTTGTTTTACCGACTTTGATACAAGGAATTCCTGTAGCGATGTTTTTCATACCATTATCAATGATAATTCTTTCAGGTCTTCCGCCTGAAAAAGTTCCTGCCGCAGCAGGTTTGTCCAATTTCGCCCGTATTTTCTGCGGAGCAATAGGCACTTCCATCTTCAGCACAGTTTGGAATGATCGTTCTATCCTTCATCACTCTCATCTCACAGAGCAATCAACACCTTACAATCCCATTTTTACGACATTTGTTGAAACCAGCCAATCTTGGTTAAAAATTCAAACAGAACAAAGTTATGCACTATTTAATCGATTGTTAAGTGTACAAGCAGATATGTTGGGGTTAAATGATGTTTTTTGGGTTTCCTCAATTATCTTCATTGCGCTAATCCCTTTGGTTTGGCTAACGAAACCGGAGAAAAATGCAGTAGCTGATCCCTCCGGAGCACATTAGTCGATCCTAGATTTGCGCAACGTATAAACATGATGCTATAGTTGCGCGCCATTTTTAAAATTTCGAATTATATGAGAAATAAGCTTCTTTTTTTTAATAACCAAGAAGTCAAAAAAAGACTACCCTATACAATGGTTCATGCTTATATTCTTAGGGATTTTAATAATCGGAACTATAAAGAAAAACTCGAACTAATTCAAAATACCCCCTTAGAAATAGTAGCCACTCTCGCAGACCATAGTTTTGAATTTGCAATACATTGCAATTGCGAAGAATTGGATGAGCATTGGAGTCGACTGTGGTGTGCACATGGTATAATTTTAACCAGGCAGAAAAACTTACCGGAAATGCTATTTCATTCTCATCCAAAGCTAAATCAATTTGACTTAGCCCGGGGGGTTCATTTTTTTCATCTTTCTCAAGAAATGAGAAAAAATCGGAAATTCAATTTTAGCCACTCTGAAATAAAATTCCTTCAAATTGCTATTGAATATGGCTCTATTCATGCGATGCAACGATACAACGAATACCTCTACTCACAACTCACAAAAGCAGCAAATGCTCAAGAAGCAGAGGCACTATACGCAGAGCTTATTGACAATAGCACAAACCTACAGGAACAATCAGGAAGTTACGGCTTTATGGTTTTAGCTGAGGCTTTTGGTCGTTATTGCATGTGGTTAATGGACAATTCAGAGTATGAGAGAGCAGAACAGGCTTATCGATCCGTCCTACAATCACTCGATTGTGCCCAAGCTATACTGGGCGAAAGCACCTACAGCATTAAAAATGCAAGCCTGGGAATTGGTCTTAAATGCAGTAATTCAATGGGAATAGATTCCCCGAATAAAGCGAAGGAGTATTTTATGGGACTTTATCAAGAAAGATGCGCGTCTGCAGCTCGGCCTAGATTATACGCCCCACCTTGTTAATTATCTTCTATATTTAAAAAGGAAGCCTTTTATAAGTTAAGGAATATTATGACACAATCAATATACATTCATTATGGTAAAAAACCTAAAGGCGAGCTTGTTATTTCTTGTTATCATGACAAGATTCAATCTTATACTAAGGCAGTCACTTTAACGAGGGATCGTAAAGTCAAAGAAAATAGCTTAAGTGTCGATCTCCTTGAGCCTTATGATCATGGGACGGTCAAAAAGGAAGTGCTGAAACTATTAGAGCAAATCCTTATAAAGAAAGAAAACGAGTGCAGTAAAGTCACCTTCGCAGCTGATTTAAATTTATGTTGTAAGAAAAAAGAAGAGTTAGCCCCTTTTTTGTTTGATAGGACGCTTAACGATTTCTTCTCAGGTAGAAAGGTGCATTTAATTCTGGAATCATCGGAACCAGAATTTGTTCTTGGTGCTATTGAAAAAACGAAAAAAATTGCTTTAAGTGGAGTCACCCTTAAAACAAAAGACTATGTAAAGGAAAATGCTGTTTGTAAAGTCTACGAAGACTCAACGGAAGTCAATTTGTCTGTTCCCAAACCAAGTTCGACTGGCCTTGCTTCTCCTAAGGTCGCTATCAGAGACCCAAAAGAATTAACACAGGCAATGGGTAAAATTGGTCTATTTACAGGGGTAGAACCTGAGAGCGAAGACCAAAAGACCGATACTAAATCGCCTAATATATCTCAATCCCGCACATCTTTTTAAAACCGGATCATTTTCAGCAGTTTTTCCTACAGGCAAGAGGGGTTTGAAAAAAACACAAACCCTTTCCTGCCGATAAAAAAAATTTCCCTTCTCATAAACTGATGGCTTTTAGCGCCTGCTCTACTTGCATCAGCAAGCTCCCGAGAGGATAATCATTGTTTTTTAAAATCAATTGGTAAGGTAAATAATGGGCTTTCTTTCACAATATGGTTTATTTCTCCTAAAAGCGCTGACACTCGTCATTTCCTTCCTTCTGGTCGTTGCGGGTATCTTGGCACTCGGCCGTAAGCCAAAACCGATGCTAGAAATTACCTCGCTTAACAAACAATATGAGACGACGAAACAACGGCTAGCTCATGAAATAAAAAATAAGAAACCAGAAAAAAAGGATAAGAAAAGTAAAAAAGAATTGAAAGATAGACCCTCTTTATATGTTATTGATTTTCATGGGGATATTAAAGCTTCGCAAGTTGAGCAGCTTCGTGAGGCAGTGAGTGCGGTCCTCTCAATTGTCCAGGAGAAAGACGAAGTAGTTCTACGTTTGGAAAGCCCTGGAGGGGCTGTGAATGGTTACGGTTTAGCAGCCTCACAATTACAACGCTTACGTGATAGAAATATCCCGCTCACTGTTTGTATTGATAAAATTGCTGCCAGTGGCGGGTATTTAATGGCATGTGTCGCAAATCGCATTATTGCAGCTCCCTTTGCAATTATTGGCTCAATTGGAGTAGTTGCCCAGCTTCCTAATTTTCATCGTTGGCTTAAAAAGCATAATATTGATATCGAGTTACTTACTGCAGGTGAATATAAACGAACTTTAACCTTATTTGGTGAAAATACCGAAAAAGGACGAGAAAAATTTCAAGAGGATTTGGAAAAAATACACGAAGCATTTAAAACCAACGTCCTTTCTAACCGTGGCCAATTAGATATTGATAAAGTATCTACAGGCGAACACTGGTTAGCAACGGATGCTTTTGATTTGAAACTTGTAGATTGTTTAAAAACCAGTGATGATTACCTGTCTGAAAAAATGCAAGAATTCAATGCCTTTAAGATTGCTATACAAGGTAAAAAATCAATGATGGAAAAATTACTTAAACCTGTCACGAAACTCATTCATCCATGGGCTTAATGTCAAAAAAAACAGTACGTTCCGAAATATGCGCCTATAATGTCTTAGTATATACTTAGGGTAATATCACTAAATGGAGTGAAATATGAACGATTTCAAATCAAAATTACCTGACTTCAAAGAATTTTCTTCGATGGCAACCAAACTATTTAAAGATGTGAAAGCAAGTGTTTGCGAAATCATTGAAGATTATAAAAAAAAACGCGCTGAAGAAGCAGCTGCAGCTGCAGACGAAGCTAAAGCGGCCGGAGAAAGTAAAGCTGAAGCCAAATCAACTGAAGTACATGTAGAGAAAAAAACAGAAACCCCAGTAAAAGAAGACGCGAAAGCGACTCCTGTGAAAGCAAAGAAGAAAGAAGCCCCTAAGAAGGAAGAACCGGTTAACCCAGATAATCCTGAAGCCAACAAGGATTAGAGCTTTGAATAAAACTTACTTCGAGCAAGGAAAAATCTGTCTGTCATTCTGAACAAAGCGGGAAACCTCCTAGCTATTACATCAAGGAAGTCAGGTAATCGTACTTACCTGACTAACCCATTGCCACTTACTCTCATGCTCTCTCGGGACGAGTTAAACCATATTTCCGCATTTTTTCAACCAACGTTGTGCGCCGCATATTCAAATAACTTGCTGCATGAGCAACAACCCAATCAGACTCATCTAAAGCTTGGTTGATCAAAGCCAGTTCAGTCTTCACCAAATGTTCCTTGAGATCAATGCCATCTCCTTCATTCCCTTGTTCTTGTCCAACCACCTCCAGCAAGGTTTCTCGCTCGCTGCCCCCTGTTCGACGAGTCAGAGCTTTGTCTGATCTGAACCGCCTAGGTAATTCCTCTTTATCTACGATTCCGTTAGGAAATAAAATCGATAAACGTTCGACAAGGTTAGCAAGCTCTCGTACATTACCTGGCCATTCATAGTGACTTAAGACCTCTAATGCTCCTGGCATAAGGCGGACGCTGGGTCTATTTTCCCCTTCAATTCTCGAAACCAACTCATTAATTAACAAAGGTAAATCTTCACGTCTTTCTCGTAGGGGCGGCATATCGATAGGAAAAACATTCAAACGGTAAAAAAGATCTTCACGGAATTTACCATCCTTTATTGCCACTTCCAGATTACGATGCGTTGCAGCGATAATTCTTACATTCACTTCGACGCTTTTATTCGAGCCAACTCGTTCAAAACAACGCTCTTGCAATACACGCAATAGCTTCACTTGCATAGCAAGAGGCATGTCACCAATTTCATCAAGAAATAAAGTCCCTCCATTAGCCAATTCGAAACGTCCTTGCCTGGAAGTGATAGCACCTGTAAAAGCGCCTTTCTCATGACCAAATAATTCACTTTCTAATAACTCACCAGGAATAGCACCGCAATTAATCGGAATGAATGGCTTATTTGCACGAGACGAAAGCGCATGGATATTGCGTGCAACCACTTCTTTACCCGTGCCTGATTCACCCAGTATTAAAACACTTGCTTCAGTGTCAGCAACCTGCGCTATCAATTTGCGGACTTGACGTATGGATTCACTACTACCGACTAAACTGCGGAATAAAGGTGTTCTTTTCTTACCATTTACTTCGACGGCCTCTTGGGCAATTTGACATTTGTGCAGTGCTTCAAGCATTTGCGAATAAGTGAAGGGAAAATGAAGGTTTGCTAATACATTTTTTATTTTGTAATGGCTTTCTGGTAAAGGCGAATCAACCAATATCACTGACAAATTAGGAGCAATATTTGTCAATTCCTCTAGAAATCCGAGGGAATCACTGAAAGATTCTTGCGCTCCGGCTACAACTATGTGTGTTTTGCTATAAGGGAGAGAGCGCCAATTGCTATAATTTGCGAGATAACACGTTTCGCCAATGAAATTCAAAATTGTATTAAGCTTGCGGCAACGTTCTTCATTGTCATCAATGATTATAATTGTTTCATTGCTGCTCATAGCTGATCCCTGTCCGTATATCGTCTAATGTTGAGTATTGGTTACTAACTAATATTCTGTCAAATCCATGACGTTTTTTTATCCAAGCGTCATCAATCTATACACCAAAACCTTGCTAACGGTAGCATGTGATGTATTCGAATGCGTTACATTGGTGCCCAAAACACAGTTTTTGATTCCCAAGAGTCTTAGTAGCGGGTATGTTTCGCTGTATGGCATATCGTGAAGCGCGTAAGTAGCCCATGCGTCGACAAAATGAAAAAGCTGCTCGACGTCCACAGTTTCTTCGCCCATCGTAACACCAAGCGACACGAAACTGCTCAAAACGTGGGTATACAAATTGCCTAAATCGATAATGGTAGGGTTTCGGAGGGATATGAGCTAAATTAGCAATACAACGAATTGTTTTGAAGCCATTACACCGCCAACCCTTACAACTCAATGGACTGGAAATAAAATTTGTGAGGCCAACGTTATAATCAATGATCTGCTGATCTGCCCGTAGATATCCCATCATTTGGCAATAACGCGTGGCCACTGGCAATCCGCACAGCTTACCGTCCACTGTGCAGTAATTTAAACGCACACCGTGATAGGTCGGCAGCCAAAAATTACGATAAAAATTGTTGCTGCGGTTAGCTGCGTAAACGCTACATATCATCAACAGTGTTAATGCAAAAAACCCAACTGTTCGTCCTAAAAAAGCCATTATAACAATCCCTTAACTACTTAAATGACATGTTAACGTATTCTCCCCAGCAAAGCGAGGGGGCTCTAAAGGCTTAAATAGCTCAATTAATCTATGCTCGAGTTCGGGCACCTGCATAAAACTTTGGACATCATCTAATAACTCAAAGCAACTTTCGCTTGGCCTACTATATCCATAAGGCGTAAGAGTAATTCATCACTCGGTGAAACAGACCATTGAGGAGCCAAGCTTAGGGTGGCCCTTGCTGCTGAGTTGGAGTAATTGATTTGCACAACACATCCGCCTTTATTTGCTTTTAAAATAGACTGCAGCGTAGGAATAATAGCGATATGCTCCTGTGTTAAGCTAAGTGTCAAACATTTTGCGAAACGAGTACGGGCCTCACCGATTGAATACAGTTGGTTGGCAGTCATTTTAACGCCGCCACTATAGTCATCCGCTGCAATTTCTCCTTCAACAACAAGCATCTGGCCCGTTTGCACTTGAGTCTGTTGAGCTTCATAGGTCTCCGAAAACACAACGATATCAAGTTTTGCGGTGGAGTCTTCAAGACTAATGATTGTTAGTTTTTTACCGCGTTTTGTCATGATTCGTCGGATAGCCGTCACTAACCCACAAACTACTGCTTTTTTCATGACAGAGGGGTTTAATCGCCCTATAGGCTGAATAAAAGCCTTAAACTCTTGACAATAATAGGCTGCTGGATGCCCAGTTAAATAAAGTCCGAGCGTTTCCTTTTCACCCTCTAAGCGTTGCATCTCAGGCCAGGGTTTACAGTCAAGATAATCTTCTTGATTCGTGGTATCTTCCAGTAAGGAAAATAAATCAGTTTGGCCACTTAATTGATTTTGATGGGTTTTATCAGCAACTTTTAGTGCTTTTTCCAAAGAAGCAAACAGGATAGACCGCTCTACTCCCCAATCATCCAGAGCACCACTCTTTATGAGCGCTTCGAGCACCCGCCGGTTAACCTTTCGCAGATCCAGGCGCTGACATAAACTAAATAAACCTATATATGAACCGTTTGCTTTACGCTCCTCCACAATGCAACTGATGGCAGATTCACCTACTCCTTTGATTGCACCAAGTCCGTACAATATTGTGTGTTCATCTTTCACGGTAAATTGGTAAAAAGAATTGTTGATTGAAGGAGGCAAAACTTTAAGTTTCATTTGCTCACATTCATCTATGAATGTGACTACTTTATCCGTGTTATCCATATCCGAAGACATTACCGCAGCCATAAAGGCAGCAGGAAAATGTGCTTTTAACCAAGCAGTCTGGTAAGCAACGAGTGCATAGGCAGCAGAATGAGACTTGTTAAAACCATAACCCGCAAATTTTTCCATTAAATCAAAAATATAAGTCGCGGTTTGTTCATCGACCCCGCGCGCTTTTGCACCTTCGGTAAAAATAGCTCTTTGCTTTGCCATTTCCTCAGGCTTTTTCTTACCCATGGCGCGACGCAGCAAGTCCGCAGCACCCAACGTATAATTTGCCAGCACCTGGGCAATTTGCATGACTTGCTCTTGATATAAAATTACTCCGTAGGTGGGTTTTAATATGGGCTCCAAATCAGGATGAGGGTATTCAACTTTTGCACGTCCATGCTTCCTATCAATAAAATCATCGACCATCCCCGATTGAAGAGGCCCTGGCCTGAAGAGCGCAACCAGCGCGATAATATCCTCAAAACAATCGGGCTGTAACCGGTGAATTAATTCCTTCATGCCACGCGATTCCAGCTGGAATACCGCCGTTGTTTGACATGCCTTTAAGAGAGTGAATGTTTGTTCGTCATCAGTGGGAATCACTGAAATATCAATGGGCTCCCCACCTTGCTCTTTGCGTTGTTTATTCACAATAGCGAGCGCCCAATCAATAATGGTCAGTGTTCGTAAACCTAGGAAATCAAATTTGACTAAACCTACTGCTTCCACATCGTCTTTATCAAATTGACTTACAATTTGCGATGAACCCTGTTCGCAATAAATCGCAGTAAAATCGGTTAATTTTGATGGAGCAATTACCACCCCACCAGCATGTTTTCCCGCGTTTCGGGTAATCCCTTCGAGTTTTAGCGCTAGATCGAACAATTCCTTAACTTCTTCTTCATCTTGATAACGACGTTGCAACTCCGGTTCATCTTCGAGTGCTTTCTTCAGTGTCATACCAATTTCAAAAGGAATTAATTTGGCCAGTTTATCCACAAAACCATAGGGATGACTGAGAACTCGACCTACATCACGGACAACTGCTTTGGCTGCCATAGTACCAAAAGTAATAATTTGCGAGACGCTTTGCCGACCATACTTCTCAGCCACGTACTCAATTACCCTGTCGCGCCCCTCCATGCAAAAATCGATGTCAAAATCAGGCATCGACACCCGTTCAGGATTTAAGAAGCGCTCAAACAACAGCTCATATTGCAAAGGATCAAGATCAGTAATTTTCAATGCATAAGCCACTAACGAACCCGCTCCTGATCCTCGTCCCGGGCCGACTGGAACACCATTTTGCTTAGCCCATTGAATAAAATCCGCCACAATTAGAAAATAGCCAGGAAAACCCATGGAGTTGATTACATCTAACTCGACTTGCAATCGCTTATCATAAGCAACACGCGAGGCTTGTATCACTTCTGGAGGTTCCCCGCGAAAAATTTGCAGAAGCCGCTCCTCTAATCCTTTTTTAGATAAACTCGAGAGATACACCTCGACGGTGGATCCATCCGGGATAGGAAAATTAGGCAGGTAATTATTTCCTAAATCAAGTTTTACAGTGCAACGCTTACTGATTTCGACTGTGTTTTTAATTGCCTGAGGTAAATCTTTAAATAATTCAACCATTTCTTCGGCAGAGCGCAAATATTGGGCAGCACTATATTGTTGGCTACGGCGAGGATCGGCCAGGGTAAAACCTTCATGAATACAGACCCGTGCCTCATGCGCTTCGAAATCCTCTTTGTGAATGAATCGCACATCGTTCGTTGCAACTAAAGGCAATTTTAACTCTTCTGCCAGGCGAACGATTTTTTCATTATATGCCGTCTCATCGGCACGCCCAGTCCGTTGGATTTCCAAGTAAAAACGATCAAAAAACAATTGTGCAAAAGACTTGGCCAGGCTATACGCCTCAGTTTCATTATCAGCGAGTAAGGCTTTGCCAATAGCACCTGTCCTACCACCCGATAAGGCAATCAGTCCTTCTGCATGTTGCCTTATCCAGTCATGATGCACTCTCGGCTGACCTTGGTACTGACCCTCCTGATAAGCTTTAGAGACTAAGCATGTTAAATTACGATAGCCTGTTTCATTTTGGCAAAGGAGAACCAGTGTTGTGAGTTGTTCTGGATATTCAGGATCATGACAGGGTAAATCACATCCTAAGATAGGCTTTACTCCAACATCTAACGCAGCTTTAAACACCTTAACCGCAGCAAACAGATTACAAAAATCAGTTACTGCTACGGCATTCATTCCTTTTTCAACAATGGCTTTCATTAACGGCTTAACACGGATCAAGCCATCAACCATTGAGAATTCGGTATGTACACGTAAATGAACAAAACGCGGCAGCATAACTTAGCTATTCCTAAAATTGGATGAATGAACTCTACCGAAGTCAGCTTATTAGGGCAAGAGCTAAGACTTAACTTGTCAATCCGAAGCAACCTACTCAGACAGAGGCAGGCGCTATCCCCTTCCACCGCATGATCGCTAAATACTTATTGTTAACACCCAATTTTTTATTCGCATTCTGTAGATGAAAATTTACCGTCCTTTGGGAAATACCTAAAGTGGTTGAGATACTATCCACTCTTACTCCTCGTGCGGTTAGCATTAAACATTGCTGCTCACGGCGTGTTAATCTCACGCTTTTTATAGCTCCGTCCAAAAGAAATTTTCTGAGATAATGAAAATAACACTGAGTAATAGCTATCCACTGATATTGCTTTTGCTCCCATTCCAACAGACCCGTTTCATTAATTCGCTGGTGCAAAACCAAAACTAGAAAATCACCCTCAGCATAATGTTCATCAAGATAATGTTGATGCCAGGGACGCAAATCGGGACTTGCCCACTCATAGATCAGCTTTGATCCGGTTTTGGTGTGCTGGCTATAGTAAGTAATCGCAAAACTTCCTATCCCATGCTGAACGAAATAATTCACCAACATCAAATTCAATCCGTTCAAAGATGAAGCCAATGGCATACGATGACAAATTTCAAACATCTTTTTCCCAAAACCTGTTAAAAAAGACAGGTTTTTAACATAAAATGAACTGATATTATACATTTGATTTAAAAAAAACTCATTAATGAGGATTGTATGAATAAATTAATAGCAATGATTTCTTTTATTCCTGCGCTTGTTTTTTCGGCTACGATAACGAATAACATTACTGGCGTAGGTCCTCACGGATCGATTAAACCGTATATTTGCATTCAAAGATCAGATGGTACAGTGACTTTAAGACTTGCACCTGGTATGACTGGTGATGCGAATCAAGCATCTGGTAACCAAGGCTATGCAGGTGGAGCTATCCGCTTTGATGGCTGCACCGGAGACAACACTTATCTTGGCTATATCGGCTTTCTCATTAGCAATAACGGCAATAATTCAATCAATGAATACAAGCCACCTGAAGGGGTACACATTGCTTTAAAAAATCCGGCCATCGATGCTTCAGGCAATGTTACTGGCTCTATTGAATACACACCCATCGCCGATAATCCCAATTTAACCCAAGCCAAGCCTGGGTCTAATTGGCCCTTTGCCGGTATTAATTTGTCGGGTATGGAATTTGGCAAAGTCATTGACCCTACCGTTATTCCAAATCTTTCCCTAACTGACTCCAGCACCACTAATTCGGATTTTAAAGATACTGAGGAATTTATCAAAGCAGGAATCAACACCGTCCGTGTTCCGATAAGCTGGGGATTTCTTCAATTGGATGGACCTGGCATCGGCGTACTTAATGAAGAATATTACGAAAATTATATCGCCCCGCTGCTGCGTTCGCTCACTCAAGCGAAGGTTAATACGATAGTTGATTTGCATGCTTACATGCGGTACTCCAAATTTGGTGAGCAAATCTCTGGTTGTAATCCTGCTTTTACGGCACATTGCCCTGATGGAACTTTAATCACGGATGAAGCAGCCTATAAGTCAATTTGGGGACAACTTGCTGAACGAATGCTAAAAGATAGTAAAATCGATAAAAATTATCTTATGCTTGATCTGATGAATGAACCCGTCGATGTACCGGACGATAAAGTTTTCACAATACAAGCCGCTTTAATCAAAATGCTTAGAGAGCAGAATTATAGAGGCTATATTCTTGTTGAAGGTAACAACTGGACTGGCCTGCATTCTTGGACTACTTACCAGTGGACAGGTTCGGATGGCACGCCTTATACCAATGCGACCTTATTTACCCGAGACAATTTTGCGAAGGCAGGGATTACCGATTTATCTAAGGTGGTGATTAATGTCCATCAATATCTGGATTCAGATTACAGTGGAACCCATGATACTTGCCTGCAAGACTTAACAACCACGGGTTCTAATGGGTTTAATTTAAATGCATTCGGAGATTATTTAACTACCAATCAATTGCAAGCCATAGTCACTGAATTCGGTGCAGGCAGGAGTAGTGATAGCTGTCGTGCCCCGTTGACTCATTTCATGCAATACTTACAAGACAATGCCGCAAAAGATAAAGGCTATGGCTTTGTAGGATGGACTATCTGGTCTACAGGACATGGTTGGGGCAATTATAACCTCCGGGTCTTACCTAACTCATATCAAATGGATGTATTGAAGCAGTTTCTATGACGATCGATTGTATCCGGTAAATTGAGTGCTCAATGGTGGTTGGGTCTAATCAGCCTCAACTACCCCTTTATTATTTTTTCGTTTCATCAGCCAATAAATGAAATGCAAGGAGGGAAACAAGCTCCAAAGCCAATAACCTTAAATGCGTGGGTTCGTAAGAATAGTCAATAAAAATTTCTTCAATAATAACAAAGGCTGCCCACAACATCATGCTGATAGCAAAAGCAAGATTAATTAATTTCCATTTGTTTCTTTCTCTCCAAAACGCAAAAGAAGCTAAAAAAAACAACATCGATGAGAAAGCTTGTACAAAAACCCCCGAAATAAACAATAACCCCAACAAGAGATAGGAAGCATCAAACTTAAAAATTAAATTTTTCAAAGCAAGTAAATTACCGGAATTAAATTTCCAAGCATTAATGATGTCTAAAGCATTCAGTAGATTGATCACATTTGTTACACATGCGATTAAAAACCAGAGCGCATAAAAAAGCAAAATTCCCAGCTTGATGTAATACAACCCAAAAGTTTTTTTATCTTTTCCGCCAACATAATTCATAAAATCTATCACCCCGTACTCTGGTGGGGATCAAAAGCGTCCCGCACCGCATCTGCAAAAAGATTGGATGCCAGCACCAAAATAAACATGCAGGCAAAAGCAGAAAGCATAGGCCACCAAACAATCGGATCCCTTGCTAATTCAAGCCGGGCGCCGTTGATCATATTACCCCAACTGATGGTCATCGGCGAGACACCTACTCCTACATAGGATAAAACAGCCTCGGCGAGAACTAAAAAACTAAAGTCCAAAACAAGTGTTATCAGAATAATGTGCATCACATTGGGAAGAAGATGCTTGCGTAGGATTGTCAACGAACTACTGCCTAAAGCACGTGCTGCTAAAACGTAATCAATCTCCCTTAATTTCAAAGTTTCGGCACGCAATAAACGGCATAGGCTTGTCCAACTGGTTACTCCTAAGATTAAACACAACGCAAGCAAACGTGCGTCCGCACTTTTGCTTAATGTTGAAAACTGCTGCGGGTGATTGGCAATATAAGTTTGCATGGATAAGACTGAAGCAGTAATCAATAGGACACCTGGAATGGAACTCAACGTGATGTAAATGTATTGAATAATATCGTCTATCCAACCACCAAAATATCCTGCTGAAATCCCTAAGAGCAAAGCTAATGGTAACATAAACAACGTCGTCAAAATACCAATAATAAGACCTGTCCGGATGCTTTTAACAGTGTAATAAAAAATATCTTGTCCTATTTTTCCCGTACCTAAAAGATGCAAATCCCTGGATATCCAGTAACTAGCAAAAATGACAAATAGACAGATAAACAAGGTAATTAGTGCACTCAAACCACTTGTGGTAACCGCGAATTCCATTTTTTGAGTCATTAACCATTTCACGATAACAATAGCGGACCACAGTATTCCTACAACAAATAAGCTGAGTAAGAAGGCCAGAAACACATTATGTTGAATAAATTGATGTTTGATTGCCTCGTTTTTTATCGTAGCAGGGTACTTTAACCGCGGATAAACTTGCTGGGCAGTTCCATTAACTAGAACTGTTTCGGAGCTATACAAATTTAAAGCGAGAGGAGCAGAGTACGTTTTTTCATAAGTGCTACCCAATGGAGTTAATATTCGGTCTAAAATCGAATTATTTTGGATAGCGGATAGTTCAACATTTTCATCAATTACCATCGAAGTTAAATGAATGGAATCCATAATGCCAATTGCCAGAAAAAAAAATAACACAATCCCTGCACTTACTGCCAAAGGTCGATGAAAAATACGCTGAAATGCCCGCCTGACATGCCTTTTCCTCAAGCTAATTAAACTAATAGTAAGACTTATCAGCAACACTGCCAGAAAACATTGATCGGTCCATAATAGTTCCATGGCTAATTAAACCTCACCCTGGGATCCACTAAGGTATAGGAAATATCGGTTAAGATCAGACCCAAGATATAAAGAACCGAGCCTAAAAATACCATTGATCGGACGATAGCAAAATCCTGTTGCCCAATAGCATCGATGATGTAATTACCTAAACCTGGAACGCCAAAAAAAGACTCCAAGACTAAACTTCCCATAAATAAAGAAGGGATTAACACCACTACTCCAGTCAAAATTGGCAACATGGCATTTTTTAAAACATGATGAAACAATATTTTAACTTCAGATAATCCCTTAGCACGCGCCGTTTTGACATAATCTTTGTTTAACTCCTCTAGGAATAAAGTACGGTACCAACGCGAACCAGCGCCTAGCCCGGCCAAAACCGCTACCAAAACTGGCAAAACCACAAATTTAACCGCCTCAATCCCTCCATCATAACCAGAGATAGGGACTAGGCGTAAAATTTTCCCGAAAAGATACTGCCCGCCAATAATATAAAAAAGGCTAGAAATAGACATTAAGACGATACAAAAAACAACCCCAGTTAGATCAAGATATGAAGTGCGGAAAAATGCCATCAACATTGCAAATACAATATCAGCTAACATACCGAAAATAAGGATAGGAACGGCAATCGCTAAACTGGGCCACATGCGATGCGAGATATCATAACCAATATCTCTCCCCCCATCGGAAATACCAAAATCAAAAACAAATAAACGTAATGACTTTTGAAAAAAAAGAGTCTGGGTAAACTTTTGCACACCTGATTTTTCACCATTATAGAAAAGCGGTAAATCGTAACCACGCTGGGCTTTCCATTGCATAATGGCAGCAGGTTTGACATATTTCTGTCCTAATTGCATTCGAGCCATGTCATCAGGTGAATTAATCATAAAAAATAAAGCAAAGGTGATTACATTAATCCCAAATAAAATGGGGAGTGCGTAAAGAATACGCCGCAATAAATAATAAATCATTGTTTCTCTCTCAATGCACACTGCTTCTCTTTTCTATGATAAGCGACAAGCAAAGGCAGTAAAGAGAGCAGGAAAAATAAAAACAACATACCTATGGGCCACAATACAGGCTGATTCCAAAGTCGTCGTAATTCGTTGCGCTTAGCGACATCAATTGCAATGTATTTTAAGGCACTAGTGCTGATCGTATTGGGTTTTGTAGGAGAAACCCATTGCTGCGTCAGAATTAGCGTTTGCGAATTAATTCCCCAAATCCATGGCGCATCATGCCTAAGAATCTCGACCATTTGATCAATAAGTTGCTGGCGTGTGGGATCATTATTGCGATTTTTCATTTGATCAAATAAGCGATCAAAGCGGGGATTCTTATAGTTTGCGGCGTTTTCCCCACCGTACTTTACTTTGCCATTTGTACTGTAAAACAGAAATAAGAAATTTTCAGGATCAGGATAATCAGCATTCCATCCCCAACTGAAAATTTGCGCATTACCGGTACGCATCTTATCTTGAAAGCGATTATATTGGGTCGCACGAAGATTGAGATCAATCCCGATACGGGCAAATTGCTTCCTCATCCAATCCAATTGTGCTTTTTCATCGGGGTTACCTGTGATGGGGACATCATAGTTTAGAATCAATGGATTGCCTGTTTTGGGATCGCGTCCTCCTGGATAACCTGCTTCTCGCATCAGTTTCTTCGCATCCTTAATTGATTTTCTTCTAGCTTTTCTGCCGTCCCAATAATAAACAAAAGGATTTATACCTGCCGCCCCTTCCCTATAACCAAAAATTCCTGGAGGAATCGGGCCTTGAGCCGATTTTCCTCGTCCATTTAAAAATATGGCAATATTTTCATCAAAATTAACAGCGATTGAAATCGCCAAACGCAATTTTCTGGCTCGCTCCGTATTGCCGCCAACGACTGGGTCCAGCATATTAAACCCTAAGTAGAAAAGAGTTGGATCCGTTGTTTGGGTTAGTGTCATTTTTTTATCAATCATCGCTTGGCTTAAGCGAGGTACTCCTGAACGGCTAATCTGAATCGCTTGATCGAAACTATCAGCACTAATGCCCGATAAATCGTAGTATCCCTGTAAAAATTTATTCCACCGCGGAATGGATTCTTTCTCAAGGGTATAGATAGCCCGATCGATAAGCGGCAATTTCTCCCCTGCATGCAATAAGTAGCCTTTTCTTTGATCTTCGAGAGAACCTTTGTTAGGAAAATAGTCTTTGTGAAAATTGGGGTTTTTATCCAAAACCATCCGTCGATTTGGGTTATTCTCACTGAGCATGAATGGTCCCGTTCCTATAGGGTACCACTCAAAAGTGAGATTCTTTTCATGCATTCCTGCTTGTGAATAAAACCGATCTGCTTCCCAAGGAATAGGGGCAAAAAAAGGCATAGCGAGCCAGAACATAAATTGCGGATATTGCCCTTTCAGCGTGATTTCAAATGTATAATTATCCAATTTCTGCAAACCAGCCATCGGGTATTTTCTTAAGTCAATAAATCCGCTTGATTGGGAAGGTAAGATACTTGCGTATTCGCGAAACCCAACAATATGCTCACTCATTAAACCATAGATTGCCGAGTTCACTGCTGGATTCGCCAAGCGTTTAATTTCGTATAGGTAATCATCGGCAGTTAATTCGCGTGTGCCCGTGTAGTGAAAATCAGATAATTTATTTATATCGTGTTCGTCTAAATAATTCGTGGGCAAATTTAAATAACGATAATTACCCTTTTTATCTTTTGCTAAAGCCGGATGAGGTTGAAAAAAGATACCTGGTTTGATGTGGATGGTGTAGATGGTATAAGCTACATCAGCATTTGTAGCATTAAAAAGGGTATGATTAAACTTATCGGTGTAACGAACTTCTGGCATTTCAGTAGCAATAAGTGGCACGACTTTGTATGGCCGAGAGAGATAATCATAATGCAGAAGCGGTTCATAAATCTGCATCGTGAACTGGTATTCATTGCTTGAATACGAGCGGGCTGGATCTAAAGTTTTAGGCTGTTCATTAAAAGAAGAGTAGTAGATCTTTTGATTTGCCTCACTTTCGGGATACGGATTATTAAGCACCCAATTACCCGCATGAACTGGCAAAAAGCTCCATAGTGATAAAATCGATACAATCCATTGTTTCATAGAGGTCATAGAAGCCTAAGAAATTCTTCTTCATTCAATACGTTAACACCTAATTCTTGCGCCTTGTCCAATTTAGACCCTGCCTCACTTCCAGCCACGACATAATCCGTTTTAACAGAAACACTGCCAGTGACTTTTGCCCCAACTGCAAGCAGACGTGCTTTCGCTTCTTCGCGCCCCATACTAGCTAAAGTACCAGTAAGTACCATCACTTTAGAATAAAAAGGGTGATGCTCGTTAAGTTGTACACGTTTTTCATAAGGCCAGTGGATACCTTGTGCTAAAAGCTTGTCAATGACTTCAACGTTATGTTTCTGTGCAAAAAAGTGAACGACATGGTATGCGCCAATTGGGCCAATATCTCTTATTTCCATGAATCGCTCAGCGGAAACTTTTTTTAATGCGTCAACATCACCAAACTCAAGTGCTAATGCGCGAGCACTGACTTCACCAACTTCACGAATCCCTAAAGCGTAGAGGAAGCGGGCAAACGTTGTTTTCTTTGATTTTTCGATTGCGTTGAGAAGATTTTCAGCCGATTTTTTTCCCATACGCGGTAGATTAGCTAAGGTAGTTAGATCAAGCTTATAAAGATCAGAGATATCGCGGACGATCCCTTGATCGACTAATTGCTCAATGATCACTTCACCTAAGCCGTCAATAGACATGGCTCTCCGAGACGCAAAATGCCATAGCGAACGTTTAAGTTGGGCACTACAAAACAAACCACCTGTGCAACGGGCAACAGCCTCCCCTTCTTCTCTTATGACATCAGCTCCACAAACGGGACAATGAGTGGGGAGATGGATTGCTTCAGTATGAGCAGGGCGCTTCTCCATGACCACAGAAACAACTTCGGGAATAACATCTCCTGCACGGCGCACAATCACAGTATCACCAATGCGAATATCCTTTCGGATTATTTCATCCATATTGTGAAGCGTTGCATTACTCACGGTTACTCCAGCAACACTGACAGGTTTCAAACGTGCAACAGGTGTTAACGCGCCTGTCCGCCCTACTTGGAAATCAACAGCACATAACTCAGTCATTTCTTCACTAGCAGGAAATTTATGAGCACAAGCGAAACGTGGAGCACGGGCAACATAGCCTAAACGCTGTTGTAGTGCAATGTTATCCAATTTGTAAACAACGCCATCTATTTCATAAGGTAGTAGCGATCGTCGTCTTAGCATTTCTTGATAATAAGCCAGGCAACCAGCAAAACCTTGAGCACGCCTGATTTCGGAAGAGACGCGAAACCCCAATTGCCGCAAAAACTCTAATTGTCCCATGTGGCTGTCAGGGACTTCAAAACCTTCGCACGCACCAATACCGTAGCAATAAATGGCTAAAGGCCTAGAAGCAGTAATGGCTGGATTAAGCTGGCGAACACTGCCTGCTGCGGCATTACGGGGATTAGCAAATGTTTTTTCTCCCTTGGTCCGTGCATTGTCATTATAAGCCTCAAACCCAGCTTTAGGCATATAGACCTCACCTCTGATTTCAATAAAAGCGGGGGGGTTATTGGTCATTAATTTTAAAGGGACTGCAGGAATCGTTTTAACATTGCTTGTGATATTCTCACCGACCGCACCATCACCACGCGTTGCTGCGTAGGCTAACCGGCCATTTTCATAACTCAAATTAACCGCTAATCCATCTAATTTTGGTTCACAAACAAATTGCAAAGACTCTTCATCAACATCCAGGCGATCAGCCACTCGCTTGAAAAAAGCATGCAACTCGTCCTCGGAAAAAACGTTTCCGAGAGAAAGCATAGGTTGCTTATGTTCGACAGGTTCAAATGCACTGGACGGGGCTATCCCCACTCGCTGAGTAGGGGAATCAGGCGAAATGTATTGGGGATTTTGCTGCTCAAGTGTTTGTAATTCTTTAAAATAGCGATCGTACTCGCTGTCAGGAACTAATGGCTCGTCACGAACGTAATAGTGGTAATCATATAGCCTTATACGCTCTCGTAAGCTTTCGATTTTTTTAGCTAAATCATCCTCTGTCATCTATTTTTTTACCTTGTAAATCCGAAACTTGCATGAACTTCATTCTACCTGCAACCCGGGAGTTAGCATAGCATTTGCCGCAATCCTATTTTCTAAGAACTGCAGTGTTGCATCTATTCAAATACAGAAGATGATTGCTATGTTACCCATACCCAATCCCAACTTGCCGGATAATTTCTCTTGTGTTATAGATCTCGTCTTATTTTTAGCCAGGAAATAAAAAATGGATTTATTGCGCTTTGCGATCTGCTTATTCTTATTTTTCTGCGCGTCTCTCGCTTATTCCGTCGAGAAACCTTTTGAAAATCTTGGAGTGGCTTTCATTCATGGTACCCACGATTACAGTAAAGGAGCGGAAGGAGTCTATTGGAAACAAAAGTTCCTTAATTCAGTCATCCAAGGGCTCCCCAATCCAAACAACTACTATGTTGTACACTGTGATTTCAGCCGTTATATGTGGCATGAAGACGCAGGCGGATGTGTTGTTAATCAACTGACCGAATTTATCAATAATAAACAAATTACTAAATTAATCGTGTACACCCATTCCAATGGAGGGAATGTGATTCGCTGGATTTTGTCAAATCCCACCTATGACACACGTTACCTTAATCTAGTCAAACATATTGCTCAGGTCATTGCCTTAGCTCCTTCCAGTGGTGGTACTGAACTGGCAGATGAAGTCATTGATGGGAACGGCTTTGAAGAAACGTTGGCTTGGCTGCTTGGTTATCAAAATGATGCCGTTAAACAGCAACGAGTTGGTGATATGGCCCTCTATAATGAGGAAATCCTGTTAGGTACATTGGGGCGCCCAACGCTCCCTGTTCCCTTCCGAGTGGTGATTGGCTCTGACGTAGATGCTTCACCTTTTACCAAGGCAGCGTATTGTAACGGTTTTCTCCTGAACACGGGCCTAAAAATTACCCAATCCTATTTAAGGAATTGTTCTGATGGATTTTTAGATTGTGCTTCGCAAATTCTTGCTGGCGACCTCTGGTTTTATGATTGGCAAAAAACAATCCGCCAAACCCCATTAAGTCATAATCAAAGCCGCCATAACTGCTTTGGTTTAGACCAAATCCTACGCAATGACCTCTTGGCTCAAGGAGTCACACCATGAAATCACTACCTTTAATTCTATTTGCACTTTTATGGTTTGGAAATTCACACGCTTTCCCTTTACCACAACAGCGATCAATCATGCCATACGAATGCCTAAGCTGTGATAATTTACCACATGACACTTTGAGCATGAGCTGGCCTATCAAGGGTAACCTTTTGCCTCATGTTACTAAACACCAACAAACAAGCCGCAAATACACAGTAAAAGCGAGTTTAAAGCAGCTACGCTCTGGTGTTCCGATTTATACCCAAGCCCCAGGGGCAATTATCCGCATTAGCCCTGTCAATCAAACGTTGGTAAAACCCGAATTTTGGATTAAAAATGTTCACGGGATAAACGCAAGCTTGATGGAAGTATCTTCTTTGTTTTCAAAAGATGAAGCCTTAAATAATACTCCCTTTGCAGGCAATACCTCCGTGCTCGCCGAGTTAAAACCCGAAATCGGTGCTGGTGAACTAACCATCAGTAGTAATTCAGTCGACAAAAAGAATGACGACAGCCAATTTATCATTCATGTTTTTGATCGAAACTCAACAACTGAATTAAGCATCCAAACCGATAAAGCACGTTATTATCGGGGGGATGAACTCATCGCTACGATAGTCTTAAACGATACTGCCCTGGATTGCCCGATCGATAAACTCACGGTCTCGCTAATTAGCCCTAATGGTGAAATCACCTCACTAGCTGCCACACCACTTGCGCCTAATATTTTTCAAGCAAGGACTGTCCTGGACTCAGAAATAAACAACCAGGGTGCCAATTGGTACGTTGAAGCAGCTATCACTTCGATAGTAAGCGATAGCATCATAAAGCGTCAGGTTCATTCCGCATTTTCTTATACTATCCCTTCTGGAGCCGTAGAAGACATAGCCATAGACAATCCTGGATCTTTAAGTTTTTCTGCTTCAATTAAAGTCGCTACTGGAAGTCGTTATGCGCTCAGTGCAATTCTTTTTGCCAGTGATAACCAAGGTAAAATATACCCCATTCAGACTACCCAATCTTCCTCCTGGCTTTCTGCAGGGCAACATCGTATCCATTTTTCATTTGATTCTAATATCAAAACGGATTATAAAGCGCCCTATTACCTAGGCTATATCCGCTTAACCGATTTTGGGCAAATGAAACCAGTCTTTGAGTACGATGCGCCGATTGAAATAACCAAATTAAGTTAATAAATGATCAATTTACCTCACATTTCTCTCCTTGAGGGCCTTGCTATAATCATTGGCCTCCAGACCTTGCTTATATTTTTTATTACCAGCCGCTTAAAGCGCCAGCAGATTTTGGTTGAATCACAGTTCGAAAAAACACAGCAATCATTGAATACACAGCTTCCACAATTGAATCTCGAGTTGCAACAGGCCTTCCAAGCTAGTCAACACCATGTTCATGAGAGAATTACTCAAGGCCACCTAGCAAATCAGCGCTTAATCAGTGAGATTATCCAAGGGCAAATGGCAGATGTTCGCGAACAGATGAGTCATAGCTTTAAACAGCATGCAAGCTCTCTGACATCACATCTGCAATCATTAACTGAAGAAATTCGAAATCATTTACACAATCTCACCCAACAAGTGAATCATAAGTTAACCGAAGGGTTTGAAAAAACATCATCTACTTTCACCGATGTGGTTAGAAGGCTTACCATCATTGATGAGGCACAGAAAAAAATTACCGAACTTTCAACGCATGTGGTAAGTTTACAAGATGTTCTTGTTGATAAAAGGGCACGTGGCGCTTTCGGCGAAGTGCAATTATCGACACTTATCGCCAATATGATTCCCAGTTCCCATTATCGGATGCAATATACGCTCAGTAATCAAAAAAGGGCTGATTGTATTCTTTTTTTGCCAGACCCTACTGGCCATGTTGTGATCGATGCCAAATTTCCCCTTGAAACCTATCAGAAACTCATGAACATTGATGCCAGTCTCACAGAACGTAAAACATTACAACAGCAGTTCCGCCAAGACTTACAAAAACATATCAAAGATATTGCGGAAAAATACATTATTCCTAACGAAACCGCAGATGGGGCAGTCATGTTCATTCCTGCAGAGGCTATTTTTGCTGAAATACATGCCAATTACCCAGACATAATTGCACTATCCCAACGGCTTAAAGTTTGGCTTGTTTCGCCCAGCACCTTGATGGCTGTTTTAACTACAGCAAGAGCGGTATTAAAAGACGATGCAACTCGTAAACAAGTGCATATTATTCAAAAACACTTACATGCCCTTGCCGATGATTTTCAACGCTTTGAAAAGCGCATGGATAAGCTGTCAAAACACATCGACCTCGCTCATCAAGATGTCAGTGAGGTAAATACATCGGCGAAAAAGATAACCCAACGGTTTCATAAAATTGAGTCGGTTGAGCTGGAGATGTCAGATCTTGCTGTTCCAGAAATTGAATGAGTTTTAACTAGATAACTTCTTTTTAATTTATAACCTATGGTATGCTAGTCGTACACTTAATGCGGGAATAAATCATGCGAATTTTGCCCTACTCGCTGATAACTGCAACTACTTTATTTGTTGCTTCATTCAGTCATTCAAAAGTCCCTCCCGAATGCGATCCGATTTTTATCCCTTATTGCGACAAACAATTGTGTTGCCATGCAATGGGAGGGATTAGCTATTGCGACTCAGTAGCCGGCCGCTATGTATGCAACAATGGATACTATTCTACTTGTTATTGCACCAGACATGCCGTAATGAATCTACAAAAGCTTCAAGGATGCTGCTTGTGGCAGGGCGGTGTAATGACTGTTTCCGAACTAGGTAATGTGGTTTGCAACAATGGCAGTATTTCAGAGGTCTGCAGTTTACAAAATCCAACTGAACAAGTTTCGAGTTGGTAGGTTATGTCGCCGATTGAGGTAAGATCCAAATGTTGGAGACAGACGAACCAATGTACGAAAACCATTGTTAAACTCTCTATAATTGACTAAGCTAATTTATATCCCAGACTGGACAACTGCGACAGCAGAGACCATAATTGCGCATTTAATGCGACCCACACGACATGACTAGTCCACTCATTGAAATTAGGCAAGTTAATAAATCCTACGGCACCGCTTTGATTCTCAACAATGTTTCTTTGTCTGTGCATAACGGTGAGTTTTTGACTCTTTTAGGTCCTTCTGGTTGTGGAAAAACGACCTTATTGCGGTTAATCTCAGGATTTGAACAACCTACATCTGGAGAAATCTACATCAATGGGCAATGTGTCAATTCCCTACCTCCACAAAAACGGGATGTGCATACCGTATTTCAAAGCTATGCCCTTTTTCCACATTTATCCGTTTATGAAAATGTTGCTTTCGCTTTACGATGTAAGGGCGTCGAAGAGAAAATCATTGATGAGCGGGTGCAAGAAACTCTGCGTTTAGTGCAGCTCGAATCATTCGCGCAACGTGATATTAAAAAATTAAGTGGTGGACAACAACAACGTGTTGCTATCGCTCGCGCGGTGATTAATCGTCCACAAGTTTTGCTTTTAGACGAACCATTAAGTTCGCTTGATTACCGCTTACGTAAAGACATGCAGTACGAACTTAAGCAATTGCAAAAAGCCTTGAATATGACATTTATTTTTGTTACTCATGATCAGGAAGAAGCGTTATCCATGTCCGATCGGATCGTGATTTTTAACCATGGCCATATAGAACAAATCGGAACACCTCGAGAAGTTTACGAAACACCAAGTAACCTCTATGTAGCAAAATTCATTGGTGAAACCAATATTTTTGATATCTTGGTTAATGAAATATCTGGACAAAATTTAATCACCGAAATCGAATCAGTAAAATTTCATTGCAAAAATACAGGTAATTTCCAACCTGGTGATACCGTGCATTTAATTGTTCGTCCTGAGGATATTCGTGTATGGAATTTATCTGAAACCGATGATACCAGTGAAATGTTGCCCGGCAAAATTGTTGATATTGTCTATAAAGGTTCAACGGTTGATTTAAAAGTGGAATTGCCTTCTGGAAAAATTATAAATGCCTCCGAATTTTTTGATGAAGACGATGATAAGCTAGAATATACGCTTCATGAATCAGTGTGGGTACAATGGCTACCTGGTTGGGAAGTACTGTTACCTTATGAACAATAAGCCTTATTTTCTTAAGTGCTCAGAATCTGACCGCTCGAGTAAAGATTACTATGGAGGATCAAAAATTATTTATTTACTAAAGCGAGTGTCTAATGAAAGTTAGATCACTGTCAGTTTATCTTACCTATATCTGGCTAGTCATTTTTAGCTTTATACCGCTTTGCCTGGTATTGATATCAAGCTTCCTATCCAGAAACAGCGCTCATTTG
This sequence comes from Legionella micdadei, assembly GCF_000953635.1. Lineage (NCBI taxonomy): Bacteria > Pseudomonadati > Pseudomonadota > Gammaproteobacteria > Legionellales > Legionellaceae > Legionella > Legionella micdadei. Next base: position 2,138,395 of record NZ_LN614830.1, read on the forward strand.
GTTGATTTACCTTTTACGCTAGGTAATTACTCAGCTTTGCTTACTCCCATATTTATTAAAATTTTTCTACGCTCTCTATTTATGGCTTTATTTGCCACGGCTTGTTGCCTTTTGCTTGCTTATCCTTTTAGCTTTTTACTAATTAAATCAAAGTATAAATCCATCATGTTGCTACTTATTATTATTCCTTTTTGGACAAGCTCATTGATACGCACTTATTCTTTGATAGCTTTACTTAAATCAAAAGGCATCATCAATGCTGTCCTTTTAAAATTACATTTAATTGATGCACCCATTTCCCTACTTTATTCCAACTTTGCAGTCATTACCGGCTTGATTTATAACCTCTTCCCCTTCATGGTTTTGCCTATATTTACCAACATGGAGCGATTTGATTTCAGACTCATTGAAGCTGCAAAAGATTTAGGAGCTGGAAAACTGAATATCTTTTTCCGCGTATTCCTACCTAACACCGCCAATGGCATTATAGCTGGTTGTTTAATGGTGTTGCTGCCCGCAATGACTTTATTTTATATTCCAAATGTCTTAGGTGGAGCCCGCTCCATTTTACTCGGAAACTTAATTCAAGATCAGTTTCTAGTATTAGAAAATTGGCCGCAAGGTTCTGCAACTTCAGTGTTACTTACTGTACTTTTATTAGTGGTATTATTTTTCTGTCGTCGTCAAAGCAAGGAGGTCTTGCAATGAAAGCTTTGGCGCAAAAAACATTCATAAATTTGGTTTATTTCTTTCTTTATTTTCCAATTTTGGTGCTCGTTATTTATTCGATAAATGATGCAAAGTTTTCCTTGCAATGGCATGGTTTTTCAATGCAATGGTATGCTGAGTTATTTCATGACCGCGGCCTATGGTCGGCTTTTTTTCACTCAGTCATTTTAGGATTTAGCGCCTCAATCGTTGCAACAACGTTTGGATTACTTACTTGTGTCCATTTTTTTCTTTTTCGTAACCAATCTCAACGCTGGTTAAACGGAATTTTGTTGTTACTGATAATTATTCCGGATTTAGTCCTCGGCGTTGCTCTCTTAATTTTTTTTAATGTCACCTCCATTCCCTTGGGTTTTTTCAGTTTATTGATTGCCCATATTACTTTTTGCATACCTTTTGTCATTCTAACCATTAATAGCCGGATCCACACACTCGATCCAAACATTTATTTCAGTGCATTGGACTTGGGGGCTAGCCGGTTTACTGCTTTAATTAAAATCTTGTTACCTTTACTATGGCCAGCCGTATTGAGTGCATTTTTACTTTGTTTTACCCTTTCTTTTGATGATGTCATCATTAGTTACTTTGTAGCAGGCCCTGATTTCAACATCTTACCATTGACAATTTATTCTTTGGTCAGGACAGGCGTAACTCCGGAACTAAATGCGCTCTGTACTATCACCCTTGCTTTATCGATGGTATTGGTGATTTTTTCCCATCGCTTATCGAGTAAATCACCATGACACGTTTTATCTTAGTTCTTTTTTTTGCTTTAGTATCGACCACGCTTTTTGCTAATCGAGTTGTCAATGTTTACATTTGGGGCGGGGAAATCCCTAAAAAACTTTTGCAAGACTTCGAGAACGAAACAGGCATCACAGTCCATTTATCCACTTATGATAGTAACGAAACGATGTATGCCAAACTAAAAGCAAGCGGCAAAAGTATTTATGATGTTATTCTACCCTCCGCTTATTTTGTTGAGCGCATGCGCAATCAAGGTATGCTGACACCTCTTGATCATAAACTGTTGCCGAACCTAGCCAATATCGATAGCCGTTTCAGCAATAACGACTATGATCCTGGAAATCAGTACAGTGCTCCTTTAATTTGGGGAGCCACAGGGATCTTTTATAACAAAAGCCAGGTAAAAGATGCTCCAAAAACCTGGCAAGATTTATGGCAGACACGCTGGCGTAATCAGCTTATGCTATTAGACGACTCACGCGAAGCATTTTCAATTGCCTTAATGAGTTTAGGCTATAACCCAAACGATAAAGATCCCGAACACATCGAGCAAGCCTATGCTCGCCTCTTGGAGTTAGTGCCTAACATTAAATTGTTTGCAAGCGACAGTATCCAAGCAATTATGATTGATGAAGATGCTATCGCCGGGGTTGCCTGGAATGGTGATGCTTTCAAAGCCCAAGCCGAAAACCCAAAAATTAACTTTAGTTATCCGGATGAGGGGTTTGTTATTTGGGTTGATTGCCTCGCTATTCCTACTGATCCGCCCCATCCTAAAGAAGCCTATGAATTCATTAATTTTATGTTTAAACCGGAATCAAGCGTAAAAATTGCCCTATTAGAGGGCGCAGCTATAACTAACGCCAAAGGACGAGCCCTTTTACCTAAAGCCATTAATGACAATCCAATTGTGTATCCTTCAGAAGAAACATTAAAACACGCTTATCTCCAACGCGATCTTGGTGAGGAAACACTAGAACTATACAACAAATACTGGCAGCAATTTAAATTGGCTTTTTAGGTGCTTCTCAGCTGATTATCAAATGTAATAACTTAGCTGATCAGGTTTGATTTGGCACAAACAGGAAGATTTAAGCAGGTTGCAAGAAAACATGGCATAAAGCATGTGAATTAGTCTTTTCTACATTCTCTCGCTAGATGTGCCAAATATGGCCGTTTTCTGAGGGGGGCTTATCTACTATTATCAAATTGGTTAAAGCGATCTGCCTGCCTCAGGCGAAGTTAAGGGACTAACCGATGGCTCGTTGATTAATTTTCAAATTGCTTCATGCCCAAATGGATCTCGCTCATAAATGCGTATTGCCATGATAACCATCACAGCATTATAGATAAGGCTAATTCCTATAAAACAAATGACCGCCCCAAGCAAATTTAGCCAAGGAATCAAAATTAGGCTAGCTATTACTTGAATCAATATTAATAAAACAGTTAATTTTGCCCCAATTTTACTCCCTTCTTTCGAATATTGGATCATTTTGGATAACGGCATAGAAATGGCATAAGTAATAATGTTGATCAGACAATAATACGTATAAGGTAACGCTTTGATGAAATTCGACTTATAAAAATTTAAAATATAAGGCGAACAAACTGCGATTATCGCCGCAATAATAAGCGAAATCCCAAAAGCCATTAACAAATACTTACACATCGTTTTTTTTAAAATTTCTCGATTTTGAGCGAACGCAGAAGAGATATCAGGGGCAATCAAGACCCCAATCGGGCTAATTGCAATATATGCGAGAGAAATGATTGAAACAACCGCTGAAAATAATCCAACCGATCCTTCCTCTGGTCCCAACCACTCAATTACCAGTAACGGGATGGTAGCAAAAACGTATTTATTCAGGTTTTGTATGGTGTAGCCATACATTTTTTCTTTCCATTCAATTCGGATTAAACGAGGAGTGCGCTTCTGATAGAACCGCTGCAAAATCGCTTTTCGTTCAATAGCAATGGATAACAGGACAATAAGAACATAACTGACAATAAACCCGGTAAGCATTACATGGGGAAAGTAATGCCTATTTTTGCCAAACACAACTGGATAAAGATAAAAATAAATGAATAAGGTGAGGATAAAATAGAAAATTGTCTGCAATAAATTCAGGATGATTGCCGTACGCATATGATTTGTTGCGCGGAAAAACTCATAAAATATGGCAAATAAAGAAATAACTACAGCTCCCCAAAGAAATAAAAAAAAGGGATGGCTAATTTCAAAAAGGTCAACATCTTGAATCAGGTAAGCTATTGCAATAATGGCAAAACATAAAAATAGGCCTCCAATAAGTAAAGTAATATAAATCGGCTTAAGAAAAACACTGACCGAGCGGGTCAGCCGAGCGATTTCTTTATATCGTCTGCGAATATAAAATTTAGGAATGTAGTAGGCGATAATTGAATCGATGCCAAAGGTCAGGACAGTGGCCAAAAGTAATAAGGCGTTAGTGGCCACAGTAAAATCACCAAATAACTCCTCGCCCACATGGCGTGCTACTAACATGTTGATAATAAACAACATGAACTGATCTGCGATGATGATAAATAAATTCAAATAAAAATCCATGAAATCATACCGCCTATTTAAGTGATTTGTTAGTTATCCCGCTTTTAAAAAGCGGGGCGCCTACTCCTAACTGTAGCAAATTTTGATCATTGATTAGATAATTAATTTTAGATTACATTGAAGCACGGGATGCGTTAGTTTGCCCGCAGTGTTGATAAGAGTAATAATGCGTTTCGTGTAGGGTCAATTTGAATATAAAAAGATTTTTTTATTTACTTAAGGACAGCACTGTTCTCTAGGAATAAGTTCCAGTGGCGTTTCTTGTTGGCGTACACAAGAGCGATAAAAAAATGCTCCTGCAGCGGCCAATCCACATCCGACACTAGCGACGAGTAACGCAGCAGAAAGAGTTTGGGAACCAATCACAAGCACAGTGATAAGAGCGATGAGCCCCAATGCTAAACCACCCGCAGAAGCAGTGAGAGCAAGCGCATCCAACAAAAATGAATAATTGTTGCGGCTAATTTTTTTATTAAATCCAATTGATTCCTGAATACATTCATCAGCGATGGCTTGTATTTTCCTTTCGTAGGCTTGTTTGCCTTTTTGTCGTGTGGGTAAAGGAACGCCCTTCATTAGAACTTTCGCTTTACGATAATAAGGATTATCGCCCCCTTGAAACTCGTTGATAAGAACGAGCATTTCGTTGGGTAATGATGGCGATAGTTGGGTTGGACTCCCGTGGTAATTATTAAAGAAGCGGTATAGTGGGTTAGCTTCTGGTCTTCCTAAAACTCTCCTAAGTTGTTGATTCCATATTTTAGTAACTTGCTCTTCTGTATAAGCTACCACTTTGTTGCGCAGTTCTTTCGGCAATGATGCAACAATGATTGCTCTTCTATTCTCATCCAAGCTATTAATGAATACAATTTCTGTTCTGTTACAGAAAACAAACGCATCAGAGCCAATTGAAGTAACGCTTTCAGGAATGCTGATTTGCCGTAGACTCAGGCAGCCCCAAAATGCCCTACAACCTACCTTTCTGACCCCCTCAGGAAGATAGACTTGTTGCAGGTTTGTGCAGCACCTAAATGCGCCATTACCAATTGTCGTGATCCCTTCAGGAAGATTGATTTGTTCCAGCTTTGTGCAAACCCAAAATGCACAAGCTCCAATAGAAGTAACGCTTGTAGGAATGTTAATTTGGCGCAGACTTTTGCAGCGTAAAAAAACGCTGTCGCCTATTGAAGTAATCCCTTCAGGAAGATTGATTTGTTTCAAACCTTTGCAATCCCTAAATGCCTCACTTCCAATTGAAGTAACACTTGCAGGAATAACAATTTGCCCTAGGCTTTTACAGCGCAAAAATGCTTTAATGCCAATGGAGGTAACGCCTTCAACAAGGTTAACTTGTTGAAGATTAGTGCAATCTTCAAAAGCTGAGGGGCCAATCGAAACGACATTATTAGGAATTCGAATAGATTTAAGGTTCAAACAACCCCAAAACGCTTTAGGACCAATCGAAGTAATACTGGCAGGAATATGAAAAGAGCCTTCGTCAGTGAGGTCATCATCATTCACTCTGAGTAGAGTAAGGCCATCTTCGCTTAATAACACTGTTAATCTCCAATATTAGCAGGTTAATTGAATTCATCTGACCCTAATTGTTCTTATTAAATTTTAAGTATGAATCAGACTTCGTTTTAATGAGGTAAAATGGGATTCTATTCGGTTTCAACTCCTAAGTTCGTCGATTAAGCTATAATTAGAAAGCGGATTATGCATCATTATGATGCATCAAGGAATAAGGAGATTTATATGAAGATTAAATCAACTGTAGCAGGGATAATAGTCGCTGCAACGATGAGTGCAGTGGGTGCAAGCCAGGCATATGCTTCAATATGCACAACTTGTGCACATTGTTCGACATGTCCAACATGGAATGTACCAGATGAATTTTCAGGAACAGGATGGCACACAGTTCCTTGCAATACTGTACTGCAACCCGCCGCAACTTGGCAGCAATACACTAGCGGGCGTTATGCGCCACCAGTAACAGGAAAGAGCGTATTCCTGGGACTGTAAGTTTTGTATAGGAGATCATAAGGTATAGGGAGGATTTGTGGAGCAAATGCCAAAAGTGCCTTGCTGAAATTTGAGTTATCAATATTTGAGCGACTTTTGTTAAAAATGAGTTCTTATTGATAATTCCCCCAATGATTCTTTTGGCTTTGTTCCATGGATCCAGTTCCCTTTAATCTGTATTATTTTATAACCCGATTGTTTGGTAATATAACAACACCTATCACGAAAAGGAAAATTTGACATATCTTGTGAGAAACATGACCGAAACCACTCACATAGGTATCTGTAATGAGTTTTTGTTGTTTTTTACCGCAATATACAGTGCCAAAACCAATATGCCCTTAGAAAAGCATAAGGCTCATGAATTACCTTTTGTTTTTAAGATTTCCAATTGCTCAGCTAAGCAAAGCGCCATGAATAAAATAAAGAAATAACCAGAACCAGAATAAAGCAAGAGAGAATCAGTTAAATTCCCTAAAAGGATGCATCCCAGCATAGCAAAAGCAATGGGTCGCATTTTATCTAAACGCCAACTTGCTTTAGCTAAATTTAAAAAGAATGCGAATAAAACAACGACTCCCAATAACCCAAATTCTGTCGCCACAAAAAAATACTGGTTATGCGGTTCCAATAACCTATTTGTCCAAGACGGGACTGGTCTTTCAGTTCTAAAATAATAGGTGAAACTACCTGTTCCATTGCCTACTAGGGGATGCTTATTAAAAAGCTGGTAAGCAAAGTGGTAAAACTGCAAGCGATAACCTACAGGCGTATCTTTATCATTTTGATACTGTTTTACTTCGATAACCGCTAAGCTTAAGCGATTTTTCATGTATTGGCTTTCATGATAAACAAGGAAAAACCCTGTACAAATAATGAGAAACCCAGCAATTGCAAGCCGCCAAGAGCAAATTTGCAAAATTAACAGGGACATCAGCACAAAATAGGCAATATAGCCCATTCGTCCCCCATTGATAAAAAGCACATGGTAACTGAATAAGAGAAACAACAAACTATAAGCCACTCGCTTAATACTTCGCTGCCGATAAGCCAATAAAGCCGATAAAAAAGCAGCAAAATCCAGCATATAACCGACCATGATATGATTGCGGAAAATATTATCAGGATTAATATTGAAGGTAGGCAGAAAACCTCTAAACCTTAATACCGCAATACTTGAGGTGAGTAACATGGCTAATAAAAACGCGTGCAAACCCAAGTTCCTTGTTCTCTCATCGCGAAAACCTGCGACGAGAACGGGTAGATAAAGGAATTTGCTGTATTTTTCCAAGATAAGCATTTTTTCTGAGAGACTAGCAGGGCTCCATAAGCAAGCAATAAGTGCAAGGCAGAATAAAACAATAGCCGCTTTACACCAATCTTTTGCTAATAAACCGAGGACTTCAGCACGGTAGGTGGGAACCAACAAAAGGGCTATAACCGACAAACTTAAACATATACTTTTTGCCGAAGAACTTAAAGGGAGCACAAAAAGGGTTACCGCTAAAAGCAAAGGTGCAAACTTCTGCGCGGAAAATTTTGTTGATAAACCGATGAGTGCGTCCATTTATATCCTACAAATGAGTTTTAGGGAGTTTGTTCAATTGTGAATCGTGGTATAACTGCTTAATCCCACGATAAAAAGTGCCTTGAGCATTAAAAACAGCGAATAAAAAACCTGGTTTTCCATCAAGAAAACCACGCTGTAAGATATAACAACGGAAAAACATCCAGCACGTGCCAACAAGCGTCTTTGCAAAACTGGTTTTTTTCTTCTTTTCGATTTTAATCTTAGCACTGTAGGACGAATAGCGATTGATTTTATAAAGCGCATGACTTACATCTTGAAACGAATGATGCATGATTGCTTGTTTTATCCTGCTAATCCTTGCATTAGGTGGTAAAATTACTTTTTCATGAACGATATCCGAACTGTATCGAGCCCCCTCTCGTTTAAAAAGACGAACATGCCTCTTAGGGCTGGAGGAGAACTTTAAAGGGAAGCCATAAAAATTCATGCGTATCGGGATACGGTAAGCGTCAGCACGATCACTGGTAATTGTTTTTTGAATTACGGCTTTTAATTCGGCATTCACACTCTCATCTGCGTCCAAATTTAGTACCCATTCCTTTGTGGCGAGAGCTAATGCACGCTGTTTCTGAATACCGTAACCTTGCCAATCGGTTGAATAAACCTTATCAGTGTATTCTTTTGCAATCGCGATAGTATTATCACTGCTTCCAGAATCCAGGACTATGATTTCTTCAGCCCATCGGACAGACTCAAGACAGCGCCTGATATTCGCCTCTTCATTTTTAGCAATGATGATAACACTAAGCATGTTTTAACCGGACTACCATAAAAGGCTTATTCTAACCAGATACCCGCATAAATGAAACTAGGATTATTGATAATTCACCCCATCCACAAGCTCTCGCTACAAAGAAGGGCGATTTAGAATTAGCCTATCATGATTAAGGATAGCAAGTCTCTTGAGCGATACACTTAAGACACTTGCTGTGCGGAAATGACCAATCTTCAGGAGAAGTAATGCTTAGCAAACACCTTCCCGATGATCATGGCTATCAAAATGCAGTTTGCCGTCTTTTACTTTTAATGTGACATGGCCGCCATTTGATAATTTGCCGAAGAGTAACTCGTCAGCCAAAGGCTTCTTCACATTGTCTTGGATTAATCTCGCCATTGGACGCGCTCCCATTGTTTTATCATATCCATGTTCGATTAACCAATCGCGAGCGGCTTTATCCACTTTAAAAGTGACCCCTTTGTTACTAAGCTGTTCATCAAGCTCCATGATGAATTTGTCAACCACAAGCCCAATAGTCGTGCTATCGAGTGGTGCAAAGTTGATGATTGCATCCAGTCTATTCCTAAATTCAGGACTGAATTGGCGTTTAATTGCTTCCAAACTGTCATTGCTGTTATCTTGTACAGCGAATCCTATCGAGTTTCTCGAAATTTCTGTCGCCCCTGCATTACTCGTCATGACCACTATGACGTGGCGAAAATCAGCTTGTCGTCCGTTGGTATCAGTCAGTGTCCCATGATCCATAATCTGTAACAGCAGATTGTAAACATCCGGATGGGCTTTTTCTATTTCGTCCAGCAGCAATACAGCATGTGGATTTTTAGTAACTGCCTCGGTAAGCAATCCACCTTGATCATAACCGACATAGCCAGGAGGTGCACCGATGAGACGGGAAACTGTATGTTTTTCCATGTATTCGGACATATCGAAACGCAACAATTCGATACCTAACACATTCGCTAATTGCTTGGTTACCTCAGTCTTACCAACACCTGTAGGGCCTGCAAAAAGGAAACAGCCTACTGGTTTTTGAGGATCGCGCAATCCTGAGCGAGCCAATTTAATCGCGGAAGCCAGAGCGGTAATTGCATCGTCTTGGCCATATACAAGTAATTTTAAATCCCTCTCAAGATTACGTAAGGTATCTTTGTCACGCGCAGAGACTTTTTTAACCGGAATTCGTGCAATCTTCGCAACAACGCTTTCTATCTCAGTGACGCTGATAATTTTCTTACGTTTGTTTGCTGTCAATAGATTTTGATAAGCACCAGCTTCGTCCACTACATCAATTGCCTTATCAGGTAAGAAACGATCATTGATGTATTTGGCTGACAATTCTGCTGCAGCCTTTAGCGCAGGAATAGAGAATTTAACACCATGATGCTCTTCGAGCCGGCCTTTTAATCCTTTGAGAATTTCAAAAGTCTCATCAACGGTTGGCTCTTTGATATCAATTTTTTGGAACCGTCGGGCAAGTGCCCTGTCCTTTTCAAAGATACCTCGATATTCCTGATAAGTCGTCGAACCAATGCATTTTAATTCACCATTCGCGAGTAATGGTTTGATCAGGTTGGAAGCATCCATCACCCCACCTGAAGCAGCGCCGGCTCCAATGATGGTATGAATTTCATCAATAAATAAAACAGCGCCTTCTTGTTGGCCTAATTGCTTTAATACCGCTTTTAGGCGTTTTTCAAAATCCCCCCGGTATTTGGTACCTGCCAACAAAGCGCCAAGATCAAGCGAGTAAACCACACAACCTCTGATCGCATCTGGAACTTCACCATCAACTATACGCCTTGCCAATCCTTCAGCAATTGCGGTTTTTCCAACCCCAGCTTCACCAACCAACAAGGGGTTATTTTTGCGGCGGCGACATAGAACTTGAATCGTGCGTTGAATTTCCTCATGACGCCCGATGAGCGGATCAATTTTACCCAGTCTGGCTCGTTTATTAAGATTCATACAATAGCTTTCAAGTGGCGATTCACTGCCCTCACTGCCCATTGCATCTTCATCCATGGGTGAGCTCATACTATCACTCATTTCGTTGTTATGATATTTAGAAACACCGTGGGAAATGTAATTGATAACATCTAAGCGAGTAATGTTTTCACGGCGCAGAAAATATACAGCCTGGCTTTCTTGTTCACTAAAAATGGCAGCCAAAACGTTGGCACCCGTTACTTCTGTCTTTCCTGCTGATTGAACGTGAAAGACAGCCCTTTGGAGTACACGTTGAAAACCTAGAGTTGGTTGAGTCTCACGATCGAGTTCATCTTCAGGAATTCTTGGAGTCGTTTCGTCAATAAACTCAGTTAAGTCGCGACGAAGTGCGTCAATATTAGCATCACAAGCCTGGAGCACGTTCCCAGCTGACGGATTATCTAGCAAAGACAATAGCAAATGTTCAACAGTCATGAATTCATGACGCTTCTCTTTCGCTTCCTTAAAGGCTAGATTTAAGGTGAATTCAAGTTCTTTGTTTAACATTTTGTCGCTCCTCTCCAGCCACAACACCAAACTATTCGGGTTCCATAGTACATAGCAGTGGGTGTTCATTACTTCTAGCGAAATCATTAACTAAGGCTACTTTTGTTTCTGCGATATCCCTAGTAAACACGCCACAAATACCCTTACCTAAAAAGTGAACCTGTAACATCACCTGCGTTGCCAATTCCTCATTAAAATGGAAGAACCGCTTTAGTACATCTACCACGAACTCCATAGGGGTGTAATCATCATTGAGCAAAATTACCCTATATTTTTTAGGTTGCTTAAGCTCAGGCACAGCCTTTGACTCTGCCGTTTTGTGCTCAATTATTTCCTCTAATGACCATCCACTCATAACTTACACCCTTTACTAATTTTATAGACTTCCAAGAGCATTTTGGCCAGTAAAAAAATGATTTAATTATTGAAATAATTAAACCTTGCGATAATCAGCTACACTTTGATTAGATCGCACCCATATTCGTTTTTGCAGGGTGAATAAAGACCCACGCCATTTGTTTGTAAAACAAAAATAAATACAGCCCTGTGCTTTAACGACAGCAAAGCACAAAAGCGCCCCCAAGAGGCTCAAAATCGGGCAGCCTCTATCAGGGAACAGCTTGAGATGATTTAGGACAACCACTCTTAAACAAGACCATATTGGCCATACAGTGGTGTCGCGCTACAAATTTATGGAAAAAGAGATTCCTCTTCAAAGAATCTGTAGCGTGCTTCAGGATAATTAGTCGATACTCGCTCACATGTGTTTAATTATCGCTTTGCCAAATTCGGAGGAACTTAAGCAGGTAGCTCCTTCCATCAAACGCTCAAAATCATAAGTTACGGTTTTTGCCTTAATCGCGCCTTCCATACCTTTAACAATATAATCTGCCGCTTCAGACCATCCTAAATAACGGAGCATCATTTCAGCAGATAAAATGATAGAACCAGGATTAACCTTATTCTGACCAGCGTATTTTGGAGCGGTCCCGTGAGTTGCCTCAAAAACTGCCACTTTATCACCAATATTAGCACCTGGAGCAATACCTATCCCACCAACCTGTGCTGCTAGTGCATCAGAAATATAATCGCCATTTAAATTAAGTGTTGCAATAACACTATACTCTTCCGGTCTTAGCAAAATCTGCTGCAGAAAAGCATCAGCTATAACATCTTTGACAATAATGGTCTTTCCATTCTTAGGATTCTTAATTTGCATCCAAGGACCACCTTCATAATCCGTAGCACCAAAAACTTCTTTAGCGACTTGATAACCCCATTCCTTGAATGCCCCCTCAGTAAATTTCATGATGTTCCCTTTATGCACAAAGGTCACTGAATCAAGTTGGTTATCAATAGCATATTGAATGGCTGCTTTAACTAAACGGCTTGTACCTTGTTTAGAGACTGGTTTGATTCCTATGCCGCAATTCTCAGGAAAGCGGATTTTTTTAACCCCCATTTCTTTTTGTAGAAAATGGATGACTTTCCTTGCTTCTTCTGAATTAGCCTGCCACTCTATACCTGCATAAATGTCTTCTGAATTTTCCCGGAAAATTACCATATTCGTTTTCCATGGCTCTCTAACAGGGCTTGGTACACCTTCGAAATAACGAATCGGCCGTATACAATTATAAAGATCCAATTCCTGTCTAATTGCGACGTTCAACGAGCGAATACCGCCTCCCACTGGGGTAGTTAACGGTCCTTTGATTGCGACGATGTATTTTCTAATTGCCTCAAGGGTTTCTGCTGGCAGCCATTGATTAGCACCGTAAACTTTTGTTGCTTTTTCCCCTGCGTAGATTTCCATCCAGGCAATTTTCTTTTTTTCTCCATAGGCTTTTTTGACTGCTGCATCAACTACTTCTCGCATCGGAGGAGTAACATCCACACCGATACCATCTCCCTCAATAAAAGGAATGATCGGAAAATTTGGTACCTGTAATGATTGATCAGCTTTAAGGGTAATGGCTTGGCCATTAGTAGGTACAAGAATTTTTTCGAATGTCATCGACAACTCCGGCTAATTAAAGACAATTATAATAGCATGCTAAGTAAAGCTCAGTAAGTATCTATGACTTTATTCACCGGGGTCTCCACCAGATTTAAATGTTCAATTGAAAAAAACGAGTATAGCAAACAAAAATTTTTTTTATTCAACCACAAAGGCACATCCTGGAATACCCTTTGCCCTAACTTGCGTTCGCATGCATAATCATTTTTTCGTATAACCCACATTACCAATGTGAAAAGGGGTCACCCGTTTTATGAGCTCTATTCTATTATTTAATAAGCCTTATGGGGTAGTAAGCCAGTTTACTGGTGCGCTTGGAGAAGAAACTTTAGCCAATTACATTCAAGTGCCGAATTTCTATGCCGCAGGTCGACTGGACAAAAATAGCGAAGGCTTGCTGCTATTGACTGATGACGGGAAATTACAACACCGCTTAAGCCATCCGCGCTTTGATAAAAAGAAATATTATTGGGTTCAAGTTGAAGGGATTCCAACCAGCGAAGAATTAATGCCGCTAAGAAAAGGATTAATGCTCCAACAAACAAAATTTTTACCTGCTATTGTTAAAATCATTGAAGAGCCGACACTCTGGCCAAGAATACCTCCTGTGCGGTTCCGCAAGACTGTGCCAACCAGCTGGCTTGAGATCATTTTAAAAGAAGGTAAAAACCATCAAATTCGAAGGATGACTGCTGCCATCGGTTTCCCTACCCTACGGCTAGTTCGCCATCGCATTGCCGATTGGTCTTTAGGAGATTTAAAACCTGGGGAGTACCGCTTAATTAATCACCCAACCTAGGCACTCTGCTACCTAAGGCATCATCGGCTATTAACCTCATCCATGGCCATAACAAGACGCTTATGGCTGTACTGCCTAGCGACATGAGAAAACCGTAGTAATACCCAAGCGATGCATCGATCACTACAATGAGCCCTTGATACAGTAAACAAAAAAATCCTATCAATGCCATTTGCTGCCCCATGGCGAACAAGCGGAATCGCCTAGCCTTACTGTTCGCTAACCAGGCCACAAGGGATAATGCGAAAGCATGTTCCCCGAGTACAGTAGAGAGTAGAACATCAAGCACCAAACCAATAATCAGTAAAAACACAATATTAAAGTAATCGGGTAAAAAGAATTGTATGTATAAAATAAGGATTAATATCCATGGCGGCCTGAGCTCCAAGAGAAGTTCTGGCAGAGGCAAAATGGTTAAAGCCAGGGCGATGATGATTGCCGTAACTATGCGCAAATACAAAGGATTCATGACAGCAGCCCACCCCGGACAAGGAAATGTCCAAGTTTTCCCGATCTTACGCACAAAAAGCGCCTCGGAATGTTCATATAAAAAGGTATGCTGCGTTTTCTTGTGTCATTTTGTGTAGACACTGGACTAAATCCGAACACTTTATCGGATTCTTTGTCCCTTCGTGAGCCATTATGGTTCATGCATTAGCTCCAATTGCATTCATCCGCTCATTAATTTGGGCTGTTAATTCCTCTTGCTCCTTATCAGGCCATATAAGAAGTACCAAACGATTCCTATTGAGCAATGCGACAGGACTCACATCTACTTTAATAAAAGCTTCTCCGGGAATACTTCGGACACTTTCAACTTGGCCAACTGGATAACCTTCCGGATAGAGACGGCCAAGACCTGAAGTAACCAGCAAATCTCCTTTTTCAATCGATGATGTTCGCGGTAAATTAACCAGAGATAGCTGACTCATATTATTGGTTCCCACTAGAATAGCTCGCTCACCGGTGCGATTATTTCTTACAGGAACAGCACTTTTTGAATCTGAGATTAATAACACAGTGCTTGTCATATATCCTACATCGATAATCTGTCCCATTACCCCTTTTGCATCAAGCACGGGTTGCCCCGTATACACACCGTCACGCTTTCCTTTATTCAAAACAACTAATTGCCGTGAAATACTTGTGTCGACAGCTAAAATTTGTGCTGCCATCGCCCTCATATTTGCTTTGGTTGAGGTGAGTAATAATTCCCTAAGCTGAGAGTTTTCTTCTTTAATCACTAACAGTTTTTGTAATTCGGCCTCAAGCAAAGTTTGCTGATACCGCAACTGCATATTCTCGTTAATTAACGCCTTTTTAGCACTGACTAACGATTGAATCCAACCAATAACGCGCACAGGATAATCAACTGCGTATTGCAAAGGAGAGACAAGCAAAGCAAAGCCGCTACGCACGCTATCTAAATACCGATAGTGATAGTCTGAAAACATCAGTGAG
This sequence comes from Legionella micdadei, assembly GCF_000953635.1. Lineage (NCBI taxonomy): Bacteria > Pseudomonadati > Pseudomonadota > Gammaproteobacteria > Legionellales > Legionellaceae > Legionella > Legionella micdadei. The sequence goes on from NZ_LN614830.1 coordinate 2,153,586, forward strand.
ACCGACAGCATTGAGGCAAACACAAAACCAAATGGCCTATGCTTGCCTTTAGCGAAGAGTCTGTCTTTAGGATTATTCTGTTGAGAGGAAATCACCGCCACGTAGATCCATTGTTTCCAGGGCCTTACCACCACCACGAGCAACGCAAGTTAATGGATCTTCTGCCACTAGCACGGGTAGACCTGTTTCTTCCATCAATAGGGTATCCATATTTTTCAAGAGAGCCCCACCGCCAGTTAGCACCATACCGCGTTCCGCAATATCAGCAGCCAATTCAGGTGGCGCCAGTTCGAGAGCAGCCCTAACAGCACCGACAATACCAGATAATGGTTCTTGTAAAGCTTCCAAGATTTCGGCGCTGGTTAGAGTAAAACTACGGGGTACCCCTTCGGCTAGATTTCGCCCTCTGACTTCAATCTCAAATAGATCGCGACTTGGGAAAGCAGAACCAATCTCATGCTTAATGCGTTCAGCTGTCGTCTCACCTATTAGAGTTCCATAATTTCGACGGACATAAGAAACGATCGCATCATCAAACTTGTCACCGCCAATACGCACTGATTGATGATAAACGATACCGCTGAGAGAAATAATAGCAACTTCAGTTGTACCACCACCAATATCAACGACCATTGAGCCACTAGCTTCTTCAACTGGCATACCAGAACCTAATGCTGCCGCCATAGGTTCTTCAATGAGAAACACCTCGCGCGCCCCTGCTCCCATTGCTGACTCACGAATTGCGCGTCTCTCGACTTGGGTCGAACCGCAAGGCACACAAACCAGCACCCGAGGACTTGGTCTCAGAAATCGATTTTCATGAACCTTATGAATAAAATGCTGGAGCATTTTTTCAGTAACAAAGAAATCGGCTATTACCCCATCTTTCATTGGCCGAATAGCATTAATGTTACCCGGAGTCCTTCCAAGCATTCGTTTGGCTTCGAGACCAACAGCCGCTACTCGCTTTTGACCCGACTCATTGCGTAAAGCAACAACAGAAGGTTCATTTAAGACTATCCCTTTATCCCGCACATAAATCAACGTATTGGCCGTCCCCAAATCAATCGATAAATCATTGGAAAAAACGCCCCGCAATTTCCTGAACATGAGCCTCACTACCTCGTTCTTTTTTTGGCGAACACTTTAACCTATATTGAGATAAAAATCGACAGATCTTTTGAAAGATTTATTGCAAGGCTACCGCGTCTAAATTCCTCGAAGTAGGCGAACGTGTGCCTACCCGCATGAGTGCGAGAAATGGCGTTGAACAGAGTATAAACTCAAGCTCACTTTTCATTATGGATTATTTCTTTCTATTTAAGCTGACTCGCCTTATTAGCGCATTCACATAACAGATACCGCGCATAAAGCGCGGTACTTAGAAAAATTTAGAGAATAGAAGTATTAATTAACCATAAACACTTTTTCCAATTCCTTTAGATGATTTTTAACGAATCGATTGCCCAAACCAGGTACCTTAGACAACCCTTCAATCGAATTAAAATTGCCGTGTTCTGTACGATATTTAACGATCGCTTCGGCTCGTTTTTGACCTATGCCTTTAGCAGCTCCAACTAAAGTATTCAGATCGGCTTTGTTTAAATCAATTTTTGCTGTGGATTTTTGCATGGATAATGCAGGGCTTTTATTAAGCTGTTCGCTAGCAGCGTGGGCAGGAAGATAGGCTATTGATAACAACAAGACAGCAGCAAATAAATTTGCTTTCATTTAAATCTCCTTTTTGATTGGACTTATGTGGTTTTCAGACCACCTTTGCTGCCTCTTTTTTTAAAGAGGCAGCAAAGTATTGCAATATTTTTTTTATCTGTCGAGGGCTATTTGTTCAAAATGATGATTTAGAACGTAGGCAACGCAGCATGTTAATTTTTCCACCATTTTTAGGTGCAAAAATTCATTTGGCCCATGAGCATTTGAATGTGGACCTAGGACTCCGGTTATCAAAAACTGGGCTTGGGGAAACCTTTCACCAAGCATAGCCATAAAAGGAATAGTCCCGCCTTCCCCCATATAAACAGGTGGCTTCTGATAAAACGCCATTGAAGCCTCATCTACGGCCTTTGACAGCCAATCAGATAAAGGTGGCGCATTCCATCCTCCTGCAGCATTATCAACGCGGAAACTCACTTTAGCTCGATAAGGGGGATCTTCAGTCAAAACTTTTTGAATTGCCTCTGCCGCTTTTTGGGGAGAAACTAACGGAGGTAGGCGCATTGACAGTTTCAAAGAGGTTTTAGGCCTTAAAACATTTCCGGCATCGGCAAGTCTCGGGAGTCCTTCTGCTCCAGTCACTGCTAAAGCTGGACACCAAGTGCGATTTAAAATAAGCTGCTTTTTGTCTTTGGTGATAGGTTCTACGCCAGGATGCAATGGAAACCCACAGTATACTTCCTCCCCCAAAACTTCCGCACACACTTCGGCCTGACTTACACGTTCTTTCGGAATATCACAGTGCAATTCCGGTAATTTGATCTCCCCGCTTAGTTCATCTTCAATGCGGCTTATCACCTGTTTTGCAACGCGAAAGCTATCAGCGACAATCCCGCTGCCATACCCAGAATGCACTGCTTCACTCAACAATTCCACTGTCAACTCACCAACAACATTCCCGCGTAACGATGTCGTCATCCATAATTGCTCATAATTTCCTGCGCCGGAATCCAAACAAATCACCAACGAAGGCTCACCGATTCTTTCTTTTAAAGCATCGATGTAATAAGGTAAATCATAGCTACCACTTTCTTCACACGCCTCAATGATTAACACGCAACGGGCATGCGCTAGGTTTTGTTCCTGCAAAGCACGTATTGCCGTTATCGATGCATAAGCCGCATAACCATCATCAGCACCACCCCGCCCATAGAGACGGTCATCTTTAAGGACAGGTGTCCAAGGACCTAAACCTTCAAGCCAACCTGTCATTTCTGGTTGTTTATCAAGATGGCCATAAAGCAATACAGTTTGCTCCGTTTTTCCAGGGACCTCCATGAATAATAACGGGGTTCGATTTGGCAATCGCATTATTTCCAGCCTCATGTTAGCTGGACCGTGATTCTTACACCACTCTGCCACATGGTTAACTGCTTGCTCCATATAGCCATGTGCTTGCCAATCTTTATCAAAATGAGGTGATTTGTTTGGAATTTTTATGTAATCACACAAACTGGGTAGAATTGTTTCTTTCCATTCCCGACTGACATAATCATACAGTTTTTGGGGATTCAACATGCATCTGCTCCTTGATAAGGGCTATGATTTTTAGGGTTGCGGATTCAATATTTAATCTTTTGATCCTTTCAATGATTTCCTCTTTATGTTGATATACATCGTTAACCGCTTGCAAGAAACTGTCTGTAGAGAGTGTCTCCTCATCCAAAACGTGACTAATTCCCTGCTTCATAAAATAGCGTGCATTTTGAATTTGGTCGCCACGGCTGGCATGTATCGATAGAGGGATAAAAAGATGTGGCTTTTGCAAGGCTAGAATTTCATAGACGGAATTTGCCCCTGCACGCGAAACAACCAAATCGCTTGCTGCAAACAAATCAGCCATTTCCTTATTTGCGTATTCCAACTGACAATAATCGGGATGATTTAATAAAGCGCTATCTCGCTTACCTTTGCCGCATAAATGAATAATCTGATATTGCAGGCTCAATGCCGGCAGCGCATTTCGAACGATTGAATTGAGTTTCAATGAACCTTGACTGCCACCCATTACAAGTAAACATGGTTTATTTTTCTTAAATCCGCATAAAGCTAAACCGGCTTCTTTTGAGCCTTGGAATAATTCTGGGCGAATCGGTGTGCCTGTCACTTCTACTTTTTCTTGGTTCTTGAAATATTGTTTAGCGGCGGCAAACGTCACACAAATTTTATCAACAAACGGGAAACTGAGACGATTAGCTAGACCCGGGCTCATGTCAGATTCGTGAGCAATTATCGGTATACGATTTAACCAGGCTGCAACAACAACAGGAAAAGCAACAAATCCACCCTTCGAAAAAACCACATCGGCTTTAAGTTTGCGCATCAGTCGATAAGCCTGACCGATGCCAAGACAAATTTTAAATGGATCTAAAAAATTTTGCCAACTGAAATAGCGCCTTAATTTCCCGCTGCTTATTCCATGGAAAGGGATATGTAATGCGGTGATTATCCCTTGTTCTACCCCCTCATTTGAACCAATGTAATCAACTTGCCAACCTTCGTGCTGCAGTGCAGTGATTAAGGGTATGTTCGGCGTGACATGGCCTGCAGTGCCGCCTCCAGTAAAAACAATTCGTAGGTTCATTGAACATTCCTGATTAATAAGCTCAGATCAATCGCCTGGATTGATTTAGTGATTGCCCCTGTTGAAATATAGTCTACTCCAGTTTGAGCAATAGCAGCGATTGTTGACAAATTAATTCCTCCGGAAGCCTCTAATTTGCAACCATAAGGTTGGTTTATTTGTACTGCGGCTTCGATCATTTCTATAGAAAAATTGTCGAGTAAAATTCGGTCAGGTTTTGCCTTCAACGCTTCATCCAATTCATCGAGTGTTTCTACTTCTACTTCAATCAGTAAATTTTCCTTAAGTGATTTAGCTAACTCGACAGCTTTAGTAATCGACCCACACGCTTTAATGTGGTTTTCTTTAATTAAAAAAGCATCGTATAAACCCATCCGATGATTGACACCCCCAGCACAAGCTACAGCATATTTTTGCGCAAGTCGTAAGCCAGGTACTGTTTTACGGGTATCCAGCAGGCGCGTCTTGGTTCCTTTAAGCGCCTGTACATAATGATAGGTTTGTGTGGCTGTTGCTGATAGGCTTTGAAGAAAATTCAATGCACAGCGCTCAGCCGTTAATATCGATGCAGCAGACCCTTTCATGCGACATAGGGTTGCCGGGCTAGCTAACCACTCTCCTTCTTTCACTAGCCAATCCAATTTGATGGTCGAATTAATTACAGCAAAAACAGCTTCAACCCAAGGGCGCCCGCAAACTAACATAGGCTCTCTGGAAATAATTTCAGCTTCGGCCATAAGCGAACCAGGTATGAGTCCTGCACTCACGTCACCTGTACCCACATCTTCCTGTAATGCTCTTCTTACGTCTGTTAAAATATCAGATTGTTCGATTTTCATTTTTTTATCATTTTTTTGTCATGATTCGCATACCGCGCTTTTAAAAGCGGTGGCGCTAAAAAGGTTGTAACAATAACCATAAGGACAATTGCCGAAAAAAGCTGATCAGATATTACGCCCAACGTTCTGCCAATAGAAGCAAAAACCAACCCTACTTCGCCTCGCGGTAACATACCAATCCCGATTAGCCATCGATCATCTTTTTTACTTCCGCCTAATCCACTGATTAATTTTCCTAAAATCGCAGCAGCAATTAATCCGCCAGCCATCAATAATACATGCCAATCCCCAAAAGACTCCAGTTTGACTTGAATACCAATCAGTATAAAAAATAAAGGCGCTAGAATAGATTCGAGTGGAGTAATGAGATTCCCTATACTCTGGGAACTTTCTCTGGATTTTTCTGAGTCAAAAAAATCATCCTGTAAGATTAATCCTGCAGCAAACGCTCCGATAATTGTTGCCAGATGAACAAGTGTTGCCAACCAGGCGAGCATCATTACGAATATAAATGCAATAAATAATTTGAGTTCCCATAACTCTAGAAATCGAAAATATAAAGCTGCCTTACGCACAATCCAAGGACCAATGAGGAGCGCGCCAGCAAAAAAGGCAATGGCCGAAATGATAATTTTAGTTACCATCATCACATCGACTTCACCACTGAGTACTATAGAACTGACGACAGCAAGGATAATTAGACCTAAGATATCATCAATCATTGCTGCGCCAAGGATTGTTTTCGCTTCGCGAGTGCGCAATTTTTTCATTTCCGAAAGTACGCGCGCCGTGATTCCAATGCTGGTTGCCGATAACGTAGCTGCTACAAAAAGATGGGATTTATAGCTAGAACCTGGTGACAATAGATAAGCGACTAAAAAACCAAGGATAATGGGTACAACCACGCCAATTATAGCAACCAGTACCGCTTCTCGTCCGGTATGTTTTAAGTCTTCAATTGAACTTTCAAGACCCACTTTAAAAAGTAAGAAAATGACGCCATACCGAGAAAAAATATCCAGAATATAGGCGACTTTTATTAAGTCGACACCATTACTCTTGCTAAGGGCACTAGCAACTTGCTCAGCATAATAGGGATTAGGGATACTTTTATTAACTGCTTCTGTAAGGGGAACGCCAGTTAGCATATTCCTCATGATGTCAAAAACAGCTGACCCTTCACGTAAAACAACAACGAGATGAGAACCACCAAGATAAAAAAGATTGCCTAACAATACCCCCATCAATAATTCGCCAAGCACAGCTGGCTGCTTAAAGCGCTGGGCAATATCACGACCTATCAGCGCACATAAGAAAATAAAAGTGACCCAAAGGATGACTGGTGCAATAGGATCATGATGTTGTCCAGATGAACCATCTGCAAAAGCAATAGCAGGAATATATCCTGCCAATAAAATCCATGTCTTTGCGCTAGGCAGCATAAATTACTGCTCAGCAAGGAACAGGCAGGTTTCTAATACAGAATCAGGATTTAAAGACACGCTGTCTATTCCCTCTTTCATTAGCCATTGGGCGAAATCTTGATGATCAGAAGGTCCTTGGCCACAAATACCAACATATTTCCCTGCTTTTTTACATGTCGAGATGGCCATATGCAACAACGCTTTAACGGCTGAATCACGCTCATCAAATTGGGAAGCAATTAAACCTGAGTCTCTGTCTAAGCCCAAAGTAAGCTGAGTTAAGTCGTTTGAGCCAATCGAAAACCCATCGAAATATTCTAAAAATTCATTTGCAAGCAGGGCATTAGAGGGCAGTTCACACATCATAATAATCCGCAAATCTTCTTTCCCCCTTTCAAGGCCATGCTTTTTGAGTACGTTAATCACTTCTTCTGCCTCAGAAACTGTCCTAACAAAAGGAATCATCACTTCGACATTTTTAAGCCCCATGTCTTCCCTTACGCGGCGAACTGCCCTACATTCTAAAGCAAAGCAGTCAGCAAAGCTGTCGGATACGTAGCGAGAAGCGCCACGGAAACCGAGCATAGGATTTTCTTCATGTGGCTCGTACAATTGACCACCGACTAAATTAGCATATTCATTTGATTTAAAATCAGAAAGCCTGACAATCACCGGTTTAGGGTAAAATGCAGCAGCAATAGTAGCAATCCCTTCTTTTAATCGTTCGATGTAAAATTCAACTGGTGATTCATAAGCTGCTGTTTTATCAGCAATAAATTTTTTTAATACTTTATCTTGTAAATTTTCAAACTCCAATAATGCCTTTGGGTGAATCCCTATGGTATTTGAAATCAAAAATTCAAGGCGCGCTAATCCAACCCCTGCATTAGGTACTGATTGAAAAGCAAATGCGCGTTCGGGATTTCCCACATTAAGCATGATCTTAAGCGGTAATTCTGGCATTGTGTTTATATCCAAGCTAACACGCTCAAACGGCAGCAATCCTTCATAAACATAACCAATGTCACCTTCTGCGCAACAGACAGTAACTTCGTCCCCATCCTGAATCGCTCGTGTGGCATCGCCACAGCCGACGACAGCTGGGATTCCTAGTTCTCGCGCAATAATTGCTGCATGGCAAGTTCTACCGCCCCGATTAGTCACAATAGCTGCCGCGCGCTTCATGACAGGTTCCCAATCTGGATCCGTCATATCAGACACCAATACATCCCCTGGCTCAACACGATGCATTTCGCTAATGTCTTTAATAATCCGAGCGCGTCCTTGACCGATTCGCTGACCGATACTTCGCCCCTCGCTTAAAATTTTACCCTTCTTCTTAAGGGTATAACGTTCTAAGATCTGTTTATTAGCACGGCTTTTTACGGTTTCAGGCCGAGCTTGAAGGATGTAGAGCTTGCCATCCTTACCATCCTTAGCCCATTCAATATCCATTGGTTTGCCATAGTGATCTTCAATGATAATTGCTTGCTTAGCTAAAAGTTCAACTTCTTCATTTGTTAAAGAAAATTGTAAACGTTCTTGCGGAGCAACCTCTTCGGTTTTTACTCGGCTTTTATCGCAATAAACCATTTTTAAAGCCTTTGTACCTAAATTGCGGCGAATGACCGCAGGTTTTCCTGCCTTTAAGCCCGGTTTATGCACATAAAATTCATCGGGGTTGACAGCACCTTGAACAACCATTTCGCCCAAGCCATAGGATGAAGTAATAAAAACAACTTGATCAAAACCGGATTCGGTATCCATGGTAAACATTACACCGCTCTCAGCTAAATCGCTGCGAATCATTTGCTGAATACCTGCTGATAAAGCAACATCGTTATGAGCAAAGCCATGATGAGCACGGTAAGTAATTGCCCGATCGTTAAATAATGAGGCAAAAACGTGCTTTATGGTGATTAATATATCCTCGATCCCACGAACATTTAAAAAGGTCTCCTGCTGTCCTGCAAAGGAAGCTTCCGGTAAATCTTCTGCTGTCGCCGAAGAGCGGACTGCCACACTAAAATTATCATGACCAATCGCTTTTGCAAGTTTTTCATATGATTCGCGAACCGCTTTTTCAAAGCTTGGGGAAAATGGCGCTTTAATGACCATCTCACGAATGGTTTTGCCCACCGAAGTTAAAGCAGAAAGGTCTTCCGGGTCTAATGCATTAAGCAAATCATAAATTTTTTTATCTAGGCCATCATTAGCTAAAAACTCCCGAAACGCATCGGCAGTGGTCGCAAATCCCATTGGCACTAACACGCCTGCAGAAGATAAATGGCTTATCATCTCTCCCAAAGAGGCATTTTTACCCCCAACTTGCTCCAGATCCTTCATACCCAAGTTCTGCAAATCAATTGTGTGTGCACTGACAGCCATAAATTACCCTCTAATCCTTAAAAAATGACATTCATTCTACTGAAATTACTCAGGGATGTGAATTAATAACGTAACTTGTTTAAATTACTTTATTTTCATACTTGCAATAAACATCGACTCTCGCTAGATTGATAGCCATTTGCCCCATTTCTAATGATTAATTAAATTATGCATCAACCTAGCAAGATTTCTGTAGTCGCTCCGATGTACAATGAAGAAGCTATTATTGAAACCTATCTTCAGGAAACACTCAGAATATTGGAAGCTCACTATCACCGCTATGAATTGATCCTTGTTGATGATGGATCAACTGATCATACCCTAGCCCGTTGTACTCCATACGTGAAAGCAAATCGAAATATTCGGTTACTTTCTTTTTCACGAAATTATGGCCATGAAATTGCGTCAACCGCGGGCTTAGATCATGCAACAGGAGATTACGTAATATTAATGGATTCTGATCTGCAGCACCCGCCGGAGGTGATTCCCTCGATGGTGGCGAAAGCTCAAGAAGGGTATGATGTCGTTTGCGCCTCACGCATGAATCGCGAACATGAAACACGAGTTAAACAGTACACGGTTAAACTCTTTTATCGCTTAACTCGAAAAATGACAGGCTTTGATATGCAAGGTGATACAGGGAATTTCCGCCTTCTAAAACGGAGTGTTGTTGATTCACTAAAAAAAATGAAAGAGAGCAATCGTCATTTGCTCATGATGTTTGCCTATGTAGGCTTTAAAACAGCAAGTATTCCGTACTATTGTCCGCCAAGAACTGCCGGAAAATCAAAATATAGTTTTGGTAAATTAATTAATTTGGCTTTGGACTCAATTATCTCATTTTCTGCCCGTCCACTCCGCACAATGTCTTTTGTCTCGATTTTTATAAGCGTAGTGATGATGCTTTATGCCGGTTTTATTTTGATTGAAAAATTATTTACTCACCAACAATTGGCTAATGGGGTTGCTTCCGTTATTTTTTTAACATCAGGCCTTTTTTCAGTTTTATTTTTATTCTTAGCGATCATTTCCGAATACATAAGCCGGATTCTTGTGGAAACAAAAAATAGACCCTTGTATTATATCAAACAAGAAATATCCTACGAAACGCTGCAAAACGTTAACCAATTTGAGGTTAAGGCTTTTCATGAGTAGGAAAATCATTATTTGTGCCGATGATTACGCCCAAAATGAAGCAATCAGTGAAGGCATTCTCTTATTAGTACAAAATAAACGTATTAATGCCGTCAGTTGCTTGGTTAATCTACCTCATTGGAAAAAAGCGCACGCCGAATTGCGAAGAATAAGAAAGGATATCTTCATTGGTCTGCATATTAACCTTAGTTTTGGCAAAGCAGTGAGTGGAGCATGGCAAAAAATATATGCACCGAATTTTGAACACTTTCTCTCCCTTACTAAACAAAGCTATTTACGTCGTTTAGATAAGGAATGTGTAGAAGCTGAAATTTGTGCTCAACTTGACACCTTTATCAACTCTACCGGCATACCTCCCGATTTCATTGACGGCCATCAACACATCCATCAATTCCCTATTATTCGCGATGCTTTGATTTCTGTTTATAAGCAAAAAAATTTGACTGCATTTTGTCGCAGCACAAGTAATAATTTGAAAGATTTATTCGATTTCAATTTTCCCAAACGCCAAGCGATCACTTTACTCGGCGGTTTTAAGTTAAAAACGCTTCTAAATGAACAAGCTATTCCAACCAATTCGAGTTTTGCAGGTATTTATAACTTTGCTTCCGCAAAAAATTACCGCTATTACTTTCGGCAGTTTTTAAAACAAACTCGTTCAGGAGGTCTAATCATGTGCCATCCGGGTAATCGCTCCAATGACCTCAATGATCCTCTATACCACTATCGCCATTATGAGCTGGATTATTTTATGAGTGATGCTTTTTTAAGTGATCTACACGAGCAACAATGTAGATTACAATGCAAATCCGAAGTTATCTAAGGTTTTTAATTAATGACGAGCGTAAATTATCCATTTAAATTAAGTAAAAAATTCTATTACAAAGCAGTATTTGCCTTGTCATTTCTTTTGCTGTGTCGATTAATAGCTATGTATTTCGTTCCATTAATGGATAGCACTGAATCACGATACAGTGAAATCGCCCGGGAAATGCTGCGGTCCAATAATTGGATTACGCTTTTCCATCACTATGGTGCCCCCTTTTTGGCAAAACCCCCTCTTTCGACCTGGTTAACAGCCTTATCTTTAAAACTATTTGGTCTTAACGAATTAGCAGTACGTCTACCTAGCCTACTGCTATCCATTGGTATTCTTTGGCTGGTTTGGTTTTTAGCAAAGAAAAGGAATGACTCGACTGTAGCCACTGTAACGGTGATATTTCTTTCCGGCGGTTTGTATTTTTATTTAAATGCTGGTGCAACAATGACAGATGCATCCCTCATCTTCTGCACCACAACAAGCATGGTTGCCTTCTGGCTTAGCATGGCCAGCCGCTCAAAAGGCTGGTCTTACATCTTTTTTATTGCTTTGGGTTTAGGGTTATTAGCAAAAGGCCCCATCGCTACAGTCCTTACGGCAATGCCTATTCTCACCTGGGTGTTATTACGTAAACAATGGAAAGAACTGTGGTTGAATTTCCCTTGGATAAAAGGAAGCTTCATTACACTAGCGATCGCCCTCCCATGGTATATTATGGCAGAAATTCGTACCCCTGGGTTTCTCAATTATTTCATTATTGGAGAGCATTTCCTGCGATTTTTTGTGCCCTCCTGGAGGGGTAATATGTATGGGTTTTCCCATGCAAAACCTTACGGCTTAATCTGGATTTATGGTCTAATTGGCCTCTTCCCTTGGTCTCCCATTGCAGGACTTTGGTTGCTTAATCATGGAAAAAAGCTACCTTCTCTTTTACGTGAAAAAGACCAAGGATGGTTGCTGTATCTTCTTCTCTGGGCTTACTTACCTTTATTATTTTTTACCTTTTCAAAGAATATTATCTATACTTACGTCTTTCCGAGCTTACCGGCTTTTGCCCTATTATTTGCCGAGCTATGGAAACGAACAGGGATAACAGAACGCAATGCAACAAGAATACTTTATTTAACTCTAGTTATTGGAATTGCTTTTCTTGTAACCACAACTATTATAGAGCTAACTCCAGGCAAAATCGCCAAATCACAAAGACCAGTCGTGTCTTTATGGAAAAGGCAAAATCCCCCAAACAACACCAAACTCATTTACTGGGCTACTCGCCTTGAGTATTCAGCCCAGTTTTATTCCGATGGGAGGGCATTATCGACGCGGAACCTCTATTATTTGGCCTTCTTATTTGCATCCAATCCGAATAGTTATTTGGTGATTAATTCCAGTGAATTGATACAAATCCCGCAAAACTTACTTTCTAAATTTAAGCAAGTCGCTGAAATACAATTTTTAAGGTGTAAACTTCTCTTACTTTATAACCAGGAGAGGATAGAGGTATCAAGCTTGGATTTATGGCGATAGCATGAGAGAGCCAGGTAGTCATATTGCTGCTCTTAGTCAATTGCAAGAGCAACATGCTTCACCAGCCCCCCTTAATCAAGATAGCTAGACAATGTCAAAAGAATTGATAGACTCAGCAAATTATGAGCCTCTGTTTTCAGGCCAGAGGCCTACAACGATTCCTGAACATAGACCTCGTGATCCGGAAACTTATGCATATACTTACTAAAACTAGCCTGCTCATCTTAAGCCTAGGCCCAAAGGCTGTGGAATATAATAATCTTTTAATATCGAATCATGAGGAACATTATGGTGCATTCGTTAGCGCTATTTGCGCCCTTCTTTCATGCCGTTTCTCTTGCCATGTTTGCAGTAAAACATAAAATGCAGGAACAAAAACTACAGCAAGGCAGGTCGAAGCAATCATACCACTACATACGGCAATTCCGATGGAATGGCGCGCGTTAGCACCAGCACCTGTTGCAAACACTAAAGGCAATACGCCCATAATGAATGCAAATGAGGTCATGAGAATAGGCCGAAACCGAGTTTTTGCGCCCAGTACCGCCGCTTCTAAAATTGTTTTGTTATGAATGAGTCTTTGTTCGCGTGCGACCTCAACAATTAAAATCGCATTTTTCGCAGCTAAAGCTATCAGTAACAAAATACCAATTTGGGTATACATGTTATTGGCAAGCCCCAGAAGAGATAAGGCGGATACAGTTCCGATTAACGCCAATGGAACACTGAGAAGAATGGCAAGAGGAGTGACCCAATTTTCGTATTGGCCGGCTAAGATCAGATAAACCAAAACGAGTGATAAAATAAAAATATATTGACTAATATTTCCTGCCACTTTCTCTTGATAAGCAGTACTTGTCCATTCATAAGAAATTCCTGGTGGTAAGAACGCCTTAGCCAATTGCTCCAATGACTGTATGGCTTGTCCAGTACTGTACCCAGATGCTGCTATTCCATTAATAAGACTGGACGGATAAAGGTTATATAAGGATATAATTGACGGTCCAAGCGCTGAATCAATATCAGTTAGAGTCCCCAAAGGCACCATCTCGCCTGATTTATTTCTTACATAAAAATTACGTACGTCGTTGATAGTCATTCTTGAAGGTGCATCAGCTTGTACATAAACCTGAAATACTTGACCAAATTTAGTAAAAAGATTGACGTAAGATGAGCCTAAATAAGTCTGTAAAGTATCAAATGCATCACCCAACGTTACGCCTAATGTTTCTGCCTTAGTCCGATTAATAGGTGCCGACACTTGCGGTACAGAAGCACGAAAAGTAGTGATTAGCTTTTGTAAGGCAGGTTGTTTGTTACCAAGAGCAACAAGTTGATCAGTCACGTCTTGTAATTTCCGATAGTCAAAACTACCGTCTTGTAATTCAACCTGCATCTGAAAACCACCTGATAATCCTAATCCTTGAATCGGCGGGGGGACTATCACGGAAACTTTAGCTTCGAGGGTTTTTGCCGCAATGTCATTAAGTTTGTTGTACAAGGCCCGCAAATCTTCACCCTTACCTCTTACACTCCAATCTTTGAACATAACATACAAAACGCCTGCATTTGCGAGATTGGTATTGTTATCTAAGAGTGAAACCCCATCAATAGCGATGGTATCTCTAACACCACCCACTCTAGCTACCTTTTTACTTAGATCATTCATTATGTTTTCTGTTCGCTCTAACGTCGCGCCATCGGGTAACATGACATTAAGGATGAGATAACCTTGATCTTCAATGGGAATAAAACCAGTAGGAACCCGGCTTAAACCAAAAATAGCAAGTGAGATGAGTACAAGGCCAAGTAGACAAACCGACCCACTGTTATGGACAAGCCGGTCGATCAATGCAACGTACTTAGCTTCAATTGGATTATAAATTCGATCAAATGCACGGAAAAATACATTTTTCTTTCTATTCGGGTCGATTGGTTTAAGCCACAAAGCACACTGCGTGGGCTTTAAAGTCAGGGCATTGATGGCACTAATAAAAGCGGTCGCAGCAATGACTAACGCAAATTGCGCATACATTGAACCGGTTAAGCCAGGCATAAAGCCCGCAGGCAAAAAGACAGCCATCAACATCAACGTGATACCCAGAATAGGTCCTAAAAGCTCTTTCATGGCTTCAATCGCTGATGATTTTGGGGGAGTGCCTCGTTCAATATGCTGAGAAACCCCTTCAACGATGACAATAGCGTCATCCACCACAATTCCTATAGCTAGCACTAAAGCAAATAAAGTAAGGAGGTTAATGCTAAACCCCAAAGCCAGCATGGCTATAAATGCACCAATAATGGTGATAGGCACTGTCGTTGCAGGCACCATGGTTGCACGAAAATTTTGTAAAAAAACCATGATAACAACCAACACCAAAATACCCGCTTCAAAAAGGGTCTTATAGACCTCATTGACCGATGCCTTGACGAAGACAGTGGTGTCAAAAGGAATTGAATATTGCAATCCTGGCGGAAATTTTGCCGCCATTTTAGCAACTGTTTTACGGACTTCCTTGGCGACTTGTAAAGCATTTGCATTAGGAAGCTGGTATATCCCAATTGCAGCAGCAGGCTTACCATTAAGTTTTGCAAGCATGCTGTAGTTGGAAGAGCCTAACTCGACACGCCCCACATCCCGAATGCGTACCACCTGGGCACTCGTGCTCGCATTCGCTTTTTGATTGGGTTTAGTCGATACTGTTTTGATAATGATCTCAGCGAACTCGTCTGGATTAGCAAGCTGTCCCGGCACATTGACTGTAAGTTGATAAGGTTGATTCCCCACTGTAGGTGGAGCAGCAATTTGCCCTGCAGAAATTTCCTTATTTTGATTACGAATCGCTTCAAGCACATCACTCGGATTTAGTCCGAACGCAAACATTCTTTGCGGATCAAGCCAGATTCGCATCGCATAAGAACCTGAACCAAAAATGAGCACATTGCCGACACCAGGTAAGCGTGCTAGTTCATTCTGCATATTGATGGTGGCATAGTTATTCAGAAATAACCCGTCATACTCACCATGCGCTGCTGTCAACGTGATAAATTGCAAAATTGCTGTTGATTTTTGCTGAACGACGACCCCTTGCTGCTGAACAGATTCTGGTAATTGAGCCATTGCTGCTTGGACGCGGTTTTGCACAAGCATTTGCGCAAAATTGAGATCTGTCCCAATGGCAAAAGTAACAATCAGGGTATATGCGCCGCTATTAGTGCTTGTTGATTGCATGTAGAGCATATTTTCTACACCATTGACTTGCTGCTCGATAGGAAGTGCTACTGTTTTAATCAGTGTCTTCGCATCAGCCCCTGGATAAGTTGTTGTGACCTGGATAGTCGGTGGGACAATGGCAGGGTATTGAGAAACAGGTAGGACATAGATTGCAACTGCGCCCAACAATACGAACAACAACGCAATCACATTGGCGAGTACGGGCCGTTCAATAAAAAATTCTGAAATCATTCTTGTATATTCCCATTCGGAACAATTTTAACTTGGTTGCCAGGCACCGCATTTTGTATTCCAGAAATCACCACGTTATCCTGTGCATCAAGCCCTTTCACAATAGCTCGAATTCCTTGTTCCAATGTTCCTAGTTGAACACGCTTTAATTGGACGTAGTTGTTTTGATCGACTGTCAATACATAAGGCCCAATTTGATCGTACTGCACTGCTGTATTCGGCACGGTTAGTTGACGTGTCGGTTTCGTCACAGGAATACGGACTTGCACAAAGAGGCCTGGAAGTAAACTGTAGTCTTTATTGGACAAAAGCGCACGAAACTCCATTGTTCCAGTTGAAGCATTTAGACCAGTGTTAACGAAATTAAGTTTCCCTTGATGGCTAAAACTTGTTTCAGTTTGCATTTTTACCGCGACAGGTACTTCATCAATTTTGCCAGGATTAAAGGTATTGTTGCGTATCGCTTCACGGATTTTAATTAAATCTAGCTCATTAAGATTAAAGTAAACATAGATAGGATCAATTTGCTCAATGGTAGCTAAATCAGTGGCCACGCCATCACCAACCAAATTTCCGGGATCAACCAAATGACGGCCAATACGCCCATCAAAAGGGGCGAGGACATGAGTATAACTATAGGTAATTGCAGCCTCATCCGCATTAGCCACAGCCTTATCAATTTCGGCTTTATTCTCAACAGTCTTTGCGTACCATTTTTCCACATTATCAAGAGAAGTAGCATGTTGTTTATACATGCGTTGCTGGCGCTTATATTCAGCTAAGGCATAGTCATAGGAGGCTTTTTGGGCAACAACAGACGCTTGCGCTTCTTTTAATTGATCAAGATAGGGTTGTGGTTCTATGATGAATAGCTCTTTCCCTTTTTTGATAAACGTGCCGTCAGTGAATTCCACCGCCTGCAAATAACCCTTAACACGTGCGACTAAATCGACAGAATTATAAGCCACAAGTGTCCCTGTCTGAGTCACAAACTCTCTCATGTTATTCGCTCTGGGTTTTTGCACGACAGCTTCTGGAAGTGGCACTTCTTGAACGGGGTTAGTTGAGCGGTGTTTAGCAAACCAAAAAAGAAAAGCGATAACGAGCCCGATTATCACGATGTATGCTATTTTTGATGATCGATTTGGATTCATACTCATCACCAATTAGGTAAATAAAGTTGCTTGGTTCTCTGCGCCTTCGTGGTAGGTGGCTCATGGTTTTGCTGCTTAAGTAAACTACCCCAATTAGTTCGAGCGGCCATCTCTTCTTTAATCTTATTAGGTACAATATCATTGCCATCACGAATTTGCCAGCCGCCACCTAATGCGCGATAAAGCGCTACTAAAGCTTTAGGTATATCCCCCTTTGCATTCGTTAAATTGCTCTGGACTTGAAGCTGTTCGCGCTCTGCGATGAGGACGGGAGTAAAATCAGACTCCCCTTCTACGAATCGAACCATTGCAAGTCGTGTCGTCTTAATGGCTGCATTATTTGCTACGATAAGATGGCGTTCCGCTTTTTTTGCCTCAGTAAACTGAGTAATATGATCTTGAACTTCTTGTTGCGCCTTTAACACTGCATTAAGGTAATCCAAAAGCGCCTGCTGGAAAGCAGCATCTTGAATACGTACTGCATTAGTAATCTGGCCATAATTTAATATGGGCCAATTGAAAGAAGGTCCTGCTGTGACTGTGCGATTTGACCAATGAAATATATCGCTCAACGAAGAACGGCCAATTGTATTGGCAGCAAAAGCAAACGTGCCCGAAAGCGAAAAGGCAGGATAAAGGTTAGCTTTTGTTGCCCCAATCGATTCAGATTGTGCAATAGCTTCCATTCGCGCTTGATAAATATCGGGTCGTTTAGCCAATGTTTCTAGCGGAATTCCCACTGCAACACTCAGTGGGGCTTGAGGAATTCCTCGATTTTTGCCTAACAAACCATCCACTTTATCTGGCGTAGTTCCCAGCAATACGCCTAGAAAATCTTTTTGTTGCTGCAATTGGCTAATTAGTTGCGGAATTTTTGCCTGCGTTTGGGATAATTCTGTCTTAGCTTGCTCTACATTAATTTGACTGGTTTGCCCTGCTGTGTAACGAGCGTTCGCTAAATTGTATCCTTCGGTTTGCACCTGAATATTCTGCTTGGTGATACGAATTAACTCCTCTGTGGTGCGAATATCAATATAGGCTGTTGCAATATCCGAGGTGAGGGTGACTAAAGCTTGGTCATAAGCTGCAAAGGAGGCTAAGAAAAGGGCATCGTTAGCCAAAATTGCCCTGCGGTATTTTCCCCAAAAATCGATTTCCCAGCTCGCCGTTACACCTAAGACATCGGTCCAAAAATTGGATTGTATGACATGTTGTAATGACCCGCCGCCAATCCGATTGTAAGTAAGATTTCCAAATAACGCTTGCTGTTGGGGATACAGCTCTCCCACCGATTGCGCAAGTTGAGCCCTCGCTTTTAAGACATTAACTGCTGCACTCTGAATAGTTAAATTATTTTGATAACCCTGATTGATTAAATTCGTAAGGATGGGATCGTGAAAAACTTGCCACCAATTCGCATTTTGGATAGAACATTTTTTAATTTTTGGATCGTTTACTAGCCAACGATCAGCAACTTTTTTCTCGGGCTCTTTATAATTGGGTCCGACAAGGCAAGAACTGAGGAGAAAACACAACACTATTATAAAAATCTTTAGCATAGTGCCAGTCCTTTGCCTTAAGTATTGTGTCGTTAAAATACTGTATCACTTAGAGTAAATTCGTCAAGATAAGCGAGGCCTCATCATCGCGAAGTGCTTAACCGCGTTGCAGAAACCAGAATATAATTCACATCTGCTCCTGCATCTAATATCATATAGAATTTACGACTGTGGCGGCATACTTATGACTTTAACTTCTTTAAATGCTATTTCTCCTATTGATGGACGCTACCTTAAAAAGACAAGTGCTTTAAGTCCTTATTTCAGCGAATTCGCTCTCATTTATTACCGTTTACTGGTAGAAATCCGTTGGTTAGAATCTCTCGGGGCGAATAAAGAGATCATTGAGGTAGAAGAGTTTGATAATGATGCTAAAGCTTATCTTGCAGAGCTACTCGTTAATTTTGATGAGGAAGAAGCGGAGAAAGTCAAGGCTTACGAGAAACAAACAAACCATGACGTCAAAGCAGTGGAATATTACCTTCGGGATAAGCTAAGTAAACATCAAATCCTAAGTAAGTATACTGCCTTCATTCATTTTGCGTGCACGTCTGAAGATATAAATAACGTGGCCTATGCCTTAATGGCGAAAGAAGCAATTGCTCAGGTTATACAACCTACGCTAGCAGAAATTATTGGCAGCATCATGCTCCTCGGTAAACAACACGCAGACATCGCCATGTTATCTAGGACTCATGGACAACCAGCTACACCTACAACCATGGGTAAAGAGTTAGTTAATTTTGTAGCTCGTTTAAAACGGCCGCAACAGCAGCTCGCGGAAGTATTAATTCCAGCAAAATTTAATGGTGCTGTCGGTAATTATAATGCGCATATTATCGCCTATCCTCACGTCGATTGGCGCAAGCATTGTGCCAATTTCGTTAACGCTCTGGGCCTCTCTTTTAGTGCCTACACCACGCAGATTGAGCCTCATGACGGGATTGCAGAAGTCTCACATATCATGATCCGGATCAATAATATTTTGCTTGATTATACCCGGGATATTTGGACTTACATTTCGCTTAATTACTTTAAGCAAAAAACTGTCGCTGAAGAAGTTGGCTCATCGACAATGCCGCACAAAGTAAACCCGATTGATTTCGAAAATGCAGAAGGTAATTTGGGCTTAGCCAATGCTCTTTTTAACCATTTTGCCAATAAGCTCACTCAATCCCGCTTACAACGTGATCTCTCCGATTCTACTGTATTGCGCAATCTAGGAGTTGCCTTTGCTTACACACTGATTGCTTATCAAGCCATTGCGAAAGGTAATGACAAACTAGAAATCAACAAACACGCTTTAGAAGAAGATCTGAATGAAAATTGGGAAGTCTTAGCCGAAGCAATTCAAACAGTGATGCGCCGCTTTGAAGTACCGGATGCATATGAACAATTAAAAGCCTTAACTCGAGGCCAAGGTATTGACAGCGAGAGTTTGAAAAATTTCATTAAGTCTCTAAAGATACCAGAAGAAATTAAAATTCAGCTCACGGGATTAACTCCGGAAAAATACACAGGTCTTGCTGCGCAATTAGTGAAAGCATTTTCATGAATACTAATTTATCACAGCAAGGCAAAACCCTGGAATTTGATGTCTTAGTACTAGGGACTGGGCTTGGCGGATTAAATTATTGCTTACAACTGCTAAAGTTACAGCCCAATCTAAAGATCGCTTTGGTCAGCAAAGCGGAAATGAGTGAATGCAACAGCCGTTATGCACAAGGCGGAATTGCAGCTGCGGTTTTACCCGAAGACTCACTCGAATCCCATATTGCTGATACCTTGCAAGCGGGCGATGGATTGTGTTATCAACCAGCAGTTGAATTCATTATTCGCCAGGGACCACAGATTATTGAGGATTTACTGTCTTATTCCATTCATTTTACCAAATCACCTAATGGTGAATATGCTTTGGCAAAAGAAGGGGGGCACTCGCACAGGCGAATTTTCAATAGTAGCGATCACACGGGTTTAACCATAACCGAAGCCTTACTTAAAGCCGTCAAGCAACAATCACAGATACACATTTTTGAACACCATATTGCGGTGAATTTGATTAGCCATTATCATCCCCACCGTACTGACAACCAAGGCGAAGTCCTTGGGGCTTATATTCTGGATTGTCAGCGTAACCGCATTGACACATTCGCCGCACGCTGTGTTGTACTTGCTACAGGCGGAGCAGGTAAAACCTACCGTTATACTACAAATCCTATGATTGCCACCGGTGATGGAGTAGCTATGGCCTATCGTGCAGGTGCTCGAGTAGGAAACATGGAATTCTATCAATTCCACCCCACTGTGCTGCATCATCACTCGTTAAATAACTTTTTAATCTCTGAAGCAGTTCGCGGTGAAGGTGCCTTGCTAAAAAATGCGGACACCGGTGAGCGTTTTATGAAACGCTACGCGCCTCAACAACTCGAGTTAGCCACACGTGATGTCGTTGCCCGTGCTATTTTCAGCGAGATTGAGCAAAGTCAGTCTGGGTTTGTGTACTTGGATATTACCCATCAATCCAAATCCTTTTTAAAAAAACATTTTCCCCACATCTATACTACCCTGTTCTCTATCGGCATTGATATGAGCCAAGATATGATTCCTGTAGTCCCTGCCGCCCATTATCAGTGCGGTGGTGTATTAACTGATGTGGACGGCCGCACGGACTTAAAACGGCTCTATGCTATAGGCGAGGTAGCCTTTACTGGCTTACACGGAGCAAACCGCTTGGCAAGCAACTCATTGCTTGAAGCATTGGTCATGGCAAGTAATGCAGCACGTAGCACACTCAAAGATATCGCAACACCAAGCAAAACTATTGAAATGATTCCAAATTGGAGTTCACCGGGGGAAGTCAATGCGAGAAGAGCTAGCCAAATTAATGCGCATTGGCGCGGTTTACGTGGTGAAATGACTTCTTACGCTGGCATCGTGCGTACTGAAGCTGGCTTGCAAGATCTACTACAATTGATTATGAAACGAAAGAAAATTATTGATGAGTATTATTGGAAACACTGTATCACCCGAGATTTTATTGAATTGCGCAATATTGTATTAAACGCTGAACTCATTGTAAGAGCGGCATTGTCACGAAGAGAGTCACGAGGTGGGCATTATCGCGAAGATTTTCCATTTAAAAATGACAGTCCACAGGAAAGCATTGCGCGTCTTAACTCACCGCAGAACCCATTTATTTAATGAGGCTGTAACCCATGTTCTATAGTAAAACGACCACTTATCAACCAGAAAAAACGCTCATGCAGATTCATAACGACATGAGTATTTGCCAAGCGGATTATCCTTTAGATTGGTACCAAGAGGATTTTATCCCCTATGCAGAAGAGTATCAGGCTTTACCTGATCGTAGGCTAACAACCGTCCTTGCCTGGATGAGTCCGTACATGAAAAAGGCAAAAGAGCATTTTGGTGATAAGCTGCTTTTACTCGCCCATTATTATATGGGAGGAGACATTGTAAGATTGGTTGAACAATTCGGCGGACAAATTGGTGATTCTTACCAATTAGCCTTAATGGCGGCAAATCATCCGGAAAAATCAATCATTATCGAATCTGCCGTCCACTTCATGGCAGAGTCCATTAGTATTTTGGCCAATAAAAATCAGCAGGTTTATATTACTAATCCTAAATCCGGCTGTACCATGGAAATGTTGGCAAAAGATTTTATGGTAGAACCCGCCTTCTTGGATCTGAACGAGCGTTATGGTGCTGAAAATATTTTGCCCGTTTGCTATATGAACACTTCAGGACGGGTTAAAGCCATGACTGGCGCTCAAGGTGGTGCGGTATGCACCAGCTCAAACGTCAAAAAAATCTTTGAATGGGCGAGAAAGCAAAATAAGAAAATTCTCTTTATTCCCGATCGCCACATGGGAGAAAACATTGCGTACTGGTTAGGAATTAAAAATCTCGCCTACTGGCCTGGCGGTACAGCAGGCGCACAATACTCCTTACCTGCCCAATCACAAGAAATTTTGTCGCAATTTGATAAAGCTGAATTAATTTTATTCTCAAGTGAATGTGCTGTTCATACGCATTATCAACCTGAAATGTGCGAATATTGGCATTCTCAAGGCTATACTACGATTGTCCATCCCGAATGTCGAAATACGGTGATTCGTGTGGCTCAGCATTCAGGTTCTACCGCCTTTATTTGGGATTATGTAGTTAACGATAAAGCAAATACTCAACATTATGCCATTGGCACCGAAAATCACATGGTAGAAAACCTGAAACAATATTGTAAACCCTTAGGAATTAAAGTGGTCAATCTCGCAGAGGCACCTAAAAAGAACCATGAAAAAGGAATGGGCTGTGGTTGTGCAACCATGTCACGCAATGATCCCCCCCACTTAGTTGCTTTAGTTGATCTTCTAAGACAAGGTAAGACTATGGCATACAACGAAGTAAAACCTGGTGATCTGGTGAACGAGTTTACTGGTTCCCGTCAACGGTTACAGGAAACGGAGCAACAATGGATTATTGATAATGCCAAAAAAGCCTTGGAAATGATGATTCTTATCACTGAAAATCGTTCATAATCGCTTTTTTCCTACATTTTTTATGCTAAAAAATAGATGCCTAGGTTATTAACAAAATGCTCGCAAATTGGCTGTTAATTTGTTATTCCTGCACAAATTTATAAGAATCTCTTCTCCAAATGGCTAAAGAAGTGTATAAAATGTGGTGTGTATAATCATTAATCTATAAATCCGTGCCTTAACGTCAACAAGGAAAGAAGGATGCTAAAACGCGATATTTCTCGGACAAATGTGTTGATCGCTGCAGCCGGCGGAATGATTGGTTCAGGTTGGTTATTCAGCCCTTTTATTAGTGCCCAAATGGCAGGTGCCAATGCCTTAGTGAGTTGGATTATTGCGTCAGTATTCATGTTATTTATTGCATTACCCCTCTGTGAACTCGGTGCAATGTTCCCAATTTCAGGTGGAATGACTAATTACCCAAGTTTCACTCATGGTAATGATGTCGGATTTTTATTTGCCTGGACATCATGGTTATCTTATGTGGTCATGACCCCCATAGAAATTCAAGCGATCTTGCAATATTCCAGTCATTTCTTTCCTAGCTTGGTATCTAAAGAAGCAGCTACTTTTACCCTTTCAGGCATTGGTTATGTCGTGGCAATGGGCATCATGCTTTTTGTGGTGTTATTAAATTCATATGGCATCAAAATGCTGGCTGAATGTAATAAAATTGCCAGTATCATTAAATTTTTAGTGCCCAGTATCGCGATTGTTTCCCTACTTTACACCGCCCCTTCAATGAGTAATATTCAGTTAAATTTAACCAGCAAGGAAGCGTGGGTGCAAATATTTACAGCCCTCTCTGCGGGTGGTGTTGCGTTTGCTTTTACCGGCTTTCAAAATGGCTTAATGCTCGCTGGCGAGGTACAAAATCCGCAGCGCAATATCCCAATAGCAATTCTAGGTGCTGTGCTTATTGGTTTTGTCTTGTATTTTATGCTGCAGCTCAGTTTTCTGGCGGCCATTCCCCAATCTTATTTAAGCCAGGGCTGGCAAAATTTAAGCTTCCCAGGTGAAAGTGGCCCCTTGGTCGGACTAACCTTATTACTTGGTTTAGGCGTAGTCGCTATGTTGCTAATGTTTGATGCAGCTTTCTCACCCTTTGGCACCACTCTAGTCTACACTGCTGCAACATCACGAATCCTTTATGGCATGAGCTTAAACAATCACTTACCCAAATTATTCACTAAACTAAATCGTCACAAAATTCCTTACATTACTCTTTATGCCAATCTTTTTGTAGGTATGTTATCTTTCTTGCCCTTCCCAGGATGGCAAAAGATGGTCGCCTTTCTCTCTTCCTGCAGTATCTTATCCTATGGCATTGGTCCCATTTGTTTGTTAGCAATGCGCAAGTTACAACCCCATCGCGAAAGGCCTTTTAAACTTTCAGCCAGCCTCTTCTTTTGCCATGCTGCATTTTATGCTTGCAATCTGATGCTATATTGGTGTGGTTTTGATATTTTATGGAAATTGGATTTAGCATTATTAGTTGGGTTTGTTATTAATCTCAGCTACCAAAAACGCAGCATCACTCATTGTAGTCCAAGCTTGTATTGGTTTGCCTTTTATATGATCAGCATGTTAATCATCTCTTACCTGGGTGCCTTTGGCGGTATTCACCGCTTAGAGTTCCCAATAGATATTATAATTATTTTACCTCTCAGTATTATCGTACTTCATTTTTCTCAGTATGTACTTGTTGACAGCAAAGCACATGAGGAGCTGACTTCGAGCATGGTTTTGAGTGAAGCAACAGAGGGCTAGAATATTGTGCTTCATTAGACCCTTCATGCCGCAGTAGAGTACTGCAGAATGTAGGGTCGCTCTACTGCGAACCCAAAATCCTGCGGAACGTTAAATTAATCCGGGGCTCATCAATACCTTTCATTTTGGGTAGGGCATGTTTCCAATAATGTTGGGTTTCACCCTGCATTACTAAGACGGAGCCATGGCCAAGTGAAATCTGTAAAACAGTTTTCTGCTTTTTATGACGCAGGCAAAATTGCCTTACAGCCCCTAAGCTGACTGATGCGATAGCAGGATTTTCTCCAAGCTCCGGTTCATTATCTGCATGCCATCCCATACTATCTTGCCCATTTCGATATAAATTCGCCAATACCGAATTAAACTGGATACCAAGGCGCTCTTGTAAAACTGTTTTAATTTCTAGCAGATGATCAGTCCATTTTTGGGGCTCATGCCTAACCCCTGAATAATGGTAAATCGCCTCTTCATCTCCATACCATGATATTAATCTAGGTACGCTAACCCGTTTACCTAAAATTGCGATAGTCTCTTCTTGCCAAGAAATACGCTGTAAAAGCGTCTGAAAATAGAAGTCGGCTTCATTCTTAGAAAAAAAATGAGGAAGGTATTCGAGCGAAAGGTTCTCGCTGCAAACAATTAATCTTTCTCTTTTTGGCAAACTTGGACTCCTGAAAACTGAACATAAATTGTAGGAGATATAAATGTTATGATCTGCCTAACTTTCCAGACTTCCCTTTTCGAGAATTAGTCCATGGGAACAGCTAAAAAGCAGTTTGAACGAATCTATTCATCCAAACTGCTATCACGGGTATTGTGTATTATTTACGGAAAGGATTTTTATCTTGGAATCGATTTGGTATTGATTCCGATCCTATTATTTTACTTTCAGTAGAACTTGTGGTTCCTTGTGGCATATTCAGTTTAGGTTCCGGCATTTTATTTGCCGAAAAATTCATTTTTGGGTCTATCATGGAAGCACTTGCCTTTGGCATGGGCATTTTTTCCTCAGGCATTACCTTTTTCTCGGGAATAGTCGCCTTCTGTCCCTGACTATTTATATTTTTTGTAAAAAGAGTTTTTTTAGGCTCCGCAGCTGCTTTAGTGGATGGCCTCTTTGCCGAAGTGGATTTTTTCTTTTCAGGTACAGACAGCTTGCGCACGCTTTCAGCTGTATTTTTATCCGCCTGTGCTTGTTTTGTCCCTGCTGTACTCATTTTTTTCGCTGAGAGCTTTGTCTTAGGTTTTGAAGCGGTGGTTTTGCTTTCAGCTTTCGTGCTAGCCTTGGTTGTAGCAACCTTTGTTTTGGTTTGAGATTTTTGACTTAAGTCCTTCGTTGATTTTGCCCGTGAGGCTTTTTTTTCTGTGGGTTTCCTGCGGCTAGCCGGTGCTTTTTTCTCACCTTCAATATTAATTTTTATTTGCCTAGACGGGAGGCCTGCATTTTCTGTCATTTCTCTTGATAATGATAAGAAAGCATTCTCAAAAATCTGAAATGATTGCTGCATGTAATTAAGCATATTGTGACTATTCTCCATTGCAAGAGCGAGATGTCTGCTTATCATTTCTCCTGGTAGATGTAAATTTGATAATTCTTCTGGCCTTAGATACCTTAAATTTTTTAATGTATTGACATGTAGTTCTAACATTGCACGAAATGGTTTCTGCATTTCATTTGTCATCATCGTCCAATTTTTTAAATAGTCCTGATTCATAATTATCTCCATATTGTTGCATTGCACTATCTGAGCCTAGCTGATTAATCGAAATTTTGCGAATTTTAATGAATTTTTACTCCGCTATACTGAATTGGCAGTCCTTCAGGGAGCCAGCACAAACAAAGCCGCCTAAGCTATAAATCCAATTATAATCCTCTCGGGCAGGAATCATCACTCTTACCTGCCACCAAATTGAATAAAGTCCAGTGGAAGTTTGATAAGTACACGCAACCCCTTGCCCCATACCAGCCACCAAAATGTTAGCCCGTACAAACTTCGTATTTTCATCAATTTGCGGGCGGTTAGGAGAGTAAGGATTAACTTCCCAAGGCTTAGGCGGTTGTCCCCATTTGAGTGAGGTTGATTTTGGATCAGGACAAGTTTTCATTTCAGCATAGGTTACTAAGCTGAGTAAGCAAAGTATCATACTTATCCCAATTTTTTGATTCATTACTATCTCAGTTTGAAGAGGCTATCTTGTCTGCCAAATGATATCATTTTTAACCAAATGAAAGTTATACACAAGCATAGTAAATAATTTTTCTTTTCCCATTGTTTCGCTACTTAACTTTGTTATAATGGCCGCCTGTGCCGGGGTGGCGGAATTGGTAGACGCGCCGGATTCAAAATCCGGTGGTGGTGACACCGTGTGGGTTCGAGTCCCACCCTCGGTACCAAACAGGCAAGCTATTTCAAATAGCTCTAAAAATCCTTAATAAAATCTATTTACCTGTTTCGTATAGGGCGATAAGGTTCTCTAACGAACCTGCCTCCAGCTTCCTTACCAACTGTTGGGGTTAATCTAATCTCCAATTTTCCAGATTTTAATCCCTCTAACTCCTCAGTCGAAAAGCTCTTAACTTGTTCTTCGAATTGAGAAACTAACTTTTTAATAAAATCTTCATGTTTCATAGCCCGCCTCATAATAAGAAAAGAGTGCAAAATTAGTATAGTACATTCTATTCTGCTGAGTCGTTAAGGTTAATAATCAAAGTCGTGATTCCAAAGTTCCTTAATCAAGAAAAGAATCAATAGAATTTCCAACACGATTTTTACCTGGATCTTTAATTTTCTCTAATAAATTTGCATTGAGACCAATTAATGTGCTATTTTGCAGAAAAAATACCATTAGCTTAGAAAACGAATGAACTGCCATTTGAAAATCAAACAGATTAAGACCAAAACAATTTCTTCACAAAGAGATTTATCTGTTTGCGGCGTTCCTTTTTCTACCTTCCAATCAATTACCCTTCTTGTGCTTGTGATTATCTGCCTTTGTTTCCCCTTGAAGAGGATGTTTCTTTGATACGCACCCCTTCAAGGGGAGCTGGTGCTTAGCAAATCAAAGATTATCCTGTTAACTTCAAGATCGGAGAACACCTATGGGCAAATATAGCATAAATAGGATCCTACCTTACTCGGGTCAATTTTTCGTATTACCATCCAAATCACTATCGGTTTGTACAAGACATTTTAAATTATCAGAAAATCTTCCTATGCTCGGCCAATTACTAAGAGTAAATTTAGCTGGCAAAACAGCTTCGCCAAAAGCAAAACTTGAAATTGAACAGGAAATAATAAAGAAAAATAAAAATAGTTTGCTTATTTGGACAACACCTACTCAACGCTTAAAAAGCGACTATGATGATTGTATCTATCCAGGCCATAATTTTTCATCCGTGACTGACGATAACGGTGAAACGGCCTGCTCCATGAGTAAACGACCTGATACCACATCGATGATTGGAGAGCGCAAGCGGATCCCTGATCCACGCTTTAAAAATCAATGCCGTACAACACGATTGTTTTCTCCACGCTATCCCTCAGTTCAAGAAGAATTAATACAGTGGCTAAAACGTGCTGCCGCTGCTCCCGAATACCCTCTTTTTGTTCATGTTCTTCCTTTGCATCCGCCCTTAGAAGTAAATCTTGCTTCATACAGAAGTAATGTTGAACTTTTGCGAAGCTTACAGGAGCCTTACAGTTTGTTTAGCTTTCTCCACCCTTGTGGCGATCGCTATATTCGCGCAGGTAATTGTAATGCAGCAACTGAACAATCAATTTTTGGCGCCAACTCCGCTTCCATTCAGGATCTATCCTGTCAGGAGGCAGCAATGAAAATAGTGACGAGGCTTTTAAAAACGCAGCATGATTACTTAAATGCTGCCGATGATTTAGGGTTAACCCAAGGGATTGAACCCTCAACCATTTCAGAGGATCTTTATCAATCCTCTTTTACTTGCTGAGATAGGATATATTGGGTGGAAAAATTGGCTAATTACCACCCAATCTTCCAAATTCGACTGGTGTTTTAACATAAAATAGATTTGCATTTTCTTCACGAAGGAATTGAAGCAATTTATTCGTTTCCTCCTCTGTAACGATCATGCTCACTTCAACAGGTTGATCTAAAAGCTCAAAAAAATGCGCACTATGAACTTTGCGATGCTCTCCGAATCCCATCGTGCCAAAAAAAGCTGTCGCTCCAGCGATTCCGCGCTCCCGTGCAACCTCTATCAGCCACTCGTAAAGAGGTGTTTTTCCATGGCGTTCATTTTGTTCCATAAAAAATTTTAATTGATACCCTTTTTCCACTTTCAGACCCTCCTTGCCCCAAAAATTAAATTTCTTTGCATAATTAATTGGTAAAATTATGCGAAAAATCAAATTTACTGCAAAACTTTGACGCTCTGGCTCCCCTCACTTCCTTCAATAAATTGCCTATCATTTATTTGGGTATGGTTTCGAATCATCACAAGGAAAGGGATGAAACCTAATGCCAATAGAAAAGACAGTTGATACAAGCCAACCCACCCGACTTGCATTTGTAACATTGCAGCAACAGGGCCTGAAAAAATCCGAGGCAAAGCTGAGATTGCAACCAAGAGTGAAAATTGGGTTGCAGTATAAGGTTGCTTCGTAAGCCTCATAAAGAACGCCACTAAAGCAGTCGAACCCATTCCTGCTGCGAAGTTGTCGCAAATAACTGCAATCGCAAATAAAGATAAACTTTTTCCTACTATGGCAAGAACAATAAATAAGAGATTGGTTAAGGCCTGCAAAAGACCAAAAACAAATAACGCACGAAATAATGACCAACGAATGAGTAGAATTCCGGCAACTAACCCACCTAACAAGATAGAACTAATCCCCATCATTTTATTGACATAGCCAATAGTATCAATTGAAAAGCCTACACCCTGAATTAGAAACGGCATTACAATGCCGCTGGTTGTGGCGGTAAATGCTTCGCCTAACTTGTAAAATAGGACAAAAAACAGTAGAGGTATTATTCCGCGTCGCGCAAAAAGTTCCTTCACTGGAGCGATGAACAACTCGACAAAACTACCCGACTGATTATCTTCATATCGAGATGGTTCACTGCTCAATAGTGTAGCTACAATTCCCACTAGCATTAGAACGCCCATCAGGCGGTAAGTGTAAGCCCAACCAAGATGTTTCGCCACAACGAGCGCAAACCCTCCTGCAATGAGCAAAGCTAAACGATAACCAAATGTTGCTAAAGAGGCCCCTAAACCATGCTCTTTAGTAGGTAAATATTCCACTCGGTGTGCATCAATGGCTACGTCTTGGGTTGCTGAAAAGCAGGCACAAGCAAAAGCGAGAATTGCCATTAATTCTGGGGATTTATTCGGCGATAACCATGCCATGCAATTAAAGCCTAACAGTAATGCAAATTGCATCACAAGCATCCAGCTTCGCCGTTTACCCAAAGGAAGAATAGAGTACCGATCGAGTATTGGGCCCCAGGCAATACGATACACATAAGGCATACCTACCAAACTTAACATGCCAGTAGCTAAAACGGACATACCGGCATCTGCGAACCAAGCTTGTAAAGTACTGCTTGTAAGCGCTAAAGGAAGCCCTGAAGAAAAGCCCAGCAAAAAAACAATCAATAGGCGTTTGTTCATGCTTGGAAATACTCGAGAATTTAAATTGGTATTTATCCCAGCCTCCTGAGCGACTGGGATAAAACGCATTTTACGCGTCAGATTTCTTCACTGAAATCAGATGAATTTTGAAAATTAAAGTTTCATTAGGTCCAATTGGGCCGCCAACGCTACGTGGGCCATAAGCCAGATTGGAAGGGATATACACTTCCCAAGTAGAACCTGCTGGCATTAATTGCAGTGCTTCAGTCCAACCTGGAATAACTTGAGAAACTTTAAAGGTTGCAGGTTTGCCTGTCTTTTCAGTACTGTCGAAAACCTGACCGTCAATCAGCTTGCCGGTGTATTCCACAGTAACGACGTCATCCTTGGTCGGTTTAGCACCATCGCCTCGTTCAAGGATTTTATACTGCAAACCGCTAGGTAAACTAACAACACCTTCTTTTGATTTATTTTCGTTAAGGAAAGCTTCTCCTTTCGACTTATTCTCTTCAGCTTTCTTATTGAATTCTGCGCTGCGTTTCATCATTAGATCTTTTTGAAACTTATTTAGCACATCCTTCATCTGGTCGTCGGTCAGCAACAATTGGCCGCCGCTCATTCCATCTTGTAAACCTTTTGCCATAGCAGCAGGACTAATTTCTATTCCCTGCTTTTTAAAATTCTTACCCAAATCAGCACCAATGCTGTATGAGAGCTTTTCTGTGTCTGTAGTCAATGATGTTCCTGGTGCAGAAGTTGTCGCATCAGTTGTAGCGGTTGCAGCTATTGTCGTTGACATTGCCAAACCCATGGCAGCTGCAGCGACCAATCTCATCTTCATAAACAATCCCCTTTTGTCTTTTCAGAATAGAACTTTGCGAAAATGCTCCACCATTCTGCCTAAATTTGAGTAAAATTACCAGTAAGGTAAACTTAATTTAATAGGAAACTTTAATGTTGCCTGTTGTTAATCGATTGTTTTCCTTCTAAACTTGACATTATTTAATCATAGAGTTTTTGTACCATGAGTATCAGTGTGTTCGACTTATTTTCCATCGGTATCGGCCCATCGAGTTCGCATACAGTTGGTCCTATGCTTGCAGCCAATGCGTTTTTGGATCTGCTTGAGAAAAAGGAATATTTTGAGAAAGTAGCTCGAATTAAAATTGAACTTTATGGATCCCTAGCTTTAACAGGTAAAGGACATGGTACCGACAAAGCCATCTTAAATGGTTTGGAGGGTAAATCGCCTGAGACCGTTGCGCCTGAAAGTATGGTTCCTCGCATGCAGGAAATTATTTCTTCTTGCACCCTTAACCTGTCAGGGAAAAAAATCATTCCTTTCCATGAACAGAATGATTTTTTACTTTATCAGAAGGAATTATTACCAAAACACAGCAACGGCATGCGATTTTTGGCTTATGATAACGCAGGTGCAATTCAAATCAGTCAAGTTTATTATTCGATCGGCGGTGGTTTTATTACGACAGAAGAGGAATTTGACAAACCTTCGACAACGCTCGCTCCGCCGCCCTACCCGTTTTCTACTGCCCGGGAGTTGATGAGGCTATGCCAGGAGAATCGCCTGACTATTGCGGAACTAATGATGACAAATGAGCTAACCTGGCGCGATAAAACAGCTATTCAGCAAGGCATTCTCACCATAGCAAAAGTCATGACCGAATGCATCGAAAATGGTTGCAAACACCCAGGTATTTTACCTGGAGGATTAAATTTAAAACGGCGCGCACCTGATTTGTATAAAAAGTTAATTGAGCATAAAGGGGTGACTAGCATTTTTGAACAGTCAGACATTATGAATCGACTTAACCTGTACGCTATGGCAGTGAACGAAGAAAATGCGGCTGGAGGAAGAATTGTAACTGCACCCACCAATGGCGCGGCAGGTATTATTCCAGCGGTTCTTAAGTATTGCCAAGAAGCACATGATAGACTCAATGATGAAGATATCTACACCTACTTCTTGACCGCTGCAGCTATCGGTATTCTCTATAAAGTGGGTGCATCTATTTCGGGTGCCGAAGTTGGTTGCCAAGGCGAAGTGGGGGTCGCTTCCTCAATGGCGGCTGCTGGCCTAACAGCTGTTTTGGGTGGAACAATTGCACAAATAGAAAATGCGGCTGAAATTGCTATGGAACACCACCTTGGGATGACCTGCGATCCTGTTTTAGGTTTGGTGCAAATTCCCTGCATAGAACGTAATGCAATGGGCTCAGTTAAAGCAGTTAATGCTTCAAGAATGGCACTTATTGGAGATGGTCAACATCAAATTTCATTGGACAAAGTGATAAAGACCATGAAAAAAACAGGTGAAGACATGCAAAGCATCTATAAAGAAACCTCCCTGGGAGGCTTGGCAGTAAATCTTCCTGAATGCTAGGGGTGATTATTTACAAAAAGGTCGGGTAGGCCGTTATGCTACCCAACCCACTCTGAACAAGCGTTATGCTAAGCGCGTAATCACCACCCTATTTTCCACCCCACCAAATTTGGCCCTCTTCGCGCAATTTATGCTCATTGAATGAATACAACTATTACGCTCTCATTAACAACGTCCTTTTTTCCATGACAAGCACATTGAACAACAACAAACCCACAATCACCAACCAGGCTCCCGTAAGCATTTCCACAAACGCTTGCAAAGGACTTTTGCCTAGATACCCCATGATCATCACAGCCAAAGCAGCGGTAGACATATTGATAAAACTCATCATTGAAGAACAGCTTGCTTTATCTGCTAAAGCGTTAGAGGCAATGAATGATCCACCTGCAAACAGTAACCCCCCAAAAAGATACAACACGGATGTATTAATGAAAAACCAAGCTGGGGAAGTGGAATTGGAATACATCATGATTAAAATACTAGTAATACCTAATGCACAACCACTTAACCCAACTCTAACAACTTGAACAGCAATAAATCGATTTAACAGAACCTTAGCCCATAACCCTCCAAGCAGCATGCCCATCATATTGAGTAAATTCCAATACCCGTATTTCGCAGCAGAGATATGTAACACCTCATTAGCAATTTGAGGACCTGCTGCAGAAAAGCAATAACCAATTATTGAACAAAAACCTACCACCAAAGCATATAGAACTAAAATTCTAGAAGAAAGAGCTTGCTTGTAAGTATGTATGATATCTTTGAAATGAATGGGCTGTTGCTCTTCTAAGGTTTCATTAAAAACCTGTGTGCCCCAAAGCATCAACAAACCGTGAACAAGTAAAAATAGAAAACAATAAGTCCAATTCCAATATTCAGCTATCAATCCGCCGATGGTGACAGCCATACCGATTCCAATTGTAAACGACAAGATGGTGTAAGACATGGCTGTTTTTCGTTGATTTTCAACCAGCCATTCATTAATCAGCATGAAAGTACATGACAGACCACTCGCTGCACCCAAAGCACTGACTAAACGCCCAATGATAATTAACCAATAAGCACTTAAGGCCAAACCGAGTAAACAAAGCAAAATTCCAATTAAATTAATGCATAAACCAATACGCAAGGCATAAACCCTGCCCCAACGATTTGCAATTGGCCCATAAATTAATTGGCCAATAACATAGCCAATAAGAAAAGATGAAACCATCCATTCGACTTGCCCCATACCTAAACCAAATTGTATTTGAATAAATGGTAAGGCTGGAGTCACAATAGCCGCCGAGAAAGAAGCGATAGAAATATAGCTTAGCAACCATGCAATTCGGAGATTTGAAATCATAATCTGTCTCTTTTTTAACCATGGCCTTTAGTATAATAATTAACAGAGGACTAATAAATGTAGGAATTGGTTAATTTCTTTTAACTAAAAGTTAATAAACTATGTTAAGGTAAAAGCTCTTCATCCTCCAACTTCCCGATAGCCCTTTTCTTGGTATGATCTGCCGCTAACATCACATACATTCCAGGGACAACGAATAAGGTAAAAAGAGTCCCTATCGAAATACCTGTTGCGATCACAAGACCAATATTAAATCGACTTTCAGCTCCAGCCCCAGTAGCGAGAATGAGGGGAATAACCCCAAGAACCATCGCCGCTGTTGTCATTAAAATTGGACGCAAACGAATCGCTGCAGCTTGTTGAACAGCCTCTCGTTTCCTTTTCCCACTGAGTTGCAGTTCATTCGCAAATTCAACGATAAGAATACCGTGCTTACTGATTAAACCTATTAAGGTTACCAAGCCGACTTCACTATAAATATTCAGTGTTGCATGGCCAACACCAAGGCTGACAAAAATCATTGCTCCACATACTGACATCGGCACACTGATGAGAACAATTAATGGATCGCGGAAGCTTTCGAACAAAGCTGCCAGTGATAAGAAAATAATCAGCAAGGCAAAGAAAAACGTGAGCACTAAACTTGATCCTTCCTGTATAAATTGTCGAGATTGTGCAGCGTAATCAACATAATAGCCCTGTGGTAATACTGTTTTTGCAATCGTTGCAAAAGTAGTTAAGGCTTGATCCATGGATATACCAGGAAGGGCAACTGCCGAAATAGTTACTGAATTAAGTTGCTGAAAATGGTTTAAGGATTCAGGAACCACCTCCCTTTTCAAATCCGCAACAGTTGAGAGGGGTATAGAGGAGCCGTCAGCCGTTCTGATGTAGTAATTGAGTATCTGCTCAGGATTTAAGCGCGTACTACGCTTGACTTGAGGAATGACCTGATAAGAACGCCCTGCATAATCAAAATAATTAATATATCCTTCGCTAAGCGCGGAACCAAAAAGATTTCCGATATCCTGCATAGTTAACCCGAATTGGGCCACTCGATCACGGTCAATCATCACTTTAGTTTGAATTTGATCAATTTTAAGATCAGGATCAATGTAAGCATAAATCCCAGCAGCACGAGCCTTTGTTAGAATTGTCTCAAGCACTTTATTTAAATTTTCGAACGTTTCTGTTGTCGTAACGACAAATTGAATAGGTAGGCCGCTTCCTCCACCAGGTAGAGAAGGCAATTGGAAAGCGGCAATTTTAGCACCCGCAATTTGATCAAGTTGCTTTTGAATGATCGGCTGAAGCTCATTCGTTGTACGTGTTCGCTGATCCCATGGCTTCAGAACCATACCCACAATGGATTTATTCAGCCCACCATTACCATCCACTTGGAAGGTATGATCAGTTTCAGGATATTTTCTAAACAGGTCATTCACTTGTTTTGAATAAAGTTTGGTTTGGGCCAACGACGCGTTTGCTGCGGCAGTAATTTGCGCGATAATGATCCCTTGATCTTCTTGCGGTGCAAGTTCAGAGTCTGAAGTAATAAATAGGAAATAGTTACTCAACAAAATGATGATAGCGAAAACAGCAATAACTGGAAGATAATTTAATGACTTAGCTAATGCCATATCATAACCATGCTCCAATTTTCTAAATAACCGATCAACTTTAGCCATAATGCGGCCTCTAGCCCCTTCCTTCCCTGCTTTAAGAAATTTTTCACACATCACCGGAGAAAGCGTAAGGGCAATCACGGCCGAGACTGTAACGGCACCAGCTAGGGTAAAAGCAAATTCGGTAAATAACGCACCTGTTAGTCCGCCCATGAAACCAATAGGAGCATATACTGCAATAAGCACCACAGTGATCGCCATGATAGGATTAGCTAATTCTCTAGCACCTAGAATGGCTGCTTTGAACTTCGTCTGCCCTTCCTCAATGTGGCGTTGCACATTTTCCACCACAATAATTGCATCATCAACTACCAGCCCGATAGCGAGTACTAACGCCAAAAGCGTTAATAAATTGATTGAATACCCTAGTGCCAACATGATAAAAAATGTACCAATTATAGACAGTGGAATCGCTACAAGAGGTATAATTACCGAACGTATGGAACCTAAAAAAATAAAAATAACCAATGTGACAATGATAAACGCTTCCATCAAAGAGCTAATTACCTCGTGGATGGAAGAATCAACGAAGAGACTGGCATCGTAGGTTATGTTTGAGCTTAAGCCTTGTGGCAATTGTGCTTTGATAACAGGATATATTTTCTTAATGTCGCTGATGACCGTCAGAAGATTCGCAGATGGTGCTACGGTAATACCGATATAGACAGCGGTGCGGCCATCAAAACCGACAGACTGGTTATAGTTTTGCGCACCAAGCTCGATATTCGCAACATCTTCTAAGCGAATGATCGCACCATTTTGTGCTTTGATCACCATTTTTTTGAATTGATTAACATCAGTTAAATTAGTATTCGCTGAGAAATTTTGAATAAACATTTGCCCATCTGTGCGCCCTACTGCAGAAATAAAATCATTATTCGCAAGAGCCGCTCCAATTTCTGCAGCTGAGATACCAAACCCAGCAAGTTTTACAGGATCCAGCCAGGCTCTTAGGGCGAAAGTCTGATTTCCTAAAATTTGCGCATTTTGTACTCCGTTTACGGCTTGCAATTTAGGCTGTACCACACGAATCAAATAGTCAGTAATTTTATTGATAGGCAGTTCATCACTATAAAATCCGATGTACATTGAATTAATTGTTTGCCCCACAGAAACAGTAATAACAGGAAGCTGGGAATTCGCTGGTAACTGATTAAGAACAGCATTGACCTTGGTAGTAATATCCGATAACGCTTTCAGTGGATCATAGTTTAAAAGGAGATTAATGGTAATTGTACTAGTGCCCTGCGTGCTGGTTGAAGTCATATAGTCAATACCGCCAGCTTGAGCGATTGAATTCTCTAAAGGTGTGGTAATGAAACCTGCAACGACGGCGGGATCGGCACCCGTATAAGTCGTAGTCACAGTAACAATTGCGTTCTCAGTAAACGGGTATTGCATGACCGGCAACAGATTAATCGAGCGCAAGCCTAAGACTAAAATCAACAGACTCACCACCGTTGCTAGTACTGGCCGCCTAATAAAAATATCCGTAAACTGCATCTGCCACGGTCCCTTCTTAAGTTTAAATCACAGGCTATTTTTCAAATAACAACAAACATCATTGCTGCATCCAGCGATACTGAGGGTTTTTACTTTTCAGTTATCTTAGGCGCAGCCTGATTACTTGGTTGTATCGTATTATTTATCTTGATACGGCTACCATTTTTAAGTTTCAATTGCCCACTCGTGACGACAATATCGCCCAGTTTTAGTCCTTTCAGAATAGCAATTTGATCCCCTCTTGTTTCCCCTACTTCAACAAAAACTTGTTGGACAAAAAGGATGGGCTGGTTATTGCTATCATTTTTTCCACTGTTCTTAACCACGTAAACAATATCCCCATAGGGGTTAAAACTAACTGCCGATTGTGGCAGAGTCAGATAAGTTCTCGGCATTTCAGTATCTATTTCACCATTGACAAACATACCTGGCTTCAATTCATAATCGGGATTAGGAATAGTCGCCTCCAAGAGTACGTTCCTTGTGTTTGTATCAACTACCGGCTGGATCGTTGTTATTTTTCCCCTGAATGTCCGCGTTGGAAATGTATCCGTCACAACTGTAACAATCTGTCCTATTTTTAATCTAGCCAAGACTTGTTGTGGGACATAAAAATCAGCATAAATAGGATCGAGCGATTGTAATGTGGTGACAGTATCCCCCACATTTAGATATTGTCCAGGATTAATATTATTAACACCTAATTGGCCTGAAAAGGGAGCTCGAATCGTTTTTTTCTCTGTTGTAGCCGTTTGCTCTTCGACCTGAGCTTGTAAATTTTTTAGAGTCCATAAATCAGTATCAACGGTTTGTTTGCTGACTGCACGTGCCTCATATTGAGCCATATCACGTAAATAGGTAATCTTTGCTAACTCAACTTGGGCTTGTAAAGAATGTAGCTGCCCCAGCTCTGTCCCCGCATTTAACTGCACTAACACTGCCCCTTTTTCAACCCTGGAACCAGGCGTAAAATAAATGGTTTGCACCATGCCAGCGAGTTCAGTCGTGACATTAACGCCAACGCGCGCACGAGTACTGCCAACCGCCTTTAATTTGGGTTGCCATAGCGATGACTCTACCCTCATCGTCGAAACTGTTGCTGCAGGCTCTTGCATGGAGGCCAAATATTTTTTGGTCATTGCTGATTTAAATGTTTTCCAACCAAAAATTAAGCCAAACAAAAGACCTACGCAAACTAGCATGATGATCATTTGTTTTTTCAATAAAATCTCACTCCTAAAAGGCAAAATAAATTTATATAAAAACCCCTCAACCCAAGTAGATCCTTTCGTCAGAAATAATCATTAAATCATAAACACTCTT
The DNA here is from genome assembly GCF_000953635.1 of Legionella micdadei. Taxonomy (NCBI): domain Bacteria; kingdom Pseudomonadati; phylum Pseudomonadota; class Gammaproteobacteria; order Legionellales; family Legionellaceae; genus Legionella; species Legionella micdadei. The sequence continues at coordinate 2,192,442 of NZ_LN614830.1, forward strand.
TAACACACCAGGGCTTATGCCACCATCCTCCGCCCAGTGCCTGAAACAAAGCAGCCGTATCCGCAAAGCGCGTGGCCTGGGCTTGGATTCGGCTAATTCGGGTTTGCAGGTACTGTTGCTGCGCATTGAGCAAATTAATATAACTTGTACCCCCTAAGCGATATTGTGCCATGGTTAGATTAAGTGATTGACGAGCCGATTCCTCAGCTAACGCCTGAGCTTGCAAGGCTCGCGCATCTGTTTCAAGCGCACGCAAAACGTCTGCAACATTTTGAAATGCTTGAAGCACCGTTTTTCGGTATTGAGCATCAGCTTGTTGGTAGGCTGCGATTGCAGCTCGGCGCTGAGCCAATAACGCGCCGCCATGAAATAGAGGCTGGGTAACTTGTCCCATAATACTCCAGATATTGTTTTGTGCCGAAAACAAATTGGACAAGGAAGAACTTATCCATCCATAGTAACCGGTGATATCCAACTTTGGAAATAAATTGGCTGTCGCAACCCCAATTTCAGCACAAGCAGAATGAAGTAGAGCTTCTGCAGCACGAACATCAGGCCGCTGACGCACAAGTAACGATGGTAAACTTACAGGTAAGTTAACTGGCAATCTTAACTGATCAAGATCAACTGTTGGCAAAGACTCCTCAGGAAAAGAACCCACGAGTACAGCAAGCGCATGTTTATTTTGCGATAAATTTTTTTCCAAAGGAGGTAACGTTGCTTTCGTTTGTTCCAATAATGTTTTTTGGGTTGCTACATTAGCCTGAGAAACACCTCCCAGTTGGTATTGCTTTCTCAAAATATTGAGTAAGGTTTGTTGTTCGCTAATAAGCTGCTTAGTAACCTCAATCTGTGCTTTATATGAGGCAATGGTAATTGAAGTGGTGACAATATTAGAGGTAAGTGTAAGATAAGCAGCAATCACTTCGAACTGTTGATTATCGACTTTTGCTCGCAATGATTCGATTTCCCGTCTAGCTCCGCCAAACAAGTCCACGGTGTAGGATAAATTAATCGAGGCGTTAAAAAGATTATAAGTAAATGCTCTATTTCCTCCTACGTCACCAATATTAACTGTTGAATAACGTTGCCTTTGGGCAAATCCTGATGCATCAAAAGCAGGCCAAAGCGTATTACCAATCTGGACATTTAAATTTTCTTTGGCTTGACGAAGGGCAGCCATGGCTGAAGACAAATCCGGGCTATTCGCTAATCCTTTACGTATGAGTGCATTGATGGCCGGAGAATGAAATAATTCCCACCATAATTCAGGAATGTCTTTTCCAGTAATAAATTTTTGCGTAGGGCCACCAGGTACTGGGGCATCGGCTGTCTTTGCCGGGATAGGTGTTTCTGTGTAGCGTTTGACCCTGAATCCGCCAGGCGTACGAAAATTAGGCCCGACCATACAGGCGGACAGAAAAACTGAGAGTAAAAAGATCGCAATTATTATTCTTATTTGAGCCCAACCCACTTGGTACATTCCTTTGCAAAAACGATAAGTGATTCTTGTATCAAGTTAATCTAATTAGGATAACCGAGGCGAGATAATCTTTCATTAACTATTTAAAATTACCAGGAAAATTCAAGCGGTTTCATCTAAAACTCAATTTTTATAGCGAGTTGGATTAACAAATAAATGGTAAGCGTTTAAAACCCCTTCATCGTAAAAACAATCAGCAATGGCATAACCGATTACCGCTGCTAGAAGCGAATTAACGTACAGCAACGGGATAGAATCACGCTGCCATGGCGGGATATGCCACTCTTGAAATAATTTTTTCAACTGCTTAGTTTGGCCGTGCCAGTTGAATAATTCCCCCCCTGTGCGAAATCGAACCTCAACCTTAGCCTGTTCCGGTAATACTAAGCCTTTGTCCCGCTGTTCAGCGTAAATCTTGCCTAGACCCTCTATAGTAAGAGGCTTAGGGAAAGAAGGCCACATTCTAGCCTGAAAGACAATTTTGGGCTCATGTTTTATAAGATAAAGCGTTTGCTGATAGCGTCTTACACAAGCATCTTTCCAAGCCACTAGGGGATTGGCATCTTCTTTTGCTTGAATCACTTCTTTAATCACGCGATTAAAAATTAATGTGCTTGGTAATTTAACTTGGTTACATTTAAACCATACACGCAATACATTGCTAAGGCGAGCCTGACTTAAAGCATGGAGGGATGCAACAGGCAGTGTCATTGAAGACTCATTAAGTGATGGGCAGTCAATTCGAGCTAAATCATCCAAATTGGCTTTGGCTTGTTGACAATGCTGGGTCGTCCGTCCAAGATTAGTCTCAATTGCTGGCCAACGTTGTTGCAAAACGGGTAACACTTGATGTCTTAGAAAATTTCTTGTGTAAGATACATCCAAGTTACTTTCGTCATCTACCCATTTTAATTGATGAAATTGGGCATAATCCTCTAAACTTTGACGAGAGTAATGCAGAAAAGGCCTAAGCAGTTCACCTTGAGCAAATTGCTTTATAGGTGCCATGGCAGCTAATCCATCAATTCCTGCACCGCGGAAAAGTTGTAGAAGCAAGGTCTCAGCTTGATCATTTAAATGATGGCCTAAAACTAAAGCATCATTCTCGTTAAGTAAGCGGGCAAAAGCCTTGTATCTAGCTTTCCTTGCTTCTTCCTCGATATTCGCTTGTCGAGTAAATTCGACTTGCTCAATTACCAAAGGGATTTTGTAGCCGCTGCAAAATTTCTCACAATGTTTTTGCCAAGTGAGCGCGTTGGGACTGAGCCCATGGTTAATGTGTACTGCAGTTAATTTATTAGTTAATGAACAATGACTAATCAAATTGTGCAGCAAGACAGTGGAATCAAGTCCACCGCTATAGCCAATGTATAATCTACGATATCGGTCTAGTTTTTTAAGCCAATCCGTATCTAGAAGGGATCTAGTCACAAGCACCCATAGCCATAAATTTGTTGTATCGTTGTTGTAACAGTTCGTTTACTGGAATATTTTTTAACGCGTTTAATTCATTGATTAATATATTTTTGAGACGAGAAGTCATATCCACAACATTACGATGGGCTCCCCCTAAAGGCTCCTCTACTACCTCATCAATTAAGCCTGCTTCAAGAATTTTATCTGCTGTAATTCCCATGGCTCGGGCCGCTTCGCTTGCTTTTGCCGCATCCTTCCACAAAATGGAAGCACAACCTTCTGGCGAAATCACTGAATAAATTCCATACTGCAACATCAATACCCTATCTCCAACGCCAATTGCCAAAGCACCACCTGATCCGGCTTCACCCGTGACTGTACAGATGATAGGCGTTTTTAGTTTGGCCATTTCAAGCAAATTTCTAGCGATGGCTTCAGATTGGTTACGTTCCTCTGCACCAATCCCGGGATAAGCTCCTGCTGTATCAATAAAGGTGAAAATAGGTAGCTTGAATTTTTCAGCCATTTTCATTAAACGCAATGCTTTTCGATATTCTTCAGGACGGGCCATCCCGAAATTGCGGTATACTTTTTCTTTCGTGCGTTTACCTTTCTGGTGCCCTAAAATCATAACCGGCTCACCATTTAATCGCCCAAGCCCACCAATGATAGCAGGCGCGCTTGAATAATGCCTATCACCGTGCAGCTCTTGAAAATCGGTGAAAATATTTTCAATGTAGTCGGTTGTTTGTGGGCGGAGGGGATGCCTTGCCATTTGCGCAACCTGCCAAGGCTCCAAATTGGCAAATATATTTGCGGTTAATTCTTGGCATTTGGTTTCCAGACGTGCAATTTCCTCGGTTAAATTCACTTCATTATCACTGCCCACCATCCGCAGTGCTTGAATTTTCTGATTTAATTCCTCAATAGGCTGTTCAAAATCCAAAAATTGTCGGCTCATTCACTTACTCGTTTGGAGAATTTATTTTCATGCGCTATGATACCCGTAACTGCTTTTTGACGCTACCGTTCCCTCGCATTCTATGTCGATAAATGCCCAATTGATGTCAGCTGATGACTGTTATTTAAAAACATCCCGTATTGATATCTGGGAATTTCCACTGGATAAAGCTTTTGATCGGGCAAATTCTTTGCTCGATGAAACCGAATTAACCCGAGCGAATCGTTATCATTTTGACCGTCATAAACGCCGTTTCACGATTGCGCGAGCCAGCTTACGTCTTATTCTAGGTCGCTATCTTCATCAAGAAGGCCATCATTTGACTTTTAACTACAGCCAACATGGTAAGCCCCAAGTCAATCATGACCTGGCAATTCAATTTAATCTGAGCCATTCAGGTGAGCTTGCCTTATTAGCCGTAGGAAATCAATTTCCTCTCGGCATCGATTTGGAGTTTTTTTCAGCAAGACCTTATGATGGTATTGCTGAAAGTTTATTTTCAGAGCAAGAATTGCAAATTTTCTTAAAACTACCGAATTATTTAAAGCCCCAGGTTTTTTTTCATATTTGGTCTCAAAAAGAAGCGTTTATCAAGGCCATTGGTTTAGGCCTCAGTTACCCTACTAAACTGTTTTCTGTTCCTGTTTTTGCTAAGGAGGCTGAACTCATTACTGATTCTATCCATAATTGTCAATGGATAATGCGTTCCTTCATGCCTAAAGTAGCCTTAAGCGCCGCTCTTTGCCATCATCCTGGGATTAAAGAATTAAGGTATATTCGGCTTGATAATCCTGCTGTGCTTTTTTAATAATAATTCAGTGTCTTATAAGAATTTTTTACTATTGCGATTTAGGGCGCACGTTCGCGTAATTGAACGCCAAAATGCACCCAACTCATATCCAATGAACCATTGCACTTTGTCATCTTAGGTATATACTCAAACTTAGACAAGGACAGTGTACTAGGGATATTTTTATGACAAAGACCAAAATTGATTTAGAGCAAGATGCAGCCGATTTAAAACGCAGTTGGGGGTGGTTACTCGCTCTGGGTATTTTATTCGTTATATTAGGTTGTATTGGCCTAGGGATGGTTGTTGGTTTAACCCTTGCCAGCATGCTTTTCCTCGGTATCCTCCTCATTATTGCCGGATGTTCACAATTCGTAGATGTTTTTAAAGCCAAAAAATGGGGCGCTGTTGCCTGGCATGCCCTAATTGCCGCCTTATATATCATCGGTGGCGGGTTAGTTATTTATGATCCTTTCTTAGCCTCGATTTTGATTACAGCCTTATTGGGTAGTGTATTAATTATCATTGGCGTTACTCGCTTTATTATGGCATTAAAACTTAAGGGCTCATCAGGATGGGGTTGGCTATTGCTGGCGGGAATTGTCGCCATTGTTTTAGGGGTAATGATCCTGATGAAATGGCCTATCAGCGGATTATGGGTTATCGGATTATTTATTGCCATTGAAATGATCGTCGACGGTTGGACCTATATCTTTCTAGCGCTTGGAATTCGTCGTAGTTAATTGTCTGCCAGAGTTAGAAAAAGCGAAGCCATGCAGATTGGGAGGGCGACCCAATCTGCCCAACTGAATAGACGATCAAGGCCCTCACTTCGCCAGTGAAGCCCTATCCCTTCAAGCAAATTGTGCTTAAAATAAGCATAGTTTTTCACTTCCTTTATTGAAGGATTAGGCAATTGAATATCAAGACGAGACAATTTAGTAAGACACAGTTAGAACTGATTCATCAACTTTCTGATGGTCATTGTCACAGTGGTAAATTGATCGCTGAAAAACTGGGCGTATCACGCACAGCAGTTTGGAAACACATCACCCAATTGGCAGAATTTGGTTTAGCTATTCACCGTATTCCGCAACATGGCTATCAATTAACCCAACCCTTGGTTCCACTTGATGAACAATTAATCCATCAACATTTAAAAAGTAAGCGATTTAGTAAAAAAGCCAATATTCATCTTTTTGCGGCAGTCGATTCTACGAATCAATTTTTAAAAGAATTATCCCCTACGTCTTCAATTGATATTTGCTGCGCTGAGAAACAAACACGAGGGCGTGGGCGTTTTGGGCGAGAGTGGTATTCACCCTTTGGCGAAAATATTTATTTTTCCGGTCGCTGGGATTTGAACTGCTGCTTATCTCGTCTATCCGGATTAAGTCTTGTAGTCGGCCTTGCAATCTTAGCCAGCTTGCAAGCGATTCATATTAGCCAGAATATTCGCATAAAATGGCCAAATGATCTGATGTGGGGTAACAAAAAACTGTGCGGTATTCTTATAGAAGTGATTGCTGAAACGAATAGCTGTGCCCAAGTGATCATTGGCATTGGAATGAATGTGAATACTGCAACTCAAGAACACCCCCTTCCCGACAAGCCTTGGTGTTCTTTGTACGAAATAACAGGTCAGCGCTTCGATCGCAATCTTATTTTAGCCAACCTCATCTACTACTTAGATCAGTATTTAAATCAATTTTTAGTTGCTGGATTTGGTGCATTCACCGCTGATTGGCAAAAAGTTGATTATTTACAAGGGCAATTTATTCAGGTTTCACAACCTACCGGTAGAATCAGCGGTTATGCTTGTGGTGTTAATGAATTAGGCCTGTTATGCCTTAAAGACGATGAAGGAAAACTGCATTACCTTTCTTCTGGAGATACTTCATTGAGACTATAATTGGCAGTTGCTTGTCATTCTCTGAGTTTAAAGGACTGGAAAGTATTGTATGGCGGGGGCTAGCGTTTTAGATTCTAAAACTTGATGGAAAATTTGGGGGTCTTAAAACTTTGAAGGTTTGTCCCGAGCTAAGAACCTCCTGTCTACTCGGGACTGGACGACTGCGAATGAATCCGGTTGTTATACAGTCTCTTCTGTTGTGCCTGGCGCTTCTTTTTCTTGTTGAATTCTTAGGTAAATTTCTTCACGGTGTACTGAAACGTCTTTTGGTGCGTTAATGCCTAATCGCACTTGATTTCCTTTCACCCCCAAAACAGTGATATTTACATCATCACCAATAATCAATGTTTCGCCGATACGGCGAGTTAAAATCAACATATCAATCTCCCTTCTACATAACAGTTACCCTCTAAATCCATAGAAGACTTCCATGGCGCTTCAGGCAACTACACTTTGTGTAAAACACAACCAAAAATTTACTTCTCGATCATAATTTTACACAACCATTCTTAACAAAATATTAACTTGGCCCTTTTTTTAAAATTTTAAGGGCTTGAAAATACAAAATTACTCTTTTTGTCCTGCTTTAAACTTCAAAGCCAAGAAGATTAGCGGAAGGTAAGCAATCAGCAAACCCAAACCACCATCGATAAAATCAAGCCCAACTGCTATTGCTATAGGTAATAACCAAAGTATGTTAATGACTAAAGTCCCTAATGTCACAAGCAAATGGTTACCATAATAGCGTGAGGCATGTTGATAGGCGTGGCTGCGGTGTGCTTCAAAAATAATTTCACCACGCATCACCCGACCCAATAATGTTACCGTAGCATCAACAATAAAAACACCCAAAAGTATCATCCAAGCCCAAAAAAAATTTTGATTTAATTTCGTGGACTGGATTGACAAAATTCCCAAAATAAGCCCTAGGAAACCACTTCCAGCATCTCCCATAAATATTCTTGCTGGAGGGAAGTTCCAAAATAAAAATCCAGCAACGGCAAAAGCCAAACCAATGGGTAGGTAGATCGCATTAAGGTTACTTTCGAGGTAATACAATCCCACACCACCAAGACAAACAAATACGGCTTCCGTAGCAGCAATACCATCAATGCCATCCATAAAATTATACAAGTTAAGCAACCAAACTAAATAAAAAATAGCTAGAGTATTAGTAAGCAACTTATTCGATAAAGTCCATGCAAAAAAAGGGATTTCTGGCATACCTCCAAGCAGGTATAACGCACAGCCGCTCGCTGCAAAATGACTTAACAATCGCCATTTTGCGGGAATGCTGTATCGATCATCTAAAAACCCGACAGCCGCAATAAGTGAGCCAGGGATCAGCAACGCTGCAGCTAAAGGGCAGCTTATCAAGTTACAATAAAATAACGAGATCACTGTTAATAAAAAACAAATAACAAAAGATAAACCTCCGCCTCTTGGCGTAGCTATCAGGTGTGAGCTCCGATGATTTGGTACATCAAGCATATTGGTTGCCAATGCGTAACGGCGTAATGCCCATGTCAGAGTGCAAGATAGACTAAAAATTAAAAGGCAATATAACCAAATCATCTTTTCTCCAGCTACTCCAAGCTACTGCGCCGCACCAGAGCCAACAGGCTCTGACTATTTGTGTGAAAAATTGCTGATTATACGCAAATATGACGAACATCTAAAATTTTTATTTTCTTGCTTTAAACGCAGTCTCATAAGTGATATCTTAAGCCCAAAAAATTGATAACAACTAGCATGAAGCAACTAACTGAACTCAAATCTTGGATAGCACTTGAGCAACATTCTGAATCCCTGCGCCTACTCCCGTTTAATGATTTAAAAGAAACCTTTGGTGCCCGGGATAAACTGCTTAAATTACATGCACCTGGCCTGAGCATTGATTTTACCCATCAGCGCATCAATGAAACCACACTTAACTTACTGATTGATTTAGCAAACGAGCGGCATCTAAAAGAAAAAATTAACGATCTCCTCAACGGTATTAAAGTTAATCAAAGTGAGAACAGGCCTGCTCTTCACTCTGCCCTTCGCGCTTCAGATGAAAAATCAATTTGGGTTGATGGGCATAACATCATGCCTGACATCATCGTCACCCGTGAAAAAATGAAGGAAATATCAAACCGTATTAGAGATGGACAGTGGTATGGTCATTCAGGGAAGCCAATTACCGATGTGGTCAACATAGGGATTGGCGGCTCTGACTTTGGTCCCCGATTTTGCATTAGCGCACTCAAGGATTATGTAAAATCTGATTTGGGCTTCCATTTTGTATCAGATGCCGATCCAAGGGCTTTTGAAAACGCAGTTGAAAAGCTTAAGCCAGAAACAACCCTTTTTATCATTTCTTCAAAATCTTTTACCACGACAGAAACTCTCTATAATGCAGAAAAAGCGCTGTCGTGGATAAACAATTATCAGCATTTAGATAAACATTTTATTGCCGTTACGGCTAATGTCGATAAAGCAAAAGAATTTGGCATCCCTACTATTCTGCCAATATGGAACTGGGTAGGCGGGAGGTATTCTCTTTGCTCTGCAATTAACCTCATTACCTGCATTGCCATTGGCTACGACTGCTTTAGTGAACTGCTTGCTGGCGCAAACTCAATGGATGAGCATTTTGCCACAAAGGAATTACATGAAAATATCCCTGTGCTTATAGCGCTCATTGGATTATGGAATATTAATTTCTTACATTGCTCAACTCTCCTTATCCTTGTTTATGCTAAGCAATTAGAGCAATTAGTCCCTTACATCCAGCAACTTGATATGGAAAGCAATGGAAAATCGATTGACAACCATGGACGCTCTGTCAATCATGCTACAGGCCCTATTGTTTGGGGAGGAATAGGTAATCAAGCTCAGCATAGCTATTATCAATTGCTTTGTCAGGGGACTCATAAAGTGGCTGCCGATTTTATTTCAACACTTGAATACCAGGGCGACCTTATTGACTCTTTCTGCAATGCAAAAATGCGTGTTTTAAGCGAAGGTACTAGTTCACATGCTGATCCTAACGGGTATATTCCGGGTGGTATGCCAATTAATCACATTCGTTTGGAATCGTGTTCACCTTTCTGTTTTGGTGCTTTAGTTGCCCTATATGAACACAAAGTTTATGTTCAAAGTGTACTCTGGAATATTAATCCGTTTGATCAACCGGGGGTTGAAAGTGCGAAACGCCAGAAAGCAATATTCGATAAGCAAAAACGCCAGCAAACTTTAGTTACTTCTGAAGTTGAATCAATTTAATTAGCATCTATCTTAGGCGCTTAAGTTTCCTTCTGAGTGAAACATAGAACCTATTGAAAGATTTGGGCTATTGCACCGTATTAACCCAGACCACCGGTATATTTGGAGCAAACGGCCAGATTTTAGTAAGGTCTCGAGGAAACATGCCAAAACAGGGACAGCTAGCTGTCTATCTGACTAGCCTCTATTTTTTTATCAAAATGAGGCAAATATTCACTTTCTGAAAGGGGCTTAGCAATTACATTGCTCCTGATGTTGCCATGCAGGTTGGCTAGCCAAATTTAAAAATGGCGAAACAGGCACCCACTTGAATTGTATTGCAGTCAAGGTAATAAGTAATCCCTAGCTACATCAATGCTTGTAACGCAGAATATCTTTATTCATCATTTTGGGTCTAACATTAGGCGCAAAGCTTCATCCATTGTCACTTCCGGTCTCCAATCAAGGGTTGCGCAAGTTTTGCTGATATCTATCTGAAGCGAACCACATAAACGCTGTAAATCTGCCTTTCGGCACAAAAGATATGCAGCAACGGTCAACAAACCTTGGGGTATCGGTAATAATCGAGCTGGCAACTTCATGATTTGGCTTATTTTTCGCAGTAGATCTGTCGTTGATATATCTTCTCCGTCGCTGACAAGAAAAATTTGATTAGCGGCAGATGGATGATTCATACATCTGACAATAAGACTTAGCAAATTATTGATGGATACGAAGCTGCGTTTATTGTTTATAGCTCCTAAAGGTAAGGGGATACCTTTTTGTAACCATTGAATTAAACGCTGGAAATTTCCCTTTGCCTCAACCCCGTAAATTAAAGGCGGCCGAATGATAACAACCTCCATCTGAGTTTCTTTAGCTATGCGCAACAACCCTTGCTCCGCTTCATATTTGGAAATGGCATAAGGATTACTGGGGTTTGGCAAATCATTAGCCGAGAATAGCTGATTACGGGTGGTTTCATTTCCATTTACGCCGATTGAGCTAATAAAAATGAAGCGTTTAATACCATGTTGTGCCGCTTGCCATGCTAGATTTAATGTTCCTTCCGTGTTGACTTTCCTAAATTCACTTAAAGGATCTTGTGCAGTCTCATGCAACACATGGGCGCGCCCAGCCATATGAACAATGACCTCACAACCTTTAAGGACGGGATTCCAATCGGTGTTCCCTGAGATATGAATGGGAGAGAAAATAGCGATGCGCGGATGAGTAAATTGTTCTCCTCCCGATCGCAATGCTAATTTTAAAGAACATTCAGTTTCGTTAATAAGCCGCTTAACTAATTGCTGCCCGACAAAACCTGTAGCGCCAGTTAGAATTATTTGTCCATTTATCATATAAAATTTTCCTTTGCTTTCAATGAATTGAAGCTGAAGGGGACAACTCCATGCCCCCTAGTTTCTGAGTAAACTTTTTATGCACATTGGCATATGAAAAAGGTTTCTCAACGAAGTGATAGGACAAATAGGCCACGACAATTGTTATTGCTAGTGCGATGACCATACTAGGCCAAAAACGCTGGGTAAGTAAATTAATCACCATTTGTTGGATTGGAAAAGCATAGATATAGATACCATAAGAGACATCGAATTTTCCATTGATCAGTTTATCTTGAAACGAAACACCAATAATTATTGTCAACACTGCAAGACTCAAAGTACCTAAAGCCTGCATTTCTGGACGTCCTTGTAAAACAATAAGAAGCACAACCGAAGCCAGGGCTAGATAAACTCTACTTTTGTACCAATGTTCTTGAGTCATAGACATCAGCGCTCCACCTGTAAATGCAATACCAAAGAGAGCTAGATAATTTAAGGGAATTGAATAGAATCCATAATTTTTACCTGTCTTTGTTAAAATCACTGTTACCAGAATACATGACATCAATAGAGGTAGAACTGATCTCCAACTATTCATATAAGAAAGCACTACCCCAATGATAATATAACTGGCAAACTCCACGGGCAAAGTCCATAAGCTACCATTAATCACGTCCTTGCATAAGAAATCAGAGAACACCCCAGGAATTGGTCTGCCTGCGAAAGAGACATACATAATACTTGTCTTAAGTGTCGATAAGCTGAATAAGTAATGGAGGATTGGTTTTGGTGTAAAAATGCCCCCAATCAAATACACCATCAAAAAAGAACAGACAATCAATCCTGGAAAGATCCGTCGGCAGCGTTTTGCCATAAATACCGCAAAATTGCCCGAGCTCGTGAAACTACTGGGCATAAAATAACCAGAAATCGCAAAGAAAATAGCAACAGCAACAAATCCAAGTGTATCCCAATGGAGAAAAATCGGCTCAGGTCGACCTGATAGAGCAAAATGATGGCTAAAAAGCACCAAAAAAGCTGCGAAATGTCTAATCAAATCGAATGAGTTGTTCCTAAATTTCATACATTTTGGTTGGTTATCGAATCTTTATTCAGTAGCACAGAATCATCCTGCTTTTTACTCACGACATCTCGATAAAGCCGCTCGTATTCAGCCACCATCTTATCAGCGGTGAAAAGCGTCCAATAGCGTTCTGCAGCCTTTTCACCCATAGCTGCTGCTTTTTCCGGATTATCCCAAATAAATTGCATTGCATTTCGTAATGCAATCGGATCGCCGGGTGGGACGACAAGTCCTGTCTCCTCATTAATATTGATATAGCTGGTTCCTGTACCAATTTCTGAGGAAATTAAGGACTTACCAAACATTGCCCCTTCAAGAAGGGAAACACCGAAAGCCTCTGAACGTAAATGCGAGGGGAATATAACTGAAAGACATAACCTAAGAAGAGCAATTTTATCTTCCTCGGCCAATCGGCCTAAGAAATGGATATGAGTTAATCCTAACTCTTTTGCCTGGGTTTTTAATTCATCTTCGATAGGCCCTGAGCCTACAATCAAAATAGGGAACGAAGTACCTTGGGCTGCCTCCAATAAAATGTGAAGCCCTTTATAATAACGCATGACACCAACGAAGAGAAAAAATTTATCCCCATAAAGATCACGCCAGTATGCTATGCGTTCATCGGTTGTTATAGCGTAATTTGTCTTATTTAAACCGATTGGAATAACAGTAACTTTTTCCCGATATTTTTGCAGTACAGGGCTGGTGGAAAAATAATTCGGAGAGGTGGCCACAATGGTGTCTATTGATTTTAAAAAATGATGCATTAATGGTCGATAGAAATGAAATAAAATTTTTTGCCGGACAATATCAGAATGATACGTTAAAATAGAAGGCTTTTTGATTCTTGAAAACAAATGTAAAACATCCGCAAAAGGCCAGGGGAAATGGTAATGGATCACGTCAACTTGCTGAGCTATTTTGCGAAAATCCCTCAGTAGCGAAAAGGAAATACTGTTCGAGGCAACATTCAAACTTTCCTTATAGCGAATTATTTTAATGCCCAGGTACTCCAGCTCTTTTGGCTCAGGATCAGGAGAAAGAGACAAGATAGTATGATGAAAATTGGATTGCTGATTACGGACAATTTGCGCAATTACGCGCTCTACCCCACCAAAAGCATCACCTAGAAATGTCTTATAAACATGGAGAATCTTCATGAGGCCCTAACTAATGGATATCGAATTAATGGTCATCGTTGATGATTGTCATTTTATCTACATTATTGCGCTAAAGTAAACATCTAATCTATGATTCCACAAAGTAGTTCCCACAAGATCTAATAAAAACGCATTGATGAAATTAAGTGGAAATCACGAGCGAACATGCTTCGGACGATACCTTAAAAACAAAAAAATCTTTAAGTTTCTATTTACCTGACAATCATTTAAACTCAGATAAATTCGATACAACGGCAAAAGGTATGCAAAAGGAAATATTGGCATTAACAAGCTTGCGGTTTATTGCTGCCTTTTATGTGTTTTTGTTTCATATCCAACTTTATTTTCCAGTTCTTAAGCATGGTGAATTAGTTCGTTTTTTAAACAACGGTGCCTGCGGAATGAGCTTGTTTTTCATCTTATCAGGTTTCGTGTTAGGCTATCGCTTCCATAATGGTGTCCCAGACTATAAAAAATACGCGTTTGATCGCTTCACTCGCATCTATCCCGCCTATTTTTTGGCAGCTCTGGTCACCATACCTTGGTTAATCTCCACTTTATCATTAGAGGACTCACTTCAGACTTTACGTTATATCTATGTCATTTTTGCTAATATCTTTATGATCCAAGCATGGATGCCACAACTTTTTACCATCTGGAACAATGGGGGAAGTTGGTCCCTTTGTTCAGAAATGTTTTTTTACGCCCTATTCCCTTTCATCATTCACCATTTAAAAAAATTAAAAAATAAACAACTTGTTATTGCCCTATGTATTTTATATGTGACATCCTCTTTGCCCGGAATTTCATTACTGCTATTTAATCCAGTTCCAAATAATATCGTGTTCTATTCCATTCCAATATTTCGGGTTTCTGAATTTATTATTGGCGTTATTTGTGGTCTTCTTTTTACTCGAGGCATTCGTGTAGCCCATCCTAGCGCCTGCACCATTTTTTGTCTAACCCAGTTATACCTTTATTTTGTTTGGGGACCTAAGCATGGCCATATTGCAATCGCACAAAATTTTATTACAGTACCCTTAACTACTATACTCATTTTCAGCCTTGCTTCCATTAACTCAGGTCGATTATATCGCTTTATGGTAGGTCGAAGTTTCGTCTACTTAGGGCGCATCAGTTACTCATTCTACTCCTTCCAAGTTTTGATCTTACTAATAATTGTAACCAATTATCACTCCATTGGTTACAAATATCCGCTCCTTGCTAATCATGTTATTTTGGCAACGGTTGCATTCCTATTGCTTATTATTATTTCCGCAATATCACATCATTTTGTTGAAATTAAATTTAGAAATTATTTAAATAAAAAATTCATGGATAAAAAGGAAATCATCTCTGGGTCTGAGTTGTCGTTACCTCAGTGAATCTCGCTATGCTAAAATTAAGCAAATAGCGAAGAAAGGGAATTTCAATGAAAATTTATTTAGTGCAACATGGAGCCTGTTTAGAAAAGACAATTAATCCCGAACAAGCTCTTAGCGCAGAAGGCAAACAAGCAGTTGATAACCTTTGCCAATTTCTCTCTTTCCTTAAACTAGAAGTCCACTCTCTATGGCACAGCGAGAAATTAAGAGCCAAACAAACAGCCGAAGCTTTAGTGGCAGGTCTTATTTTTAAAGGAAAAATTGAGTCAAGAAAAGGACTAGCTCCTATGGATGCAGTTGAGCCAATTGAAAAAATCCTAAAACAATTAAATCAGGATATTGTGTTAGTGGGGCACATGCCCTTTATGGGTAAACTTGTAGCTAAGTTGGTTGTTAATGATGAAAACCAAAACCTTGTCTCTTTTGTTCCAGGAACCATGGTGTGTCTTGAGCAGGATGAAGACCATGCATGGCACATTCAGTGGATGATAAATCCAAACGTAGTGAATAAAACAATGCTGCGTTGCTCTTAGCGTTGTAACCAAGATCAACACTAAAAACTCTATCCAAATCAAAACACAGATTCCCGCTTACGCGGGAATAACTAATAACTTTCAGTACTTATGGAGCTGGAATCTCTGCTCTCAATAATTGTCCCCACTGCTCTATTAAATCCTTAAGTGGGTGGACGTCAGTGCTTTTATGATTACGCAACATAATGGGCTCTTTATGAGCCAAAACATCTGAATGAGCAATAATCGCATCCAGCATGTAATGCGCAGGTTTTGCCGTCGAAGGATCTACTTTAGCTCGGTTAAATGGATCCTCAAATTTTCCATCTTTTATCAATCTGGATACGGTTTCACGATTATAAACTCGCTTATTTATCTCAATGGGATCAGCGAGAGGCTCCATGGAAATAGGGTCGCAACACTCCTGTGGAAGTTTATCATCCAATTCTGCTGCAACTTTTTTAGCTTTATCGCTCAGAGTCGCATTTGGCTTTGGTATATGAGCTAGAGGATCGGTAGATTCCTGAACATGAGGCCGCGAACTTGGTCTTGGTATGGGGCTTTGAAATCCTCCAAAATGAAAATCAGCCCGTGAGATCGATTCAGCAAAGGGGGCACGACGATTTGCAATGTGGAAATGATTCTCCAACAACATTTCCAATACCAAGAAACGACTCATGCGTGCAGCTAATAACTCCATTTGGGCTTGTGCACTGTTCAGATTGTTATAGTGAGAGATAAATGGCGTCCTGGATACTCTCGCATCATTTTTGGCTGCTTCAAAAACATCGAAAAGATTATTGACGTTAGCTCGAAATGGATTGAATCTCATTCGCGGAGATAATTCTATGATGACAATTATCATAAAGCCTCATTAATATGCATAGTTTACAAATTCGTTCATTATACTATAAAATCGCGCAACAGTTTGCTTTATTTTTTTTGAAACAACTATGCCCTACATTATTAACCTTTCCACTATTCACGCCTATTCTATCGATGAAACGGTGTCTGCGTTTGCCAAGATTTGTAACAAATACAGCCGGGGATGCCTACAATGTACACCACACTTTTTCCGGAATGGAACAAATTATCTGTGGGTAATGGCACAGTATAAATGGCATTATAAGTCGCTGATTGAACCATATAAACTAGGTCGAATCTCTACTGAACAGTTTTTGGATAATTTGGCTCAAATTTTTTATTTTTTAAACGGGATGGATATCGATAGGAGAAACAACTTACTCCGTGAAGCATGGAATGCAAGCATTCAAATGAATGAAATGACTCGCGAGAGATTTGTACAGGTAATGGAAATGGCTAAAACAGAACCGGTCTATTTAATTTCTAATACCAATGAGCTCAACATTCAAGCTGTTTTAGATTGCTTCAGACAAAACTTCCCCGAACTGTCTTTTAACGAAAGAATTGACACCAATATCAAAGACGACAAAAATCCAGTTGAAATTTTGCCGAATGTCTTTTTATGTTTATCTTATCGCTATAAAGCGTTTAAAACTGAATACCCAACTACTGGAAATCTGCTTGAAGAATTGATACAACACACTGGTAGACATGTTACCGTGGTTAGTCAGTACGAGAACGACTTGAAAAAAGCAAGTGAACTTGGAGTAACAGAAACACACAAGGCGCAAGACTTCTTTGGACGTTATTACTCCATGGAAGCCACTCCTTTAATATAATTAGCTTATAATAGGCTCGACTATTCGAATAGGGATATCAGAATGAAGAAAGTTGCCTTAATTGGATTAGGTAAAATGGGATCAGCCCTCGGCAAAAAACTACTTGAAGCTGGGTTTGATCTCACGGTGTACAACCGCACTCCATCACGGATGCAACCTTTTTTGCAGATGGGTGCAAAAGGTGCTGATTCCGTTAAAGAAGTGGCCATGGCTGCTGATGTAGTATTGACCTCGCTTTTTGATGACGACTCAGTGTTTGATGTGGTTTGCGGTCCTGAAGGTTTGTTGGCAGGATTAAAACAAAACGCGATTCATATTAGCACCTCGACAATCTTACCGGCCACGTCAAAAAAGTTAACCGAACTGCACCGTGATAAAAACACCATTTATGTTGCAGCTAATGTCCTAGGCATCCCGAAAGTGGCTGACAAAGGAGAATTGACTACGATTGTGGCTGGTGACCCTAATGCGGTTAAATTGTGTACGCCCCTCTTCAATGCTTATTCAAAAACAATACTCAATATCGGCCAACAACCTTATAAAGCCAATGTTATGAAGATTTGCATGAATTATTTTCTAGCGACTTCCATCGAATGTATGGCCGAGGTCTATACCTTTGCAGAAAAAAATGACTTAGAAGCTGAGCACATAAATAAAATGTTCCATACGGTTTTTGCCCACCCCGCCTATCAGCTTTATGCAGTTAAAATAAAAGATCGCGACTTTGATCAAGTAAATTTTTCCCTAAGGGGTGGTTTGAAAGATCTCCAACTCTTTCAAAAGGCATTCTTGCAGGAGCAAATAGTACCCGATCTGGCTAATATTTTGGTGAATAAATTTATCATCGCCTTGGCGCATGGTATGGAGAATAAAGATTGGAGTGCAGTGAGCAATGTTACACGTCAATTGGCCGGTTTAGAGTGACGGAAGTACTCAATATCGATATAATACGTGCAATTTAAACTTAAAATAAACATCATGTTATCTGCCAAGAAATTTTTATCCTCTCTCCTCATCACGATCGGTTTATGCAACTCTTCGTTTTCAGAAATCCCGAATCGCCACCTCACTTCAATTGATAAAAAACTAGCGAAACTTGAATCATCCTCAGGCGGAAGAATTGGTGTCTACGCGATCAACACAACGAATAACACCCATCTAGAATATCGTGCAGACGAACGCTTTCCAATGGGTTGCACCTCTAAAGTCATGGGTGTTGCAGCTGTCCTTAAAAAAAGCATGAAGGACAATTTACTCCTATCAAAGAAAGTGACTTACACTAAAAATGATTTAACAAACTGGAATCCAATTACTGAAAAAAATCTGGACACAGGGATGAGTGTTAAAGAATTATGCGCCGCAGCCATCAGTTATAGTGACAATACTGCGATGAACCTTTTGCTCAAACAGTTAGGTGGGCTAGAAGGTATGAACGCTTTTGCACGTACAATTGATGATGATTCATTTCGTCAAACCCATGGTTGGCCAGGGGAAGCAATGTCAGGCGGTCAAAACAATACCGATGACAGCTCTACACCAGCAGCGATGGCAACCAGCTTAAAAAAACTGGCATTCACTGATGCTTTAGCTAAACCTCAGCGTGAGTTATTACTTACGTGGTTGAAAGCGAATACAACAGGCGATGCTCGTATTCGAGCTGGTGTACCCAAAGGTTGGTTAGTTGGAGACAAAACGGGAACTGGCTACTTCTATGGAACGACCAATGATATTGCTATCATTTGGCCTCCAAAATGCGATCCAATTGTTATGGCAGTTTATTACACTTCAAACAACAAAAACGCCTCCAAACGGGAAGACATTGTTGCATCAACGACTCGAATAATACTCGATGAGTTAGCCCAAAAGGACGAATGTATTCGAAGCCAAGTTACTCTGTAATAGATCAGGTTCGCCATGTTGGATTTGGCACAAAAAGTCGGATTTGAGTGTAGGTTGTGATAAAATACAGCAAAAGCAGCATGGCCATCTATGTGAGCAATTCTTGGGCATATTTTCTCGCAAGATGTGCGGAATATAGCCTTTCCTAATAGGGCTGCGCTATTACGGTATGCTAAGCTACTTACGAATACCAGTAAAGCAAAGCAATAAGCAGACAAAGAAAAAGAAAATTTGCTCTTGTAAACGTCTACGGCATTGGAACGCCTGGAGGCTTAAACGGAATAAATCCGATCTTCTTAGTCTTAACCAGCTCTGAATAAAACGACTCTGACTTACACCGACAAGTTCAGCAATCAATAGCGCTTGAGTTAGCCACCAACCATTTTTTATTTTTTTGAAGCGATTAGCATAGGCCTTCAAGCCTAAATTAACTCCTACCTGATTGTTAGCGTGCTGCCTGTAAAGCATCGAAGGTTGATCATCAATATACCACTTAAACCCATTTGCTCTTGCGAACGCATAACAGAACCAATCATGCAAACTCACTTCTTGCAGTAAATCCCATACTTTCATTATGTGTGTTTTTATTGCATTTATTAAGTTAACGCTCATTACATAAGTGCAGCCAGGTCCAGCGGCTTCAAAAATATAGTCCCACCGGCGCTGTGGTTGCGCTTTATTAATTAATAAGCGCTTACCATCTGCCCAGAAAGCGATGACATTCCCTGAATATGCATCATATCCCGACGTGCTCATAATGTGGATGGCTCGAGAAAGCTTATCAAGATACCAATGATCATCCTGATCAGCAAAAGCAACATAATCAAATGACTTGAAATCAACATCACGGATTAGGCGAAAAAAATTTCTTGCAGCTCCGCCAAATTTTTCCCCGTAAGGTAAAACAATAACTCTCGTATCAAGTTCAGATAAATCAAAAAACCAATCTAAACTGCCATCCGTAGATAAATCGACGCTAACAAACAACGTCACACTCACATCCTGTTGATTAAGGATCGTTTCAACCTGTTCTCTTAAATAATGCATACCATTATAGACAGCTAAAAGTACTGCACATTTAGGTAAGCCTCCTCGCGATAAAACCAAAACAAATTGCTCCTACCTACCTTGCGTGAACTGCTGAAATTCGTACAAGTTCCGCAAAAAACCACAAAAAAAACATCATCATTAAAAAGATTAAATTTAACAAAATATAATACTGTGGTGCGAATCCCATAAATAATGCATTGTAAGAGATTTTTATAAAAATTAGAAAAGTAAAAATATTGGGGAATTTCTTAAATAAATAAGAAGCGAGAATAAAGCCAATCAGCATGAAAATGAAAGCCCAAGCAACATAATTGAGTCCACCATAAAGTAAGAAAGGGTAAAATTCCGTCCCCACCGTATATCGCGAAACCAGTGTGGGCGCATAAATATAACTTTCTAAACTTTCTCGGCTAAAAGGAGAGAACTGGCTTATTAAAAAATTTTGATTGATGTAATTTTCTGACGCGATCGTTGCAAAGTTAAAAAGAGGGGTTGTGATATACAAAATAATTTGTTGCAGCAAAGCAGGAAGCGATGCGAATGAGGCTTTGAGAGGATATGCCCCCTCTTGCAATAATGTGCCGGAAGAAGGCACGATGAATGCTGCCCCACTCCTGAAATGGCCAATAAGCGAAAAAATAAACAAGCATGCGAAAGGAATTAAAAAAAATAAAATTTTACTCTTCGTCTTTGTGCGAGTTTTTTGGGAGGTATGATAAACAAGTACTGCACAAAAGAATAAAGAGTAGCCAGAAAGAAAAAAACGATTTCGATCAATGATTACAATAGGAAATAAAATCGCATAACTGATAAAAAGAAACTTTAGCCAAGGCGACTTAAGAAAAATGAAAGCAACAGGAACAAAGATCCAACATAACGTTGTAACATGTCTCACATATCTTCCAATGCCATTGATATCCGCATAAGTCGAAGGATTGAGTAACTTAAAACCATTCACATAAATATCAATAGGTCCGCAAATAATAATAAAAAGGCACAAAGAAAGAATAATAAAGCGGTACCTCGCATGGGATAAGATTCGCCTATAGTAATCTTGTATCTGCATTCTTAAAGGGATTATCCTTAAACTTATCAACACGGGAATCGTAATGATTGAACAGAGAATAGCTAGACTAAAATAATAGTCTTGCGGGACATAGAAAAAGGTAAATAACAAGAAAAGCGCAAAATAAATGGGGAGCAGAAAATAAAAAGAAATTGAATTAATTAATTTTTTCAATTTTGCAGCTCACTTTTCATTTTAAAAAGAGTACTTAAGCATAAATTAAAAAAACAGCTTAGGTATTTTTTCTGTAAAAATTTGATTTTAGCAACCGTTTTATATTTAACCGATATTAAATAGCCTGCCAAAATCTGTCTATCAATATAGCGCTCAATGATAGATAAAAATGTTTTTATGTTCTCAATTCTTCGATGTGGGTTTGTTGTTTTTGAAACATTGGTTGTATGAACTCGATATAAGCTCACAATTTCATTGATAAAAAAGATTGAATCCGGAATTTCTAACAAAGATAAGAACAAATCATAATCTTCAATCCTGCATGATTCATCATAGCGCATATATTGATGATGATTTTTCTTTAGAAGATGAGTAGGACCAGCGACGCACCAGTGTTGGATAATTTCTTTGGGTAAAGCTTGAGGCTCTACCAAACGATTAATCCTACCGCCATGATAAGCAATCGAGCTTGAATGAATGAGTTCACCGCCCGCATCAATGACTTTAGCATCTGCCAACACACAAACTAAATAGGGGCGCAACATAAATTGTTCATAAAGAAGTTGAGTACTACCAGGGACAAGAACATCATCAGAGGCACAAACCCTTAGATACTCTCCTCTGGATAGATCAACCATCCGATTAAGCACAGCACCAATGCCTCTGTTTTCCTGAGACACACAGGATATCGGAAATAAATCACGATTTGCCTCTACCCAAGCTTGAATTACCCATAATGAACGATCCGCGGATCCATCATCGATAATAATGACTTCTGCAGGTACTTTTAATTGCTTTATATCTAAAACAATGCTTTCCAAAAGAAACGGTAAGTAGTCCTCATGGTTATAACTCGGTATTAAATAACTTATGACTGGGAGCATAAAACGAGATCGCTTTCTAGGTTGTTAAAAATAAGAAAATACATCACTATCCAATAAATTAAATAATTCAGTGCATAAGCCCAAGTGGCTGCTTGTAATCCCCAACAATTCGTCATTAACACCACAGTGAAATACAAACTAATTGAAAAGAGTATTTCGGTTAGAATGAAGTACTTTGTCATCGCTTTACTTAACATGGTGTAAGCTAAAACCCAGCTTCCTATTTTTAAGATATCACCAACCGCTTGCCCCAAAAACAATACCCTGGCTGGATAAAATTCCGGACTAAAGAGTAGGTTTATGATCAAATCACGCAACAAATATATGAGCAATGCAGCTAAAGTGACCGCGGGTAAAATAATCTTATAACCCTGCATGATTTCCTTTTTCAATGCCAGGGGATCGTTGAGTTCGGAAAGTCGCGGTAAATAATAAATGCTCAGCGTTGTGGTAATTAATAAAAGATACGCCGCACTAAAGCGCCAGATCGCCTCCCAGTAGCCTGCTGCATCCCACCCAATTGTTACTCCTAGATGATGGCGGATGAATAAATGGCTGACGGGAATGCATACCGCACTGGTCAGAGCCATTAAAGTAAATTTCGCTAAATCCCTGGCAATTTGCTTATCAAACTTGCCAATGACATAAGTTAATCTAAACCATGTGGCGCGAGAACAAATGAAGAGGCTGACAAAGAAAGCAACTGATTGGAATACGGCTAAAGCAACTAACGCACCATAGAGTCCAGAATTAATCACTAATATGCTGGTTATAAGAAGAGCTAGTAAGCTACCCGCAATGTTTGCTGCAACATAGCGCTTGATTTCCTTTTTACCATTCATAATAGCAAGAAAAAGCGCATTAAAAACAAAAAGAAGCAAAGATGCTGCAAACCAGAGAAACACTGATGAGTAAACTTCATCATGCAAAAACCAGGAAGTCAAAGGTTTACGAAATAAAACAATGAGTAAAGAGGTGAATACTGACCCTATGCACGCGATCGTCCCTGCAGTTTGCCAAACTGCACGCTGCTTTTCTTCATCCTGATAATATTCCGCTGTGTACTTAACAACCCCTGAATTAAGTGCACCACTCGCAAACGTGGTAATCATCGTGACTGCATTTTGAAATTGTCCGAGTGCTGCATAACCAGCGGGTCCTACGTAGAGTGCTAGTAACTTATTGATACCCAGCAAACTAAGTATCCTAACCCCTACCGCAATTGCATTGATCAAACTGGTTTTGATTAAGGTCATACCCTAACTCATCTTATTGGTTTAAATGTGTTGCAAGCCTCAATAACACGCTTAACATCAGCAAGAGCAATTGTCGAACCTATGGGTAAACTTAATACCTCCTGATGAATGCGTTCAGTCAATGGATAAGATTGCTGATTATAATTGTCATAAGCCTGTTGTTGATGAGGAGGGATAGGATAGTGAATTAAAGTTTCGATGCCGCAATGCGCTAGGTGCTGCTGCAGCTGTGCACGGTAGGCTGATCGAACCACAAACAAATGCCATACATGTTGTTCTTCTTCGTCCGTAGACGGCAATATAATCGCCGGGTTGTTAATTTCTTGGCGATACCACTTTGCTACCTGTCGGCGATGGTGATTGTGGGCATCCAAGTACTTGAGTTTGACGCTTAGCATTGCAGCTTGTATTTCGTCTAAACGGCTATTGATCCCTTGATGGAGGTTTTTATATTTTTCGTGAGAACCATAATTGCGCAATACACGTAACATTCGAGCTAAATCAGCATCGTCAGTCGTTATCGCTCCTGCATCTCCCAAAGCACCTAAATTTTTACCAGGATAAAAACTAAAGCCGGAAGCATTGCCCCAACTACCTGCTTTGCGTCCATTCCTGCTTGCACCATGAGCTTGGGCAGAATCTTCCAAAACAAGCAATTGATGACGTTGGGCTATATCAAGGATTGCCGGCATATCCGTTAATTGTCCATACAAGTGGACAGGCAAAATCACCCGGGTTTTTGGGGTAATTGCTTTTTCAATCCCTTCCGGGTTTAAATTAAAACTATGCTGTTGCGGTTCAACAAAAATGGGGTGTAGACGATTTTCAGTAATGGCTAAAACACTGGCAATATATGTGTTTGCAGGAACAATGACCTCATCTCCTTCTTTGAGTAGCTTGAGTTCCTTCCACGCCCGTAAAGTCAGAGTCAGTGCATCTAGCCCGTTACCCACACCAATGCAGTGCTCAGTATTGCAATAATCGGCAAAGGCTTTTTCGAAATCATCGAGAGCAGAACCCATAATGTACCACCCCGAATCGATTACCTTTGTGCAAGCCGCAATCAGCTCTTCGCGCATCGCATGATTTACATTTTTTAGATTAAGGAAAGAAACCCTTTCGTCTGATGAAGGATGGCTTAACACGCTATTATCCATGGAGGATAGCCCTTCTCTTAAATAGCCCGATGGCCTCATTGATTCACCCTATTCTTAAACTCTTGATAAGAGCGGATATAATCCGATTCATTGTATTCTTCACTAGCAAACACCGCTAAAACACAGTCAGGACTAAAATCATGCATTTCTCGCCAAACCATGCTCTCGATGGGTAAGCCCTTGGTTGGTGAATCTAACCAAAACTCTTGTCTATTTGTACCATCGTCAAGAACCAGACGGCAGCGCCCAGCAACACAAACAGCAAGCTGCTGCAAATTTTTATGCGCATGAAATCCACGGCTTACATCCGCCTTTGTATTAAAAATATAGTAAGCTCGTTTTAAATTAAAGGGGATATTGGAGCCTTGCTCCATGACAATTAAGCTCCCCCTTGAATCACCTATCACTTCGATGTCAATTAATCCGCTAATTTTCGCACCTTTGCGGTAAGGCAATTTAGCAATGTTATCCATGCAAGGCGCATTGGCGTCTTTTGCATTTAAAATGATCCCTTCTGTTAATGATGGCCAATTAATGCCTAAACTTGGGTCATTCCAACGAAGGCAACCTTCTGATTCCTTGTGATAAAAATCGGTTGTTTTATACAAAAAATGAGTATCATCTTCGAGTGCCAGGAAACCATGCGCAAATCCTGGAGGAATCCAGACCATCTTTTTATTGCTGGCACTCAATTCATGGCCTACCCAACGTCCAAGGGTTGGGGAACCTTCACGGATATCAACAACAACATCATAAACCGCACCTTGGATAACCCTGACCAGTTTTCCCTGAGTATAGGGAGGCAGTTGGTAATGAAGCCCGCGTAATACCCCTTTTCGCGAAAAAGAGTGATTATCTTGAACAAATTGGGTTGGTGTAGCTAAATTCAGGCGTTTTAGTTCGCTACAAAATCGCTTTTCGTTAAAGCTTTCTAAAAACCAACCTCGCTCGTCTTCGAATACGGTAGGCTCAACAACAACGATATCAGGAATATCGGTCTGAGTTAATTTCATAATTCACTCTCTTCCCTTTGTGAAAGATAGGTATCTTCATTACGCATTCTCTAGAATTTCCTTGATTACTCTAACCACTCCGTACTCCCAATGAGGTAGCTGCAAAGAAAAAGTATCAATTAATTTCGTTGTTGCTAGTCGTGAATTAAGCGGACGCTTTGCCGCTGTTATATAATCACTGCTTGGAATAGGAAAAATTTGTTTAACTAGACATTGCTGCCCAAGGGCTGATGCCGTATTGACTATCAAATTCGCATAATCATACCAAGAAACCTCGCCATGAGAAGCCATGTGATATAATCCGCTGACTTCAGGATTTTTCACGGCTGTGCGTAAAGCATGTGCAGTAAGATCAGCGAGCAGATCTGCTCCAGTGGGGGCTCCAATTTGATCGGCAACCACACTCAGTGTTTCTCGTTCACGAGCAAGGCGTAGTATCGTTTTAACAAAATTATTACCGTGTGCCCCATAAACCCAGCTTGTGCGAAAAATTAGATGTTTGCATCCAGATGCTTGGATTGCTTGCTCTCCTGCCAATTTGCTTCGACCATAAGAGTTGAGCGGCATGGGTTTGTCACCTTCTTCCCATGGCGTGCATCCACTCCCATCAAACACATAGTCTGTTGAATAATGCACCAACCAAGCACCAAGAGCCGCAACTTCGCGCGCCAGAATCCCAGGAACCTGAGAATTAATTAAACTAGCCAATTCGGTTTCAGTTTCAGCCTTGTCAACTGCAGTATAACCTGCTGCATTTACGACAACATCCGGAGCCAAAGCACGCACAGTTTGAACAAGGTTAGATACCTTAGTTAAGTCCCCACAAAAAGGGACGTTCGCGTGGCGATCAAGGGCAATCACTTCACCCAGTGGAGATAAAGCCCGTTGCAACTCCCAACCCAATTGGCCAGACTTCCCAAGGAGAAGAATTTTTTTCATCAATCGTGAATCTCCATCGATGTGGCCAGACGCACCGACCTACTTTTGCTCAGAATAGCAATCAGGATCCATGTTTAAAAATAAGCAAAAACGCTTTGCGTGTGAGCGCGCCCATTATCCCTAAAATTAACCCTGCGCAGAGCGATAATAATAAAACCAATTTTTTGCGCGGTGCGATAGGAGATTCCGGTTTCATCACTTCACCATCCTGCTTAAACATGAGCACATTGCTAGAATTGATTGTCACTTTTTTATAAAAATCAAATCGTGATTGAGTCTCACGCAGTTTGAGTTCCTTTGGTGCAAAAGCATCAGAAGAACCTCTATTTTCGATGTTATTTAATTCAGCCTGCAACGCAACACTTCCCCGCAGATACATCATGCTTGGATTATTCATAACCTCAGCGTCAGTGATTATTCCAGTGGGGACATTCCCCCCTTTCACGCCAATCGCATGTGCCACTTTGATTGCTTCTTTTAATTGTTGGATTCGGTCAAGGCGTTGGGCATTTGCAACTTCTCTGATTGAATCAATCCGATCGCGCAGATTGCGCAATACACTAGTACGCTGGCGCTTATCGTCAGTCATTACTTCTTCAAGTGCCTTTTGTTTGGCTAAATCAATATACTTTGTCAGCCATTTTGCATCTTGTTCTGGGGAAACACCCCGCATTGCAACAATATAAGTTGAAGGTGGCGAATCGAATACGCTCGATATGGGTTTAATTTCTTTAATAATTAATGAATTGGAAAAAACAGAATATAAGTTAGCCGTGTCTTTCTCTTTCCAGGAGGGTAAAAAGACAGTGTTAAAAAATAGCCTTTTTGTGGATTCAGCTTGCAACGCTTTTGTGAAAATGGCGTAAACCTCTTTGACCTGGTAAGGCTTTAGCAGTGAATTCTTTGCTAATGAGCGGCCCTGATTCAAAGTCGCAATATCCCCTTGCGAAGGTGGAGAAATGATGGTTGCGGCCTCATAGATGGGGTTACTCATTAAAAGATAAGCTAGCCCGAGAAATAAGCAGAACGCGGTACTCAATAAAATCAGTACCTTTTGTTTCCAAAGCGTGTGCAAGAAATCGATTAAATTCATTTCATGGTGAATAGATGCTTCCTTTAACTGCTGCACTTCTTCCTCCTCGTACACAATTGATCAAATGAGACCAAGACGCTGGATAATACCTTATTTTGTACAAAAACTAAATTAGCCGTTTTTTAAGCCCCAAAAATGAGCAAACAACTTTTTTAAATAACTCTTTTTCCCTGAATTCTAAAAGAATATTCGCAAATTTAGGGCAATTGGAGATATACTGTCCGAATGTTCATAAATCGGAAGGCTACATGTCCTTAAAGGCCATGTATAACGAAATTGCAGGACATTATGCTACTGCAGATCGATTCGGCTCAATAAGTACTAGCCATCTTGCTGCAATAGAACAAATTAGAAAACATCACCTAGGCTTGAAGGCCCACTATAAAGTACTGGACTTCGGGGTAGGTAATGGCTCTTTTTTAGAAAAACTGAAGCAGTTCATGCCTGAAGCCGACTTTACCGGGATCGACATTTCGAAAGAGATGCTTGCTTATGCCCGTAAACTTGTGCCGTTGACAACTATTGAAGCCAGTGCAACAGAGGCAAGCCATTATCTGCCGCATCATAGTCAAGATTTGGTATTAGCCCATTTCATTAATGCCTATATTCCCATTCACACTCTTTTCCATGAAGCTGATCTTCTAACTCGTGCGAATGGCCATTTTTCACTAATCACAACAACCTATGAATCGTTTCCAATCGCCCAGCAGCAGTTAGCTAAATTCATTGCGCAAGGGACTATTTTAAGTAGCGTGGTAGGTCACTATTATAAAGCAATGGTAAAAAATACCACTGTTGCTTCAGGGCTGGATGAGTTGATGAATATTTTTGTGCAACACCGATTTAAAGTTGTTCAACATCAACGTTTGCATATCCCGATCACCATACAAGATATCGACGAACTTGCCCAATTTGGTATTGAAGGCACCTGGTTTTTAAACAGTATTTCAATGCGGATGTTACCAAAGAATTTTTTGATACAGCGGTTAAAGCGTTTGTTTAGTCAAATTTTTACTTTCCCATATCATGACACCCATATTATTGATGTTGTATTAGCTAAGAAATAATGTATCAATTTGGTTAGCAGCGGTAAGGAGAGCGAAGGGTGATTTATCAAACAATCAAAAATTACCTACCTCGGTGGGATACTCGCCAGCTACAAACCAATAATATCGTACTCATTACCTTTTGGAGTCAATTTTCAGCTTATGCCCTCAATACGATATTAATCCTCTTCCTAACACGCCCTATTCTCACTCATGGCTTAGGTTATAGCCAAGCAACGGCTTATGCTTTTATGGGCGTAAGTCAGGCCACAGGCTATCTTATGCCCGTGTTAGGCGGATTTATGGCTGACAAAGTATTGGGAATACGACGTGCAATTCTTTTGGGCAGTATTTTGGTTGGTTCAGCCTACTTATTAGTCATGTTAAGCGGTTTTACCCTAACTGCTTACGGGGATACATTATTTATTGCCGCTTATGCCTTACTCCCTGCCACGAATTCGCTTTTAATGGGAACCACATCCTCGATGGTTTCCCATATTTATTCAGATGATGCAGTTAAAGCGAAAGCAGCTATGACCTACTATTATATGGCCATTAATATTGGCGCGTTGTTAGCTATCCTTGTTTCTCCTACTCTTTTGGACAGCCGCTACGGACCGTTATCTGTGTTAGCTCTTGCTTTTGCTGGAAAATCCATTGCTGCTCTTAATTTTGCCAAACGGTATTCCCTTTATGATAATGTGGTATGGGGAAAAGATAGAATCAATCTATCTCTCAAAAGTAAATATCACCTCTTCTTTTATGTCATCGGGATCTATATCTTTACTTTATTCGCCTATTCACATGTCTATATCGCAAGCATAATCATTGGCGCTGGCTGCACAGTAGGTATTTTTTGGTTTATACGTAAAACATTAGCACTCTCAGGTACCGCGCGTTCAAAACAATTGGTCGCACTGTTCCTCATCGTTGAAGCCGTGGTTTTTTTTATTATCTATAACCAAATGAACAGCACATTAGTCTTGTTTGCCCAAAATAACTCCAATTTAGAACTTTTTAACCTTAAAATATCGCCAGCTCAATACCAGTTGCTTAATCCGCTGCTTATTATTGCTATCGGCACGCAATTGCCTCGATTCTATCGGCTCGTCCCGCAATTTACGATTCCCTACCAATTTGCCTCAGGAACTTTGTTGGCTGGCTTTGCACTACTCATCATGGCCTTTGCAGCCACTCAGGCAATCAACGGTTATGTCGATGGCAATTACATTGGTCTGACTTACCTTTTGATTACTCTCGCTGAGTTATGGGTTTCGGCGATTGGTCTAAGCATGATAGGCCTTTATTGTGATAGCGAAGCGATTGCTTTCGCCATGGGGGTTTGGTATTTAGCAGCTTCATTATCTAATACCATCTCAGGTCGACTCGCAAGCTTTGTGGCTCTTCCTAACAACTTACCCTCAGCAACAGAAAGCCTGGCCATTTATCAACATTATTATTTCATCATGGGCGTATTTAGCTTGGGATTAGGCGTGGTCATGCTAGGGATAGCTTATATCATACAAATTAGGTTCAAGAAGAAAGGAATTAGCTTGGCTTAGTGTTCTTAATTAACTATCCCGGGCCAACATTCAATAACCCGGCCTGCGCACATGAGCAAGGGGATATGAGAGCGCTTACTTCTATCCACTCCCTGAGTCATCGATCAGCCCCTATCAGAAACCGACCTTATTTAGCACATCTAGCGAGAAAAAATAATAAAATTATTTACAGAGAAATCCAGGATTGTGTTTTTTTGCCATACTTTCTCAAAGCCAGTACCCAAATATGACCCTTTGTGCCAAATCGAACATATCGGATTTGAGCTTTTAACTTCCTTACGGCCGCTGCCCTTATCCCTTCTCTTAATATTAGCGGGGATAAGGGAAGGTATGTTATTCCCTTCAACTGGTTTTTTAGGCTTTGACCCGACCATAGACATCTTCAAAGCGCACGATATCATCCTCACCCATGTATTCGCCGCTTTGAACCTCAATCATCACCAGATTAGTTAAACCGGGATTTTCCAAACGATGTTTGTGTCCTGCTGGAACGTAGGTGGATTCATTTGTATTAACTATGATTTCCTTGTCTCCATTGATTACCTTCGCAACTCCACTCACGACAATCCAATGTTCGTTCCGATGATAATGCATTTGCAAACTAAGGCTTGCGCCTGGTTTTACTTCGATTCGTTTTATTTTAAACCGTGCTCCTTCTTCAAGGACGGTATAAGTTCCCCACGGCCGATGGACAGTGCGGTGTACTTTATGAGCTTCATGCCCTTGTTTTTTTAGCTGGCTATAAATTGCTTTAATGTCTTGCGCACGCGCTTTATCAGCAACTAAGAGCGCATCGGCAGTATCAATAATAAAGAGATCTTCTATACCTACAGCAGCAATCAATCGGTCTTTACCTCGGATATAGCAATTCGCAACTTCGTGAAGTAGTGCTTCACCCTCAATGCGGTTTCCATTACTATCTGACTCAACCAACTCGCCCAAAGCACTCCAGGAGCCGATATCACTCCAACCAATTTGACAAGGGACAACCGCAACTTGTTGTGACTTTTCAATAAGCGCATAGTCGATTGAATCTTCAGGAACTGCGCTAAACGTTTCTGCGTTCAATTCAAGCTGGATGAAATCTTTACCCGTAGCTGTCTCCGAACATTGAATGCAGGCTTGAGTGGCAACAAAAATCTCCGGACAGTGCAATTCCACTTCTTGTAATAATGTTTTGACATTAAAGCAGAACATACCCGAATTCCAGAAAAAGCGTCCTGAATCTAAGTATTCTTGGGCTTTCTCTAAGCTCGGTTTCTCTACGAATCGTAATACTTTGTTTCCTTTAGCTTCGATATAGCCATAACCTGTTTCTGGACTAGTAGGTTGAATTCCAAACGTGACGAGTTTCCCTTGCTGTGCCAGTTTTGTTGCTTCTGCAATTGCCCGGGCAAAGGCAATCTGATCGGTGATTAAGTGATCAGCAGGCAACACCAGCATAAGCGCTTCTTCATCCGCATACATTGCCTTGATCTGTAAAGCAGCGGCAATAATGGCAGCCGCAGTATTCCGGCCAAAAGGCTCAAGAATGTAGGACAACGATAGCCCGGTCTGATGGGTTTCACGATACTCATCAGTCGTTTTAAAGAACAACTCACGGTTAGTTACTGTAAGAATTTCCTTAACGCCTGGTAATTGCGCACCTCGCAAAAAGGTTTTTTGCAATAAACTTTGCCCATCAGCCACATGAATAAAAGGCTTGGGGTGCAATTCACGGGAAACAGGCCACAACCTGGATCCCGCCCCACCACATAAAATCGTTGGTATTAAACGCATTAATATATTTCCTTACAAACCTAAATTATCTCGTTTGAAAACCCGATCAGCACGATAGCTTGAGCGTACTAATGGGCCAGATGCTACTTCAAAGAAGCCTTTTTTTAAGCCAATTTCGCGTAACTCCATAAAGGTTTCTGGCGTGACATAACGTGTAACAGGCAGATGGTTTTTAGTAGGTTGGAGGTATTGTCCCAGTGTCAGTATATCTATATTTTGTGCGCGTAAATCATCCATCGTCTTGATGATTTCTTCATTGGTTTCGCCAAGTCCTAACATCAAGCTTGTTTTGGTTAAAACATCCGGACGATATCGCTTAGCAAAAGCTAACACGTTTAGCGTTTGCCAGTATCCTGCTCGGTTGTCACGAACAGGATGGGTTAACCGTTCCACTGTTTCAACATTTTGCGCAAAGACATCGACACCGCTGTCTAAAAGCGTAGCTACATCTTTCTCTATCCCTTGGAAATCTGGTGTTAATGCCTCAATTTTTGTATTAGGGCAACGGGCTTTGATAGCGCGAATAGTAGCTGCATAATGCTGGGCTCCCCCATCTGGCAAATCATCTCGATTTACTGATGTTAATACAACGTAGTCAAGGTTCATTAGAGCAACTGTGTTGGCAGTATTTTCAGGTTCTTGGGAATCTAACCAGCCGTGAGGATTGCCTGTGTCTACCGAACAAAAACGGCAAGCTCGTGTACAGACAGCACCCATCAGCATAATCGTGGCGGTACCATGGGACCAACATTCAGCAATGTTAGGACATTTTGCTTCTTCACAAACTGTGGCCAAGCGATGCTGTGTAACCTGCTGTTTGACTTTGCTATAGGCGGGAGTTGTGTGGTTTACAATACGCAACCATTTCGGTTTTGGTAGGCGCTCAGCAGGAGATTCCGTTGTTTTAACTCCATCTTTAATCGCGGTTATTCCCTGTGCAGTTTTATACTTACGTCCGCTTTCAACTATAACTGGAATGTCGATTAGTTTACTCATGCTTCTACCGATAATACACAATGCACTGATAATCCCAAATCAATTAGACGAGATCAAGTTAATTTTTCAGTAACAACTCACCTATTTCTTATTTTTTAGATATTCCATCAGCACTTTGGCATGAGAACCATCACATAAAGGGGGATCATTGGTTTTTTTACAACCGCAAAAATACACTGTTTCAGTGAGCTCCGCGTGATAAGGAATCGCTTTATCACCACAATCCATGCGATCACAGAGCGGTTGAGTTTTACTTTTTCCACAACTGCACCAGTAATAGGTTCTTCCCTCTTCAACTTCATAAGCAATTGGGAAAAATTGCGGCTGTGCGGTTTTCTTTTTCATTGTTTAAACCGCGATAATTTTTTTACCGTTAACCATCCTGCAAGTAAAGATAACGCGATTGCCGCCGCTGAAACGATAAAATATGAAAAACCATGCGGAAAAATGATCAAAAGAGCACCGATAATTAGCAGAGAATACCAAGAGAAAAAAGTTAAAATCCGATTAATTTTTTGTAGGCTTTTATGATTTCGAAAATAAATAAGAAGGAATGCAAAAAAAGCCAATGGCAAAATATAAAGTATCTGATAAGCAACCTCAATGAGTTCACCCTGAAAAGTAGTAAGGCCTCGTGCATCCAGCCACTGTTGATAAATTAGTCCAAAATTAGGCGTACAGTTTTGCTGATAAGCTTGCACCGCTACAGCCGTTAAAACGACTAAAATAGGAATTGTAAAACCTGGGCTCACTCTTATCTCTTTAAAATAAATGACTAAAACGTAAGCTATTAGACCCAGACCAATCAATATCGCCGGGATTTGAAATGCGTTTAGAACTTGATAATAAAAGATGGTGTGGTCTTGTTGGAAATGATGAACGACCATAACTGCGAGTAAGAACAAGAGCGTTAATCCTATCATCACCCCCCTCTCCTTATTGAGCCAGAGAAAGGAAAATAAAGCTAGAATAACAAAAAATGAGCATGGGCTAAATGCATCAGTAAATGCCATCGTTAGTGTAAATAGCGGTAAAGAGGGTTGACTAGTCATGCTTGCATCGAACCAACTTGCATTGGATAACTGATGGAGGACATGAACCGTCTGTGGGGTAAGGGTGCCAGTTTGACTAACTTCCTGGTAGCAATAATCCAGCGCCCGCAATAAGTTTTGTCCTGTCGTGTTTGCCTCATCAAAACCCACCCAGCGCGTGCTACAGAAAAAGATTGCCGGCACGGCGTAATCATCGAGTTTCACTTGCTGTAATTCTTGATGAAAGGCTTCTAATGCGGTCTTATCTTGGTTAATAATGTATCTGTGGACCTCAAGCCAGGGTTTTTGCGTTTGAAGGGTTTGGAAAAAGGCATCCGCTTTTTGACAATGCGGACAGGTGGAAGATAAAAATAAATCAATTCGCAACTTAATTTGATTATTTGGTCCCTTGCTAAACCATGAAGATAGATTGTTGTCAGCCCAATTCACGCTAGCGAAAATTAACAAGAGGAAGAACAACGTATTTTTTAACGAAGCGCGCATATTTGTATTTCCTATATCATGATTTGATTAATATACAATCTACAATCAATTATAGGAATTGTTTTTAGCTTTCGAGCAAGATAGGAAAAAAATTTATTCTCCACGCCTATCAGAATGTATGAATATAATTTTCTAGTTGCTCGATAACTCGCGTTTTATCCTCAAGTAAATGGAAAAGCAAATCACCTATTGAAAGTATTGCAACGATCTCTCCATTCTCTTCGATTAGAATATGACGTCTTTTGGTTTCAGTGATTGTTTCCATCGCCTTTTCGACAGGATCAAAAAGGTTGAGTACACTGACGTCAGTATAAACAACATCAGCAGCGGTGGCTTTGTTTGGGTCTAATGCCCGTTGTAAGCATGACCTAACGATATCTCGCTCAGTGACCATGCCCATAAGATTTTTACCCTCAAACACCACGACAGCCCCAATGTTTTCCTTGATCATAATATCAATACATTGAGCAACTGTGGCCTTGGGATTCACATAAACAATAGGACGCCTCGGCTGAGGTAGCGCTGAATAAATTAGATGAGCCATGCTTCCTCCTGCAATAGCTTCCTCCCATTTAAGTTAGCAATCTCCAGATTTAAGGTTGCAACTCGTACGAGGCTAAGTTAGTTAAATGCACTCTGTGCATGTTTAAATATAGCACAAATACTGACTTAACTTTGAACGCATTTTGCAACCCAAAGGCTACCAGCCTCTTAAAGACACAGTTCGCTCATAATCCTGGTCATCAATTGGCACTTCCGCAGCTATTGGGTGTCTGATTGCAGCAAGAGCACGACTTGCCTTTTCGACTCGATCATGTTGCTGTAAGCAGGTTAGCGGCAGGAAAAAACGTTGTGGATGGACAGATGATCCCACTACCACACTGGGGGGAACACCAAGTTCCCTTCTATCCCTAACTATTTCCATGCCTCTCAGCACAGGCTCTGGAACTAACTGCTCTCGTTCTGTCCCAGTACTTACTTGTCTTCTCGAAGCGGTGTTGGGTTCCGAAGTTTCCCGTAATAAGGGTCCTGTTTCTATATCCGGCACTGGATGAAGAGCAATAGCTTGGGGGGATAAGCTGCTTTTTAAACTATCGACAAATTCTTGAGTACGTCTCGTGATTGCTCTTCCCTCATCCCCCTCAAGATTCATTTTCAGTGATTCATATTCTTCGTTAGCGATTTGAGTTAATTGTTTGGCCACAATTGCTTTGACAGTACCCACGCCAAGCTCATAATTACTATGGATATCATACCACTCCAAGAGTAAGGCGTATCTTCTATCAAGGTTTTCCTTTCTTTGGTTCGGATCTTCTAAATGACTTTCGTTTTCTTTAAACCAAGCTTCATTTTCATCGCAGCGCTGTATTTCATCAATGTAAATAGATCGGATTACTTCAGCTTGATCAAGAGAACCAAACGTATGAATCATTCTTTCATTTACCGTAAATTCGGGGGTTTCAAAAGGGCCACCATAATATAATTCGCGCAAATACTGAGAAATGCTGTTCTTCCATTTAACATATTGAGTTGCTAACGCAATTCCTATAAATAAAATAGGTACTGCAGCAATCAGAAAAGCCAATTCAGGGATAGCTAAAGGCGACATTAATGCGGCAACCAATACCACAAACCCCGCTATAATCAACAGCGGCATTAACGTCCTAAAGACTTTTCGAAAGAAACTCTTTTCGAACCGCGCGATTTCTTTGTACTCTTGATATAACGGTAGGAAAGGTTTAAATAGACTTAAAAAAATACTTTTAGTTTCGGCCAACCCATCAGCATTCCGATATAAATTGTAGACATCGATAATCGAAAAAACAAAATTGTCATTTTGGGCTGTAGCCCCCATGTACTGGAGGAAAGAATAAGCATCACCTATTCGGTTTAGGAAATCACTAGACCAGCGACTCGCCTTGTTATTCCAAAGAAAAGATAAGGCATTCGCTGCCTCACTGAGCTCTATAGTTGATTGTTCCCACTCTTCCCCATCAACTAATGAAATTTTCTTACGAATATACTCAGTTAATTCACGCTGGTAATCATCAAGCCACTCATTCATCCTTAAAGTTTCGCCATCATTAAACGCTTGCAGGATTTTTTTAGCCAGACTATTCGCCTGTTCTTCGTTAAACTCTTCTACTTCAATAAAATTAATGTACTGGCTCGTTTTTGCGTTTAGGTGAGTGTTTAATAAGTTAGTTAAAAATTCCTCATCTACGTTGTCCAGATTAAGAGCTCTGGACTCAGTTTCAGCAAGCTCAACTTCGTCGTTATAGTCTTGTCGCAACCTATCAATCGGCGGAGTACTATGATCCCATCGCGGATCATTAAGAAAAGGGAAAAAATTCGCTAACTGCTGAGCACGGCGAGCTGCTTTTCGCTCGCCTATCGTAACCCGTATATTCGACATACCCTCATTGGTAGAAAAACGCTGGTACCATTTTTCGCTGATGGCGTTTCTGGCTTGTTTGAGAGCATCAACCTCTAGCCCATCTTCAATGCTTGGACTCCAGGCACTATTATATTGCTGCTTAAATTCTTTGTACTTTTTATTGGCTTGAATGAATTCACTTTGCAGAATCTTCGAAAACTCAGCATCGGCAACAAGCTGCTTCTGTTCGGGGTCAAGCAATTCTATATCAGGATAGGCACGTGGAAGAACGATAAGAACAATTTTGCTAATTAGATTTTGATATTCCGAAGAAACTAATAACTCATGGTTTAATGCCTTAGCGGATAATTGTTCCACTACAGTATCAATTTGCTGTTGCGTAGTCCCGACAAATCTCGACCACCTGCTGCTTTGTTGGTTAATTTGTTTTATAGATACTTCTGCCCCCCTGACAGCTCTAACAAAATGCTGAGCAACTTCGCTCCTTTCAAACTCGGTGCGAATTGATAAAGGCAACAAGTCATATCCAATGATGAGTCGGCAAGCTAAATCTGAAAATGTCATAACCCAATCCTCTTAGCGGATTTTAAGCATAGTATCAACGATTCCTTAAGAAACTATTAAGACCACATATAATAAGGTGAGGCATTGGCCCTACGATTTTAGAAAAATCGCGCCATCCTGTTGGTAGGCCAAAGTCCAATCTAAATTTTTTTATTATTTGTTCGATTAGTTAAATTATTAACCTTTGGAGAGATAGCCCTATAAGGGAAACAAGATAAAGGACTTGATTGCAGAGTATGTGGTTACCCCGAACTCTTAATTATAGTTTTTAGAAGGTTCTGCGGAGTCACTGAAACCTGGGTGCAGTTTTTCTCCACCCAGGTTACAAGTTTCAATATAAATCAAGTAAAACTATATCTTATCCTACTACTCTCCAAGAACCATCTGCTTGACGGCAAGCTTTACCATAAATCTGTTGAGGCTTACCACCGATAATTGCTTTAGTAATGTATTCGCGACAAGGTTGCTCATTTGTATAATAAGTTCTTGTTGGCTGAACAGTATAGCGGTTACCTGTATCAGGGTTTGACCAAGTGACAACGCGTCCTGTAGGTGCAGTTTCTAAAGCTTTTTGCATCTCCAATCGATCAAGCCTATCCATGGTACGACCTATGTTACCACCAAGATAAGCACCAATAAGGGCACCACCTGCAGCTGCAGCAAATTTGCCTGAACCACCACCAAATTGGCTGCCTAAAAGACCTCCAACTACGCCTCCGGTTACCGTGCCTACACCTTCATTGGTTACTTGAGCACAGCTTGTCAGTAAAACTGAAAGGGAAAGTGATGATACCAACACTATTTTTTTCATTTTAAGTTCACCTGTGTAATGGTTCATAAAATCGGTTGCCATTCTACCATCACGCTTAGATATTATCCATATTTTATCCAAATTAAGAATTATACCTAGAGTAAAAGCCTGTCCTGGCGAACTCGAGGAGAGAATTGGCAGAGCAATTCGTAAGCGATTGTTCCAGCGGACAATGCAACGGTCTCTACAGGGATATATTTTCCCCATAGCTCCACAGGATCACCAATCTTTACCTCCGGACAATCAGTTAAATCGACAGTTAACATATCCATCGACACCCGTCCTACTATAGGTGCCTCATAACCATTTACCGAAACAGGAGTATTCTCTGCAATATGCCGCGGATAACCGTCGCCATAACCTGCAGCAACCACACCAATTATCGAGGGTCTTTTGGTTTGCCAAGTTCCTCCATAACCTATGCGTGCTTGTGCAGGATGATGGTGAATAGCACTTATGGCCGAAACAAAGCGCATAACTGGAATGAGCCCCAGTTCTTGGCCTGTTTGATGGGCAAAAGGAGAAACACCATAAAGCATAATCCCGGGACGCACCACATCAGCATGAGTATTAGGTAAAGCAAGGATTGCGGCTGAATTGCCAATACTTGTGATGAATCTTCCTTCAGGCAAGTTCAACTCTCTGAATACGCGCATTTGGTTTTGGTTTGCCGAATTCTTTGGCTCATCAGCACAAGCTAAATGAGTCATTAGACCAATTTCTGGATCAATCCATGGGCAATTTGCCAAAGCAGCCATAACTTCATAGATTTCCTGTGGCGGGAAACCTAAACGGTGCATTCCTGTATTCACTTTTACCCACAATTTTATTTTGCTAGGCAATGGCGTGGACAACAGCCAGCGCAGTTGATGAGGCTGATGGATAACACATTGAAAATGTTGCGCAGCTGCCACACGTAATTCATCCGCGCTGAATACCCCCTGAAATAACACGCAATCGCTGCGGACACCAAGTGCACGAATGGCCATTGCTTCTTCTAAGCAAGCTACACCAAAAGCATCCACATGGCCTTCAAGCACAGGCACAACTGCGGGTATACCGCAGCCGTATGCGTTCGCTTTAACCATGGCGATGATTTTTCTATTTGGAGCACAGTGTTTTACTTTATTTACGTTGTGTAAAAGAGCATTTTCATCAATTTGCACGCGAGTGGGTCTTGCCACGTCAATCTACCCCTTGATAACCATTAAACGCTAAATCTTCAAAACGAGTATATTTGCCAAGAAAGGCAACTCTCACTTTTCCTATCGGACCATTCCGTTGTTTCGCCACAATAATTTCAGCTATTCCTTTATCGGGACTATCTTCATTATAAACTTCATCACGATAAATAAAGCAGATTAAATCAGCATCTTGCTCTATCGCCCCTGATTCACGCAAATCTGACATAACCGGACGCTTATCATGGCGCTGCTCCAGGCTACGGTTTAACTGGGATAGAGCAATGACCGGCACTTCCAATTCTTTAGCCAACGCTTTGAGGCTACGAGATATTTCCGAAATTTCTGCGGTACGGTTATCCGCTTTAAAGCCAGGTACTTGCATAAGCTGCAAATAATCCACCACAATCAACCCTAATTTTCCTTGCTCTTTGGCTAACCGCCGGCAACGGGCCCGCATTTCTGCAGGGCTGAGTGCTGGCGTATCATCAATGAATAACGGCGCTTCTGAGAGCATGTGCACGGCGGAAGTCACCCGCGGCCAATCTTCATCATCCAACTTTCCGGTTCGAATTCGATGCTGATCAATGCGGCCTAAGGATGACATCATCCGCATGGCTAAAGAATCCGCCGGCATTTCCATCGAAAAAACGAGTACGGGCTTATTTGCTTTGATGGCGGCATGCTCGGCCATGTTCATCACCAAAGTAGTTTTACCCATTGATGGACGGCCAGCCACAATAATCAGATCAGAGGGTTGTAAACCGGATGTCATTTCATCCAAATCAGAAAGACCAGTCGCAAGCCCTGTAACGGAATCGCCATTATGATAAAGGGCATCGATTCGTTCCACTGCTTTTACCAGGATGGACTTAATGCTTTCAGGACCTCCATCGCCCCCTGTTTGTTCAGCAATGGCAAAAACCTTAGTTTCTGCAAAATCAAGCAATTCAGTGACATTCCTACCCACAGGATTATAAGCCGAATCGGCAATGTCATTGGCAACGGTAATTAATTGGCGTTGCACCGATTTTTCTCGCACGATATCCGCATAAGCAGAAACGTTGGCAACGCTCGGAGTATTGTTCGCTAATTCAAAGAGATAAGTTTCACCACCTGCATCATCCAATTCATTGGTCGATTTTAAAATATCGAGCAAGGTGACCACATCAAAGGGTTGATTTTTTTTGGCTAATTCAGCAATAGCTCGATAAAGAATTCGATGCTCGGTGCGATAAAAATCAGTTTCACATAATTTTGAACTGATTTTATCCCAAACTTGGTTATCGAGCATCAATCCGCCAATAATCGACTGCTCAGCTTCAGCAGAATGGGGTGGCCGCTTTAACGGATCGATGGTTTTTTTTCGGCTTTGAACTTCAGTCATGGGTACTAACGCGCTCTAGAGTCTTGATAGCTATTGTACCTAAGTGAGACTTCTAAAAGTAGATATAGATTTCGATTTTCTGCCAACTTGTCCTCCAACGTGATCGCAGAGGGTATTGGGGTACTGTAACAATTAGTAATCCGAGCACAACCTAAGGAAGAGATACAAGGGCACAGTCTTTAATTGAATGGCGTTAAGGGGTAGCCCAAACCGCGGGCTACCCCTTTAATCAAGTCAAATAACCCAACTCAACTAGCGCACCCACACTTGTGTACGCCCTAATGCGGAAATACCTATATACCCGCGCACATAGAGTTTATTGCCTTCTAAAGTCATTTTAGCCCGATAAATTTTGCCGCTCTTAGGATCAAGTATTTGTCCACCATCCCAAATGCCATCACCTTTGTCCTTCAACCCCCAAACAAACGTTAACCCTTTTATTGGCTTCCCTT
Source organism: Legionella micdadei (assembly GCF_000953635.1). NCBI lineage: Bacteria > Pseudomonadati > Pseudomonadota > Gammaproteobacteria > Legionellales > Legionellaceae > Legionella > Legionella micdadei. The sequence goes on from NZ_LN614830.1 coordinate 2,233,682, forward strand.
GAAATTTTCCTGGGCATTTTTCGCAGATCCCAGTATCACCAGGTTGTGGAAATACGTCCACTATGGTTCCGCTTATCGTACCGTTTGATTCACTTATATTCACAACAGCTCTCTTTTGGCCTGTTGAATCATCAATCGTTGTCCATGTACCCGCTGGTGACTGCGCTAATACAACCGGCATAAACATCAGTGTAAAGAGGAACGCTAAATAAGATCTGAACTGTTTCATGTGATTTTCTCCCTGATAATATTTCGCTACAGAATAGGTTAAGGCATTATGGTTTGCAAATCAGTCTTTAAGATTATTTAATTAAAGGCATGAAAAACTGTTCAACATCGCTTTTCGTCAAACCAATCATGCTGTTCGCATTGTCTGATAAAATACCCTCAAATAATTGACGTTTTTTCTGTTGCATCGTTAGAATTGCCTCTTCGACTGTCCCCGAGGTAATCAATTTATAAACAAAAACAGGATTTTCTTGGCCTATGCGATGGCTGCGATCTGTGGCTTGGTCTTCGATAGCTGGATTCCACCAGGGATCATAGTGAATTACTGTATCGGCACGGGTTAAATTTAACCCGGTCCCCCCCGCCTTTAAGCTAATTAGAAATATGGGAATATGGCCTTCTTGGAAGGTATTCACTAAAATTTGGCGATTTTGACTTTGCCCTGTTAATTTCAAATATGCATAATTACGGCTTCTGAGCTGCTCTTCGATTAATTCGAGCATGGAAGTGAATTGCGAAAACACCAGTACCTTACGCCCCTCATCCACTAAATTATCAAGTAATTCCATTAATGCATCCATTTTGGCTGAAGTGCCATGGGCTATTTCTGCTTCGGGTATGGAGAGCAGTTTGGGATCGCAACAGACTTGTCGTAATTTGAGTAACGCATCTAAGAGGACGATATGGCTTTTTCCAATTCCTTGTTTTGCAATCGCTTCACGGACCCTTTTCTCCATGCTCATTCGGATTGCTTCGTATAAATCACGCTGGCTTCCAGTTAATTCAATGATTCGAGTCATCTCTGTTTTTTCGGGCAATTCACTTGCCACTTGATTTTTACTCCGGCGTAACATAAAGGGTTGCACTCGCTTTGCAAGTAAATTTCTTCTTTCGGCATCATTGAGTTTCTCAATGGGAGTTTTAAAAAATTGGCGAAATTGCTTTGCATCACCTAATAAACCTGGCATTAGAAAATGGAACAGTGACCACAGTTCGCCTAAGTGATTTTCTAAAGGCGTTCCTGATAAACAAAGGCGGTGCACGGCTTGAATTTGTTGAATGATTTGTGTTGTTTTGGTTTTAGCATTCTTGATGGATTGGGCTTCATCAAGAATTAAATAATAAAAAGGGTAATCGATAAAGCGAGTTTTATCGCGTTGAATGAGGCCATACGTAGAAATAATCAAGTCATAATCGTCAAAATTGTCATTGTGACGTTCTGAGCCGTGAAAAACGAATACCTTTAATTCGGGGGTAAAACGCTTTGCTTCTTCGAACCAATTACCAACAAGGCTAGTGGGAGCGACAATTAAGCTTGCTTTTGTTAACCGCCCCTGCTCCTTTTCCACTTGTAAATGAGCTAAGGTTTGTACTGTTTTCCCTAACCCCATATCATCCGCCAAAATGCCGCCAAAGCGGCAGGTTCGTAAAAATTGTAACCAATTTAACCCCTGATGTTGATAATCTCGAAGCGTTGTTTTTAATCCTCGAGGGGTTTCAACCGTGGGGAGATCAGTTAAATGAATCAATTGCTGTAATTGTTTCTGCAGCATCGTATTTCCTTGCCAACGGGCAGAAATAGAAGCCATCGCCCGTTCAGTTTCTTGCATTAAAACCAACTGGTAGCGATTGATCTGCAGCGATTTTTCATTCTTGATATGGCGAAGACCATACTGCAACAAAAATCGCAGTAATGGCTTGATTCGTCCTAAACTCATTTGCAAAGTTTTGCCTTCGGACAATGGTAATTTAACACGTTCATTCTCGGGTAAGTTATCAATATTATCCTTACCAAGTTGCGTAATAAGCTCGGCAACCAAAGGCACAATATTGACTGGTTTACCATCCACTAAAATCCCTAACTGATAACCGAAAAAATCATTCCCTTTTTCTTCAAGTTCCGAAAACCATTCTAGTTCATCTGCATCGATAAATTCTTCGTAAATAGAATGTGCGAACTCAATGCGCCAACCCTTATTTTTTAATAGAGGGATAACTTGATTATACAAACGCGGTAAGTCATCTTCGCTTTTATAATGAGCCAAAACCAACTCATCCCGCAAGTCATAATTGGCACGAATTTTTTCAGAAATTTTGGGGCTTCGCGTAGGGATAATCTGCTTTAATTCATTTACTTTTCTTTCTTCAAAATCCAGATCACGATGAATCTCAAATAGCTGATTTTCTTCTGAACGGAACAGTGTGCTATGAGTTTCGTTTTTGGCGACTAATAAACCCTCATAATCAAAAAATAAATCTATAATGAATAAGAAATTATTCTCCGGTTCAAGTTGATTTTTATTCAGTTCAATGGCATCAAAAATAAGAAGCGGACTAGGCTGATTTTTATGAATAATTCGCTCTTTATAAATTCTAGGTTCAGGTAACTCTGGATGAGTTTCTGCCAATTGTTTGGCAATTAAAGGTGCATGATCCAACTCTACAGGCGGTGCATTTAATAAATTTCTTAATTGCCCTGAACCATAGGGGCTCTCTAAATAACCAATCCGACATTCCTCCCGATCAAAATACCAAGGTTTATCTAATAACAAAGGCAAAATTACTTCGCCCCCATCGACCTCTTCTAATGCTAAAAATTGGGCCCCATTGGCAGCTAACTGCCATTTTAATTTCGCTGACAAATCCTCACCCAAAAAGAGCTGCGGCTCTGTGTCGCCAGCTAAATAAGCTCGGTTTGTAATAAGAATTTTTTCAAGTAATTCACTGTTGCGCAGATACAAACGATCGAACCAACCACGAGAACCATTCTTAAAAAGTAAAGAAGCAATGATTTCTTCATCTTTACCTCGGAAATACTGTTTTCTGCTGTCTGTCACCGTATTAAAAATAGCTTTTTTACCTAGCCCACCTTTTTTTAGTCGTTTGGCTATAGCAAGCCTTACAACAATACGATGTTCAAAATCACCAAATTGCGGCTCAATCAAATAGATAATTTCATGACTGTTGTCCGGCTTTTGGTCTTCAAATTCCTTTTCGCGTAAAGAATCTAACCAGGCATTGAGTGAAAGATTCAACTTGTTCGGAACAGGAGCGGGGATTTCATAATTTTCTCGTTGCTGTAACGAAAACAAACTTGCTGCAGCATGCTTGCAATTAATACTGTAAGGGCAACTGCAACGTGCAGGAATAGAAGGCCATTTTTTTAGATCGAGATGGACGTCATATATCTGACTTGAGCGCCCTTTAACACGTGCCTTCAATAGCCCTTCGCTTAATCGGATATTTAGTACATATCCCTTCTGTTGGTATTCTTGCCCACGCATTAACACAGAGGGTGAAAAAACGCTCGCCATCCGTGACAATGCCTCTTTTAGCATAAATAACCTACAACAAATTAAGAATTCAACCCGAGATTATAGCAAACTTTTGTAGAGAAAAACTCATATCCTAGTATGTCAGATATCTCACCCTAGCATTTTGAAATATCTTGGGTATATCATTCATAATTGTTATAGAATGAATTTTTTTGCTGAGATTTTTTTTCCATGCATCAACCTTTAAAAATACTGATGGCGCAAATTAACCCGACAGTGGGGGCAATTGAAGCCAATACTGAGAAAATTATTAATATTATTCTCCAAGAACAACAACAGCATGACGTCATTATTTTCCCTGAACTAACGATTACTGGTTATCCACCGGAAGATCTCCTTTTCCGAAAAGAATTGCACGAAAGGGTAACCAAGGCTTTAGTCGCTATTGAAGAAGTAACCGCCGATTGCCATGTGGTTGTCGGCCATCCTTATCTTGTCCAAAAAAATTGTTTTAACGCAGCAACGGTTTTCTACCAGGCCTCCCGCGTAGCAATCTATTTCAAACAAATCCTCCCTAACTATGGGGTCTTCGATGAAGAGCGCTATTTTGTGCCCGGACCACCTGAAACTTGTATCCTGCAAGTTAAAAACCATCGTTTAGGACTGTGTATTTGTGAAGACATTTGGCAAAAAGGGCCCGTGGATCGATTAATTAAAGCGGGAGTAGACGCTATCCTTTGTATCAATGCTTCTCCGTTTGATTACAGCAAACCAGCCCTGCGTGAAAATTTAATTCGGGAATATGCCCAACGAGGTGTTGCATTTATTTATGTCAATCAAATTGGTGGCCAAGATGAATTGGTTTTTGATGGCCAGTCTATGGCCCTCGATCATTCTGGAGTAGTTTGTGCCCGATCACCTGCCTTCAAAGAACATTTACATACTGTGATTCTTGCTGAACAAAAAATCATTTCTGAAATTATACCTGCCTATGAACAAGATCAATTAATTTATGAAGCATTAGTGTGCGGCACTCGCGATTATGTTGAGAAGAACGGTTTTTCCAATGGTGTACTTATAGGATTATCTGGAGGAATTGATTCGGCGCTTACCTTGGCAATTGCAGTGGATGCTTTGGGGATCTCCAGGGTTCAAGCGGTAATGATGCCTTCACGCTACACTGCCGACATGAGTCTTGAAGATGCTCAGTTGCAAATCAATGCGATGGGAGTAGAGAGTACACTTATTAACATAGAACCTATCTTTAATTGTTTTCTTGACAGTCTTGCCCCTGCTTTTATAGGATTGCCACCAGATATTACCGAAGAAAATTTACAAGCACGTGTTCGCGGTATGCTGTTGATGGCTTTATCGAACAAAAGCGGCAGAATGGTATTAACCACATCCAATAAAAGCGAAACAGCCGTTGGTTATGCCACCATATATGGCGATATGGCAGGCGGCTTCGCTGTACTAAAAGATGTTTTAAAAACCCAAGTATATGCCTTGGCGACTTATCGAAATCGTTTGGAACCAGTTATCCCTGAACGTGTCATCCAGCGAGCGCCTTCCGCCGAGTTAAGAGCAAATCAAACTGATCAAGATAGCTTGCCTGAATACGCTGTTTTGGATGCCATTATTAAAGATTATATGGAAAATGATCTCGCGGCAGCTGACATTATCCAAAAAGGGTATCGTCCTGAAATTGTTAATCAGGTTATCCGGCTCATTCAACGAAATGAATACAAGCGTCGTCAAGCAGCACCAGGAATTAAAATTAGCACTCGTGCTTTCGGGCGTGATTGGCGATACCCAATTACATCGGGATATTAAAGATAGCAGCTATTGACTCCGTGAGTAGACAAGTCGCTTGACGTAACATTGGCTCTTATTCGAGTCGATGTTACATCAAATACCCTAACAACTCAGCTTGAAGATCAAATAAAGGTTGTCGTTTGAGTACCCAGCGTTCCCTCTTCAACGACTTTAGCTTGGGAAATACCAGTATTTTCCTCTTCTTTAAATTTTGGTCTGTTCTTATAGAGAAGACTGAGGTTATCATATTGACTCAGTTTTAGCCTACCCGTGGCCGATGGTGTTTCAGCAGGCTTTTCTGTTTTAACCATATCCTTTTCCTCTTCCATACAAGCTGATTGGGCAGGTAGGGTAGAATTCTCAGTAGAATGAGCAATCGATACATGCAGCTTTGGAGCCATTTTTTCAGATTCAGAAGCACTATCATCAATCTGTTGTTTTGACACCACTAAATGCTCAGGTTTAAATTTAGGTCTACTTGCATACAGTTTTTGTATGTTTGAAAAGTTAGTAATTTGAATACGTGAACCTGGGCGTTTTAGTGGCTCAAGCAATTGGGAAATTTCTTTTAATTGCACAGGTTCTAAAGTTTCTGGTTGTACTTCAGATTCTGATTCCTCTTCATATTTTTTTAATAACCCAGCTAGACCTGGGACAGCATCTAACTCAACTGGTTTTACTTTTTGAAAAGCATCGATATAAAAAAGTTGCCAATTCAAATCCGTTTTTGTGAGAACAAACGTACTCGATTTAACTTGCTTTGTGTTTTCTGGAGAAAAATGATTAATTGCAACAAATGGGACTCGCATTGAACTCTGGAAAGTTCTTTGTGAGTGATCAATTTTTCTTAAGATTTTGACATGTTGTAAAAAGGTTTTAAGGTACGGTAAATCTTCTTTGGAAACTTCTTTTTTTGAATTCAACCATTTTGCGAGTTTCGGATAATTTTCCAAGATAACTGGGTGGCATTTATTAAGGCTATCATACCAAGCCAGGTGGTAGTGGCCATCCTTTTTGGTCAGCGTAAACGCTAAGGTTAATGATTGAAGTTCTTTCTCGGTCGGATCAACCAATAGTTTTGTTTTTTCAAGATGTTCCTCTTGAACTGTACGGCAGCGCAACTTCAAATTAACGACAGGATTTGAGTACTGGGGAAGCAAATAAACTTTAAGAATCGGCAAATCTTCTTTTGTAATAAGTTCATTTTTTTCAAGTTTTTTCTTTAGCCATTCAACCAATAAACTATAATGAACGAGGTTAACCTGCTGACTTAGGCCTTGACTGTCATACCAAAAAAGCTGAAGTTGTTTATCTTTTACTGCAACCACATAAGCCGATTTTAAATCATCAAGTTCAAGTGGTGTCGGCTCAAAAAGTACATTCTCTCTTGCTTGATATTCTTTAAGTAATTGCTCGGTTTTTTGCTCCAAGTGCAACTGTACTGTGTTTGTACTCTGGAACTGTAATTCAGCCGGTCTAAAGTGGACGAGTGACTCTTCAACATCTGATTTAAATTGCAATAAATTTGCATTACCAGTCACATCGTACCAAGTTAATTGCCATACTAATTCATTTTCATCTGTCTTCGGATCTTTCTCTCTACGTAGCTTGAATTCTTTTTCTGTTAATTTTCTTGCACTGATATGAAAACTTAATTTTGTAGGATTCTCGATTGCAAATTGCTTGGCCATTCTTGCATCATCAAACAATTCTACCTCAGCAGCTGGCTTTATTTGAGCAAGGCATTCGGGTTCTAAACGCTTTCTTTCCTCCTCATCCCTTTTCAAAGATTCAACTCTTTCTTCTTGCAAGGCACGGCAGCTCAACTTTAACTTAACGACGGGGTTTGTATATTGAGGGTGTAAGTAAACCTTAAGAAGCGGTAAATCTTCTTTTGTAACCTCTTCATTTTTTTCAAGTTTAATTTTAAACCATTTAACCAATAAGGTATGGTTTTCGAGATTTATCTGTTGACTTCTGCTTTGACTGTCATACCAAAAGATCTGAAGCTGTTTATCTTTTACAGTAACTGCATAGGCCGATTTTAAATTCTCAAGCTCTTGTGGTGTTGGCTCGAACAGTACTTTTTCTCTCGCTTGATGTTCTTTGAGTAATTCTTCTGTCTTTTGCTCAAAATCCAATTGCACAGTGTTTGCTGTGCCTTGAACATTTAACTCCGCGGGTCTGATGGCTGCGAGGGGCTCTTCAGCATCTGATTGAAATTTCAACGAATGCGGGTTACCGCTCGCATCATACCAAGTTAGTTGCCAAACCAATTCATTACCGTCTGATTTTGCATCAGTTAATTTTCTCGCACTGATTTCTCTTTCTGTCGGCTTTCTTGCACTGATACAAAAACTTAATCTTGTAGGATTTTCAATAGCAAATTGCTTTGCTTTTTGTCCATCATCGAATATCTCAACATCAGCGGCAGGCTTTATTTGCTCAAGACACATTGCCTCTAATCTTCTACGCTCTTCTTCTTGTTTTTTTAAAAACTCAGTTCTTGCTTCAATCCGTTTGGAAATCTCTTCCAAAATGAGCGGTTTTAAATGCGGGATGATCGTCTCATGGATAAAACTATCTGGGACTGATTTCTCATCGTTCTCGTAACCATCAATCGATCTGATTGCCGTTATAATCAAAGTGGTGTTTGCCGATCCAATGTGCCATGTCCCTTCGCTGATAAATAATTGGAATGCCTGTAATCGCAAAATCGGATCAGGGAAGCTTTTTAAATCATCAATTGTTTTTTCAAATGAGCGGTGACGAAAAAACATGGAGATCCACCCCCAATAAGAGTCTTTATTGGAGTATTTTCCACTAGCGATTTCAAATATTTTTATTAATGACTGGTTATGCCCGAGCTTTTGTTTTGCAGCTTCCTCTTCATGTTTATCCGATGCCTTACTTCCATGGCGCTCTAAAGAGTTATTCGGGGAGCTCTGCGGTGAAGCGGCATAGCCCGTAAGGCTTGATAGCCATGACCAAACATAGGAATAAGACTCACTGCTCGCGCTTACACTAGATTTATCAGCTTCTACTGCCTCTTGCGAACCTTCTTTACCTTCCTGTTTGGTAGATTCCTCCGAAACGGCTACGGTTTCAACTAATACAGGTTGTTGAGACGTTTCTGGCAAATCGCTTGGGAGCCCGTCAGAGGGTACATTGAATGAGGCGTTCGCAATGCAATCAACGAAAGTTTGAGCAAAATTCTCTAGATTATTGATTATTTTTTTGGGCATATCCCTGCTCCGTTATCCTTAATTCCCTAACATCTTAACCGATTATCTGATTAATACAAGTAAAAAAAGGATAATAATAGATCAATTTCCAAGAAATTGGGCAGATTATTTTTAATAACAATGAGATAATGTTTGAACAAACCCTTCAATCAGTCGCAACAAGTAAGAAATAAGAAAACCTTTGTATCTTTTTCTTTTTTCCTACTTAGAAGAAGAGGTTTGTTACCGCGGTAAAAAATCTTCTCCCAAATTCGCAAAAACACTCACCAATAAGTGAGGGATAAAAACAGGTGCGATAACCCTAGGTTTGCTACAAAAGCTTGCAAAATAAAAGTAACACGCTAACATTGAGTTGCTAAAAATAATAATAACAAGGGAATTCATGAGAATTGCATTTTTTTCGGTCATGTTGCTTTGTTCTAGCCTGGCTACTGCTGCAACTCCCATCGATGGCTTGTATGGGAGTCTATTTGGCGGATATAGTTACGTTCCTGATAACCTAGACAAGCTCCACGATGGTATTAAATTTGACCATGCTGTCTTCGATAACGGCTTTAATGCCGGTGGGCGTTTTGGCTATCAAACCAATCATTGGCGTTACGAAGGTGAACTCACTTATATTCGCACAACAGTTAACTCTTTTCGTTTTGGGCTTTTCTCAAACCTACTCATCGATCCAATAAGAGTACGTGATGTCAGCGGACAAACCAACATGGTGATCGGAGCCGCTAACCTTTATTATGATTTCCCTGAAATGGTTCCCTGTATCGCACCCTTTTTGGGAGCAGGAATTGGTTATGGCTGGTTTAACGTTAACTTACACAATGATTTTTCTCACAGACGCAATCTTCTCTTGAATCCTAACTTTTTATTAAACCCAGGCCTTTTTCAAAATCCTCTCTTTCAAAATCGGCTCCATTACTCCGGATCAAGCGGCGCATTCGTTTATCAAGGAACAGCCGGCCTGACTTACAATTTTACCGAAAATTACGCCCTTAACCTTGCTTACCGCTATGTAGGGTCTTCACGCATCAGCGCTTACGGCAAGGTTTTACAGGGCAATTTAGCTAGCGTAGGCGTGGTTTATCGCTTTAGTGAATACAATTATAAGTAAGGGAGCAAAATGAAACGTTCTAGTCAATTCGCTTTAACCAGTCTATTCCTTGCTAACTCAGTCTTTGCTGCTACACCATCAGAAGGCTGGTACTGGGGATTAATGGGTGGTCTCAGCTATACTCCCAGTATTGATATTACGGGGCCTAATCCTGTACCTTTTATTGCAATAAATAATCAAATTAATCCCAATCCCACGCCTGTTGTGACAAATGGAGTTAATACTTATGTAACAGGTTTATCCAATTATTATTTTCCTGGATTTACCTCGATGAATGGTAGCTTACAGTATGGTGTCGGCGGGGATTTTGGTATACAACTGGGTTACCGCATTTGTAATTTCCGCGCTGAGGGAGAGTTACTGTTCAATTATGCCCCGTTATCCATGGTAAAAATTGGTGGTGTTTCTATTAAGAAACACGTAACCCTTACTGATCCCTTACGCTTGAGTGGTCAATCAGTTGTTGGCGCAGGACTAATTAACGGCTATTATGATTTTTATGATGAAGAAAATGATCCTACTTGGGTTCCTTATTTAGGTTTAGGTATAGGGTATGCCTACGTCCGCAACACAATTACATTCACAGTCCCCTATCTTTTCAAAAATCTCTATAGCGTCACTGTCAAAGGTAATGAAAGCGCGCCTATTGGCCAAGCAATATTAGGTATTAGCTATTTTGCTTCCGATGATCTCTCAATCGGATTAGACTATCGTTACATTACTACAAGAACGATTTCTAGTATTAATTCACGTATACAAACCAATACACTTAATCTGAACTTTAATTATTATTTTTCTGATTAAATGTAATAATGTGGGGTAATCAATCAGATAAAATACATGGCCTCGCAGAGGCCATCAAATTCTCTGTGCAATTTCGTGTTGGCCTGGATAACCAAGACTAATAGGGTTTTAAAATTTATAAAGGTTGCTATGACTTATTTAATTGCCCCCTCACTTCTTTCAGCGGACATGACAAAACTGGGTGAGGAAGCCTTAGCTGTAATGGACGCAGGCGCTGATATGATCCACTTTGATGTCATGGATAATCATTATGTCCCCAATTTAACGTTTGGACCGCCAATTTGCCAAGCTTTACACCAACGCTTTCCTAATTACATGATTGATGTTCATCTGATGGCATGCCCCGTTGATGACTTAATTGTTCAATTTGCCAAAGCAGGTGCCAAACGGATAAGCATCCATCCGGATGCGACAACCCATCTGGATCGCAGCTTGCAACTTATTCAACAGCAAGGGTGTAAGGCTGGCCTGGTACTAAATCCAGCCACATCAATCGATTGCCTTCGCTGGAGTATCCATCGATTGGATTTCATTTTAGTCATGACCGTCAACCCAGGTTTTGGCGGTCAAAAATTAATCCCTGAAGTCATCGATAAAATCAAATTAATCAAGCTACAATACCCTGCACTCCCTATTTGCGTTGACGGAGGAGTAAGCGTAGATAATGTTGCCAGTTTAGCTAAATCCGGCGCTACAGAATTTGTCGCTGGCACAGCTATATTTTCTACTGCTAATTATGCTAAAACTATTAAAGCCATGCGGGAAAAATTAGCTCTTATATAGAGTTCCTTGTCCTGTAAGGCAATGTAGAATGAACCCGAATAAGCAATCCCTTCATCCCCCCTCGGGTACCTTCTCCTTTACCGGGGAAAAGGGAAAGAATCGAACTATTTTGAGGACATTGACTTTGTCGACTAAGAGGCTATGAAAAAAATACTGTTTCTATTATGTGTCTTAAGCCTATCCGCAATGGCTCATGCCATTTCGGGGCAAGCTTATTTAGAACGATTCATGGCTTACGCTCAATGGAGCCAAAATTTACCTCAACAGCCTGGGCCTGATTTTCTTGCTTTCATAGATAGCGATACCCCTTTAGCTACCAAACTTCGTGAAAAATGGTTGTATCAATTAGCCCGTCAGAAAGACTGGGTTAATTACTCTAAATATTATCACCCCTCAGCAGACATCAATTTGCAATGCTTTGCACAAATTGCCAATTTCACTGAAGGAAGAACAGAGGAAGCCCTTAAAGCAACACGCCTATTATGGCTTACAGGTAACTCACAGCCACCTGCCTGTAATGTACTTTTTGACTTAATAACAAAAATGGATAATTTTGATGAGCACTTAATCACTCAACGCATTATCCTTGCCTTAGAAAAGCGTAATGTAGGTTTAGCGCGCTATTTGTTAAAACAATACAAACAACCCCGAATTCAAGATGAACAATTATTAGCGAGCATTAATCAAAATCCTGAACGCATAACCCAACTTCAACCTGGTGAGCTTCATGATTATTTTTACCTATTTGGTTTAAAACGCATGATCTCTACCAATATGAATAAAGCAATTCGTTATTGGCAGGATGCTAAAACCAAACAATTCCTCAATGAAGCTCAACAGCAATCTTTTCTTATCCAGCTTGTTCTGTATAAAGCAATGCGCGGTCATGAAGACGAGCCACTTTGGTTTTCTAAGATAAAACCCGTTTTTTACAACGAAGCCATTCTCGACTGGCAAATTCGTTTTGCCCTCAAAAATCAGCAATGGGATCAAGTTGAACACTTGGTCAATCATTCGCCTGATAAAGAAAAGCCTTGTTGGCAATATTGGCTGGCCCGTGCTTTAGAAGTTAAAGGTCAATTGGCAAAAGCAAAAGAGACCTATCAAACCATCGCTAAGAATCGACATTATTACGGTTTTCTAGCAAGTATGCGCCTAAATCAAATCCCTAATTTTGAAAACGAAAAACCGGTTGATAATTTAGCGGTGCTAAAACCTTATCAACCATTTACCGATTATATTAAATCGCTGTATTACGGTAAGCAATCACTGCAAGCCTCAAGGTTATTAAATGATTTTATTAGTGAGCTTCCAAAAGAAGAGAAAAGCGCGCTTATTTATTGGATAGCGACTACACTCAAATGGTATGGAAAATCCGTATACCTCAGTAATACTGAGGAATTGAATAATCAGTTGACACTTCGCTTTCCTGTCATTCATTATGACACGGTAAAAGAATACGCAAAAGATTATCATGTCTCTCCTGAGTTGATCTATGCCATTATCCGTCAAGAAAGCGGGTTTCGCGAAGATGTTGTTTCACCTGCGGGAGCTAGGGGGTTAATGCAAGTCATGCCTAGCACCGCGACCGTGGTAGCTAAACGTGAAAGAATTGCTTATAGCAATAAAGACGAACTCTTTTCTTCCCAGAAAAACATCAACATTGGTGTTGCTTACTTAAAACAATTAACTTATCGCTATAATCAACACCCAGTCCTTGTCGCTGCGGCTTATAATGCCGGTCCTACTCAAGTGAATTACTGGCTTAAAAACCATCCCCCAAAAGACATGGATATTTGGATAGACACCCTACCCTGGCATGAAACCCGGAATTATTTAAAAAACATCATCGCTTTTTATGCGGTATACCAATTTCGCTTACAACAAAAAGCTGATTTGCAATCGTTTATGAAGCCTCTTTAACGGAGCGCCGTCATTCAGAACACACACGATCAAGTCGGTTACTTCAACTCGATTTGGGCATGCTACAAACCTTGAGTTAAATGATTTAACTTCACTATAAAGTACTTTCTATGCCCTCAAATTACCGTAAATTTCACACTTCCAAATTGGAATCTCGTAACTATAAAATTTCATTGTATTTTATGAATTCAAAAAGATAAATTAACCCTTTTTCGCTCGAAGATACCTTATGAAAGATAAAGAAAAAATCTTATTTGATAAACAAGAAGAAACAACACAACTGCCTGTCGAACTTTGGGTGCATATCCTATCATTTTTGGATCCTCAATCGCTTACTCAAGCCCAGTTTGTTGACAGTACATTTTATCGATTATCAAACGACAATTATCCTTGGAAAGTCTTATTTAGAACCTATTTTCCAGAAGAGGTGCCTAACGCTGTACCTTTTGATTTTTCTTGGAAACAAGCCTTTATATCGTTGTACTTAGAACAATATGGCGCCTACCAGCCTGAGATCCGAAGGCGTATCTATTTCATCGCAACCGGTAATATAAGTAAATTGCACGAATGCGGCATCAACCTTAATGACTTAAAAGAGAACGACTTTATCTTGATCAAAACAGCAGCTCAGTTGGGACGTCAGGATATTTTAGATTATTTTTATCGTTTGTCCGAAACATCATGGTCTATCCCGACCCAAAATGAGGGGAAAGGAAACCCAGAGTTGATGGCCCAACGAATTGATGATCCCGTCAAACAAGTAAATCAAACCACTTACATAATGAGTCCATTTTGGCGGGCAATTCTATGTAATCAACGGGACAAAATTCTTTCTGATTTGCCGACTCTATTGAATGTACCTGAACCCATGACAGGAAAAACAGCAACCTTGCTTGCTGCGGAATTAGGCCATCTGGATCTTTTAAGGGATCTATTAGAGTACCCAGATAATAGTGCCATTAACGAAGGTTACTATGAGCTATCAGCAGCCCTAGTTAAAAGCGGACAAATGCGCATGATCAGCGGGTTTGATAATTTTATTGCTACCCACCGAGAAAATCTAACCAGCAGTCGAAGCCTAGCCCAAGAACATTCGGTTAAAGTCGTCAATGCAGCACAGAATTTGCCCTGCCGAATTAAGCTTGCAGCACGTCATGGTGCCATAGTCCTTTTTAGAAAACTTACTGATTCATTATGTCAGGAGCTAGCTCAAGCAGAACAAGACTTAACTGCAGCTAAAGAAAACCGCGTTTCTCACTTAGAAACCAATAATACTAACGAAGCGTCGGGTCAGGAAACGGTGGCAATTGAAGCCTACAGTAAATTGAGAAATCAATGCATTTCAACCATAAAAGCAGCAATGTATTCAGCCGCTAAAAACGGTCAAGTGAATATCATCCAATATGCTTTGATCAAACGCTTTGTTGATATTGACGCAATAGTAGCAGATGATGGCAGCACCCTCTTGTCCAGGGCAGCCCAATCTTTTCATCCTGAGCTCGTAGCATTTTTATTAAATCAACAGGCAAATCCTCAACAAGGGCTCAAAGCGTTAATGAATGCCTATAATGAATTGGACTCGGAGGTCGATCAAGCAGCCATTTCTGAAGTAGAAGAAATGCTTATTCGGGCCATCGAAGAACAACGGGCTTCGATCGATTATTCATTATTAAGCGCCGTCATCTCGGCTAAGCAAGCACACCTACTTGAGCGATTATTAGTTTTAGATATTGGCGATATCAATAAGAGCAATAGCTCAGGAGAAACCCTTCTGGAAAAAGCAGTGAGCGGAGCACCCGACTCCCTGAGGGATCGTTGTATAACTCTTTTAATTAGTAGTGGAGCAAAAATTAACCACCGTGTGCTCAAGGCTGCTGTAAAGAAAAATGATATGAAGCTTGTCACCGAAATGTTAAACCAACCAGGCGTGAATGCGAGGCAATTGGTTAATACAACTTTAGTGTATAGCACACCAATTACATGTGACTTATCTGTAGATTCAAACATGCGTAATTTTTTGCTCCAATACGCAGATTTGAAAGAATCAATTTTTGAAATCCTGAGGAGGCCTCGACCTTGCTTAAGTTATGTTAGGGATGTCCTATTTCATAACGACTATATTTTAGGCAGGCCTCGGCTTGATACAGAAGAGATTTTAGCCTTTGCCAAAACATTAAATCGCAATCGAATAATAAATGAATTAAAAATCGAAGCTAAACTAGAACAAGAATTAATAGGAAAACCGCTTTCCAAAGAGGTATTCGCATTTGAAAAATTAAAGATTCAAGTTAGAGCGACTGGTCTAGCTAAAGGCATAGCCTACGGTAGAAACCATACATCACTGCCTAAAAGGATCAGTTTTCCCTCAGACTTACGCTATTTGAATGCTTTCACTAAATTGGTCAACAATGATCGAGAACTAATGAACCTTTTCAAAGAAATGTATGCGGAAGCTTATCGGGAAGGTTTTATCAATGGCAGATCAAACTCCAATCAAAATGAATCCTATAAGCGAAAATTATCAGATGATACTGAGAGAAAAGGAAAAGAGAAAAAGTGGAAACCTGATGCTTCAACAGAACAACAAAGCTTACAAAATACCAATCCATCGCAGGACCAATTTATGACAACGGCAACTTTTCAACTGGATCAGGATGAATCGGAAGCCAGTAACAATGAGCCTTTAGCACCGGTAGCCGTAGAAATGCCCGCAGGCCAATACGCTACTGAAAACCGTTTTTCCCCATCAAGCAATGGATATTCGCTCCGCTTCTTTCCCCACCCTGAAGCTGCTTTTCGAGCAACTGTTACAAATTCGCAAGAAAATGCAATTGAAGCAGCAAGAATACCAACAAACCAATATTTTGGTGAAAACCGTTTTTTTCCACCAAATGGTGGACAATCAATCCCCTTCTTCCCCTATCCTGCAACTGCGCAGCCGGTTTCTCCAACACCACAGGTAGAGAGCATGGATTATGCTGAGGAAGACTTTGACACAAATCAGTTCCTTAATTAGCGAGAGAGATGCATTCTTAAAATGCAAGCAATTTTATGGTAAATTTTGCTTGCTTTTAAAGACAGTAGCTACTCTTAGCCCCAATCGCATTACAATCCTTCCCCACTTCCAATGTGGCATCTTTGGATAACAAAAATTCATTGTACTTTTTTAATTCACAAATATAAATTGATGAATTTTTGCTTTGGAAGAAATCCTTATGAGAGAAAAAGACGTAACTTTTATTGGTGAACAGAAACAAATATCAGAACTCCCAGATGAGGTTTGGTTGACGATTTTATCGTTTCTCGATCCGCAGTCACTTATTAAAGCACAGATTATCGACCATCGATTTTCTCAACTAGCGAATGACAATTATCCTTGGAAAGTTTTATTCAGAACCTATTTTCCCGAGGAGATGCCTTACCCTGTGCCAGTGGGATTTAATTGGAAAGAGGCTTTTATAGCCCATTACTTAGAACAATATGGTGCTTATCCACCTGAAACCAAAAGGCGCATCTTTTTCATTGCAACAGGTAATATCAACAAGTTGCAGGAATGTAATATCACTCATAATGATTTAAAAGAGAACGAATTTATCCTAGTCAAAACAGCAGCACGGTTAGGACGTCAGGATATTTTAGATTATTTTTATCAATTACCCGAAACAGTTTGGAATGTAGGAACCAAAGAAGAAGAGGAAAGTTTAGAATCAGTTGGGCAGCGACTTAGCTCCCCCATAAACCCGAGAAATCAGGAAGTCAGTTTTTTAATGAATCCATTTTATTGGGCGATCCGATGCAACCAAAAGAATAAAATTAATCAGGAGTTGCCAGGCCTGCTTAACGAACCTGAAATGGGAACAGGAAAAACAGCAACGATGCTTGCTGCGGAATTTGGCCATCTGGATTTATTAATAAAGCTTCTAAATCATCCAGAAAATAAAGCAATCAGCGAAGGGTACCGCGACCTATCTGTCTCCCTGGTAAAAAGCGGGCAGATGCGCATGCTGATTGGATTTGATGATTTTATTGCTGGTCATCGAGAAAAAGTAAACCATGTCCAAGGATTGGAACGAGAGCATTCAGCTAAAATCGTGAATGGAGCAAAGAATTTGCCTTGTCGCACAAGGCTTGCAGCACGCCACGGGGCTATTGCTATCTTTAAAGTACATATTAATCGATTATATCAAAGCCTTCTCAAAGCTGAACAGGCTTTAGCTGCTGTTAAAGAAAATCGAGTTTCCCGCAATGCCGATGAGGCACTCAAAGAAGAAACAGCAGCGGTTGAAGCTTATGAAATGATAAAGAAACAATTCAGTTCAACAATAAATGCAGCCCTGTATGTAGCGGCTACATACGGTCAAATTAGTATTATTGCATATGCTTTAGAGAGAAGGTTTATCGGCATAAACGAGATATTACAGGATGATGGAAGCACTCTTTTATCCAGAGCAGCACAATCTTACCACCCCAAACTCGTGCGATTTTTATTGAATCAGCAGGGAGATCCTCAACAAGCACTTGCTGCTCTAAGCGATTCTCTGTGGGTATCGCCGCAGGATCAACTGGTTAGAAATCGCATGTCAGCCAGTATCCTTTACCAAATAGAAGAAATGCTTGTTCGGGCGATAGAAGAAAGAAACGAGCCTATCAGGCATTCATTATTAAGGAGTGTTATCTTAGCAAAGCAACCAAATTTGCTTGAGCGATTATTGGTACTAGATATTGGCGATATCAATAAGCCTAACTCTTCGGGAACAACCCTTCTTGAGGAAGCTGTCAAAGAAGCTCCTGACTTCATGAGGGATAAATGTCTTGACCTGTTATTGAGCAAGGGGGCAGTCATTAATGCGCGGGTTTTTAAAGCTGCCGTCATGCATGGGGATACGATGTTTGTATACCACATGTCGATCCGTTCAAAAGATAATATGAGGGATTTGGTCAATAAATGCTTCGTGTATGGTTTGCCAATTCTTTGTGGTTTATCTAAAGATTCAATAATGCATGAGCTTTTGCTGCCCTTTGTTGACTTTCAAGAATCTATTTCTGTAATGATTAAGGAAGGCTATTCCTTGAATTCAATCCGCGACGTCTTATTTCATCACGATTCTATTTTAAATCGTCCTCCCTTTGATACAGAAGAGATTTTAGCCTTTGCCAAAACATTCAAAAATCGTAAACGAATAACCAGAGAATTAGAAATCGAAGTTGAGTTAGAAAAAAAACTAAGAACAAAACACTCTCTTTATAAGGTATCCGCATTCGAAAAATTAAAAATTCAAATTCAAGCTGCAGGTTTAGCAAAAGGACTGCATTTTAGCTCAAACCATACGTCCCTTCCGAAAAAGATCAATTTTCCTTCTGAACTGAGTAGGTTGACTGCTTTTACGCTACTCGTTGACAATTCTCAGGTGCGTACAAATCTACTAAAAGAGCTCTACGTGGAAGCTTATAAAGAAGGTTTTGCTAAAGGAAGATCGAAGGTTAGTGAAAAAGGATTAGAACAGGAAAGCAATAATTCTCCAAACGAAGAAGAAAAGCAATCACACAAGCGGAAACGAGGAAAGAGAACTGCAAGGAAAGAAAAAGCGAAAAAAAGAAAATCTACAGCTTCAACGGAACAACAAGGGTTACAAAGTGCCGCTCCTTTCCCAGAGGCATTTGTGACAACTACAACTGTTCAGACAAATCCTGATGACTCGGAAGCCGGCAAGAATTCACAGGAAGTGGCAGAAATACAAGCAGACCAATACGAGACTGGAAGCCTTTTTTTTCCAACCAGCATAGGTTATTCAATCCGCTTCTTCTCTTTTCCTGAACCGACTCCTCAATCCGCTGCCAATCCAAAAGCTATCGAGGACATTGACGAGCAGGAAGAAGTAAAATTTGACACCAATCAATCCCTTAATTAGCTGGGTAAATTGGATCATTTGATAAGCGTTCAAGTAGTCTAAGTGCAGGTTTAACCGCACTTAGACCCGGGCTATTGGCAATAACAGAATTTAGATGGAACCTAATCATTCCATATCGAAGTATTATAGTTCCTTTAATTTAGCTCTATGCCGAACAAAAAATCAAAACTACTTCTTGCATCTGAGGTCAACGTTCCTGTGTTTATCGGGTGTTTTTTCATCTATGTCCTGGTTTTTAAACGCATGATGACTTATAATGCGCCAAAATGTTCATTATGTATTTGTTATGACTATTAGGGTTGTCGTATTCGGTGTCAAAAAGGCGGGTAACTCAAACTTTGTACGCCAAATAGAAAGAAGTATTACTCCTGAACAAGATTTATACAATAACAATAAATCCAAATCAGAAACGAATTCCTTTGAGTACATACGGTTACCGCAAAAAAATGATTCACCTGCATGTGATGTGTGGATTATGCATCATGTTGAAAAATATATAACCCTACTTCCTGTTTATTACACGCACGCACATATAGGTCTTTATTGCCTGGATTTGTCTAAAATCCAGGACGACAATGAGGATGAGCAGACAATAATTAAGGACATTATCGAGTACCGGAAGCATAACCCTAACGCACCTTTAATTTTAGTAGGAACAAAAAGAGAGTTGTGCGAGGATGCTGATAGTAAAATTTCCGCCATCTATAAAAGTCTTCAGGCAAAACTCGATGAAATGGATATCGAAGGATTTGCTGAACACATTGCTGTTTCAGATAATGACGAAAATTTAACACAGTTTCCAAAATGGCTTGAATCCATTGCTGCAAAGAAAAAGCCTCTAGCTTATTCCCTCTTGAAGGCGAGAAATAAATTACCCGAGGAGTCCGTCCTTTATCAAGCTCTTGATCATTTTATTTTTGTCGCTGAAGAGTTAGATTTAACAAAAAATCAGATGGATGAACTCGGGAAAGAAGCTTGCCTATTAATACGGGGTTTAAAAACAGAAAGCGTTCCTATAAAAAGCGCGGCGATTGAAACCTTCTCTAAAAATTGCCATAGGATTTTGAAAGACGAACCCTCA
This sequence comes from Legionella micdadei, assembly GCF_000953635.1. NCBI lineage: Bacteria > Pseudomonadati > Pseudomonadota > Gammaproteobacteria > Legionellales > Legionellaceae > Legionella > Legionella micdadei. The sequence continues at coordinate 2,253,859 of NZ_LN614830.1, forward strand.
AAAATAAACAAGGCGGTTGATGCTGTCGTGGCAGCCGCAATTGCCACTCTCTTTGTTTTTGGGGTTGGGTTTACTTTAGGATGTGCTGCCGGTGTATGGACTGGTCCTTTCGCTTTGCTAACAGGTATTGCAACAGGCTCTGCTGCTGCAATCACTTTATTGGCAGCTAGTGGCACATGTGGCGTCGCAGCAGGAAGTCTATCCGCATTTGGCTTTTTCAGAGAAACCCCTCTTTCATCTTCAGTAATCGAGGAGGTCGCGGAAGCAGCAAAAACACAAAAAATAGAATTAATAGCTTAATTGAAGTGAGTCACCACCGCTCATCAATCACCCGATTGCCTATGTATTCCTCAATTCTCCGCTTTGTGGCAGGGCTAATATCTTCCGGCAAATTCTTAAGATCGAACCATTGCTCATCTAAGATTTCGAAAGAGCGCACAGGTTTTTTTTCAAATTGCTCCACTAAGTAGAGGACAATGTAATCATCGCGATTTTCGTGATTGCTATGGTAAACGCTAAAAAGCTTCGGCAAAGCTAAACAAGTAATCCCAGCCTCTTCCCAAAGCTCTCTCTGTACGGCCTGTATCGGAGTTTCTCCTGCTTCAATAGCACCACCAATAGTGTACCATCCCGTGACATAAGTGTGCTTTATCAGTAATACTCTGTTTTCCTGAATGACTAGCGCTCTAGCCCCCACCCTTTTATCAACAAACAAGGAGAAAACAAAGCTTTTTATTCGTCCTAAAAAGTTACGCATTCACACTCCAGATTACACTTAATGATGTTAGGCGCACAGTTAAACTGCCAAAGGGCAGCAAGGTTTATCCATTAAAATATCTTGGCTAAAGGGACTCAATTTGGTAATAAAAAATCCTACGATGTTTCTGCCTACCCAATTTTCGGTACCATCAAAACGTCTCACTGTAGAGCTTTTTTGGCCAGTACCGAGCAAAATTTTATCGACATAACTGAAGCAGTCTCTTTCACCTGCTTTCATTTTAGTGAATATGTACGCATAGCTATTATGAATTTCTCGCAACTGCAGATGCAATGCCATCATTTCTACAATCTTTTCACCTGTCACTGTTCGTGTTTCTATTTGGGTCAGTTTTCGAGTTTTAACATCAGATTGGCCCGTTGAGAATTCAATCAGCTCAGGGTCTTCCTGATTTGGTAGTGACAAAATAATGCAAGCATGATGCCCCAGATACCCTTCCAAGTTTTTACTCGTAAATTGAGCGCTAAGTGTACCAATTGTAAAAACTTGCTCTGAATCTAAAAATTGTTCATAAGTGGTTCTATTGCCTGCAAAACAGTCTTTCAAGAGCCTACTTTCCACTTGATCTTTACAGTGCGATAGAGGCATTACAATATTCGTTTGCAGAACGTGCAAACTTTCTTTAATTCCGTCTAGGCAAAACTTTAATTGTCGCGTTAATTCTTCTTTAAATAATTTTTTCGGTGTTCTAAAACCAATAGCCGCTCCTAGAGAAAACCCAATGATCAATCCATCTAAAAGATGGCTAAGCGGATTGCTGAAGCTGCAAATGCTTCGACCAAGCCCCACGATACCTCCAACTAAACCTCCCAGCACACCAGTCATAATGGCTAGCAGCGTTGAACCAAGATCAATCAATGCATAACCTACAACAACAGAAAGACGGTTTGTTTGGGAAAATTTGCAAAGTTTTTGGAAAGATTGATTCACTTCGTCGAGTAAATTTTGGGGTAAAGTGTCGCCTTCAGGTTGTAAGAATTTGGATAATTTTTGACTTAAAACTGTCAATTCTTCAAGAAAATCCTGATAAACCTCAGCATCTGCTTTTTTTATCGAATTAAGTGCCAACAATAAATAGTACTTAAGTTCATTGACTGGAAGTCCTTGGATAATCGCAAGACAGGATTCTAAACTAGATTTCTCGAAGGCACGGGGCATAACTAAGAACTCTCTCAAAAAACTTGCCCTAGCTTAATAATTATCGTATTTCTTCGCTAGAGCCTAAAATAGAAAAGGGATATATTATCACAGAATCACTCATTACCCGTATTGCGGTCAAAACGCAATAAAGCATAGTTTGCCCGTGCAACAGCCTCATCCATCGCTTGCTGAGGTGTCTTAAGGCCAGCAAAGATGGATTCTAAAGCTTCATCATTAATCGTTCTGATCTGGTTCTGCGGACCGATGTGGAGACGTACCCGCTCATCTCGCTGCTGACCCAAATCTGCCTGAGCAAGCGCGAGGATAGAAGAGTTGATTTCATTCGAAAAAGAATAAATCCCGTCAGTGCCTAATGGCAAATAGCCAGTTCGCTGATGCCACCGTTGCTGCACCTGCGGTTGGGCGATGTATGAAAAAAATTGAGCTATACCAGGATATACAGTAGGAGATCGCCCCGCAACAACCCAAAGCGCAGCTCCTCCAGCAACGTCATTATGACGGATTTTACTAATTTGTGTATCCAACGGTAAGATTGCAACGCCTAAGCGGAATTTTACCAATCCAGCAAGGCTATTATAACTTCCCGAAGATTGACTGAATAATGGACACTGACCACTGGTAAATAACACCGTGGCGTCACTCGTTCTTCCACCGTATTCAAAATAATGTTTTTCCTGCCATGTTTTTAGGCGCTCAAGATGACCAACCATCGCCTTACTGTTGTAAACAGCATGTGTTGGCGCAGGTTCAATCATTGCCAATCCATGAATAGATAAAAATGACTCGATTTGTATCCAACCTGGATATGCACTCGTATAGGCACAGGGATAACCTGCCTTCCTGAGCTTACCTGCTAGAATTTCCAGCTCAGCCCAAGTTCGTGGGAAAGTATCCGCGTTATACCCCTCTTTTTCGACCGCATCGGCATTATAAAAAATAACAGGAATAGAGGTATTAAAAGGCATGGCCAGCAAGCGGTTCTCTTCACTATAGAAGGCCCGCACTGCAGGTAAGAAACTTTCTTTAGGTAAAAAAACACCCTGTTCTTGCATGAGTGTTTCAACAGGCTTAATGATGCCTTTAGGATGGAGCATCGTTGCCGTGCCTACTTCAAAAACCTGTATAAGATCAGGGGGTTGCTTGGCTCTAAAAGCAGCAGCGAAACTGGTTAGTGATTCAATATATTCACCTTTGTAGACCGGTTTTACTACATAATTGCTTTGAGTGTGATTAAAATCAGCCGCCAACTGATTAATTTCTTCCCCCAAATGCCCAGCAAACGAATGCCACATCACAATTTCGACGGGTTTTGCTTGCAGCGTGAGGAAGGAAAATTGCAAGAAAAATAAAATAATGAACCGGCTCATGACAACAGATCTGGGTAATCACTGAACACTGCATCAACGCCCCAATCGAAGAGTTTTTTAGCTTGGCGTTTGCGATTCACAGTATAAACACAAAGCACGTAACCTTGCTCCTTGATTTGTTGGACACGGGCTGCATTAAGGGCACGTTTATTAAAGTGCACCGAATAACATTGTAATTCTTTAGCCTTTGCTAACCAATCTTTATCCCACTCATCGAGAAGTAAGCCAAGCGGCATCTCTGGCGCTAAGCTTCGGCATAAGCTCAAAGCAACAAGATCAAAACTGGATACTAATGGCAAGGGTTTTGACTGAGGCCAATAACGGTTAATATGGGAAAGTACTGCTACGGTTGTTTGCTCAGAAGTCCCTGGATAAGGCTTTATTTCAATATTCGCTTTCACATCAGAAAAGGTTAACCACTGCAACACGTCACGAAAATGAGGAATTTTTTCCCCACGAAAGCGCCTGGAAAACCATTTTCCCGCATCCAAGCTTTGCAAATATTCCGCAGTAACTAAACCGATTTCACCCTTGCCGTTTGTGGTACGCTTTAAGGACTCATCATGAAAGACAAAAGGCTCTCCGTCCGCACTAAGCATCACATCGAATTCTAAATAACGACACCCCATTGACAAGGCTTTATCAAAAGCAGCAATGGTATTCTCAGGTGCGTAAGCAGAAGCGCCTCGATGTCCTATGATTCGCTCAAGGGTTTGCACTTGGATTTTCCTCTTGTCGATTGGAGGCGAGTTCGACTAATGCATTCATTATTAATTCATTACTTACGGTCAATGCAGGTGCTGGGGTAGCTGCAGCAGCCATCACCATTGTATTCAATGCCCGCGGTTGATAAGCTTTAGCCATTGGAATAGCTTGATCCCCTTCAAAGAAATAGATGCGATGTACACTGTAATTTTGATTTGTGTACGTTTTATCCAATCGGTTTAATTCACCGTTAATCTGCTGATACAAATAATCCCTTAGCTGCGCTCTAACCTGTTGGGTCTCTTCGAGACTTGGCTTAAACTCAACCGCATTGATTTCGTAAGTGGCTCCTGGTTTACTCACATTTTTTGCATTTTGATAAATGTCAGTCAAGCTTCCTTGAGGCACCCTTGCCTGGGCTGCAACATACAATTTTTCAAGTCCTGAACTGTCTTGGGAACGATCAAATTGAGTTAATTGCCACTGACCAGCAGCAATTTTATTTAAATTATTCATAATCTCTGCACGGGCTTTCACTAAATCAGCATTCGTCAAAGTGGCATTGATACTTACGGTTAGCAATGCAGATTGGGTTGTAACCCACTGTTTAGCAGAAACTTGAAAGACGACCTTATCCAGCATCATTTTATGAGGTAAATTAGCAGCATTCGCTAATGGACTTAGCGCCGCCAGTGCTAACATTGCAGCCAGTTTTCTCATCGCTATCTCCGATATTCAATTTAAAGCAGTTTACACTAGCGTCGGCTGGCTTTCCACTTGCCGCCTGAGCTTGGCTACCCAACTTTATCCTCATGAATCTATGCTTAACTTAATAATAGGATCGGAAGTTAAATTTTACTTAACTACATTGCTTTCAATCGGGAATGGATTTATAACATGTAGGATGCAATTTCACTGGAGCACTATTGATGATGTCTGTTAACGAAATAAAGCCAAACGAAGCACTCACCATTCAAGATGATTTTCTTGATTACGCACTAGTGCATGGGTTTGGTGATCTGCATTTTAAAGTGGATCCCGAAACAGGTATGAAGGCCATAATTGCCATTCATAGTACTAAACTAGGTCCAGCTCTAGGAGGTTGTCGTTTTATAGAATACCCAAATACAACAAGTGCCATTTATGATGCCATGCGTTTAGCCAGAGGCATGAGCTATAAGGCTGCTTCGGTTAATCTTCCTCTAGGCGGTGGCAAAGCAGTTGTTATTAAACCAAATAAACCTTTTGACCGTGAAGCATACTTACATGCTTTTGGAAAATTTGTTAATGAATTAAACGGTCGTTATATCACGGCTTTGGATAGTGGTACGCAATTAAGCGACATGGACATAATTGCCCAACATACTCCTTACGTAGCCAGCCTATCAAGCCATAATGGCGATCCGTCTCCTTCCACAGCTAAAGGGGTGTTGAGAGGGATTCAGGCCGCTGTTGAATTCAAATTAGGCAAAAATAAATTAGAAGGCTTACATATTGCCATACAAGGCTTAGGCCATGTTGGTTATTTGCTAGCAGGGCATCTTCACGAATTGGGTGCTAAACTGACGGTCGCCGATATCAAAGCCACTAATGTTGAACGCGCAGTAAAAGAATTTGGTGCCGAAGTTGTCCCTACTGAATCAATTCATAAAGTGCCTTGCGATGTTTTTGCACCTTGTGCATTGGGGGCGATTATCAACGACCGCACTATAGGCCAATTACAAACTCCGATTATTGCAGGGGCTGCCAATAATCAGCTCGCCCACACTTACCATGGACAATTGTTGCATGAAAAAGGGATCCTTTATGCCGCTGATTACGTAATCAACGCAGGGGGACTAATCTATGCAGCAAGCAAGTATTTACATACGCCTGAACAATTAGTAAATCAGCAGATTGATGGTATTCATACCTCCTTGTTAGCTATTTTTGCTCGTTCAATGCGCGAGAATCTTCCAGCGAGTGAAATTGCTGACACTTTAGCCCAAGAAAAATTAGGTTTGCTACCTGTTCACTAGGATAATTAAGCGCTAATCCGGCTTCTTTTGAGCGATTAGCGCATTAAATAAATAAGGCATCCCCAATGAAACATTTAAGTCTCACTCCAGCGCTTTATGACTACATGCTCGATATCTCTTTGCGGGAGCACCCTGTCCTGAAAGCACTGCGCGATGAAACCGCTAAATTGCCCCTTGCAAACATGCAAGTCGCGCCAGAGCAAGCACAGTTCATGCAGTTTCTCATTCGTCTTATCGATGCAAAAAAAATCTTGGAATTAGGTACTTTTACTGGCTACAGCGCATTAGCCATGGCCTTGGCTTTGCCTGATGATGGCGAACTCATCACTTGTGATATTAATACCGAATGGACTTCAATAGCCCCCCCTTTTTGGCGTGAAGCGCAGCAAGAGCATAAGATCAGTTTACGTTTAGCCCCTGCTCTGGATACACTTCATCATTTGCTGGAAGAAGGATATAACCGTAGTTTTGACTTTATCTTCATTGATGCTGATAAAACAAATTATGTGAATTATTACGAATTGGCTCTGCAATTAATTAGCCCACGAGGCATTATTGCCATAGACAACGTTTTTTGGGATGGTAAAGTAATTGATGAACATGAAACGGGTGGGCAAACTCGTGAAATCCGCCGCCTAAATGCATTAATTAAGACGGATGAACGGGTTGAGGTAAGTCTTTTAGCAATCGCAGATGGATTATTTTTAGTCAAACCACGTCTTTAGCCTTAGTTCGGATACTGCGCTAAAGACCAACAGGAGTGAGTCAATGAACGAAAATACTGCTAAAAACCCTTGCGGATTAGACGGGTTTGCGTTTTTGGAGTTCTCAGGTCCAGACAAAGCTTTACTCGATAAGCAATTTATCAATATGGGCTTTCATAAAATCGCTCAGCATAAAAATCAGGATATTTGCCTCTATCAACAAGGAGGAATCCAATTCATCGTGAATGCAGCTGCTGACTGCCAAGCCCAAGAACATGCCAAAGCCCATGGGCCAGGTGCTTGTGCGATGGGTTTTCGTGTTAAAGATGCAAAACAAGCTTATGATCATGCCATTAAACAAGGTGCAACACCTTTTCATGACTGTCAGCATGCTAATCATGATCTACCGGCCATTCAAGCCATCGGCGGAAGTGTCATCTACTTTGTTGATGATAATCATCAACCTTTTGCCAGTCACTGGCAGACAATGAAATCATCCGAGCAAGAAAAGCAAGGATGCGGCCTTACCTTTATTGATCATCTTACCCATAATGTTCACCGTGGGAATATGGATAAATGGGCACTTTTTTATGAATCCATTTTCAATTTCCATGAAATTCGCTTTTTCAATATTGTTGGCCAGATGACTGGACTAGTGAGTAGAGCTTTAGCAAGCCCTTGTGGCAAAATCAAAATTCCACTGAATGAATCAAAGGACGACAAGTCACAAATCGAGGAATTCTTACATGACTATCGCGGCGAAGGGATTCAGCACGTGGCCCTTAATACTGATGACATCTATACCACAGTAAATACATTAAGAAAACACAGTGTTGCTTTTCTCGACGTTCCGGATACCTATTATGAAATAGTCGATCAAAGAATACCTTGGCATAAAGAGCCTCTTGCTAAGCTGCAGCAAGAACGCATTTTGATCGACGGTGAGAAAGATCCGAAAGGTGGATTATTGTTACAGATTTTTACCGAAAATATATTCGGACCAGTGTTTTTTGAGATTATTCAACGCCGTGGAAATCAAGGTTTTGGTGAGGGTAATTTCCAAGCACTGTTTGAAGCTATTGAGCGGGATCAAATTAAACGAGGCACCTTACAAGAAATTCACTAAGAGGTTTTAAGGATGAAATTAGCCAGTCTTAAATCAATTGGAAATCGCGACGGCGAACTCTGCGTAGTAAGCCGCGATATAACAAGGGCTACCAAAGTTGATTACATAGCCAAAACGCTGCAAGAAGCCTTGGATCATTGGGACAAAGTTGAAGCACGCCTGAATGAAGTCTATCTTGCTTTGAATCAAGGTTCGGTAGCGAATTGCTTCCCTTTTGATTCAAGTAAAGTAGCAGCTCCTCTCCCACGCGCTTATCAATGGGCTGACGGTAGTGCCTATGTGAACCATGTGGAACTGGTCAGAAAAACACGTGGCGCTGAGATGCCAGCTGATTTTTGGACCACTCCCTTGATGTACCAAGGAGGATCTGACGGGTTTCTAGGCCCTAATGACCCCATAGAAATTGCGGATGAAGCCTACGGTGTCGATTTTGAGGCGGAGATTGCTATTATCACTGACGATGTACCAATGGGAATTACCAGCGAAAAGGCATCTCAGCACATTAAATTATTCATGCTGGTTAATGATGTGTCGTTGCGCAATTTAATCCCTGGTGAACTTGCGAGAGGATTCGGATTTTTTCAATCTAAACCTGCCAGCAGTTTTTCACCCGTTGCAATTACACCAGATGAATTAGGAAGCCACTGGGATGGCCAGCGTGTGCATTTACCGTTGTTTAGTTACCTAAATGATAACCTATTCGGTCAACCTAATGCCGGCATAGACATGACCTTTTCCTTTCCTGAATTAATTGCTCATGCTGCAAAAACGCGACATTTAGCAGCAGGTACTATTATTGGCTCGGGAACAGTTTCAAATCGCGATCGCAGCAAAGGGTCATCTTGTATTGCTGAAAGACGGATGCTTGAAGTTCTCGATGAAGGGAAACCCAAAACAGAATTTATGCATTTTGGGGATATTATTCGTATAGAAATGCTAAGTCCGGAAGGGCAATCTTATTTTGGCGCTATTAAGCAAACCCTGACTAACTATAAAGGTTTAAAGTGAAACTTTATGATTACTATCGTTCATCTGCGAGTTACCGTGTACGCATTGCACTCAATGTTAAAAATATCAGTTATGAAACCTTAGCGGTTCATCTAATCAATCATGGTGGAGAGCAATACCATCCCGATTATTTGCAATTGAATCCACAAGGTTTAGTTCCTACTTTGAATGAAAATGGGCATATCATTACCCAGTCAATAGCCATCATTGAGTACCTCGAGGAGATTTGCCCTACTCCGCATCTATTGCCTCAAACGCCTCTTGCCCGCGCACAAGTTCGAAGTATGGCACTGACTATCGCTTGCGATGTTCATCCCCTGAATAATTTACGTGTTTTGGAACGATTGAGAGGTGAATTTAATGCAGATGAACAACAAATTCTGGGCTGGTACCACCATTGGCTGAAACTAGGTTTTGACGCCCTGGAAAATCGTCTCGAAGCCATGCCACATAAAAATAAAGTATGTTATGGCAACGAAGTAAGTATGGCGGATGTGTGTCTTATTCCTCAAGTTTATAACGCACACCGGTTTAATTTTTCTATGGAGAACTACCCCCTCATCAATGAGATCTATGCTTATTGCTGCTCTTTAGAGCCCTTTAAAGCGGCTGCGCCAGAAAGCAACATGAAAGATTAACACCGTTTTTCCCATTATTACATAAAAGGATAAAATCCTATTGTTATGAGAAATATTCCGATTATTGCGATTAGGGCAACGATTAAATAATACCAATTTGTTTCATAGACTGCTCTTGTCGAACTGACCATTTTCTCAGGTACTGCCAACCATAAAATCGATTTAATCGCTATTAACCAGCCTAAGATAGTGATCACAACATCTGGCGCAAAAGTCCATCGATTATGAACCACAATGATAAAGAGACCAATAATAAGGGCCAAAGAAGCAGTCATTATAATGACTCCGGAAGATGGCTGCAGTTTTTCTACATAGGCAAGGTATGCTTGTCGCCTCATTAACATAATAATGGCCATAATCAATAAATATAAGCCGATAATCTGGGCGAGAATAAGAGAATGAAGATGTATATTTTCCATTGGTTTATCCTTAAACAATAGTCTCTATTTAATTATAGACGATTTAAAAATCTATAATTTTTCTTCTAAAACCAAGCCTTTGCGACTAAAGCGGTTGATATCCCACTCGGAGTCCGTTGAAGGATACTCCATTTTGCCTCACAGCGTTGTACGCGCCCAATCAAGACAGTTTGGCTATTACACTGATAATGAACCTTCATCCCATCATAAACAGCGCCATCATCCACTGCTTGACATTTCTCTCCTGTCGTTAATTCAACAGCCCAAGGATAAGCCTCAGCCATATCAAGAGAGGTATTTTGGGTATTATCTACAGGTGTGGACAAATTAATTTGGACACTATCTCCAACCCAAGGGGATTGTGGACACACAGCTTCCTTGTGCGACCCGTATTCTTTCACAAAGCAAGGATCATAAACTTTATTCGCTGCTACACAACGCCAAGCATCCTCTCGTTTAATACGCTGCGATTGCTGCCAGCATTGTCCAGGGATGACTTCTTTAATCACTACGGGGGTTCCATCGGCAAAAGGACGGTATAATTTTAATTCAGTATCATCCGCAAACGAGTAAACCGGCAGGATAATCATAAAAAATACTATAACTCCACGCAGCATATGTTCCCCCCTTGATTTCATTTAGTGTATCATTCAAAGTTTTTATCCAATGATTACATTATACGTAATTTATACAGCAGCTTATTCTCCCTATACTAATTGGAGTACATCATGACAGAGGTCTACACAGTAAAACAATGTTTAGATGGTGAAATTCCTGTTGATCAAACAGTCACCGTACGCGGTTGGATTAAAACGCGTCGCGATTCAAAAGCAGGATTATCCTTTATTAGTTTACATGATGGCTCTTGCTTTGCGCCAATCCAAATTGTAGCCACTGATAATTTAACGAATTATCATCAGGATATCATCAAACTCACAACCGGTTGTTCTATCATCACAACAGGTAAACTTGTTTTATCTCAAGGTAAAGGCCAGGCTTTTGAAATTCAAGCTGAAACCATTGAGGTGGTTGGCTGGGTAGAAAATCCTGACACTTATCCTATTCAAGCGAAGCGTCATACCTTAGAGTTTTTACGGGAAGTCGCCCACTTACGCCCAAGAACCAATACCATAAGCGCAGTTACTCGAGTTCGTCATTGTTTAGCACAAGCAGTGCATCAATTTTTCAATGAGCGGGGTTATTTTTGGATCCATACGCCGATTATCACATCAAGCGATTGTGAAGGCGCTGGTGAAATGTTTCGAGTAAGCACCTTAGATCTGTTTAACATCCCTAAAACCCCACAAGGGCAAATCGATTTTACCCAAGATTTCTTCGGCCGCGAAGCCTTTCTCACCGTTTCAGGTCAATTAAACGTTGAAGCATATTGTTTAGCAATGTCTAAAGTATACACTTTCGGTCCCACTTTCCGGGCTGAAAATTCTAACACAAGCAGACACTTAGCTGAATTCTGGATGATTGAACCTGAACTCGCTTTTGCAACATTAAGTGACATTTGCGAGCTTAGCCAAGCAATGTTGCGCTATTTATGTAAAACCGTTTTGGAAGAGCGTGCTGACGATATGAACTTCTTTAACCAGTTTGTGGCTCCGGGTTGCATTGAGCGCTTAGAACACATCGTAGCCTCTGATTTCGAAATCATGTCGTACACCGATGCAATCAAAGCTTTGGAAAATACCAATCACAAGTTTGAGTTTCCTGTGAGTTGGGGACTTGACTTGCAATCAGAGCATGAACGCTATCTTGCAGAAGAGCTTTGCAAAAAGCCGGTCATTCTTACTGACTATCCCAAAGACATTAAGGGATTTTATATGCGCTTAAATGAAGACGGGAAAACAGTTGCCGCTATGGATGTATTAGCCCCAGGAATCGGTGAGATAATTGGCGGTAGCCAGCGCGAAGAGCGGTTAGAAGTCCTTGATCACCGGATGGATGAGTGCAATTTAAATAAAGAGAGCTATCAATGGTATAGGGATTTGCGTCGCTACGGCACAGTCCCTCACGCCGGTTATGGCCTGGGGTTTGAGCGGCTAATCAGTTATGTAACAGGGGTCAGCAACGTGCGTGATGTGATTCCTTTTCCACGCACTCCTGGACATGCAGATTATTAAAGGTTATTAAATTAACGTGTCATCCTGAATATCGCGAAGGATCCCCTGACTCCTGGCAGTAGCCTCTTCGAGGGGATCCTCAGTTTGTTCAGAACCCGACCTAATGATTCTAAATGAGATGTCCATCCTGAATGGTTAATATTTTATCCATTCGTGCAGCTATTTGTTGGTCATGCGTCACAATAACCAGCGCTGTTTTCAAATGTTCATTCAAGCCCAGCATAAGATCAAAAATTTTTAACGCAGTTGCATTATCCAAATTCCCTGTGGGTTCATCCGCCAAAACGCAATGAGGCTCATGGACTAAAGCTCTAGCTATTGCAACGCGTTGACGCTCTCCGCCAGAGAGTTGTGAAGGTTTATGCCCTAGGCGATGTGCTAATCCAACTTTCTCTAAAATGGTTTCCGCCTGTTTTTGTGCCTCAGCAAGGGATTTATTTGCCAATAACAAAGGCATGCACACATTTTCCAAAGCAGTAAACTCAGGTAATAAATGATGAAACTGATAGACGAAACCTAATTCCTTATTGCGCAGCCTACATCGCTGTTTTTCGGAGAGTGTTTGCCAGTTAACATTTTGTATCAATAATTTCCCACTACTCGGTCTGTCCAAGCCACCTAGCAAATGCAATAAGGTGCTTTTACCGGAACCTGAAGGCCCAACGATGGCAATACGTTCACCACGGCTAATGGTGAAATTAATCCCTTTTAATACCTCAATTGACTCTGTGCCGTCATGGTAAGTTTTACCTAAATTTTGGCAATCAAAAATAACATCACTCATAGTGTAAAGCCTCCGCTATCACGGTTTTTGAGGCACGCCAAGCCGGATAAATGGTCGCAATAAAACTCATGAATAAAGCAGCAGCACAAATTTGCCATAAATCACTCATCATAATTTTTGAAGGCAAGTAATCCACAAAGTAAACATTCGATGAAAGGAGTTGAGTATGGAAGACCGACTGTAGAAAATTAACGATTGATGTCGCATTCGATGCCAAAATAATTCCCGCAATCAATCCTAATAATGTCCCTACTACTCCTACCATCATTCCTTGCACAATGAATATCCAAAGAATCGTGGATGGCGTTGCGCCAATCGTTCTTAGAATAGCGATCTCCGATTGCTTGTCATTCACAACCATTACTAAGGATGAAACCAAATTGAAAGCGGCCACTGCAATAATCAGAAGCAAGATTAAAAACATCATGGTTTTTTCCATCTTAACAGCATGAAAAAATGGGCCAAATTGCTGTGTCCAGTTACCTACTTCATATTGCTCGCCTAACTTATCAGCTAATTGATCAGAGATTTTTGGGGCATCATAAATATTACTAATTTTCATTTTCAGCCCAGTTACTGCATCGCCTAACTGCATGAGTTTTTGGGCATCTGTCAAATTGATAAAAGCAAGTTTTGCATCAAAATTAAATCCAGTGCCTGCGGAAAATACCCCTGCCACTGTAAAGCGCTTAAAACGGGGAATCATCCCTGTTGGAGTGACCGTCGCCTGAGGAATCATAATTGTTACTTTATCTCCCACCATGACGCCAAGGCTATCAGCCAGATTACGGCCAAGGAGGATGCCAAAATGTTGCAAATCAGCAATATCTCCCATAAGCAACTTATCTTGTATATGCGTTATAGACTGCTCTTGTATAGGATCAACACCAGTAAGAACAATAGGTAATACTTGGCCTTCATGAGTAAGCAGGCCTTGTCCACCAATATAAGGAGCTACCGCAATAACTCCTGGCGTACGTTTAAGCTCATTCTGCAAAAGCTGCCAATCGACTATTTTGCCTTCCTTACCGCTTACAGTAATTTCTGGGGCCATTCCAAAAAAACGCTTGTGGATTTCTTCATCAAAACCATTCATTACCGAGAGCACGGTAATCAGTACCATGACTCCTAGTCCAATCCCTAGCATTGAGCTTAAAGAAATGAAGGAAACGAAATGATTTCGTTTTTTAGCGCGTGTGTAACGTAGTCCAATATAAAGTGCCAGTGGCTTAAACATAAGGAATGTAACTTGTAAAAGATCTATTGTAGTTAAATTCAGCTTGGCATGATATAGCTAATTCACTTTTCTCTATTCCAGATACTCCCAAACGCTTGTTTTTTAGCAAGCAATCTCAACAATTCATATACTCATTATCATGCAATACACACAGTTATCCACAGATTCTGTGGAAAATTTTTCCGCTATCAATGAAGAGTTGTGATATTTTTAATAAATAGAAGCACTCAAAATAAACGATTAATGGACAAATGGGGCAAGTATGCCTCGGGATTGAGAGCAATAATGGAATGGATCGATGATACACGACGTCATTTGGGAAAAATTTTGGACAGTATGGGATTAGGCCCCCAGGAAACTCCCTACCAAATTATTGCTACGTTTGATGGGGCAAGGCTGAGGAAATACGATCATGATGAATCATCAGGCCCTAACGTCCTTATTATTCCTGCCCCTTTTAAGAGAGCCTATATTTGGGATCTCATTCCCGATGTCAGTGTTGTACGGCGTTGCTTAGAACAAGGAATGCAAGTCTTTTTACTAGAATGGACTACTCCCAACCAACAAGGATTTGGTTTGAGGGAATATACCGACACCTTGCCTCTAACGGCTGTTAATGCAATCAAAGCAAATACACAGTGCCAAGCGCCAGTGTTACTGGGTCATTCCTTAGGAGGTACATTTGCCGCAATTTTCGCCTCCTTATTTCCAGAGAGAGTCCATGGTCTTGTTTTAGTGGATACTCCTCTTGCTTTTGGCCAAGAAGGAGGCCCTTTAGCAGAAGCCATAGCCAAAATTCCTGACCTGAACTTATTCCATGCCTTTACTGGAAACGCTGTTTCTGGAACATTGATTAACCTCTTAAGCCTTGCTGCTGCGCCTGAAGTTTTTCATTTTCAAACATTATCTGATTTAGCAGCCTGTTCCTTCAATCCTAAAGCAATGGAAATTCATGCACGTGTAAGTCGTTGGGCATATGATGAATTCCCTTTGCCTTGGCGACTTTTCGAAGAAATTACTGAACAACTTTTTCGTAACAATGCCTTTCTTCAGGGAGGACTTAAAATTGGCAAACGTTATACAAGCTTAGCCCAATTACGCTCACCTACCTTAGCTATTGTCAACCCTTTTGGCGGCGTAGTCCCTCCTGATTCTTTAATCAAAGGTCTTCAATCAACTCAAGCCCAACCATTCAAGGTACTCATTTATGAGTCAGATTGCGGCCCAGTAATTCAGCATTTAGGCCCTCTTGTTTCTCAACTCGCTCATCAACAGTTATGGCCTCAAATTTTGGATTGGATTATTCAAACCACTACCAAACACAACTGAGTCTTTTGCCAATCGTGATGTAAAAAACCTAAACATCACACTAATCTCCTTTTTTTATAAGCTATTCGACAGTGTATACACAGAGTTATCCACTGAATTTGTGGATAACAAAATTTATTTGAAATAGTTAAGGAAAGCGCCAACCCCTTGTCCGGTATGGATTATTATTGTTATAAAAAGAAAGCTGAGGCAAATTGAGATAAGTGAGTTGGAGAAGATATCCACAGGATTGATGAACGAAGGGAAGTCCACCGGGTGGACTATCTTAACAAATAAAAAATAAAAAAACAGTCTTGACTTCATTTATTTTTAAAACCATTTCTCAAAAATGGCTTCATGGAATAATAGTACGCAAGATTGGATTTTCTAAAGAGATCAAAGTTTCCGTGGATTGAATTTCCTCAATCGCTTGTATCTTGTTAATCAGCACTTTTTGGAGTGCCTCAATTGAGCGACACATGACTTTAATAAATATGCTGTAAGAACCTGTCGTGTAATAAGCTTCTACCACTTCGTCGAGGCTTTTCAGCTTAGCAAGCACGGAATGATAATCCTTTGCACCTTTTAAAATAATACCAATGAAACAACAAACGTCATAGCCTAATTGCTTTGGATCAACCTGGGCATACACACCTGTAATGATTCCTGCCTGTTTCATTTTTTCTATTCTCACATGGATAGTCCCTGGGCTTACGTCAAAATTTTTAGCTAATTCAGCATAAGGGACCCGTGCATTTCTAATAAGAGCATTGAGAATATTTTTATCGAGATTATCGATTTGATAATTTTCCATCCGATAGCACCACCTATTTTGAATTTAATTTAAAATAATTTAGCTTATTTTAAATAAAATACAGTTAAAATACAAAATTTATTAATTAATATTGAATTTATAAGGCTATTTATTGTGAAATATTCATGATAACTTTTAAGTGAGTAGCCACAATGAAGCAGCAATTTATCGAAAAGCAACAGCAAATCAGCTTTGTAAAACGTTTTTTCTCGCGACAACTCGAACAACAATTAGGATTGATAGAGGTTCAAGCCCCCATCTTGAGCAAAGTGGGGGATGGGGAGCAAGATAATCTTTCCGGCGTTGAAAAAGCAGTTAACGTAACAATCAAAGCATTACCCGGGGCTGCCTACGAAGTAGTCCATTCTCTCGCAAAATGGAAACGTAAGATGCTAGGGCGATTCAATTTTGAAGTCGGAGAAGGACTATACACCCATATGAAAGCCCTTCGCCCTGATGAAAAAAAACTAACTGCCATCCATTCTGTGCACGTCGACCAATGGGATTGGGAACGCGTCATGGCTGAAGGCGAACGTACTTTAGCTTACCTGAAGCAAACAGTAACTAAAGTATATGATGCCATAAAAAAGACTGAGGCAGCGGTATACGCTGAATTTGGTTTAGCTCCATTTTTACCTGAAAAAATCACATTTGTGCATAGCGAGCAACTTCTTAAACGATACCCCCATCTGAGCGCTAAAAAACGTGAACGTGTTATTACAAAAGAATTAGGTGCTGTTTTTTTAATCGGTATTGGATCTCAACTCTCCAATGGTGAACCCCATGACCTAAGGGCACCAGACTATGATGATTGGATAAGTCAGAATGAAGAGGGTTTTGTAGGCCTGAATGGGGATATTTTAGTATGGAATCCCGTCCTGGAAGATAGCTTTGAAATTTCTTCTATGGGCATCAGAGTTAATGCAGAAACATTAAGACAGCAACTGATGATTACTCAAAATGAAGAGCGCTTGAATTTGGAATGGCATCAAAAATTGCTTCGGGGCGAATTTCCTCAAACCATTGGCGGCGGCATTGGCCAATCTCGTTTAACCATGCTGTTATTAAAACAGAAACACATTGGTCAGGTCCAATGCAGTGTCTGGGCTCCTGATGTTCATGAACAAATGGCTCTTTATTGAGCCATTAATCCAACATTTAACCACGTCGATTATGAAATCTGGAAGGTTCAAGCAAACCTACCCACATCCAAGTCGTCTCCTTGCTTAAAATTTAACTTATTGTGAAATCGCCATTATGACGAAACAATAGCCGCCCTTTGGAATCTCTTGTATACTCTATCAACACTCAGTTAAGAAAAAAGCCTATTTTCATAGCCAATCTTATCTGAGTACTCCACTCAATAATTACAAAAATTTTCTTGAGGATAATCATGCTTACGAACAGCAAGCGCAATATAATAGGTACACTTGTGTTTGTTATAGGTCTTCTTGCAACCACAGCTGGTAATGCTTGGCATAGCCATGGTAGCTGGTATGGTGGCCATCGTCATTACCATGGTGGCTATGGTCATGGCTTTGGTCGCTATTATGGCCAAGGCGGTTTCTTTTATAATGGTGGCTGGTCTGGCCCCAATATTGTTATCAATGTGCCCCCCAGAAGATATTATGCCCCAGTATGCGAAAACGTTGAAGTCTGTAATTCATTCGGTGAATGCTGGTTAGAAACCTACTGCGATTAATCATATTTTTCTATTAACTTATTCCATAAAGCAATTTATATGGTTAACATTAGTTTTCGCTAAAAACTACTGGATGGGGTTGGAGATAACTATTGGGCGATTACCTAAATTGGGAAAAAGTTAATAATCTTCCTCCGATCAAAATCAGCAGCGGTAGTATGGAGCTAGTGAAATGGATAGCTTTAGTATCCATGACTATCGATCACATCAACCGCTTTTTTTACGCTTCGTCTATTCAAACGCTCTATTGCATTGGCAGACTTGCCATGCCCCTATTTGCTTTTATTTTTGCCTATAATCTCGCTCGACCAGATGCCCTTCCCCGCGGACTTTATTCCAAAGTTTTAGTCCGCTTAGTCATTTTTGGAGCAATCGCAACACCCGGCTATATTGCCATGCGTCATTTGCAATTTATTTGGCCTTTGAACATTCTGTTTACACTAGGAGTCGCCACTGCAACCCTTTATTGTTGTGCATTAGGAGGGAATAGAAATCGTGTTTTCGCCATTTTTATTTTTTTAATCGGCGGCTTTTTTGTAGAGTATAGTTGGGTAGGAATTTTCTTTTGTGTTACTGCCTGGTTTTATTGTAAAAACCCCACACTCCTTCGCCTTCTAGCGTGCGCTGTAGCCTACTTTTTTCTTGATGACATTAATGCTAATCATTGGGCTCTTGTCAGCTTAGCCGTAATTCTTTTGGCGACGCAAATCGATATAAGAATTCCTCGTATTCGTCATTTTTTTTACTTTTATTATCCCCTGCATTTGTACACTTTATACTTCTTAAGTAAATGGCTATAAAATTTGCTCTATTTTTTACCAATAATGCAAATATATGTCTATATTTAAGGATAGAAACTGCTTGCAATAAGACTTAGCGTACCTTGACTTTTGCAATAGCACTACCTCAATCAAGCAGGTACCCCTTAAAACGGAATTTATGGAGTAAACATGCCAATACACGAAAGACGTCAACATTTCCGCATTGAAGATCAGGTTTATTTTGATTACAGGTTAGTCGAACCAGGTGAGCTTTATTCCGATAAAATAATCACCGAAGAACTTTTGGGACAAAGCGGAAAGCGCTACCTCGAAACAACACAGTATTTTCAAAGCATCGATTATGAGATATCTAAGCTGACTCAATCACTTGCTGTGCATGAACCAGCCCTTGCGCATTATCTCAATTTAATCAATGCCAAAATTGAATACTTGGCACGTCATCTAATGATTGGTGAAAAAATCCATTTACGCAAAATTAATCTCAGTTTAGGTGGGATGGCTTTTAAAACAAAAGAGCGTGTTAAAGAAAAAACGCACATGAAAATCATCATCTACACTAAACCCAAAATGATTCCAATTTTGCTCAATGCCTCAGTTGTTTATAGTCAGTATTACAATGAAAACCAGTATCATACTGCGGTGCAATTCGAAGAGATGAATAAGGAACAAGAGCAATTGCTCTCCCAACATATTATGTTGGCCCAACAGTCCAAATGTCGTGCTGATTAATAGGAACTAGCAATAGCGATTTCATTATCGCATAATCATGGGTTATAAAACTATAAATTAAGGTATGGCATGGCAAGATACGTTTTTTGTTGTAAATTAAAGCAAGAAGCAGAAGGTTTAGATACCGCTCCGTTTCCAGGTCCCCTGGGCGAAAAAATTTTTAATCATGTCTGTAAACAAGCATGGAAAATGTGGCTAGCCCATCAAACAATGCTGATTAATGAATATCGCCTTAGCCTGATTGATCCAAAAGCACGAGAATTTCTAAATGAAGAAATGAAAAAATATTTTTTTGGAGAAGGTTCAGCAACACCAGCAGGTTTTGTTCCTAAAGAATGAGGCAAATTAACATGGGTCATGAACTGTTGCATATCGGTGAAGAAGTTGCAGAAGCTATTAAAAAGCAGCGCCCTATTGTGGCTCTCGAATCCACTATTATTTCGCATGGTATGCCTTATCCTGATAATTTGGCCACAGCGAAAGAAGTTGAACAACTCATTCGTGATAATGGCGCTGTTCCAGCAACCATTGCCCTATACGACGGCAAAATTCACGTTGGTATCGATCATAAAATCATGAAGCATATTGCCAATCATCCGGAAGTCATTAAAGCTTCACGAAGAGATATTGCTTTTGCCTTGAGCCATCAACTAACTGCTAGCACGACTGTGGCAGCAACCATGTTTTGTGCACATTTAGCAGGGTTACCTCTTTTTGTAACGGGTGGAATCGGCGGTGTACATCACCACGTCGGCGAAAGCTTTGATATTTCGGCTGACCTATTCGAACTTAGCTCGACCCCTGTCACAGTCATTTGTTCTGGCGCAAAATCAATTTTAGACTTACCCAAAACATTAGAAGTGCTAGAAACGTACGGGGTTGCTGTAGTTGGTTATCGCACCGACGAATTTCCAGCTTTCTTCAGTCAGTCGAGTGGTATTCCTCTGCTCCACCGTTTAGATAACCCTGAAGACGTTGCCAACCTCATGTATTATCAATATAAATTAGGCCTCAACAATGGCATTGTAATCGCAAACCCCATCCCTAAAGCCGCTGAAATACCCGATGAACAAATCATGCCGATTATTAAACAAGCGCAGAAAGAAGCCCGAAATCTTAATGGCAAAGCCATCACCCCCTTCTTATTACAGCGAGTAGCCCAATTAACAGCAGGTCAGAGTTTACAAGCCAACATAGAACTTATTAAAAGCAATGCAATATTGGGTGCCCAAATTGCGATTGCTTTTCAACAAAAGAAATAATTGGGTTAATGCACATTAAACCACACAATGCATTTTTCTTAATACTTCCCTTAAGCAATGGGCAGCATCCTTCACTGCCTCTCTCGATCGCCACGCAACGTGACCATCCGGACGTACGAGGACAGCCCCCTGCTCACTAATTTCATACATCTGAGCCCATTGATTTTCGGGATCTTGCAACTCCCCATGAGTGCCAACACGATAGCTTTTTAGCGGGCAAGTTTTTATCGCTAATGCGGCATTATGCCAATCTGGATTTCTATCGCTACTTAAAATTACAAATGATCGTTCGAACAACTCCAAAGTCGATACCGGTTTATCATCCCGATACAGCATATAATGAGGAGCCCGGCTACCTGGAAGGGTCGAAGGGATATACTGGTCTGCTTCCATAGCAGGATAAGATCCACGATCTGGAATTAATGCGCCTTGTTCGTAATGAAAACCAATATCTAAAGCAATTTGGTTTAAGTGTTCGTTTTGCTCCTCCAAAGCTCGGTTCATTGTCACAAAGTCCTCTTCGTAAATAGCTTGAAAAATAGTACTAAATCGTCTCGCATTTTTTGTGCT
This sequence comes from Legionella micdadei, assembly GCF_000953635.1. NCBI lineage: Bacteria > Pseudomonadati > Pseudomonadota > Gammaproteobacteria > Legionellales > Legionellaceae > Legionella > Legionella micdadei. The sequence continues at coordinate 2,275,103 of NZ_LN614830.1, forward strand.
CCAATCAATATTAGCTACCGCAATGGGGGCTCGCTCTTCAAAATAAGTATCAAGCAAAGCATCTTTAGCATATCCCTGTAACACCAAAGCAAGCTTCCAAGATAAATTATGGGCATCCTGAATTCCAGTGTTCATACCTAAACCACCAGTAGGCGGTAATCGGTGTGCAGCATCTCCCGCTAAAAAAATACGACCTTGACGATAAGTTTTGGCAACCAGAGCTGCCATTGTCCAAAATGACTTATTAATTAATGAAACATTGATTGAGTCGTCATCTATAACCCGTTTTACGAATTCAACACAGAAATCATCGGTAAAAAATTTCTTAGAGAGCTCTGGATTTGCATCATAACGCACGCCAAGAAGCCATTTTTTTGCTCCATCTTTTGACAAGATAAATGTTCCCATGATATCTCTACGAGTGAACATAAATCCTACGCTAGGACGATCTTTAACATATTTACCTAAATCCATTTCACAATAGATGTTACAAAATTCCCCTAGATTATCCTCTCCCTCCATTGCAATGTTTAACGTTTTGCGAATGGGACTGACGGCGCCATCAGCGGCTATTAAAAATTGTGAGTTGATATCAAGTTGCTTGTTGGTTTTATTATCATTGACTGTCGTTCGCACCCCATGAGCATCCTGATAAAACTCAATCATGGTGGTATTAAATAAGCATTGAATCTCAGGATAGCGTTGGGTAGCAACAAATAATTCATGCTCAACCCAATCTTGTGATATTAAAGCAGTTGAAGTCGGACTCGCTGAAGACGATCTTGGTTTGGCGCTTATGCGTGACAATTCTTTACCCTGAAACGACTCTAACCAAATAAACCGGTGAGCCTCAAAAGGAAGTTCATATTGACGCAGCCCCTTCTCCAATCCCCACAGCCTAAAAATTTCCATGGTTCGGGTATTTACCCCCCGAGCTTTAGGATGATTGGTAGTCGAAGCATGCTTTTCTATCACAACACAGCGGATACCCATGCGAGCCAACCCAATTGCCATACTTAACCCAACAGGCCCAGCCCCCACGATAGTGACTTGTGTATTCGTTTCCATGTATCAGCTCATTTAGGAGAGAGATTAGCTAAGTTTAACTTATGTCTTTACCGAATACTAATGCATGCACAACGCTCAAGCTTTCGACCTAACAAAACCAAAAAAAGTATAAAATTAAACCATTTAGGTTTCGAAATACCCTCTTTTTAAAGCCCTATTAATTTTTTACAAAAAAGTCCTAAACACCGCTTGACTCGAAAGCATTCTCGGAGTTTAATAGCAACCTCTCGCGGCCAGATAGCTCAGTCGGTAGAGCAGAGGACTGAAAATCCTCGTGTCGGCAGTTCGATTCTGCCTCTGGCCACCATATAAATCAAGGGGTTATGGTGAAATCGCGAGAAGCTCGAAATTTCCATGTAGACGCAATGTAGACACTAAAAGGAATCAGGTTGAAAACAGCGTTTATCGAAACATCAGCAATCAACTGGCTTTATGACAATAGCGCTGCTGATGCACAATTAACCAATCACCTTTTTTCGTCAAATAATTTTATCCCAGTAGTCGGGATGGATACCATTTATGAAATGGGTCGTTGCTTTAAAACAAATGCCACGGACAAAGCCTCAGCACTTTTTACCTTCTTAAAACAGCTAAATCCAATTTATTATTGCCAAAGATCCATGCTTTATAACCAGGAATTAGACAATTTATTGCATGGTTCTTCAGTAATTGCATCATTAGGCCATTATACTGCAGAAATTCTAGCTGAACGCATTAAACAATTTTCATTAGGCATTTTTGATAGCATTCATGAAGAATTTATATCCGGAAGACAATTTTTTTGGGATGACTGTAGAGAAAAATTATGGAAACCTGAAAAAAATAAAAAGAGCCTCAGTTTAACATTTGATTATTATTTACAACATTGTCTTAAACAAATTGAAAGTAATATACCAATACTGCAAAAATGGTTAGAAGAATTGACTGGGAAAAAATTACCTGCGGAAAATGCAGTTTGCCTCATGAAGAGGTTGGGCTCTTACCCCGCATTACGAACATCTCTTTATTCACAATTTTATTTGAACTACTTAATTATTCGAAACCAGGCTACACCAAGTGAAGACAAATTCACTGATAGTTTACAATTAATTGGCGCTTCATATTCTTCAGCAATAGTAAGTCATGACAATTATCTCTTAAATACTTTAGCTAATGCACTTAATCCAGATATTCAAATTGTAAAAATCAATTCATTAAATGAAACTCATACTATAATTGGATAATCTTAAATACAACTCTTGCTTCAACGAAAATTGCAGCAATCCTGTTGTTCAATAGCAAAATTAAATATATTTTTTAGGGAGTGATTATGGACGAGCAAAATCTAAATAAACTAGCCGACCTTCTGAATATTTGTATTTCATCCACTTCCATGGGCCATGATATAAATAACCCTACTTATACTAGCCTTTATTTTGAAATTTTTTTTGATGAAATATCCAAAAATCAAACCCCTCCTCATGGAGATTCTTTTATAGATAAATTAATTCTCAAAATTGATATGAACAAACCCAAATCGCAGAAGAAGATAGAGGACTTTCAAACAGTTTGGAACAGTTGGACGATGCTTTATAGAGAAATAGTAAAAAGAGGATTTTTAAAAAAGTAATAAAGTAGTTCTTGGATAAATCTCTGCTTTATGCCCAATTAAGAGCACTGTTCAAAGAGTAAGACCTAGCCCTTATCCTACAGTTTTCATTATTCTCTATCTATACTGATTGTAGATATTTTCTTCTTATGGATGAGAAATGAAATTAGTATACTGTGATGAAGCAGGTGATCCAGGATATCCAAAATATGAAAGTCCCTGTTTTTTTTGAGCTTTCTTTATATGAATGTTGATAAATGGGACAAATGTTTTAAACATTTTTTAGATTTAAGAAGAAGCCTAAAATCGTATGGTCTGCCAACTAGGATAGAATTCCATTCTCGTGAATTTTTTCTTAACAAAAATCCTTATACACGATTATCCCTTTCAAACCATATAAGAATAAAAATAATTGAACAATTTGTTAGAGCAATTTCAGACTTGGAATCACTAAATGTACAATCTTTGAATGTAGCTATTATTAAAGATAGAATCGATGGAAAATATGACGTATTGGAGAAAGCTTTTACATATGGGCTTACTCGTATTGATACCAATTTATACTATGACCAGCAAAAAAATGAGACAGATAGATTTTATAAATATGGCAAGTTCTTGCTTTTACTAGATGATGGTACCTACATAAGACAAGAAAAATATGCAGAAAATTATATCGATACAATTATGTACCTTATAAAGGCGGTGAGCAATCCAGACCGATCAAGCTTGAGTCTATTGTTGATGATCCACTTCCTAAAAATTCACAATTTAGTTATTTCATTCAAGCAGCAGACTTAATAGCTTACCTAATATCACAATATGTCTATATAGAATTAGGCATAAATCAATCACCAAAACGTAAAAAATTCATTTCGGATGCAAAAATTAAAGAATGGATTGATGTTTTGAAACCTATTTTTAATATTAATGCCTGTAAAAACTCTGAATTTGGTTATGGGATTTTTGTTCATCCACAGTAATAAAAAAGCGACTAAATGCCGCTTTTTTGGTCCTCCTCCATTTTCCCGCGTAATTCGGGCCTGCCTGTGCAGGGTCAAGAAGATTATTATTATTATAGTAAATTTTTTCATCTCTAAATACTTCTATCATTTATTTATTAAAATTTAGCAAGGGTAGCTTGATACAACATAGCTTGTGTAAATCGATGAATTTTTGTAAGGCATCTCTTACACCATTTACCAAACATGTCTTAATGACGCACAACCTGGATTAAGTCATACTAATACCATGGAAGTTGCAAATTTTGGGACATTGATGTCCTTAAACGGAGACAATACAAGGATGTATTGACCACAGGGAGTGGAATTTGCAACTACCCCCTACCCCGCTGCTAGTAAATCTTCTGCTTTGATTTCCCCGTAACGAATACCGACAATAATTGCGCTGTTTATCGTTTTGCATTTTAGTTTTTGCAAGATTGATTGACGATATTGGCTTATTTCTCTTTGAGATACATTTAGGTGATTAGCTATTTCTTTGAATTTTTTACCTTGGGCTGATAAATAGAGGCATTGTTTCTCTTGCTGGCTTAAGTGCAAATCAATGCTAATGGGTTGCTTTATCCAGATATCAGAAAGTAAGGCTTGGATTTCAGCAAGTTGTTTGCGGTTGGGTTTGTTATTACCCAAAGAATGCCGATAAGACTTAGCAAGTAGTTGAATTCATTAAGATTTTTAGCTAAAAGCACGCCTAAGGCTTACTTATAACCATGATTTTAATATTCAAACTGTGTAATCAAGGGGGAAAATTTCGGTGGCCTCTTACCGACTAGCCATTGAAATGTAAAACTGAAATAGACTAAGATTCGTTTAGCCATTATTTACTCCTTTAAAGTAGATATGGTTAGCTGGTAGCGAGGGATTGCAGTCCCTCCTATCAGCGCTTGTTGCATTTAATACCTCAAACGCGCTTTTAATACTATTTTATTCTTTGCTGTCTTGCAAATGAATTTTTACAGTCCGGTTTATCTGCGTCACTGCAATTTTCCTGCAGTGACGCAGAAAAATCACCTTGATTTTACCGCGTAAAATCAACACATTTTCCCATTTTGTCCGATCCCGCCAATCGGGATTGGACAAAATACTTTCTAAAATCCCTTGTGAAGCAACGACTGCTTTGCTAATTTGAAATCAAGCATAACTGATGAGCCGGTGAAATTCCGGTGAAACATCAACCGATGTCTTATGCAAAGCCACTTCATTCCCTAACCTTGTGGCTGGACGTACAGTCGGGAAACCCATCTAGGAAACTCTGTCATCCGACAGGGCAACTCCCTCGGGAGTTTAAGTCAATTTTATCTCAATTTGACCATGGACTTTGTGTAACAAGACCCATTGTCTTGTCGTTTCTATTACTCATCAAAACAAGGAGGAAATACTCACCAAAAACTGTTGTAAATCGGCGAGATCGTTTGCCTTATAACGATTGATTTGCCCCCTACTTCGAGCTTTGTGGCTTTGGCCAGGTTTCATCTTTGAGTGAGCCGCTCGACCAACACTAAACCAAAGACAGGGCAAATAGATTTATTTTGGATAGGACGATGAGAAAATACAGTATAAGACAGACTGCAAATCAATATTTGAAACTGGCCAATCAAGGCAGCTACAAAGTAAGAAAACAACGGGCTTTTGTCATTCGTAAAATGATAGATGACCTCTATACCATTGGTGAAGTGCCATCCTCCTGGAAAGGTCTTCAATCACATCATATTCATCATCTAGTAGCCCATTGGAAAAAAAGTAAAATTCGCGCAAGCACTATCATGAATTACATGACAATAATTCGGCATTATCTAAAAAGCATAGACTGCTTGGTAGCTAATGTAGACAATAAATCGCTACAACTTCGAAAAACTAAAAAGCGTAAAAGAAAACTGAAAATCGAACATGATTATTGGCAATCAATGAATAGCCAAATACCCCGCATAATTATGACACTTCAAACAGAATTTGGTCTGACATTTCAAGAAGCAATTTACATAAAACCAGAAATTCACATGCAAGAGGATAGCCTCTGGATAACGCGCGATATCTCTTTCAATTCCATCGACAGAACAATTCCCATTCGCAATGAAACACAAAAATCCATTCTCGATGAAATTAAGGAAATAACTAGCGGCAAAACTATTGCTGAATCTAATGGATGTGAAGAAACAAAATTTGCGTGGCGAAAAGAACTTAAAAAAAATGCCCTACCGCTTAATAAATCATGGCGTTATTTATATGCAAAACAGATGCATCGCTATCTCTTACCGCTGTTGGGAAAATATGAAACCTACTGGTTAATCCGTATTGAAATGGGTATCAAATCTCGTGATTCGCTATGGAGATATCTTAATGAGTAAAACCAAGCTTAAAAATGCCCAATATTCCATTAATGGATGCGTGAAGAAAGTTCATAAGTATTCACATGCTAGCCGAGCTGATATGAAACATATGCTTAATCGCTGCATCAAAGACCTGCATGAACTAGGATACATGTTAACGCACATCAAAGGGTTAAAACCAAAACACATACATATTTTAGTTGAACATTGGCAAAAGCAGAATAAAAATCCCGCGACAATCAAAAACTACATGGCCAAATTACGTAAAGTAGCCTCCTTGTTAAATAAACCTGATTTAGTTAAATCTAATACTGATAGCTACCAGATAAGTAGAAGAAATTATGCTCCCCAATATAATAAAGCAATAACTCATGTCGATTTTTCCAAATGCCAAGATCCTATGATCCGTTTGTCTTTGGAAGCCCAATTTCTCTTTGGTCTTCGTCGTGAGGAGTCCATGAAGCTCGTGCTCAGTGAAACCTGGCAAGGAGCAAGATTGATTATAAAACCCAGCTGGACAAAGGGAGGTATTGGGCGAGATTTTAAATTAACTAATGAAGAGCAGCGTCAATGGTTAATTAAAGCCACGAATCAAATACCGACCGGTCATTCTCTAATCCCTAAGGAAAAATCCTATAAAAGCCATTTAGCCCACTATTATCAAGTAACTAAGGAAATGGGATTAAGCAAATGTCATGGACTTCGCCATGCCTATGCTCAGCGAAGATATCTTGAAAGAAATTACTAAACATTATGACAAAGCAGGTAACGGTCTTTTATGCCCAATACAGGGAGGTCGAACATATAAAGAGCTTAACAATTTAGAAAAAACTTGGGATAAAGTTACAAGAGAAAGGATTAGTCAGGAGCTTGGCCATTCAAGATTGAGTATTACTAAAATTTATCTTGGATAACCACCATACTCTTCATGTTAAAATATAATTTTTTAATTTCTGATGTGAGCTAATCAAATATGATTGCCTTAAAAGCCCCCTCCCTCCAAGATGAGAAAATATTCCTTGAAACAATGCAAAAAAGCCAAGATTTTCATTTTCCTTTCATTGCTGCACCTAAGACATCAGATGATGTTTCTGACTTATTTAGAAAAAAGTAAAAAGGAAACCGAAAAGTACTTTATAGCTTGGGATTGTGATAACAATATTATTGGTGTTTTTAATGTCAGTGGCATTATGCGCGGCGTATTTAAAAGTGCCTTTCTTGGCTACTATGCTTCAATTGACAAAGCAGGTAGGGGTTTAATGAGTAAAGCATTGAAACTTGTGTTAAGTGAAGTTTTCACTACTTTAGACCTTCACCGCATTGAAGCTAATATTCAGCCCACAAATACACAGTCTATTCATCTTGCTGTAAGAAATGGGTTTCTAAAAGAAGGGTTTTCTCCTCGTTACTTAAAAATTCACGGGATTTGGCAAGACCATTTACAGCTTCGCTTTGACAGCAGAAGATTGGTTCTCTAAGTAGTATTGAATCAAAAAATCCAATAGTTATTTGAGCACATTATAATCTGTATAAATTTCACCCAAAACCGCTTTTATATCAGTACCTTTAATTGGCCAACATAAGGTCTTCCAAAATGCCCATCCCAAGGCTCGAACCCAGGTATGTTTATCCAATTGAATTGCATCCTTAAACACGCTACGTTCTTCAGCGGAAAAAAGATTCCATGCTATCGCCAAATCACAAGCTGGATCGCCTATAGCAAGCTGCCCAAAATCTATAAGTGCGTGGAATCTTCCATTACGAACCAAAATATTTCCAACCGCTATGTCGCCGTGAACCCAAACAGGACTTACCTGCCATTCTGAAGAAATTGCTTGTTGCCATAATGACGCTGCAAGATTTTGTTCAGGAGCATTTTTAATTTTAGGAATTGCAAGTTGCATTTCATGATCATAGGCGTTTAAAAAACCGCCTCGATAAAAATTATGTGCGCCAGCCGCAGGTCCACCTGTACTATTTAAGGATTGTAATTCTTTTAAACTTTTACCCAATGCTTTTGCGAAAGATTTCATGTCATGAATATTCTGTCTTGAAGCAGACTCCCCTTCAATCCAACGATTAATACTCCAATGCCAAGGATATGTTGAGGATGGTTTCCCAAGGGCAATCGGTTGTGTAATTTGAAATGAAAGTTGTTTGGAGAGCCATGGCAACCATTTATATTCTTTTTCTATCTGTGGTTCATACTCCTGAGCGCTAGGTAAACGAATTACCATTTCTTCGCCTAAGTGAAATGTTCGATTATCCCAACCACTTTGAACAACTGGGTAAATTGGCAATGATTGCCATTGTGGGAGTTGTTCAGCAATCAGTTTTTGAACCAAACAGGTATCAATTTTTACGTTATCCATGGAGCCTCTAATTAGACCTCAGTATACTAGGTCAAAAATCTTATCAACAAAGTGCATTCTAACTAAACCCTGAGATGAATTGCATTATTTCAAATAGGTTCATTTAGTATCACTTGCGCAAAATGCTTGATTTCCTTTTTTGGCCTGATAATCTGGGAAAAACACAACTGAAGAGTCAGCGCAATACTGACGAAACCTATAGGTCTTGTGATTACGCCATCTTGTTCCCTAATTTATGGCGGAGCGTTTAGCAGGGAAACCCTTCAGGAGATGTCTTTACGGCTTTACGCCCGAGGAGTGCTTGAAGCACATCATCATTAAAAACCAAGTCAATTAACCGATGTTTCGGTGATCTTTTTTTTTTTTGCATAACCCAATTGGGATTGATAGTCCCCTTTGGGGCTAATCCTCCCCTATTTCAAGGAGCCTACTATGCAACGACAGGAACCATCACAACTTGAGATTGAACATTTGCTGTTTGAACTTGATTGTTGTGTCAATGATTTAAGTCGCCAACGACTTCAAATTAATTCCCATGACATTCAGCGAGCAGAATTAAGTTTGCACAAACTAGAAATCTTGATTTCCTTTGTCAAACTGTTTGATAACAAACGATTGCTGGTTGATTAAAACAAACAAAGTCTTATCCGCATAACAGAAAACCACCTGCCTATGCGGAAGTTTTTCTGTTATGCGGGCTTTTATTTAATAACAGGAGAATATTATGACTGCAGCTTTAAACCGCGTTCAATTAATTGGTAATCTCGGTGCCGATCCTAAGAGCATCACCGGAAAAAACGGACAATCTTTTGTAACGGCCACTTTGGCAACCAATGAGTCATTTAAACAGAATGATGAGTGGAAAACCAGAGTGGAATGGCATCAGTTGATACTATTTGGCAAACTGTCCAAAGTAGCTGAGTATTTGAAGAAAGGTTCGCAGATCTACCTCGAGGGTAAGCTGCGCTCTAATCAATGGACAGACAGTGAAGGTAAAACGAATCAAACCCTAAGCATTGTCGTCAATCATATTCAACTACTCAGCCAGCCCAAATCAGCTGATGAATCAAGCAACAAAACTGCAGAACACCATATGGCGCAAATGCGTGAAATGTTGCAATCCGATTCAGAAGAAATTCCGTTTTAATCATACAACCCTACCACGGGAGCAAGCTCCCGTGTGGAATTGCTCCCTTAGCATAAGGAGATAATCCCCTGGAAACCCCTTCGATTTACGTCGCCTGTTTAGCATCCAAATAGCGGATATTGCTATTGAGCTGCTGTTGACTAACTACTGTGAATCGTGAGTGCCTGTAGGCTTGATGGCGCAGCAAGATGTTCAATCCACGAGACCAAACGAGGCCTGCACACCACGCCCCCGCCCCCACCCCGACACCAGCGGGGCCCACCCGCGTAATATGGCGAATGAAAAACCCAGCCCAGAATCCTCGCCACAGGACGTAGGAGTAAACCACATATCCCAAGAACCGGTATCCCAGTTATAAAATTTAAGCTGTCGCTCCAGATTAGCTGGATTAACTGCATCCAATAAAGCGGGGTTTTTGACTACATCGTCAAATGAACGTTTTGGATGACAATATTCCTGAGCGATATGAGCAGGTACCTCTCTTTGGAGAAGGCCAACCTTTATCCATAGTGCATCCAGTACTTCCCAATCCTCTTCAGTTTTCTTGACACTTTGGTTGTATGCATCAATATAAGTCTTCAATGCCTGCTTCAATGGAGTTAAATCAAAATGAGCGCTCCGATATTCTGTTCCCTTTTTGGTATAGGCAAGCCCCCTAGGTTTTTTGATGAGTTCAGGACCTATAGGCTCTTCGATTTTCTGAACACGTTTATGGATAATGGATTTAGTCTGGTCATCCATATACCGCTCCAGCATCCGACACATATGCGTGTCTTTGGCCCAATAGGCGTATTCATAGGCGGTGCAGTTGAAGGTTCTGCCTGAGTAGTCTGCAAACGGGATTTTTCTTGCAGTGAGAAGCTGTTGAGCAACATCAATATCTTTTTCAAGTAAGCTTTCGGCCTCATTTTGCTCGCCATAAGCCACATGTTGCAAGAATTGCTTGGCGTCTATTTGCGGCTTGAAGTCAGGCCTTTCTTGTTTGAGTTGAACCAAGAGCGCTTCTTTGAGCTTTGGGTCTTTGTAGGTGTTGATTCGTTCGTATAAGGCTTGTAATGCAGTGTTGTCCATGGTCATTGCGTTAATTTCTACTTCCCCTTGAACTAATGGGTTTTTATGGGGGATTTCTACACTTAAGCTACCTACATGACTGCGCGCTTCCTCTAAAGGTTGGTTTAATTCTTGGGGCACATCCAATAAAGGAGAGCTCACAAACTTGGCAAAACTCGTACAGATAGACCCTTGGTGTATGACAAAATCGCCTTTCTTTTGAGTGTCTAATATGAAAAATTCATCAAAATGGGGGGAGTCTTTGATTTCTGCATAACGCTTTACAAACGTTTCTGTGGTGCTTTTGATGTCTTCTTGGGTTAGTGGATGAGTTAAGTCCAATTCTTTTGCATGGTCATTCATCCACAATAAACAGGCTTCTTCTATGCTGCTGTTACTTTGTTGGGCTTGGGCTAGAGTTTGGGCAAAGTGAATGTTTAAATTGGGGTGAGCATCCAGAATTCGCCCAAAATTCGTGTCTGGACTGATTTTTCCTTGAGAGACACAATAGATATTCGTGATGCCTAGTAAAAATTGGGTTGCTATGGACCAGTGTTCTACCTGGGTTAAACGGTTGAAGGGTGATTCGATTAGGGTGTCAAATAAATCGCCAGCACAGTACCCGAATAAGGCCTCCATATACTCGTTGGGGTTTGTTGTTTGGGGATTAAAACCCATGGCCTTATCAATGTATTGTTGATTGATAGAGCTGCCTTGCTGGGTTTTGGTAAAATCAATTTCTACATTCAGTAAGGCTTTTACCGTTTCCTGCAGGATTTGTCTTAAGCGTTCAAAATCAACAGGCATTTTAGGAGGCACTAATCGCGCTAATGTCTGTTGAATGACTTGGGATTTCAAATCTTTGGCTTCAAAGATGAGCGGGGTATAAGCTTGGGTTAGCTCTTGTTGTAGCGGGGATACCGCATGCTCTATTTGTCTTGCGACACTCTTATGCGCCACACTAAATACTGGCTTGGCTGCTTCTGAGCGAAGAAATCCATCTTCTTCCGCGGGGCGTAAAACCATGCTGTAGAGATTGGATGTTGTCCTGTCTTGCATTAACTCTTCCATGGGTCTGGGATAACTGGGGAAACCTTGGTTTAAACAATCTAATTCCGGGTGATTTTCTAAATGCCTGACCACCTTTAAATAGGCCTTTATCTGGGTGAGTCTTTCTTGTTTTGATTGGGTAAGGAGAGCATCTGCTCCCAATAGGCTGATGTCACTTTCCAAAGCTTCCTTGTATGCTAATAGCTCGCCTTTGATGGTGGACTTTTTGTTTGAATTGTTGCCCTTGCCGAAAAACTCTTGTAGAGAATAGACCGCCTTGCAGGTGTTGTCTAACCCAATGTTCGTGCCACTGACTATCGGCATGAAGACATGGACTATGTTTTCGGGGCTTATGTAGAGGTACTTGGCAGATAGAGGTTCTTTTAGGGGTAGTTTCATGATGCTAATAATTATCCATTTGTTAGAAATAGGATTTATTATGAACAAATTGACTTAATTGCGGCTTAGCAAGCTAAGAAATTTAGAATCAAAAGTAATTCCATTTTGGAATACCATTACGGCGAATTCGCTTACGCAGGATGTAAAAAGAGAGCCGCATGGCACTAAAACAAAAAGCGCTAACCCTTTACTTCAATTTGAGTTAGTGGTTAAACCCTAAAAAGTTGAGAATGGCGTTAATTTTATATCTTTGGGAGAACATAACTAAGAATGAGCCTCAAGCTAAAATTTAAATAATAGTTAAGGCCATGTGGGGAATTTGCGTATTTGAGTACGACGCTGTTATACATCGTACGCCATTTGTAGTGATATATCCTGCGATAAATTTTTATATTAAAATCAATTGGTTATTATTGAATTAGGTGACTGAAAATCCTCGTGTCGGCAGTTCGATTCTGCCTCTGGCCACCACGAGAAACCAGTAAAATCAATAAGTTACAATCGACCTTTCAATTTCCGAAAATCTCACTTCGGGAGATCTTCGGGACCTAGGGTAAATCAAGCTATAAAGAAATGACTTTAGAACTTTCAATTTTACCCGTACTTGCACGATTATTAGGATTGCGAAGTAAACTGAGCACCACCCCACTTTGCTGCTTTTCGCAAACCCTATTAGCTGCTTCCAACAAGTTCTGCAACTCTGCAGATGAATAATGAGTAGTTATTCGCCCTGAACGATGGCCTAATAAATCTTGGCGATCTTCAAAGCTAACTCCTACTGCACGTAATCTACGGCCAAAAGTATGTTTTAAGTCATGTACGCGTACATGCTCCAAACCCGCTTTGATCCTTGCATTACGCCATGCGGTACTGTTCATCCTACTTATGGGCTTCCTTTTATAGGTAAACACATATTTATCATGTTTCCCGCGCTCATCTTCAACCGCTTTACGAGCTGCATGATTGCAAACTACAAGGCGCTCATCGCCATTCTTCACTAATTCTGAAGGAATGATAAACACCATTAAATGAGGCATTTCAGGAAGTTTTATTTCCCAAAGGGAAATAACTGACTTCTCTTTCATCAAATGCGTCATCGATCGGTTTTAAAAAAATGCCACTAAAAAATTGGGATAACGGCCCCCCACAAAGCAATCCCACGATCAGGTTTTGATAACCTCTGGGTGTTTCAATAGGATTGATGATGATTCGCTCTAGCATGGATAGTACTTTCGGATCATGATAATAATGCCGGACATCTTGTATGATCAGGCTCAATCTGACTCATTTGATTAAATAAATGATTAAAAGATTCAAATTCTATTAATTCGATAATATAATGCGCACAATCAATGAAAATGAGGGATAATATGCACCAACGTCAATATCAACACCAGAGGGCTTCGGTAGCCAATCTCAAGATTAGTAGCCTTAACGACATTCCAAAAGCTGAAAAAATATTATTGTCAGGCATTTCTGGCGGTTTTCTATTGATGTGCCTAGCCTCTCCAGGATTAGGTTTCACATGCATTGCAGGAACATTAGCTAGCTATTTAATAAAATTTAAACCTGAACAAGATGCTAAAGTAAAGGACTATTTTTCAATTTTAAACCGTAATCCAAATGCTTTCTTTTTTGAGGGTCCAGCTAAAGAGCAAATTCAAAAGCTAGCTGAAGAAATGGGAGCAGGACCAAATGGTACTAGCCAAAACTATGTTCTGCATAATGCTTGTTGTTTAAGCTTAGTATAATATTAAAAAGGATTATTGCTCTAGCAGCATCAAACCTTATGCCAATGCTTACGCTGAAGCAAGAGCAAAACATATTGGGAACATAGTTGATTGTTTTTCCAATGTACTCAATATGTTTTTATTTGCTAGAGAGAACTATAAAGCGCAATATTTAGAAAAAACAACAACCATTGCTGTTGAAAAAGATAAATCCATGCAATTGGTAGTGTTTTAAATAACCTGTGTCAGCTCTCCTAAGGGTAGTGTTTAAATAACTGTGTCATCTCTTTTAACTTGTTATAATTTCAACACTTAAAAGAGGTGCCCATGAGTAAGAATAAAAAGATAGATTTATCCAATTTTGATTTCAATGATTTTAAGTCTGAAGCCTTAACGCAATTAAAGTCTGGCCAGTCCCTTACTGGTAAAGACGGTATCTTAACTCCTCTGATCAAAGAGCTTCTTGAAGCAGCCTTAGAAGGTGAAATGGAGGCTCACATTTCTGATTGTCATGATTCAGGCCTAACCAATCGTCGCAATGGCAAAACATCCAAGTTAATGAAATCTACAACTGGTATTTTTGAATTAGACACTCCACGGGACAGAGAAGGACTTTTTGAGCCTGAAATTGTTAAGAAGCGCCAAACAGTATTGAATGAGTCATTAGATAATAAAGTGCTGGCCTTATATGCCCTAGGTATGAGCTATGAAGCCATTAGTGAGCACCTGGCTGAAATGTATGGTCTAGACGTATCCTCAGCTAAAATAAGCCTCATCACGGATAAATTGTTGCCTATGATTACCGAATGGCGCAATAGGTCTTTAGAGTCTATATATCCTATTGCCTTTTTAGACGCGATGCATTTTAAAGTACGTGTTGAGGGCAAAGTCACAAGTAAGGCATTTTACACGGTCCTTGCCGTTACTCCTGAGGGCAAGAAAGATATTTTAGGGCTTTATTTGTCAGAAACTGAAGGCGCGCGGTTTTGGCTTGGTGTCTTAAATGACCTTAAAGCACGAGGGGTAGAAGATATTCTTATTGCGAGTATCGATGGACTTAAGGGTTTTCCCGAAGCTATTGCTGAAGTCTTTCCTAAAACAGAAATCCAACTATGTGTAGTTCACCAAATACGAAACTCCCTGAAGTATGTTGTTAGTAAAGACCAAAAGGCATTCATGGCTGATTTAAAGCTTGTGTATAAGGCCTCTAGCAAAGATTTAGCTGAGCATCATTTGCTTGAACTAGAGGAGAAATGGGGCAAGAAATACCCAGCAGTTATGAAGTCATGGAATAATAACTGGGAGGCTTTGTCTCAATACTTCAAATACCCCGAAGAGCTAAGACGTATCATTTACACCACGAACATCGTAGAGGGGTTCCATCGCCAAATTCGCAAGTACACCAAAAACAAAGGCGCTTTCACTAGTGAAAACGCACTGATAAAGCTTATTTATTGTGCCTGCCAAAAAGTACTGGAAAAATGGAGTCAGCCCATGCACAATTGGGCGCTTATCGCGTCTCAGCTTCATATTTATTTTGAAGACCGTATGAACCTGAGACTTAGATAATCAATGAGGTGACACAGTTAGATGAACACTCTCCTCCTAAGTGCTCATTATAACAACTTCTGAGAGCTGACACAGGTTATTTAAAACACTACCTTTTCCTGCTACATTAATTTTTTTCCCATCAGACGGATTTTCTTTATGTTCATCAAAATTTTTAACATAAATGTTTATAATTTTCTTCCACACGTTATCCATTAGCTATCATTAGATCGAGTTTAAAAGATCAACTGCATGCTAATTGCAAAAGTTCGCCGCGTGTTTGTATATATCTTTTTATCTATGTAACACTTAACTGAAACATCATCTAAGACCGAATTTGTTTCTGGGTTTTTATTTTCAAAGAGGGCGTAGGGAAGAACAATGAAAGATAAATCAATATTGCTTGTAGAAGATAACGTCAAGTTAGCAAATTACCTCAAAGAAAGCTTACAAGAAGCAAATTATGATGTATCTATTGAAAAACGTGGTGACAGGGGCTGTCTATCGCATCATCCGTGAGCAACCTAGACTAGTCATATTAGATATAATGCTTCCTGGCATGAATGGAGATCAAATATGTCACACAATTAGAGAGGACTATTTGGGGAAAATACTCATGCTAACAGCAGTTAATGATATTGCAAGTGAAGTATCCTCTTTAAATTTAGGAGCAGATAACTACCTAACAAAACCTGTTGCAGACGAGGTTTTAAAAGCAAGAATCGAAGCATTGTTACGTCGACCAAATTTAGTTAATAATCAAAATCAATTTCAATTTGGGAATTTTTCTATCAATTTTAGTACGAAGAGTGTTCGTCTCTTTGACGAAGAAATTTCAATAAGTACCAGCGACTTTGAAATGCTAGCTTTGTTGGTTAAGAATCATGATAGGTTGCTCAGTCGAGATAGTATTATGTATGCTCTTTTTGGGCATGAATATGATGGGGTTGATAGAAGTATCGATTTAAAAATATCACGTATAAGAAAAGCATTGAATGATAATAGTAAAAAGCCTTATCGGATAAAAACAATCCATAAAAAAGGATACATCTTTGTATCTGCGGCTTGGGAATAAACACAGACCACCGCCAAAGTAGAACACACAAAAAAGCCCCAAATTCTTTTGTTAAACTCGACTTTGGGATTTTTCGTAAGTCCTATTATAAAGCGCTTCACGAAATATATCGCAAATCTATAAGCATGTCCTTCGACAAAAGTATCATTTTAAGATGATAAGATATGTACAATTTATATACATTTATACCAAGTGTTTTTGTTACTCTATTAGCATGAAGTAACAATTGTCGAGTTGAGCCATGAAAGATGCTGCAATAGAAATCTTAATATATAAACCAGATCCAGAACATCCAATGCCTGAAGAGCAAAGAGGCGTGGTGGTAAACCCTCACCTAAAACAACGGTTTACGCAATTTGTTCCAATTGGCGTTTATTTAGAAGGTTCCGGTTTGAGGTATTATTTTTTCGATAAGTGTGATAAAGCCCCCAAAATCTATAGTAGTTGGGATGAACTCAAAGCAGACTTACCCGAGGGACTAAGCAAAATATTCGAGAAAAAACCAAAATTATTTATTATGGGGCATGGTAATGGCGGCTATTATGGTTTGGGTAATTGCCATGGCCCAAGTGAGCATTTATATGATAATGATTTTGATAAATTATTATCTGATTTTAAACAAGCATTGCCCAAACATCATGGTGAAGTCTTTGTGACTTTAGAGGGCTGTAATACAGACAGTCAGCTTGATGCTACAGCGAACCAACAGGAAAAAACATTTTTAGAAAGAGTATCAGTGAAACATCCGGAAATCACGTTTGCTGGGACTGGACCATGGGATGCTCAAGATGCACAGACAGGATTCCGATCACTTACGCCGGAAGCTCCTATCACATCGATGGCAGGAAATATTTGGAAGGCTGGAAACAGTGTTATTTTTTATCATGGCCAATATCAAGTTGCCGTTCGAAAATCTTTATTTGCCTCAACAAAAACGGCTAAAGAATTAAAAGTTAACACCATAGAATATGCACGGGCAATGCTAGATAAAGCCGACAGCGATGAACTGGTAGCGAAAATAGCTTTAAGTCGAGATATTCTAACTATTCAAGATTTAAAAAAAATTGATGGTTTTCCCGAATTGCAACTTGAAGAAGAGAATGCCGCAAGGTTTGTAGAACAGGAAAGTCTAATTTTAGGCAAGGAGCAAGAAAATTACTTAACACGTGTCCGTGGTATCTTAGATCGAGTAGACCCTATAGCACAACTGACAGATAGAGATGTACTAGAACTTCTCCTAGGTTTAAAAGAACCCTCTGTATTTAAAGGCCATGAAGAGTTGCTAGAGTTAATTCTGGCTAATAAAGCCTTGTTACAGTTAGCAATGGTAGGTTGTGGAAAAGTCCTTATTGGCGGCCCAAATAACGATAGTGTCATTGATTTATTATTAAAATATGGTGCTGATATTAACTGTACTGATAAAAAAGGCATGACTGCCTTACACTATGCGGTACAGAATTTTTATAATTATAGAAAAGAACCGCTACATCTCATTAAAAAGTTATTAGAGAGTGGTGCGAGTCTTGAAGTCCAAAATAAGAAAGGACAGACCCCTATCGAGACAGCGCAAGAACATAGTAAAGATGGAAGGGTGACTGCTAGTGATAAACTTCTAGCATCTTTGAAATACGGCAATTCGCCACCAACTCCGTTAGAAATAAAACAATCTATTAGACAAATATTTCAGATGAGCCAACACAAGGCTGATGAACTACTTTCCTTACCTATTGCGAAACGTGAATATAGCAAATGTAGTGAAGGCACTCTTTATATCCCTGAAGATGTAGTTGAAAAATTGCATGGAGTCCTGCAATTTGCAAGAGGTAATCATGGACTATTAGCGACGTTTGAATCAGAGTTTAGTGAGGTTACCAGCTATCTTGAAAGAGGTCTTGGAACTGGAGAGGTGATTGATGGCAATGAAGATGAATTTATCCCTAAACGTTTTGGTGATGCAAAACTCAAGTTAGCAGCGGTTATGGACGCACTGGTTGAGATGAAACAAGAGGTGGCTACTTCAAAAGATGCTAAGGTTAGAGAAAAAAATAGTCCTTCGGACGACTCCAACCTATTCTGGAAGCCATAAGAGGGTGTCCCAAAAGGAAAATGTAATTTTTATAGTTGCCATTCACTAGAATATCGTGGAAGTATCATTGTGAATCGAGCGCCTTTTAATATCGGTGATTGTGTAGCAATGACCCTTCCTGCGTGGAGATTAACAACTTTCTTAACAATAGCTAATCCTAAGCCTATATGTTTATCTCCAATTCCAGCGTCTTCAGCAATCGTATATTCAGAAAAAATGTCATCCCCACCGTCATCTGGCAAACCTGGGCCATCATCGTCTACATGAATTAAAATATGACTATTATCCAGCGAAATGGTTATAGAGATATGATGCACTGCAAATTTCATGGCATTTGTAATCAAATTAGCAACAGCATGTTTTAAAATATCTTCATCTATGTATGCTTCTAAAGAATTTAACTCATGAGCATGAAGTGTAATTTCAAATATGGATGAAGAATAAGGCTCCAATAATTTTCTTAACCATACTATTATATCTATCTTGGATTGTTTTAATTTTAATTTGCTTGAATGCATTTTTGAGTAAATCAAAAAGGTGCTGACGATGCGGTTAATGTCTGCAATATCTTCTTGTATGCTGCTCACCTGTTTATTGAGTAATACATCTTCTGCGTTTTTCCTTTTGATGCTATCTGTCGCCATTTGTATGGTTGACAAAGGAGTTCTAATTTCATGCGCGACAAATCGGCACATTTGTTTATGTGATTCAATCAGCTCTTTTAATCGCTCACCCATCTGGATGATATTGATATAAAGCCCATATAAAACAGAGGTAGCGCCTATTTTCCGATTAAAGTCAAAGTTCCCTTGACTAAAATTTTTTGTTATCTGATATACCTTCTTCATATTTCTAACAAAAAGTAGTGAAAAAAATGCAATAAGACAAAGGGATAACGAAAAGAAAGCCACTATAAAATAATACATAACATCACTAATTCTTGCCATAAATGATGGATAGCTTAGTGGGCCAATTTTGAGTATTCCATCACTAAATTTATAATAAAGAATAGCAATTTGTGACGAGTTCTTATTTGTTTCAAATACTAGGCGTTTTGTTGATAAAGAATTAATTATATTGCTTGGTAAGTGTGTACTATTGGCTTTATAAAAACAAAGAGGGAAACCATATATTTTTTCTAACTTTAGTAATTCATTACCCCATATATTTTTTGATTTTGATAATAAATGTTGAACGATTTGTTTTAAAACAGGATTCATATAATTAAAAATAATTTGGCTTGGATCTGAAAAATTGTAAGCTAATGCATATGAGGTATTACCAATTTTTTTATACGCAGTATGCTCTACAATTACCTCGTTTAGAAATTGATAGGTTGTACCTGATAAGAAAGTGATTCCACCATTGTTTAATTGGTTATTCTGCTTCGAGGAAAGTTTTAAACTGTCGATTGCTATAAGATGAATGACATTATCTGTTTTTTTCTTTATTATTGCATCCCATTTTGATTTCGGGTTATTAATTAATTCTTTTTCTAAACCAATTAAAATTCCTTGTGACATCGTTTGCCCTGCATTAGTAACTATCTTTGTCTCAACCGACTTTAAATATTTAAAAAATGCCAAAACAAGAATTAAAAAAATCACAAGGAACGCAATCAAAATTTTAATATATATATTAAATTTCATTTATAATATACTCTAATATTCCAGCATTCTTCCCTAGACTTCGTCATTAAAAATACAATACGTACTTTATCTTTAAAGACTGTTCCAAGCATCAAAGAACAATTTAGCAAATACACACAGAGCCCATAATTAATCCTTGGAGTAGCTTCATGGAATCCTAGTAATTGGTTCCTCTCGATTTTAAAATCCATAATCTGCTGCTTTTGTAAGGTTTTTTAGAATAAAATCAACCCTTTCTTTAATTGAGGCTTTTGGCATTTTTACGAAATTATAACCACAATGAGAGTAAGCCTCTTCTAATACCCTCTATTTTAAGTTTAACAGTCAATTCATCTAACTCCTCAACTTTAAAAGGAATATTTCCATCGCAATAGCTCTTGGTTTCAAACCTTCCGCTTTCTAACATTTTTAATGGCCTCTCCTAAATTCTTTTAAAGTCCATCGGCATCAAATCGAACAAAAACAAAATTATCAGCAGTTTTTCTTGATACACAAAAACCTTCTTTCTTTAAAAAACTCTCGAAACTCAAACGTTATGTACGTGTTATCAAGTTTCAAGGGGTAATGACACTCCTTATGTGGAGTAAATCAATGGAGTCTGCCCTAATGGCTCCCTTATATCATGCACTTCACAGTGCGCCATGGCAAAATGGTTGATTTATTTTTTAGCGAGCGTAGCTTGATGAAGCATAGTTTAATCAAGGAATTATAAAAACCACATTACAGAAAAAACTGCGTAGACCCTGAATTTTTGTAAGACATTTCTTACAACACTTACCAAACATGTCTTAATGACGAACAGCCTGAATTAAGTCACACTAATACGCATGGAAGTTGCAAATTTCGGGACATGATGCCCTTAAATGGAGAGAATACAGGGGTGTATTGACCACAGGGAGTGGAATTTGCAACTGCCCCTACCCCACACTGCCAATCAATCTTCTGCTTTGATTTCACCATAACGAGTACTCACGATAAATTGCGCTGCTCATCGTTTTGCAACCTAGTTTTTGCAAGATGGATTGGCCCATTTTGACATTTTATCGGTACTTAATAAAGCGCTAATAATTTTTTAGTATAATGCTCGTTATTTGCGCAAAACGAATTTCTAATGAGTTTATATCAATGTATTGATCTGCTTGATGAGCAACTAAGCCGATTAACGACTCCAAAACCAAATTCAACAACAAAAAATGGTGAATACAGTACCATCTCGCGGGCAGATAAGCGATTTCTTACCGAACTAAGAAATGATCTTAACCACCGTGTCTCGACCGATAATTACTCCGACTTATCCAGAGAAATTCAACGAATTGAAACTTACATCAATATACATAAGCATTTGCGGCATGATTATTATCTAAACGAAATACTTCTCGATTTAAAAACGATAAAAAATGGGTTTGAACAATTTGATCCAAATCATAAGGAATTTCACAACAAAAAGGACTATCAAAAATTCCAAACTCCTGAGTACTGTATTGCTGAATTAAACCAGTCTAAATCCTATCGATTAGGCATGTCTCAAGGAGAGTGTTATGGATTTACCATGATGATGGTTGATCCAAATTATTCTCCTTACAAAAATAAGGGAATGAAAATCGATCTCAATCAGCAGGTTCATCATTACCAGAAGCATCAAGGGGATCGAAAATTGGATCAGGCGATTATAAAAAAAATACGTCTTACTCATGAGATTTTTTGTCCTGAGCCAAAGCAACAAGCGAAAGAAATTTTTGATTTGGCTAATGCGAATCAAGGGAAAGAACTAATGTTAACCCTTAGAGATGGCACGAAATTTCATGCTTGCTATCTTAGTGTGCAGCATGATAAGGAAATCAGATACATGGATCCTGAGCATGGTGTATATTTATTTCGCAACAAAAAAGATTTTATTGATTTCTATGTGGCCGCAGCTAAAAAAGACAAAGAAGACGGAGTTGACTTCCATTTTTATCGACTAACGGAATTAATCTATGACAAAGACAATCAACTAGTCGAATCCCAAACAAGCATGGGGAAAATCCGTACTCTTCTAACCGGAGCAAAATATGATGACGGTATGGAATCTGCGGAGTTCATTAATAAATGCATTCATTTTGCTGGAGGGGCTCTATTTGGAGGTCTAGTTGCCGCAATGACTCCCATGTTAGGAACAGGAATAGGAGTTTCTGCTGCAGGGGGATTATTCGGTGGATTTGTGCTAACAAGGCTTTCGAAGTTAGCACGCAATAGTGGTCATTATGGTTTATTAGGAATACCCCATTTTATTCAAGACAGTTGGTATAGTTCTAAAGAAGAAAATGAGCAATCTTGTTCCGATCAGAACGAAATTGAGCATTCAGAGAAGGAGGAGCCGGTCATGCTCTCAACAGCCACTGCCTTATTGCAAATGCAAAAATCGTTTCCTATCCAAGCCCATGACGATGTAAGCAATTTAACTCCAGTGCAAGATAATGCAGAAGAGCGCACCCAGCTTGAAGTATCAGCTTTAAGCCAAGAGAATATAGAGGGTTTTGAGGTACACCCAGTTATTTATTCGTTACGGTAATGTCTTCTTTAAATTCCGCTACTTCCGCTTCTATCGCTGCCGCCCATTTCTTAGCTTGACGGCTAGAATGATGCACCAAGATAATTATCATGCATTTAACCGCTTTAATTTAGCCTTAAGGCTCATTACAGGAGGCATCAATAGCATCATAAGGAAAACCATCGTTGCAACTGTTACTGCTTTTTCCCAAAACCAACTATTTATTGCCAATGAATTAAAAAGTTGGTGATAAATCCATGGAAAAAGGATACTCATTGGAAAAATTAGCAGGAATATAATGATACCGTCGGTCATTTTTTCTTTATTCATTGTAATTTCATCTCTAACCAGTTAATAGTGAGTTGGCTGTGGATTTTCCAGTTTTGGCTGGCAACATGTCGATCGTTGGCAAAGACTAGCGTATCTCCTTCAACTCCTTGCGTATTCAAAAAATCCATTTCAGCAATGGTTACTAAATTATCCTTAGCGCCATTAATTATGAGCAATGGAGCATTCGATTCAGCTGGCAAGAGCCCCTGCTTAGCTAGTGATAAGTTGGCAAAATACATGAGATCTGAGTTTTGAAAACGATTAAACCCACATGAGTAAGTTAAAGTATTGTAAGTTGAATCAGGCAACTGTTTAATCCAATCTGGATTAAAGGTGTGATGAACTGGCCCTCCAACATTAACCGCCCCAGCTAACCAAGGTAATTGGATAGCTAATTTTGTAGCCCAGTACCCGCCAAAAGATAACCCATAACATGCGATTTTATCGAAATTAATATCCTTTCTTTCCTTTATTGCATCGAGAACAGCCAAAAACCAATTATCAGATGACGTAGAAATAGGTACGGGACATTCTCCAGTTCCTGGGCCGTCGATAGCGAGGACTGCTATCCCCTTTTCTAACAAAGCATTACCAATCTGGTGGATCTGCATGTCGCTTTTCCAGATATCAATTCCTCCCCAAATAATAACCAAAGGTAGAGACGTTCTTTTAGTTGCCGGTTTGCGCAAGTAAGTTACTACACCTTGATTCTGAAAAGGAATTACCATCTTTTCTATGGGGTACTTAGAAAAAGAGCTCGCTTTCAGATAAGCATTCTTATGCTTTATGTAAGCTTTTTTCATTGTATTATTAAAATAATGAGGAAATCTTGCTAAAAAATACCAAAACGATGCATGCAACCAATCTGTTTCACACTCTTTTGCTTTTTCTGCAAAATTGTCAGCAGCTGATAGGATAACTTGAGACCATTCCTCTGTACCCGGTTTTGTCTTGGCAGCAGTCCGAGTGATTACATCCATTAATTGTTCTCTTGGAATTCCCAAATTGATAAACCCTTCTAGACGAACAGCTAATTCAAATGGAATTTTATTTATCCCATCATCCTTAAAGTACAATTCTTCTTTGCTCATTTTCTCTCTCCAGCTATAATGTTAACCAAAGATGACAATATAACTAAAGGCTCCGATTTATGTCAACCAATGATGACAAAAATATTCTATTGACTAACTTAAAAGGTTTACTACAGGAAAAACTGTGGAAGTTAGAAGAACGACTTGCAAATGAACGCGAAAAATCCTCATATCAACACTTAACTGGTGCTCAGTCACGTATCTTGGCTACATTACGCGGAGAAAATCTCACCATTTCAGAAGTGGGACGTCGTTTAGGTATTAGCCGGCAAGCCGTGCATAAGATTGTTAGCCAATTGGTCAACGAAGGTATCTTGTCCTTAGAACCTATGCCCGAAAATAATCGAGATAAAATAATTGTTTTTACAGAAAAAGGAGTGGTTCTTAAAGAAACAGCTAAAAAAGCATTAAAGAAATTAGACGATGAAGTAAAAGAAAAATTGGGGGATAAGGATTTTGAACTTTTAAAGGAAATTCTTAGCAAACCCTGGTGGTAAAAACAGTCTCATGAAACACAAAATATAAGATTAAATATCAGAAAATTAAAAAATCATCTTAAAATTAAAATCATTAAACTTCATTATTTAGAGACGAATCTTTTTAAGGAAAAATTAAAAGCAAAATTTCTAGCAGCTTACGAGAGACATTTTACTACTGATCAAAACGGAGGCTGCGGTTTTTATTCATTTTTTGCTATGAGCGGTATAACCAAGGATGGTACATCAAAAGAACAAGCCAATCATGCCCAAGAGCATTCTGCAAAATGCACACAGTAACTCCTTAGAGTAGTCAAAATCATCCCAGGCAGCTTTGTAAATAGTTAGCAAGCTTAGTACTCAGGGTGGTTTTTCCTTCACCCATGTTTCCGCTAATGCCAATAATATGTGGGGTTATTTGTCCATTCCTCTCTATAACAACCTTATTTAGAATTCTTTACAATTGAGCTAAAGTAGAAATTGCACGTTGTAGTTGCGGATCATTTTGAGTAAACGCTGTCACACCTCATTAAAAGCTAGCTCAAATTGTTTTTATCATAATTTGCTTTATCCGTGGTTCAGTTTGCTGGCTTGAGAAATTGGAAAGATCTAAATAAAATTCAGGTATAACCACATCTATATCTCCCTGGCCATTTTCTTAAGTTATCCCTTAAAACAACACATGTTTTTAATAAGTTTGTTATGAAAGCATTCCATTGTTTTATTGACTTATGTTAAATTTTTACCTAGATTCATCTTGGATGACCGAACTATGTTATCTTGAGAAACTCAAATCAATGGCTGGACAAAAGTTCAACCGTTGCTAAGCAAAGGATGCTAATGTTTCAATCAGTTTTAATAATTTTCTTAATGACTTTCAGCATAATCACTAATGCAGCCCTTCCTGCTGATTCGATCCAACGCTGTTTAGATATTAGAAGGCTCGCGGATTTTACCACAAGGCAGAAAATGGCCGCCAAAGAGCCCGGTGTATTGCGTTTTAAATTTCATAAAGTTTCAGCATCTGATCTACCGTTAGACAACCCAGTAGGGAATATGGAGGAAATAATTAAGGCATTAAATAATCAGATTAAAAACTGCACTAATCACAAAGGTGAAATTCAGAGTGTGACTATTGCCGGCCATACATTCGAACGCCAAGAATGGTGCCTTAAGACCAACAAAAAAATGCTTGCTCTTGCAAAAGCAGCTCATGGGGATTTTCAAAAATATTTATCAAATATCAAAACCGAATTTGACTGGTATAAAAGTGATGGTTGGCCTGAAAATCATGCCGGATTTAAAAAGGGTGAATTTCAATTTACTGCCTATTACGCCCCAGCCGCTATTGAAGCTCGGACCAAGCGCGACGGAGCCTTTTTGTATCCAATTTATAGTAACCCAGGAGTTGTAAATGTCGCTTCGGAATGCAAAAAATTTCATTTGAAAGCCCCTCTTTGCGGAGTTGATCCGCTTACCAAAATAGTGCGTGGATTTTGTTTGAAAAATGACAATGGCAAATACTCTGTAGCGCCAGACCGAGGCGAAATTGAGCACGGGGTTTTAAATCCAAAATACATAATTGGCTACGTTAGAGATCCAAATGATCCCCCTTTTTTAATGATTCAAGGCTCTGGTTCGTTAATACTTGATGGCAAATTATTTCATCTCAATTACGATAGCACCAACGGCAGGCCACGCACCATGCTTGGGCGGATAATCCAATGCGCACAAGACCCAACTTGCGGGGGTAACCTTGATACAATGGAACAGTGTGCAAAAGATCCGAAATGCCATGATGAAGCAAAGTTACGCTGTAACGTGTCAAAAGAAATTAGACAAAGCTCTGCATCAGAAAAACAAATTCGCCAATACCTAAATCATCCTCTTAACCGTCACAAAGCCGCCGACTTGCGAAATCGCGATCAAAGCTATGTCTTTTTTGCTAAAGAAGAGGACGGTCCTTATGGTTCAGAAAATATTTCTCTAACCCCACATGCTTCATGTGCAACAGATCACAAGGTCATTCCTATCGGAATGAGTTTTATCTACAATTGCAAAAAAACTACTTCATGGTGTGTGGCTCAAGACTCAGGTGGCGCCATTGTGGGAGCTCATGTTGACGTCTATAAAGGTGAGGGGAACCAAGCTGGTGTAGAAGCAAACGAGCTAA
This sequence comes from Legionella micdadei, assembly GCF_000953635.1. Classification (NCBI taxonomy): domain Bacteria; kingdom Pseudomonadati; phylum Pseudomonadota; class Gammaproteobacteria; order Legionellales; family Legionellaceae; genus Legionella; species Legionella micdadei. Next base: position 2,301,811 of record NZ_LN614830.1, read on the forward strand.
ATCACCCAGGCTCATTATTTTTGGCATTGCCAAAACGTGAATAAAACTCAAGCAATCGCATTTTAATTACCTTGCTGATAAGTTTAAAAAAATTTCTAAATCGAGGTATCAGAAATTATTTATATAATCAGGGAGTAGATTAATTGGTTAAGCTGGCCAGAAAAGAGTTTAAAATTACGTAGCGAAAGACATCGGACGCGCTTTGAAGATATTATTAGCATACAGGAATGATAGTGCTAAATTATCAATTCGTCTCAACATTAAACTCTATATAGCTTTCACTTCCGTAGTAAATTTTATTTCTGCAAAAATAAAATGGTGTTTGGAATTGAGGTGCTATTATCCCTTCCTTAGGCGTTGGACTCACATAATCCGTTCGACTACCGATAGAAATAATAATTTTATCTCCCTTTTTTAAAAGGGCGGCAGTAGGCATCAAGCTAAAAGAAAGTAATACAGGCACATCCCTTTGCAAGGGCTGATGAATGGACGTATCTAACGCAACCTCACATTTCGACGAATAATGTTCATAAAGACTTCTAGTCGCTGCCCGTATGTGCCCCATTGTTAAAAAAAATGAATTGCCTGCGCTGTCTATTCTATCGACTCTGACAACAATGAAAGAGTCAATTTCATTACAACTAAATTTTAAGTGCACTGTAACCGGACCAGCCACTTTAAATGAATCGCCAACCGTAAATTCGTACCGTAAGGTTTGTGCTGTCATATTATTTAGGTTTTTAATAATATCGGCATTAGGCGGTATGTTTAACCAAGTCTCCTCACTTGTTTCAGGGACAGTTTTTGAGAGTGAATTGGGACAGAAATACCATTTTTCTTTTACTGTATTTTCAGGAGGAAAGGTTGTTGCACCCTCAAACTTTTCTTCCCCATCAACCCAAAAACGTACAGGTAATAGTTTTTCGTATCCGTTATCCAATCCTTTGATTACATAATCAAAGAATGCCGCTGCTTCCAACTGCCATTCCAGGACAGGTAGCTCATATTCAGGATGATTAATAATCAACCATTTTCTATTGTTGGGTGTTGCACTATGCTCGAATAAATCGTAAGCACCAAATTGATGTAAAGCAATATCAGTCCGATTCTGAACCACAACAAAAGGGATATTTATATTTCTTAACTGTTGGTAAGGCCCTTGAGCGACATTTTCCTCTCTTGTATTTAAGTCAAATAGGATGTGCTCATAAAACGGAAGCGCTTCTTTTGCTGCATAATGGTCTTTCAAATGATAATAAATGTAATTGATAAAAGTATGCCCAAGCTTTGAAGTCCAGGAATGATTGATGAAATGGCTTAATAAAGCCCGTTTCCAAGGAGCAATATATCGTTTGATATTTTTTTCAGTAAAATTAGAGCCAGCCCATAAACTCATAAAGCTATTGGCACTTAAACCCGCATAATGAAAGACATGCCGAAAATAATCTGTACAGACTTCATTAGCAAAGAAAGCTTTCAGTGCAGGAGGATTTTTTGCTGCAACATTCACCTGAGACATTCCATAATATGAAGAGCCAAATAATACAATTTGTCCATCACACCAGCTTTGTTCACTCACCCACTGTATGGCATGAAAATGATCATCGACTTCTTCATCACACTGCCAGTACCTTAGCTCACCTTCAGAACGTCCAACACCGCGAGCCGTTAAAACGATGACATTATAGCCACGATTAGTAAAACTAGGCGGGGAGCCAATCTCATTGGTTCCCGTTGGCATACCCACTGTATGCAGGTCGCGGTTATAAGCAGCAAATTGGACGATACTAGGATATTTTCCTTTTTTCTTTGGTGTATAAATGTCGGCTGAAAGTCGGACACCATCCGGCATGGGGACATAGACATCTGAATAAAGAATACAGCCCAGATTCTCATCAGCAAATTTTGTAGGTTTCCAACCAGCATATTGAATACCTAGGTAGCGAGTGTGTAAGGGAATAAGGTTATCAAGCCATTTTGCTTTCATAATCAATTTGTTAGATGAATCAACTTGATAAATTATAGTATAAAGCTTAGCGATCAGGAACTTGTGCTTTAATGAAAAAATTTTCATAAATCTTCATTAAAAATTACAATTTCCAGTTCCAAATTTTGGTTTTTGCTCCTCTAAACCAAATAGCACATTAGTTATAGGATACCGTTCTACAAGCTAATGTCTTGGCTCTATATCCAGTAGATTCATTGGATTTATTCTCCTTAAGAAAGAGTTATTCTATAAAGCCAATTTTTTGCTACCCTTTCCTCTACCCTTAAATTTGCCTATATCTCAAAATAGTAGTATGATGGACTCAGCTAGAAAATGTCTTTTTTTATACTCTCCAAATCGTCGTTTTATATCTATTTAATCCTTCGTACTGTAGTCTTTAATTCTTGACCTCTTCACGCTAATTTCGCCTATTAAGGTATCTTAAATAAAAACTTAAGGATGTATTCATGTCTAAAACAGTAAATGGGGTTGTTAAATGGTTTAACGAAGCTAAAGGATTTGGATTTATCGAGCAAGAATCCGGTCCGGATGTATTTGCCCACTTTAAAGAAATTTTGAGTTCTGGCTTCAAAACCCTTACAGAGGGTCAGCGGGTACAATTCGTCGTAGCGCAAGGCTCAAAAGGTCTTCTAGCACAAAATATAACGGTCGTTTAAATCTAAACTATTTTTGCATTTGCCACTATATCTTCCTATAGATGTAGTGGTTTATCACTTAGTTTAAGATCAACAGAAATTAAAGGAAATATAAAAGCTTTTTCTACTAAATTTGGAAAATAATCGAATATTTATTCAAATTCATCGTTTCTATATTCTGCAACCACTTTAATCTTCATCATCCAGATAGCCAAAATCAAGAATTTTATATTAATAATAATTTCTGATGTTGGTGGCCAAAGAACTATCTTTAAAAGAACATTTTGAATAAAGTCGAGACGTTGTCTTTAAGATATATGAATGATCGAATTGCGCTTCATTAACTTAAACCCATAAAAGAGAATCCTCGCCTGCCCAATTGAGATGGTAAAATAAACACGAAAAAAGATAACAAATAAATTCATTTCTTCACCTTAATCAGCCATTGTTTTTTAAAGTCAGCATGCTTACAATCTGCGCACTCCATGGTGTTGACCAATTTACCCTTTACGAATGAGTTTGCAATTTTAGTTACGAGTAAATAAGGACCAATTTGAAAAATCAATCAGCCACAATAAATAATCAACTCAGTCAAAGAGCAAGGAGTATTCTCTTCTCTGTTCTAACAGTTATTTTATTGATGACTACCTCAAGTGCCAATGCGGGAGTTTATCCTTGGGTTTGGCTAGGCAAGGACGACATCCGGGTTACTGATCACGCAAGGCTTGAAGCTAAATTTCGACTCCATCTAATTGCAAACGCTAAAGAATCCCTTGATATTGCGACCTTTGATCAACGAATGGATCAGCCTATAGGATTACCTCTACTTCAAGCCTTAGAAAGCGCAGCCCAAAGAGGGGTTCAAATCCGTTTTGCGGCTGCTTGGGTTTCAGCGTTGTTAAACGATCCAAGCAGAAAGGCAGAGCAATACTTGAAGGGGATTGCTTCGCGTCACCCAAATTTTAAATTTATTTCAGTAGGCGGCCCGACGATGTGGAAGCAAGGCTGGGGAATTTTAGACGGAATTCATCAAAAAATATTTTTAATCGACAACAAGATAGCTTTAGTGACAGGACGCGGACACGCAGGAGAATACTTAAACTGGCTAGATACTGCTTTCTTTTATAAAGGGGATATTGTTGATCAAACTCGCGATGCCTTTGAGCAAATGTGGCAGACCATCGAAAGAGAAAATGGATTACAAGACCAAGAGGAAGTCTTAGGATTGGCTAATGCTGTAATACCAGAGGAGTCACCCAAGCAGCTTTTTTTATCAGATTGTCCTTCTCTCCAGCTAACCTCCGAAGAAATGCAAGAATTCAATGCGCTAAAACTCTGGGCAGAAGCCCCACCCTCTAACAATCATGATTATCAAGCACGATCCATTTATTACAATTTCCTTGAGCAAATGAGAACAGAGGCCGATCTCCAGGGGCGAACTCCGGGAAGTTTCAGCTACGACGAGAGGGCTAAATTTCTTCAAGATCCTTTTATCGATACAGTGCTTCTGCTTCTTCCTCAAACAAATCGCTTTCAAATGAGCATTCTTGCTACAATTTTAGAAGATCGAGTTGTCGAGACAATTATTAGAGAGCGGCAACGAGGTATGGAAATGGAGCTTATTACTAACGGAAAAAAAGCCCACTCAGTTTTTCCAACAGCTCCAGGCTGGTTTGCGGGAATTCATACACTGGATGATTTATTACAGGTGGGTGTAACCGCTCACGAGGTGAAACAAAAGGGAGCTGAAACTGGAATTTACTTACATCGAAAACTCCTTATTTTGGACGATCATGTGTTCTTTGGATCACATAATTTCACCAAAGCCAGTACGCTAACCACGGACGAGTACAGCATTGAAGTCGCAAGTCAGGATTTTGCTGATAGAATGGAGCAACTTTCACACCACAGCATCGAGGTCAATACTGTACCTTTTGATGCAGATGAGGTACATCGGGAGCGCCTCGCTACACCAGTGCGCCAATGGTTTGCGAGTCTATTTGAAATTCTTTACTTGAAGCCGCCCCAGAAGCGTTAAGTCGAACCATCAAAGCCCTCAAATTCGCAAAAAGCCATATTGATGAAATAAAAAATATCCCTAATTTTTTGTTTTCAATATTATTTTTAAAATTTATCCGTTGAAGTTCAACCGGTTTTTAGCTTCCAAGTTAGTTATTGCTTCCTCTAATTGAAGTAAATATTCTTTGTGCTCCTGTTTTAGTGAGTCGGGGCTCAGGACTATCTCACCTTGAGACTTCACAATAGGTAATCTGGAAAGAGGACTAGATGACAGTGAAGGATTCAGGTAAATGAATTCCCTAATTGAGATTCCATCATAGGTCTCATATTTTTCACCCTCATTAGTACTAACGCAGATTACAACCGGATCGACCATTAGTTGGTGTGAAATAGGACATTGAAATTTTAGAAAGAAAGTTCCAACAGCATCCTTATCAACAAGTCCATCAGCGTACAAGGCTGACTTCTCCTCAAATGATAAATTGCTAAAGCGCAATTCTAAATCATATACTTTATTTTTTATACTAACCAAATTTTCTTTGTAGTTTTCAAGTTGGATTCGCCGACGGCGTTCACCCCAGATTGTAAAGGCTGTGGAACCAGAATTGTATATAGTTTTTCCACTTAGATAGAGAGTCAGAATAAAGCTTAGATAAAAACCTATAATGCCCATCCCATCAGCTCTACTTAATTCTTGACGATCTTTTTCAAGATTAAAGGAAAGCAAATAAGTAGAGAAACTCATAAGTAATGTTAAGCAAAGACTTTCTTTTAAATTTCGAGTATTAGTCTGCATATTTTTATCTTTTCGTGTAATAGTAAAGGACAAAGCAGGGTTTTTCTTATTAAACCCATTTCCTAAAAGGATGAAGTATGTATTGCGGCATGTCTTTTTTCAATAAGCTCTTGCGCAGCCAAAATAATAGGATTTTCTTGTAAATTTTCACCTGGAAAATTGAGCTCACGGAATTCCTTATAGTGATTTAATTCTTGTTCTCGCATGTATAGTTCAAATTCCTTATAGAAGACTTTTCCCTCCTCTGCCCCAAGAATCTCAATAAATTGTTCATATAAACCCGTTTTAGGGTTGCTGTAAAAACAGATATCCATGAATTTTTTCTGATAAATAGTAGAAAATTGATATGGTTGCCCCACAAAATCCGGTATTTGATTAAATAAAATATCTACTCCCTTTGCCATAGATTCATTTCTCGCCTGATATAAAAGCTCGATTACCCTCTGACATTTTTCCTCTGGAATAATAATTGACCGCACCGAGGCAAATTTCTTCTTTTCATCATTCAAAAAAGGTGCCCCCCCAACTCGTGCACCTCGTTCGGCAAGTGAGAGTTTGATACTGCCATCTGGATTTTTTTTTAAAGTAGCGAGAACGCCATGGCCTGAAAATCCCGTTGCTTGAAAAGCCATTTTCCCATTTTCTAAATGCCTTAATATGTCTGAAACGGTAGAATCATATTGGAGCTTATCTAAAGATCCTAATAGTTGCTTAAAGTGTTTAGAATACTCAGGATGTTTTTCCTTAATGAAAGCACTTAAATAACTATTAAGAACACTAACTCCCTCATCGAATAAGCCTGAACCAAATTTCACCTCGGTATTCGGAAATTTAAGAACCTCGTTTAACTTCTCTCCACCAAAGATAAAGTAAAGCCTTCGGCGATTTATATAGTCTCTATAATCAATCTGGTAATTATCAAATAATTGTTTAAGAATTTCGTTAGGAAATGAATGCAAGTATGTGATAGTAATGACGGACTGATTTTTATCGTTTTTGGCCATAACATCTGCTCCTGCTGCCAAAAACAAAATTGTTGCCTCGATATTATGACATTCAACAGCTAATAATAGAGCAGTATTGCCCTTATCATCCCTTGATTCAATTAAATCTGTTTTTACCTCATGATCGGAAGCAACTAAATGTAATATTTCAGCTATTTCATAATTTCGTTTATGCACAATAGCGGTATGCAAGGGAGTTTCCATTTTATTATTTTTTTGCAGCAACAATGTGGGGCCATGAGCATGTATATAATTCAGGGCGCAGCCCATATATCCCTTCGCAAATAACAAGTGCAAAGCGTTATTTCCCTCATTATCTTGAACCTCCAATTTCCCTCCATTTTGGTGAAGGAACTCGACGATCTCATCGGAATTAACTTCTGCGGCCGCTAGCAAAGGAGTTTTTCCTTGTAAATTTTTATCCTCTAATGAAAAAAGACCGCTTTCAACGAGATGCTTAACAAGAGCGGTTTGGCGTTTTTTTATTGCAAAAAACAGTAAGTTATCCCCTTCGCTATCCTTATTATCGATAGGTGCGGAGTCTAGACTAAGAAAATAATCGACTAATTTTATGTCGCCTATACTTACAGCTAACAGCATTGGGGTCATTTCGAATTTATCCGTGGCTGATAGCGAAGCTCCCTGCTCGACTAACCATTGCACCACCTCTAAATCTTTTCGGATTACTGCATCAAACAAAGCTTGGTTTTTTTCCTGTACGGTACAATGGGTAATAAACAATTCAGCAATCTTAAGTTGGGAGGATTCCAGAGCAAGTTGAAATGCTGTTTTACTTTGATTGTTTAATAGATCCGTCCGTATACCCCGCGCTAATAAGTAATTGACGGTGTCAATGTGCCCATTTCGAGCCGCTAGCATTAAGGCATTTTCGCCCTTATCATTGACTGCCATCAGATCGGCATTTTTTTTATCCAAAAACTCAATTACTTCCAATTGTCCATTTTCAGCAGCTAACACAATCGCGTTTTCCCTATGAATGTTCTTTGCATGCAGGTCCCCCCCTTTTTCAAGCAAGTATTGAATAATCGTTAAATTTCCTCTTCGTGCGGCAACCATTAGCGGGGTATTGCCTTGATTATCTGTTACCTCTTGTATTATTTTTTCAGGGAATAATCGAATGAGATCCAGTCTATCGTTGTAAGCAGCAAAATGAATTCCAGACCAACCATCTTTTGTTTTTACGCGCAATAACCCTTCTTTATCCTTCGCAATAGCCATAAGGATTCGTAATGCGTTAATATCACCTAACGCACTTGCTATGATGGCAATTTTACTAAACCCCTCCCTACGAAGACCGGTTGGGGATATACGCGTCATTTTTTCGTATTGCTGGGTAATAACCATATCACATGAAGGACTTATTGTTGATTTTGACTGCAGTAACGACATCGCCTTCGATGAGGAATATAAATAACAACACTCAAGAGGAGTAAATCCATTGTCATTGGTTATTTCACAAATAGGACTATCATAACCTTCCGCTTTTTCCATAAGGATTTTAAGAATTTCAGGCTGATCATAAATGGCAGCAAGATGCATGAGGGTATTACCATTCTCATCGGTAATCAGAAAATTGTCTTCATATATGCCTTGCAGTAATCTTGTGAATTGTTCCAGATTCCCTTGTTTAATTGCAGCTATTAATTCTCTTTCGGACATTGGTCTCTTGCCATCAATCTTTATATAAAGAAAGTATAGTTGGTTTGAAAACTGTACGAAAAATGCCTATAGGACTCCCATTTGACTTACACTATATTGGCGGTTCCTTAATGTTTATGGGCCGCCGCCAACAAAGTTCACAAGGTTCATCGATAACAATTCACCAAGACTTCCAATGAATTTCCTTCAAATAATCAGATTTCGCAGAAAACGGTAAATTATTTGTCGTGGGTATATTTTGTGTTGATCACAGGCAGGGAAAGTATTTTTTTGCTAAATATTAAGATAAGGCAATTACAGTAAAGGCTATAAAAATTAACAAAGAACATCTCTCTACCCATCCTTTCGCGATAATAATAAATAAGGATGCTAAAAATGCTCACGATGTTAATCAGTACTTGGATGAGTTTGCTCAGGCAAATTTATCCTACCAACTTCATCAGGTTAACTCCAAGGACATAGAGCAAACGATCAAGGAAACTGCTCCTAAATATCCTTTTTTAATCGTTGGTGGTGGTGATGGCACGATCCGGACAGCAGCGCATTACTGTGCAGGTAGTAAAATTGTTTTCGGTATCCTTCCCCTAGGTACTCTAAATCATTTTTCAAAAGAATTAAACCTTCCGCAGAATCCCCAGGATATGATTAGCTGTATCGATGAATTTAAAACTATGACCATTGATTTAGCCTCAGTGAATGGAAAGATTTTTATTAATAATTCTTCAGTTGGTATTTATCCGAAATTTGCCAAAATGAGAGATGCATATTCAAAAAAGTATAATAAGTGGATTAGTTATTTCCCTAGTTTGATAGAAGCATTAAAAAAGCATGATGTTTTTGAAGCAAAAATTAAAAGTACTTCTTTAAATTCCTATATTTTAAGCCCATTTTTAATGATTAGTAACAACATTTACTGCTTTGAATTTCCCTTAACCTTCAAAAGAGAAGAGTTAACTAGAGGTTTGCTGGGGCTGTACTACATACAACACGGTAAAATTGGACTACAAAGATTAATTAATATCCTCTTTGGAAAAGAAACTAATTTCATCTTTAAAGAGATTAACGATTCATTAGAAATTGATTTCCCTAAGCGGAGTAGAATTAGGGTTTCTTTAGATGGTGATTGGGAGGAGATGAAGCCGCCCCTTTACTATCAAAATTTGCCTCAATCCCTCAGGATACTGGTGAAGCCATGATGCGTATTGTTCATATATCAGATCTTCATTTTGGTCTACATGTGGATGCCATTATTGAGCCTTTCCTTGAGCATTTAAAGAGAATAAGACCGGATTTAATTATCATTTCTGGCGATCTCACCCACCGGGCTCGAACAAAACAGTATTTTTTATTCCAAAATTTTTTGCAGCAATTACCTACGCCTGTTTTGATGGTTCCTGGCAATCACGACATTCCATTATACAATTTTATAGCAAGATTTTTATCGCCTTTTAAAAAATACAAGAAATATGTCTCAAAAGAGCTATTTTCCCATTTTGAAAATGAAGAAATAAACATATTAGGTGTAAACAGTGCGACACCTTATCGAATAAAAAATGGGGAATTTAGTCATGAAGTGATTCATCGGATTCAGACTCATTTCTCAACCAAGCATCAACGATTAAACATTCTTTTTTTTCACCATAATTTGTATCAATTTTCAGGCATGCATCATCCGTTAAATAATGCGGAGCATTTTATTCAGTACTTGCAGCAAAGCCCCATTCATTTAGTTTGCACCGGACACCTACATTATGCCAATGTTAAAAACATTACCCAAGAAAATAAGATCAACTGCGTTATTTTACACGCAGGAAGCCTATTAAGCCCACGCAGAAAAGATAACCACAACAGTTTTTATGTCATTCAGACAGACCAGCTTCATTGTCGGATTGAATTACAGGTATATCATGAAAATGCATTTTTAACAGAAAGCGCCTATAGTTATTTGTTTGAATAGACACCTTTATCTTTAGTTGAAATCACTAAAGTTTTAATAAGTCTTAGTTACCGATAATCTTTTGAATAATCTCAATTTATTGATTTATCACTCGCCTTAGCTTATTGTCTAATTCCTGTTATGAATTGCGAGATTCGATTTGATTCGAGCCTCACTGAAACCTAGTTGAATTTAGTACGTTAGGAGATTGTTGAATGAATGGATTAAGAAAAATCATTTTATGCACCCTACCTTTATCAGCACTATATTCCCACCTCAGTTGGGCCGTTGACGTATCCTGTCAAAATTTGGCACTCGGGAATGTAACTTGTGATTTTTCGGGTAGCGGTGATGACTTAACCGATCAACTCAATAAAGTTATAAACAAATACAATGGCAATCTCACCCTGAATATTAAACAAGGCCAATATCTATTAAAACCGCTTACTATCAAGAAAATGTCCCAAATTAATCTTCATTTAGATGCAAATGTGACCCTAATTGCTCCTGAAAGAGGGGATACTAGCTGGAGCGATAATGAAGGGTTAATTAATTTAGTGAATGTTTCCAATTTTCTGTTAAGTGGCACAGACCCAAATACAAGTATTATCGATGGCCAAGGTGGAAGTTGGTGGAATAAGGCTTCCTCTAATAGCCGTCCATTTCTTGTGCACATCAATCACATTAATGGCTTGGAAATGAGTAATATTCAGCTCCATAATTCGCCACGGTTTCATGTCATGATAAGGGGCGGGCAAAATATAAACATTCATGATATGACTATTAATTCACCAGAAAATTCACCTAACACCGATGGTATTAATGTAGGCTCAATCAATCAAATGAAAATAAACAATGTAAATATCCATAACGGAGATGACGGCATAGCAATAAATGCAGTTAATGAACCGTCTACCAACATTCAAATCAGTAATGTTGATTTATGGTATGGCCATGGAATTTCCATTGGCAGCGGTGTAAAACAAGTGGTCTCCAATATAGAGGTAACTAATGTTCACTTTCACTCCTCCGAAAATGGGTTACGGATTAAGACAGCTTGCGATAAAAAAGACTGCTCTGACACTAAAAAAGGAATAGTTAGTTACGTGCATTATTCTGACATCCATATGGACAATGTTCATCGCCCAATCTTCTATGATTTAAGCTATAGCGATAATGGGAGAACTTCCTATGTAGCAATACAAAATATAAGCTACCAAAACATTACTGCTGAAAACTCAAGAGGCCCCGCGCAACTATTTTGCGGCAAGTACAATAAATGCAATCCGATTACATTTGATTCAGTATATGTTGATACCGGACTACAATGCCAAGGGGTAAATGGAGGTAAAGTAGGAAAAACCGTCAATTGTCTACAATAAATTTTTATTGAATCATTGAAATCCGGGCTGGGTCTACAAACCCAAACCCGGCCACTCCCAATTGCCTTATTAGATAATACTTATTTAGCAAAAAGCTTATGCTTAAATAATAGAGTGTATTATGTTAGATGATCTGTGCTAACACCCCGTTAGTAAAGGATGCTAGCCTGGCTATTCTTCTTTAGAACCCACTTTAAATACTCCTTCAGCAGGAAATATGATGCATTCTGTACTTTTCTATTTGGACAGAAAGTAAAAATTTTGCTACTTTTGTCAATTTTTTTTAATAAATAGCCATAGGAAACAAGAGATACATTGGCAGTTTCGCTTGTAACTTATTCATTTTAAAGCCAGACGTAGCAACAAAACGCAGGCATAAGCATTTTTCGGTAAAAAGTAAAGATATGAAAAACAAATACGAAAATCCAAATACAGAAAATACAGCTCAAGAAAAGGCCACCATTACTATACAAAAGCATTGCCGTGGATTCCTAGTAAGAAAAAGATACGCCATCCACCCTTTAGAAGCGCGATATCAAACGAATCATCCTACTTTTGTTGTGGGTAATGATCCTGGTATGCCATTGAGCTTAAATAAATTTCAAGAATCGGAGGGAAAAATTGCTCTTATTGCCACATCAGGGTTAAGAGCGGTTTCATTGGCATGTATGTTAGGCAACGCAATCCATACACCCAAAATCATTTTAATTGACAATAGCTCCCTAGTTTACAATTTTTGGTATGCCTTGAGGGCATTTATGGAGGATGACAAGAAAGCTGGGACACGTAAGGTATTTTTTCAACATTTACCCGCCTTCCTTGAACGGTATAAACACTTATACGTAAGAGTCGTTGATGACGAATTATCCAGAAACAATTCGCGTGGTGTTCATTATCTCAATCAAAATATCATTGTGCATTTTAATTCGTTATTTGAATTATTTGGTTATGATTATGTACGAGCCGTGATTCAACATACTTCGCTAATCAAGCAATCTTGGGCCGATGCAACAACCTTTGTCAAAGTAAAGAATATTCTCGATTATCTTGAGGTAAAAAACGTGTACATGTACCCATCCAATATCGTGGCAACGGTTATTGATACAACTGTACAAAATAGAATTTTAGAAAATATCAAAACTGTTATGCCGGCGTTGTCAATACATACTGATTATTGCCAGATACATGGCCAGCCAGAAAAAATCTATATTTTTAGAAACCAAACACCAGAACATGTTAAAAAAAACATTTTTGCTTACAAATATGCTGAGCAGTGTTATAAAGATAAGCTCCAAGAAAATGACTCTGAGAAACAAAGGGCACAAGGCTTTCCTGAAGAGACGAGTAAGAATAGTCAGGAGCATTCACCCCTGAATACGTTCTAATGAACACCTGAAAAGAAAACGTAAAAAAACTACCTTTGACATAAGAGTTGCAACCAAAGTACAAAAAGTGCGATACGAAAGGCATTCATTCAAAAACCGTAAACTCCTAGCCAAATGCCTTCGCAGGTTCTTATTGAAAAAGGGCATTTTTCCATTTAGAATGGCCAAAATGTGTAATTTTTGGCGAATTGGTCGATTTTTTGGTTTGATACCTAGCCAATAGCCGAATGGGGGTTTTTGTTTTGGTACTTTCTCTCATCAATCTTAGTCAATATAAAACACGCCTTAAAGAAGCAAGTTCTTATTTCCAAGATGCCGCTCTCATGGAAATACCCAGTGATGCTGTATTCGTTACCTATGCTAATCAGGTTAAGCCACATGGGATTCGTCTCTTATCTAAAAGTTCATTAGAAGCATCATTACGACAAAATGCCGAGGCCCGTACCATAGTTCGAGAGGGGAATCACGATAACTCTGGTATAATGGTGGCCATGCGGCTTGCAGAAGATTTACCTCCGAGAGAGAAGCTTATTAAAGAGGCCTTGGAAAAATTGATTCGCCGTGGCTTAAATATCCAGCAAATTATTTCCATGGAGAGAATCGCATTTTTTACTATCCTACTCCAGCCTGATAATTTTCCTCTCCTAAACCAAATGTTTGAAATTGATTCACCTGTTGCTGACATAGCTAATCTCATTTTTTGCCTAATGCTCCAGGGTGGATATCCTCCATTTTCGCTAGCTAATTTTGCGATGATAATGTTCCAAAAACAGACAGCCATCGTTGAAGAAAATAGGCAAAAATTACTGCAAAAGGATGGTTCACCCTTGAGTGAGAATCAAATTATTTGCCCGTATACCAGGGAAACGATTAATGTTGATTTTTCGCAAAAAAACCAAAAATATGCACCTGATTTTATTGCTGTGTTTATTGCCCTATCTAAATTGGCAAAGGCAGATGAACCATCCATAGACAATTTTTTAGATTCCCAACCGCGAAACTATTTGGCCAATGCGAATCAAAAATTATTGGACTATTTAAGAAAACCAGCGAAATTTGGTTTCAGCAAAGAGCAACATCAATTCCTGCAAGAAATAGGTACCGCAGAGGCCGCAAAACAATTACGCTTTCACGAAAAGCTCGAGCCGGCCTACAAAGACCTATGGGTTGAAGATGACACAGTCGAAGGTAACGTGTTAAGGCTCTTGATCGATTACAGCAAGAAAAATTGGTGCTTACCTTCTCTCGGTTTATTTTTCACCGGTCATTGGAATCGTCATCACCACAGCATAGTGAATGAGGCAATTGAATCACTCCAACAGGGTGATAGGACTTTGAAGCAGATTTTAGATAACTTGGAAAAGAAAGCTAAAACGCATCCAAATTTTAATGCTGAAGGCTCTCTGATGTGCCGTTTAGATTATATTAGGGCCAAAACTGACAACCTAAAAGAAATCCCCAAATTTGTAAACCCAGGCTCTCGACTAGGAACCAATCCTATTTATCTCCCTGATTTTGTGTAAAGTAAAGCTTTTTCCGCAGAAAGCAGTGTTTGTTAGACCTAAATTGTAAACAAGCGCTTGTCTGAAGATTAAGAATTTGGCGTTTGTCCCTGGTTAATCCATTCTACAAAACGCTTTGCTTGATTCGCCCATAATTCTGGGTAAAGGAGAGTGAAATGACCATGCGAGTCAGCTGTACCTTTTTGCAGGATCCATTGACCCTGTTTTACTTTTTTAATTAATCCAGGCATGCGATAAAATTCAGGTGAATCCAAAGCATCATCCGTGAAATCCAGAGCAAATACTTTGGTTTTTATGGTCGATAAATGGGGCTCTGGATTATAGTCTCTTGATGCTTCCATAACATAAATAATGTCATTTGCATCTTGTTTTGTACTCCCGATCATCGCTGAGCGGGCGTAATTGACAGCCTGTTCCGCATTCGAAATGATATGTTGCATATGCGGTACTCCATCCACCATCATCGCTACAAAAGGCCACACTGCTTTGACTCCATAGGGAGCGGTTTTATAATTTCCGTTTTGCCAAGAAGGATCCTTTTTTATACTTTCCACCACGATTTTTCGCCACAGTAAATTTCGTCCGTCAACTGCTTTAGGAAGACAGACAATCGCCATGACTCCATCCATTAATTGCGGATATAATTCACTCCACATCCAACTGTGCATACCCCCCATTGAGGTTCCCACAATCATTTTTAGATGCGATATTTTTAAATGTTGCGTAATTAACCGATGTTGTAATTGCACCATGTCCTGATAACTATAATTTGGAAATTTCATCCGCAAGCCGTCACTCGGTTTGCTTGATTTCCCTTGGCCAATATTATCAGGAAAAATTAGAAAATAGTGCTGTGCGTCAAAAGGCTGGCCTGGAGCCAAGAGTGTTTTCTCGAAGCGTTTAAACATTTCACTGCCGCTTCCACCCGTCCAATGCAAGAATAACACTGCATTTTCAATTTCCCCTTGCTTGTTTCTTTTTGCACTCCCCGCAGTAATATAATGAATTTTCAGATTATTTAAACTTTGACCGTTTTTAAATGAGTACTGAGGTATAATATAATTATCTTCCTTAATATTTTGTATTTCTTGCGTAACATTTGCAGCTCCGTGGATAGTTGTTCCATAAGCTTGCTGTAATTGAAATACAAGTACAGAGCAAAAAATAAGATTAATCATTTTCATTAAAATTCATCCTTGTGCAATGGTTAGCATTAGTGTCTACAGGCAGAAGCCTATTACACTGAGTGGCAAATCTATTTTGGCGTAGTGTTGTCTTTCCCTCTTCTCAATGCAGTAGATAGATTACTCCCTACCCTACTTACAGATCTTTCAAACGGGGCAATAGTTCCCCTCATTGTACCTCTGGGTTATTACTTGGATAGGTAAGTATGCCTTGTGGAAATCCAGTGGTAATACCCGGTATATTAATTTTGTTGTAATCCCAATTTTTTGCAGCAAGCTCACCAGCCATCCAAAAACCAACTGTATTGGACAACATTTCAGTCGGTTCGGCTAATGAATACTTTAAGCGCATTAAGAAATCCTCAATCTTAGGCTCTTTCGAATAAAGATAATCGCCAGGAATGGCCGGACGCTCAGGAATAAAGATACTAGTAATATTGGTAAAAACAGCATTTGCAATGATTGTACTATTATTTCTCGAGTCCCAAACAGAATAGTTGTAATAATCATAATCAGCTTGGGTCATTTCTTTTTCACCCAACGATGGTTTAACATCTGCATAGGGAGCGATATAAATTCGCTCTGAAGGTAAGGCATTATTCGAAAGTGCTACAACAAATGGAGCTAACCAATTGCTTCCTTTAGTAAGACCTGCCGAAACATTACTCCCTGCAACAAAACGAATAATGACTTTTGCTTTTGGCCAATTAATATTTAATTGAGTCATTTTTCTATGGATCGCATCCATGCTTTGTAAGGCGGTTAACATAAATGTGCCAACCATCACATTATTATAAGGAATTGGGTAAGCTTTATTGCCATTAAGGAAGTCATCCTGTAAGGCAAACAAATCAAATGCTTGTTTTCCATTGAGGACATCGCGCATATAGTTCCCTGCCATAGAACAGGCATAATCAACCATATTATGAATTGTTGTGATATAGGGGCTCCAAGCGGGTGCAAGTACTTGTTCCAGCCAATTATTTTGACTCTGCTTATTTACTGATTTTACTGCCTTAACATCTTTTAATAACGTCTCCATTTGCGATTTCCAACTGATATCGCCATTTTCCTTTATTCGTGCGAGATACATCAGGGCAGGACCAATATGAGATACTGCTGTCATTTCAGTGAACCCAGAATTCGGTGCCGTGCGCATTATTTGTTTGAGTTCTAATTGACGATCATTGTTATAAACATAGAGTGTAGAATTGATGAATAGAATTAATGGTCCATCATTTTGATGGGCTAATTCACTGTTTTTTTTCGCTTCTGATTGAAATAACGCTTTAGAAATATTGATCTTACCTTTCGGATATCCTGGGTCTTCATGCCCAGTAAAATCATAATATAGATTCCAGAACGGTTGGGGTGTCACATACGCATCACTTTCTGTATTTTGTTCTGATTTAACACTACTTGTTATAGTTTTATTGACAGTGTCTGCAAAAACAAAGACTGAATAACAACCAAAAGCAAATGATATAATCCTTATTAATAATAGTTTCATAACTACATTTGTCCTTTGCAAATAATCCCGATGTTTTAATCATCGAAATTAATCATCCATGGCTGCTTTTTTATCAAAAATTTCTGCGAGTTTATTTTCATAGATCCTAAGATCATTAGGACTAAAAAGCACGTATCGAATATGCGTTATATTCCTAAGCGTCGCTATTATTTGGTAAGTGGTTTTTAGGGCAGTTTCAGTAGCTCGCTCAATAGGATAACCAAATATACCCGTTGAAATAGCGGGAAAAGCAATTGAAGTGATTTGGTTACTATCCGCTAGGTGAAGGGCATTACGATAACAATTGGCTAATAAAACATCTTCGGGCTTGTCCACACCATAAACAGGTCCGAGACAATGAATGACATACTGATTAGGTAAGCTATAAGCTTTGGTAATGACAGCCTCCCCTGGCTTTATTGGTGCTAAGTCCTGACATTCTTTTTCAAGTTCAGGTCCTGCGGCGTTATGGATAGCACCAGCCACACCGCCTCCTCTGCGCAGTCGTGCATTTGCTGCATTGACAATAGCAACCATATCCAATTGCTCGGTAATATCACCTAAAATAGATTCAATTTTACATCGTCCTACCTGTAATAGCATATCCCTTCAACCCTATGATTATTTATTCACTATATACAGTAAACAACTATAATCCGGTTGAAACAAGAACCTACAGTGCAATTGTATTAATTTTCACTCATAAATTTACTTAATGATGGTAAATAGAGAAGTTATTTAATGGGTAAAATGAAGAAAGGCAATGAATGATTAGTTTATCGTAACCAAAACAATCTATGATTTTATCCTTACGGAAGGAGCCCACTTCCATCAGCTTCGCTTACATCGTTGCTGGTTTCATCAATTAATTCGCATGTCGCTTGTGTAAGCCCCCTATATTTATTATGGCTGAATAAACCAAAACCTATACCGGCCATCAACGCCCCAACAGCTGCAACACCCATCCCCGGTAGCAATCCCATTCCCGTGCTGCTTAGAATAAATCCAGTTGCAGCTATCGCTATACCTAGAGCAAACATGGCAGCACCAAGCGCTTTCCTCAATGGATTGGCACTTCCTTGCATCTGTAAGGCATTTTGCTTGTATTCTTCCGCAATCGCTTTGCATTCATTCCCTGGTTTCGATTTTAGTAATCTAATAGTCAGTGCAAGATGCTTGGTTACATCTTCTGTATAACCCTCATTCTCGATGAGATTCACCATCCGTTCTCTGACTATAATGGCTTGCTGACGAATAGATGAGATAGTCAGATCATTAATTAGTGTATTGAACTCCCCAAGTTGCGAATCACATAGTTCACTGGTTTGCTTAAGTATCCGGTGAAGTTTAGGATTATATTCTGCGACGTAACAATGGATGCCTTGTTCTGCAAGTTGTGGATAAAAATATTTGATGGTGCTAATAAAGTGTGCTGCGGTACTTTTTTCTGGATTCATAAAGGCACCACAACCAGGCATTATAAAGACGACAGCAATAGGCTGTTCTATTCCTTTTGCTTTATATTGTTCCGCCAATTCAATCGCTTGTTTGCATTGTAGCGAAATACCTGCTGTAAGCATGCAGCCTAAATTACCCTCTTCCGTCGGAAGCTGTAATCGTTTGTTCGATGACGCTCTGGCATCTAAAGGGGAAGTTTCAATTAAACGTAAATCAGGCGCTGCATAACTGACTACTTTTATTGGAGTAAGCGTATTAGGTGTTTCAAGGAGTTGAAAAATTCCCTCTACAGTCGTGAGGTTTTTTGTATCTACAAACCAATGCTCTGAGACAAAACCACCGTCCACTGGAACTTCGTAGGCATTATTCTGGATGTCAAAATAAACAGGTAATTGGAATGATTCCTCGTCTTGGTTCGGAAATGAATTAAATAAATCATCAAAAAATTCTTGAGACTCTAAATAGGTCTCGCTTTGCTTAAGCAGTTTGGCACAAATGGTAAGAACCATTTGTAAATAACGTCTTTGATAATCAGCTACGTCAAGGGGTTTTGAATCCTCTGCAAAAGCATAATAACCAGCGTCCTTATTGCGTTGATGAACATCAGTAAAATGAAGCGCCATTTTAAGCGCAGAATCCGTATATCGCGAAAATAGTTCTTCGACTGAGCCCGCAGAGTATTTGGCAGCACCATCACGGTGGGAATTAGGTGCATTATCTACCACAACAATGCGCCCTTGAACTGACAATTCTTGAATTAATTCGATGACATCTCCATTAAAAAATTGGATTCCTGAATAGGAAGGAGGAGATTGGCCGTCTCTTTTGGTGATAGCAGTTGTCGCAATGGAACAGCAATCTGCCTGCAAGAGGTCAAGAAATTTCTGCAAATTCCCTTCGTTATTTAGCGCAGTAATTAATTTATCGATTACCTCGGCTAAACCCACTTCGTTATCGATAGAAACTGGCGGATCAATTATTTCTAAAATTTTAATATTGGATCTTATCAGTTGCGCTAAAAAAAGGGTTTGGGCACACCAGTATTGGCGTCTAGCCTCGATCTGGTGAGGTTTGTAGCTTTGAGTACGCATTAACTCTATAAAGGTTTGTGCGCGAGCTTCCTGTGAAGTATGCATCTCCTCGAGCGTCTTAGGTGGCCCTTTTATTAAGGCATCAAGAGTATGATAACCTGCATTGATAACACTAAAAAAACTGGGCATAAAACGTGCTCGCAAAAGAAGTATATTGCACAAGAAAATGCCCAATTATAAAATTAATTCTCTCCTTAGCGCAAATAAATAGCTCATCAGGCGCTTAATATTTTTCCCATTGTATTCTATTTTAAAGGTAATTTACGGAAACTAACCGCAAGGCGATTCCACCCATTGATTGTTACTATGGCCATAGTAAGATCAACAGCTTCTTTTTCACTAAAATGATTCCGTATTTCTTGGTAAACTTCATCAGGTACACGAGTTTCGGATAACAATGTCACTGCTTCTGCCCAAGCTAATGCAGCACGCTCACGTTCGGTAAAAAATGGAGCTTCATACCATACCGCAACAGCATTTAACCGTCTTTGTGATTCACCCTCTTTAAGCGCTTCCGCGGAATGTAGATCTACACAGAAAGTACAACCATTTATTTGAGAAACACGTAATTTTACAAGCCCAAGTAGTAATTTATCCAAGCCACAATTATTAACGAATTTTTCAAGACCCATCATCGCGTTAACCGCTTCTGGTGAAACTTTGTAAAAGTCAATTCGTGAATTAGTCATCCTGACCCCCTTCTTTTTAAAGTTTCCGATTTTAGCAGTATTGTAGTTTGTGGTTAATTATAGCTTATACCTAAAAGAAGCATGGGAGCATTATCCACTTCCGAAAACTGAATCATTAATAGGCCAACTGAATTTACTTTATAAACTGCAGCTGACTTCCTCGATGAAGAGATTGCTGAAATAGCAGCATAGGCGAGATGATTCATAAAGAAGCATCCTTCTGCAACATATTGCAAATTTATTCAACTTTTTATGTTTTTAAAGCATTATGTTGCAGGTTTCAATTTCAATTTACCCCTTAACTGCCTTCGGAATTAATTTGCCTTTTGTAAAGGAGGAATTGTCGAGCCTGGTTTTTGGGGCTCTACAGGAAGTGAAGGCGAAGTTGGCGGCCTTTTTTTGCGGAGATTGGCTGTTGAACCTCCAGCTTCATGTCCTACTGCCGGTGTGAGCGTAATTTGCGGATTTAATTTTTCCAATTGCTCGGTGGAAAGCTCATTTAGTTTACGTTTAAATTCAACCACTAAACGATGTATAAATTTCTCATGTTTCATACTCATCTCCAACTACAAGATTACTAACTTAAAATAAGTTTAGTCCACTCAGAGCGTGATTACTTAAAAAAATTGGCTTTGCTTATTCATTTACCTTAGATTAAAAATGGGATTATCTTATAAGGCACAAGCGAGCAGTATTTATCCCAATCCAGACCGTATTTTTTAGCACAGCGCCTATCATCACGAAAAGCGCGATCCATAAGTAGAATTGTCAGGAAGCAAACATAAAAATAAGGTGCAAAATGAGTAAATAGCGCAGGAACTGACCAAAAAAAGGCACCCGCTACCTCCGGAATGTAATGAAAATGCCTTGAAATTCCCCACCAGCCGGAAGCAAGCAGAATACTGGTTTTGATATCTCCTTTCGCAGTTTTATAATGCGTTAACAAAATGGTCGGTTTTTTACCCCAAATTTTACAATTACCCGCTGTCTCTCTTACCCTCATGCGTTGCTTGTCTGCTGAGTAATTAACGAGGATGCTAATCGCTCCAAGAGTAAAAATAAGACATGCCCAACCCAAACTTAGGTGTACAGGGTGTAGTACAAGAAACATACTGGGCGAAGTGTAGATACAAGGTACCCAAACTAGGCAGCCCCAACAAATATAAAATCCTGCTCGATCATGCATGATATCCAGTGAACGCAAATAACCTTTTTCCCAGAGAAAAAATTTCGCTATATAGATGCCTTGTAAAGAGACAGAAATCACCATCGAATTAGCTAATCCAGTCAATTCTGCTTGTTTGGCACAATAAGAAATAAGTAATAACCCCCAACTCATCATACCTAAACGACAAGTGATTAATTGTTTAATGTGCCACCCGAAAGCTTGCGGGTATAATTCTACCCCCCAATAGTAATCAAATAAGAAATTTTTAGTGACACTTGCATCCTTTGTCGAAGGAAAAACCCGCCCTTTGATATATAAAAAAACACAGAAAACAAGGCTAAAAATATTGAGTGCGCCTAGAATGCTACCGAGATTGTCGTAAAGGATTGTTGCAGGGAATAAGTGTAATCCAAAAGAAGCAAAGGAAAATGTGACAATTGTTATCACAAAAGCTAATAATCCATTCTCTTTGTAGGTCGGTATATATCCCTTTGGTGATATTGGTCCTTGGAATTCCTTTCCAGGCAATAAGCGCATTAAAGCAGCTTCAAAAAGGATAAAACCACCAATCATTGCCCAGGCTAAACCAGAACCCCAAAAATAGGGTTGCCACAAGTAATAGAGGGTCTTAACAACGCCTTCTGTAGAGATACTATTCCATAATGTGGAGAAAGAACCTTCTAATTTCGTATTCGTGAACCACATTACCATTACAAAAGGAGGGCATACTAAAATAAGAAAGAGAGGTCCTAGAGTATTCCTAAGATTCACCCACATAATCATATCCTTATACAATTATTCCATCTATCGTTGCTATTAAATCTAAATCAAGTCTTTAATTTTGCTCTATACCATTCTAAAAACGATAACTTAATCGCGCCATTACAGAATAAAGAAAAGGGAAATAGGAGTCAGTCGGACTTAGCTGGGACTCTCCATAGCCTGCTGTATAATTTCCACCAATTTCAAACATGATATGGGGATTCAAAAGATAATTTATTCCTCCGCCAAAAGTGGGGCTAAGACGCCAATCTTTTGTCAGGATATCGGTGCGATGTACCCCGGCAACGCCAGCACTTGAGTATACTCTGAACCGGGTATTTGAAATGGGCAGCATAATTTTACCCATTAAATTTAATGTATCTGTGTTGGTGACTAATGTTACCAAGTCATTATTATTAAAACTGAAAAGACTGTCTGGATCAAAGAAAACGTTTGCCTTAGGAAAGTGCATGTAACTTGCTTCCAAGGCAAATGCTGGAATAATTTCATACCCAGCTAATACTCCCCAAACGCCCCCCCCCTCTCTCACATGAATAGGAGTGGATAAATTTAGGGCTGAATTCTGATTTTCTACTGTAGGCACCAACCCTCTCCAAGTAGTCGAACCATATCCGCCAAGTACCCCCAGATAGAATGCTCGGTTGAAAGGAAAGGATTGAGCCTCATTGCTATGGCAAAATGAGGAACATAGCAATAAAAACAATGAGCTACATCGCGTAAATTTCTTAAAAATCACTAGGCAACCTTTTCTCTTTGATTAAGATCTAAGGACATCTGCTATAATATGGACTGCAAACTCGTTGATGGGAATCTATCCCATAAAGGTAACAATTCCAATTATTCAAACAATCTTCCATAGTGGTATACTTTTGAGCTCGGCAAGCATTTTCTAATGAACCATATACAGCGACCATCCTCGAATAAAGCTGATGCATATCCTCACACATACCGGAAGGCACACCCGAAGAAGTGCAATAACATTTGGCAGCAGTTTTGAAGGAAGCGCAAAAATTCGGATCATTTGTAGGTAAAGCATTAGGACATGCAAAAGTAGCAAAAGCGAATAAATAGGAAACAGCACTTAGGCAGATTTTTTTTATCATATTAATCCCTTAATGAATCGAGTTGATAATTCTATCAGAACTTTCATTAAAGGAAACATGAATTTTTGATAATGCACCCTCTTTTACTTGTGGCAAAAAGTAGAACACCAAGCAGCGGGAGGTATTTTTCAAGATGCTACTTCCTCAAATGCAGCCTATATATCTCCTGAATAATTATAATTCGGGTAAAAATTTATCTAACCATCTAGGAATATACCAGTTCCATTTTTCCAAAAGCGCCATCGTAGAAGGCACTAACAGTGTACGAATTAAAAATGCATCCACAAAAATAGCAACTGCAATGCCGAGTCCAAACGCTTTCACCATCAAGACATCTGCGACCAAAAAAGAACCACAAATAACAATTACGATTAAAGCTGCTGAGGTAATAATGCGACTGCTTTTTTCAATGCCCACAACAATACTCTTATTATTATCGTTATATTCTTGGTGTGCTTCTTTTATTCTCGACAATAGAAACACTTCATAATCCATAGAAAATCCGAATAAGGCACAAAAAATTATCACTAATAAGCTGACATCTAAAATGCCTTGGACTTCGAAATTAAGATAGTTGGCCAAGTACCCATCCTGAAAAACCAATACGAGAGCGCCATAGCAAGCTGATAAGCTTAATAAATTCATTAAAATGGCTTTAAATGGTAAAAACAAGGAACGCAATAATAGAAGCAAGATTAGATAGGAAAGGAGAATTATCCAGACTATAGCGTAGGGAAGGATTTTAAAAATTCGTTCTAAAACATCGACATTGATAGCAGGTGTTCCCGTCACTTCCACTTCAAGTTTCGATGGAGGCCTAATGGTTTCTAGTTTCTTAACTAAATCGGTTGTTTGTTCAGAGTTAATGCTGTATTTGCTATTAACATCCAACACTGTGAATGAGTGTCTGGTAGTCGTGGATAGTAATTTTTTAATACTTGCTGGCAAAACATCGTTAGAAGTCGAGTAAAGATTGTAATATTCTTTGCTATTTAATTTTGAATCAGATGAAATAATGCCGATAATGTTTTTTACTAACGAATTGGCTTTGATATTCCTTACAAGATTATGTAATTTTGAAATATTATTTTTTGATAAAATGTAGCCATTTGGAGATTGAACTAATAGGACAACTGGGGTTAACTCTTTGGGATCAAAATACGCTTCATAACTGTTAAAAAATTGCCGGCTATCCGAGTTTTTAGGGGTTATACGATAATCGGATATACCAAATTTAGCTGAAGCAAACGGATAACCAAGCACCAATAAAAAAATAATTATCGGAAAGAAAAAAACAAGAGGTTTATTTACTATTTTTTCAGCTAACCAGTGCCAAAAAGGAGACCGGTTCCCTTTATTTCTTCTAGTTAATCTAATGGTTAAAAAATCGATACGGCTTTTAATAATCCCAAGAAATGCAGGTAATACTAAAACCGCATTCATTACTGCAACTATGACAGCAATAATACCTCCTACAGCCATGGAAAATAAGATATTCACAGGAAATAAAAATAAAGCACTCAAACTGACTAGAACAGCTAATCCACTAAAGAAAACAGATTTTCCCGCGGTTTCTTCAGTAATCGCAAGGGCTTCTTCCGGCTTTTTCCCTTTATGAAATTCTTCACGAAAGCGATTAATAATAAACAGGGCATAATCTAGACTAAGACAAAGACCTAATAATAAAGCAATATTTAAAGTATAAATTGAAAGAGTCCAACTTTGTCCAATAATATAAAGTGATGATAAAATTACCAGGGCACACCCTCCGCCCAATATAATAGGAAGTAAGGCCGAAGCTAACGATCCAAAAATGAAAAGCAAAGTAATAATCGCAACCGGCGCTGCAATCAAATCAGCTCGATAGAGATCAAGCTGCGTCTGTTTGTTAATCTCATCAATAAATGCCGCTTGCCCTCCAAACACAATGGTCATATTAGAAGGTTTTTTTATCAACGATCTGATTTGGACTAACTCTTTGTTTGAGAGTACTTCATGACGTTTAAAAATGATTACCACATAAGCGGAGTGCTTATCCTTGGAAATTTGCTTTTTATTATCGGAAGGTAGAATTATTTCATGCCCAATTGGAAAATTTTTTAATCCTGAAAGCGATTTTTTTATTTTGCTTTTAAAAAGAGCTTGATTAGCTAAAAGGCTAGGGCTGTGATAGATAATTAAAATCTTATTTGCGTCATTGTAACCAAATTGCTTGTTGATGTAATGTTGGGCTTTAGCGCTTGTAGAGTTTTCGTCGCTAAATCCCGTACTTTTAAAAGGGGGGATTGAATGGATAAGAATCGGTATAGAAATTGTAATAACTATTCCCCAAATAAGAACGATACTCCAACGCAGCCCAAAAATAATCCTTCCTAATCTGTAAAATAGTTTTTTTCTCATCTTGTTCTCGATCCCTCAAAATCTAAGCATAGTTGGTGGGTGTTAAATTTTAAAGAAAAAAGGAACAGTCTGATTTATAATTATACCAAATAATGCAAAGCTTAGCCTCTCTTGTAAACTTAAAGACTAACCTCTATACCGCTGTAAACCGCATATCGACTTTTAACCTGGGTGCCATAATATTTTTCTACGACAGGAAAACCTGCGCCTAAAAAGCAAGAAATACTCTCACCCACGTTAACTCGAATCCCTGGATTAACATAGATGCTATTACCACCGGTATTCGGGTCTTTGATGCCATTAATTTTATCGTGATTTAGATATTCTCCGGTTAATTCTAATATTCCCTCGGTTTTATAAGCCATTTTGCCTTGATGCTCGTAGAGAGGATAAGTTGCTGCAAAATCGTAGTAGAAATAACTCCCTAACGTGGTAAATTGGGTTCCTTTTGTCGTTTGGCTGTAAGTAAAATTACTACTTAATGATAGCCGCCCCATCTTTTTTGAAAAAATAACACCAGCAAATGGTACCCAAGCGCCCGTTCCTGGCTGATTTGCAGCTGGAAATAGTTCGCCCTCACGGGTTCTCGCCGTTTTTTTTCCGGTGGGCAGGTTCATGCCAAAAAGAAAAGCCATTGTTATAGCGGAAGCGCCCTTGTTTCCTTGATGGGGTCGCCAAATTCCAAAAATAGTTGAATCACCTACTCCAGATATATTACCCAGGTTTGTGACAGTAGGAGTTTTTTTTTGTTCAGCTTGATTAGCTGCATGTGGATCTGTTTCGTTGTCTTCATGTAAGCCTGCTTCATAATCGGCATGTAGTTCTGCTTTCTTGGCTTCATCGAGGTCTGCCTTATTAATTAGGTGTAGACTCGCTTCATTTGCTGCAGAAAGAGTTGCTTCATTGACTGCACGCAAGCCATGACTATGCTGAATAGGTAAAAAAGTACCTACTGTAAAATTGTCTAATAATCCATAACTTAACATAAAAAAATTCATGAAAAATCCTTTTTGGCTTTCTGAGAGCGGATTTGACAGTAACGTTACATCAGAAAAAGGGTGGGTACGATCGTATTCCATTCGCTCTCCCACTGCCCAAGAGCCTTTATCCAGAGTTTCTGCTGTTGATGTAAGAATCGGGGCTCCGAAAGTAACGGAAAAATTATCTAGGTTGCGTTGAGAAATAATTGGATAGGCCTCTTTGATGTAACCACAACTGAGGCTCATAAATAAAAAGAGAAATTTTTTCATAAGTAACTCACTGATAATGCATCCATTCCACTCTTCATCATTCTAATCTGATAGAACAACTTATTACTATTTTTATAAACTGCGATAAAATATTTATAATGAAAAGAAGTTAGAGAGAAGTATTTTATGAAATCCTCAGAAATAAAATGCCCCACGTGCGGCAAATACAATACTTGGCGCCCAGGGAATCATTATAGGCCGTTTTGCTCAGACCGCTGTAAACTCATTGATCTAGGGGAATGGGCTAATGAAACGCGAAAAATCCCTGGAAAAGGATTAGATATTGCAATCGATACTAATTTAGATAATTTGAAAAACGAATTCAAAATTGAAGAAATGCACTAATAGGCGTATAGACCCTTTGTATCGTCGTTCAGAAATTGCTTTCAAAATTAAGTTGGTATTTTTTCATAATAATGATTTGTAAAAAGCGCTTTAAAGCCAATTCGTTTATAGAGTCCTAACCCGTTGTTTGAAGCTTCTAAAAAGCAACGGCTTATGCTTAACTCCTTAGCACACTTTAACGCCTCATAAATCAATGCGGAACCAAATCCTTGCTTTTGAAAAGCAGGCATCGTAGCAACATCATCAATCCGGGCGCAATTTCCGCATAATGATAAAGTCAATGAACACACCACTGTATTTTCAAAATAGCCAGAAAAATGATAGATTAATCCTGCATTTTCTGATGCCAATTGATGTCTGTGGGTATAAACGGAAGTAACTTCTGGTGTGGATTCAAACCCGTAAATCAAGGGAATACTCCAAGTATGTAAATCATCGTCCATTAATTTGCATTGGAGTGACAAAGATTGCGATGGGAACTGGATACTATCAAATACGGCTACCATAGCTACACCAGTTCCTGTATTTGAAAACCCAAGTAATTGAACATCACGTTCAATAGTTTCATTTAGTAAATAATCGGGGAATACTAATGCCCAAGGCACATGATTTTTCTCGTAATAAACTTGGCAGGCATTCAGGCTCTG
Source organism: Legionella micdadei (assembly GCF_000953635.1). Classification (NCBI taxonomy): domain Bacteria; kingdom Pseudomonadati; phylum Pseudomonadota; class Gammaproteobacteria; order Legionellales; family Legionellaceae; genus Legionella; species Legionella micdadei. The sequence continues at coordinate 2,329,807 of NZ_LN614830.1, forward strand.
AAAGAATCGATCATCAATATGTTTAACGATAGCTGGATTTAAGCCTGATGCTTGAACCCCTGTGGTAAAAGCAACTAAATGATCATAATCCATTTGGTTTACACTCACTAACGAGAAAAAGTTATTCTCTACTATATGAAAATCTATCACATCACTATTCATTTTTATTTCACTCAATTTCCGCTGCACTGTTAAAAATCCTCGTCATTAGATAAAGTGAGGATATAAAGGTTCTTAACCGAAGTCACTTTTATTTAATAGACCAAATTTGCGAGCCAGTCGTTTTTGGTATATGGTTAGTTTTTTAGAATCATGAAGCATATGGCAAATAAATCAACAAGAATAAGAAAATACAACTTAATCACCTTATTCGTTGTTGCGCTATTAGCAGCATTTTATGAACTACAAATTCCGCGTTCTTCACATCTGATTACAGATAACATTTATTCATTCATTATAATTGGTATAGCTTTTGGATTGATTGTTAATTTCTCCCTACCGCTCCTGATTGCTCGCCTAATTAATTTTATCGCGAATTTATTCCGTAAAAGTAAAAGGCCTTTTTCCTATATTGTTGTTTGGGTGTTTTTTTTAATTATCACTTCCGCAACCGTTTTTTATTTTCTCTCTCTATTGTGTTGTTAAGTCATGACGACAGAGCGGTCTCAAAACAAGTAAAACCGCCCCACTCCCGATGCTTGCACAATTAAGATAGTTATTAACAAAACAAAATCAGCATAAAAATGAGTAGTGCGAAATTCACCAGAACCAATCTTTTCTATTTATTAAGAACAGCATTTAAAACTTTAATCGCTTCTTTATCCTCTTTAGTTAATAGGCTATCTTGATAATTAGGATTCGGTTCATACCACCATTGTTGATTAAAATAGTGTTGTAATTCTGGATCGTTAAAAACCCGTCCGTATTGGGCAAATATCGAATTCTTCATTCTTCTTAATTCTGAACGGCTCATGCTGCTTAAGGGCGGAAGAGGATAAGACGAAATACCAATTAGAGGATAGACCAACTGATATCTCACATAATCTCTTCCAGTTTGTAGGCAAAGGGTTAAGTCTTGTTTGGGTTTAAAATGCTCCAGATCCCAGAGGTATTGACGATAAGCTCCCTTCTGAACTATTTTCATGCCAGGCAGAATAGGTGTTCCAATATCCTTGTATTGGGAGATTTCAGAACAAAGACGAGTAGGAGTATTGGGACTGATTTTGATACGGGTGTGGCCTATCTGGTTTCCTCGCCAAAGTGCACCGGTTTTTAATACATAACTGACCCATGTAAATCCCATGACATCATTAGTAGTACCCGTGGAATAACTGTGTTCTATTTTAAGGATTTGATCGGGCTCAAAAGACATGGGCCAGATATAAGCTTCTTGATAGGCTACACCTTTGTCTTTATTCGTACCTATTTTACTCCGTACAGCTGGAATAGGACCATTTGGAGTCGTTACTTTAAAATCATAGACTAACGGATCTCCCGGATGGCTAATTGAACCTTTAGGCACTGTAACAGCTTCCTCTTCATTATAGATAGGGAAGGGAAAACCCATTTGTAACCTCTGTTTCTTGGGAGTAAAATTTTTAAAGGTAAATTGGCAATGGTATAACCAACGCCCTCTTTTATTTGGATTTAGTAAATCTTCTCCATTGATACTAATGTTTTCAGAAATCATACTAATTGCGTTATTTTCAATAGGAATAGGTAGTGATCCATTTCCACCAAATTCAGTGTCATTGGCACTAGAATTAATTGACTGGGTTAATAATGTAAGAAAAATGAATACCTTTGCAAAACCGTTCATCAATCCCTCCTTTTAGCCCACTTGATACCCCCTGAGCATCAATTTCGGATAAAATCTCCCTGGCATTTTTTGCTTTTGTATTTAAAAGATTTACTGATTTTCGTTACCCAGAGATCCCATTGCTTTTTTTCTGTTTTTGGATAATAAAGCCAGAGATAAAGGTGTATACTGCAAGAAGGGACAAATATTTTTTTTAAGTAAACAATTTGAGTGTAGCTAGTACCTGAAATAACAAAGATATTCTTGCTTAAATAGGCATAATCCAGTTCAAATCCCTCTTGCTTGAGTTGTTTTTTCTCGTAATTAAACTCTTCTTCAATATTGAATTTGTCTTGATTTTTTTGCGAATCAAGGGTTGGTAAAAAAGATCCATAAACTGTTAGCTCCCCTTCGTTTCCAATAAACTTTTCCCCGTCTCCATTTTCAGATTCACCTTGTGGAACCAAAAATAATGGATACTCCAATGCATAATTATAACGGGCATTGGAATAAACCCCGAATGAAGGCCCATTGGCAAAAGTAACGGGGTTAACAAGGAATAGTAACAAGAAAAGAAGGAATCGTTTTCTCATGCTACTATCCCTTTTGATATTGTGTAAGCCCCATACAGTGCAAAAAAGATTGCTTTTTGCTAACCGCCACAGCCTTGAACACAACTATCTCGAGTATCAGAGCAGTTTAATATGCAATCCGTATCACCATTACATCCTTTTGTGCAACTTTTCGATTGAACTTCACAATTTGCTTTGCATACATCATCAGCAAGTGCCAAATTACTAAAGCCCAGACAAACTATAGCTCCTAGCAGCAGGGCAAAAATTTTATTCGATGACTTAACCATAAAATGCTCCTTCACTATTTGTTCAAGTCAATTCAAAGTCTAGACAAAATTTTAATTTTTTGCACAAATTATGACCTAATAGTTAAATTTATTAATGCCTTCAAAGAGTTACATGAAACAGTAAAAACCTAGCGACTTAGTCTTAATAGGGGAAAGAGCATAAATAAGCTGCTATTTGGACATATTGATTTTAGCAGATACCCATATACAACCAGTGGCAAGATGGTTATTACAAAAACATAGACTATACTTAGCTTAATATGGATAGATAGCTAGCAAAAAAAAAAGAGAGGATCAATCTATTTTGTTTGCAGGAGTAGCTATTATGAATATTTTAAAAGATGAAGAGTTGGTTGACATTGTCGGAGGAGCAACGGTTTATACTCCCGGTAATGCCGTACCTCTCCCAAACGATGCTTTAAATGCTCTAGATGGACTTGTTAATAATCCAAATTTAAATACTACGGCTGGTAATTCCAATCAACAACCGATCCTTTTTAACCCTTACGCTTAATAAGCTTTCATTGCGCCATATAAAAATCATTTTATATGGCGCAATTTAATTATTACTTTTAAAAAAAATTATCCCCCATTTTTAAAATCTTTCAGTTCTTTAATACTAGAATATAATAATAAAACTTAGGACTTCGAGGAGTGCTCGAGTGGTTAGAGAGGAATCGCAAAAATTATTTCGTAAAGAAGCATTGATTCATCTCACAACCCCAGAGCAATTGAATAAAGCAATTACTATTACTGGAAGCAAGTCCTGGCTTTTACTGCTGACCTTAACAGTCACTATGGTACTCGTTATTGTGTGGAGTATTTTGGGCAAAATAAATACCCGGGTGGAAGGTGACGGTATCATTCTTTCTGATATTGAAGGGATCTATAATGCAGTTGCTCCAAAAGGAGCGGGTGAGGTTGAAAGAATTTTGGTTAAGCCTGGGGATACAGTTAAAGCAGGCCAATTGGTGATGACTTTCAACAACCTCTATCTGCAAAATCAAATCGTGGTAGCCCAGCAAGCACTGGCTGAGTTGCAACAAAAAAACAAAGAAATGTCCGCAGAAGCCAAAATAGGAATAGCTAATAGGCATAAAGACTTAATTACGCAAAACACTATCCTCGAAAATATTATTACTCAGCAAAATGAAAACCTTATCCACGCCCAAGAATTACTCACGATTCGCCAAGATGCTTTCAAACGAGGATTAATTACGCGTCAAGAAGTGGTGAGTAGCTGGCAGCAATATTACGATATTCGCAAGAATATCGAAGATGCACGCAAAGAGATCTCGCAAAATTTAATTAATGAAAAAAATTATGTTGAAAGTTGGGCCGATAAATTACGCTCAATTGATTTAAAAATTAAGGACAAAAAAGAAGAGCTAGATAGTTTAATAAGTCAACTGAAGACAGGTAAAAATGTTTACAGCCCAATAACCGGTCGAGTGACTAATATTCAAGTAAAGCTCGGGGATATGGCTAAGGAAGGCACCCCCGTCCTAAGTCTTTCTCCTTTGGATATAAATCTTGAAGTCATTGCTTATGTTCCTATTAATCAAGGGAAAAAAATTAAAAAAGGGATGATCACTATGGTTACACCAGGGACAATAAAAAAAGAAGAATACGGCAGCATTATTGGATATGTTGATTATGTTGCTCCTTATCCTGCTACATCAGAGAGTATGAATGCAGTCTTAAAAAATGAAGACTTAGTCAAGAAATTGATTGAAAATCCCACAATGGAAATTCGTGTTAATTTACAAAAGGATCCTACCACGTTTAGTGGGTTCAAATGGTCATCTTCAGAAGGGCCCCCTCAAAAAATTACTGCTGGGACAATGGTAGAGGTAAGCACTATTGTCCGTAAACAAGCACCCGTTACATTAATAATTCCTGGACTTAAAAAACTGTTCGGGAGCTATTAAATGACACGCATAAAAACACCAACTATTTTACAAATGGAAGCTACAGAGTGTGGAGCCGCGGCGCTTGCAATCGTCCTTGCTTATTATGGTAGATATATTCCATTGGAAAAATTACGAATCGAATGCGGCGTATCGCGAGACGGATGTAATGCCGTCATTATGCTGCAAGCTGCGAGAAAGCATGGATTGAGGGCCCAAGGTGCAAAATTTGAACGACTTGAGGAGCTGCAACAAGTACGTGCCCCAGCAATTTTATTCTGGGAATTTAATCATTTTGTTGTTTGGGAAGGGATGAAAGGGGAAAAGGTTTATATTAATGATCCAGCATCAGGTCCAAGAGTTCTTGATGAAACGCAATTTAATAAATCTTTCACCGGAGTAGCCCTTGTTCTTGAACCTACTCCTGAGTTTACACGTTGTGGTATTCCACCCTCACTCTTTAGCGGATTAAGACGACGAACCCGCGGAATGGCTACAGAAATTAAATTTATTCTGTTAGCAAGTATTATTTTGATTGTGCCTAATTTATTGGTCATTGCTTTTACTAAAGTATTTATTGACTGTATTCTGCTTGAAAATATTACTAGCTGGCAAATCCCATTTCTTACGTTATTTGTCTTAAACATCGCGGCAGTTGGGTTAATCACTTGGTTGCAAACATACTATCTTTTACTGTCAAAGGTGAAATTATTGATGGTGGGTAGTATCCGCTTGCTTTGGCATGTCATTTGTTTGCCTGTCAATTTTTTCCAACAACGTTTTACTGGGGATATTATTGAACGTATTTCGGCTAATGATCGTATTGCCCATCTTTTGTCATCAGAGCTGATGTCTGCCCTCACAGGTTTGGTTACCTTGGTTATTTATGGTTTTATTTTATTACTCATGAGTTGGCAATTGGCATTAATTGCCTTTGTTGTTACAGCATGTAATTATTTAGTTTATCGGCTAATCGCTCGGCAGTATGCGGATATTAATTTTAATTTTCTGCAGAAAAACAGCAAGTTACTTGGTTTCTCAATGATTGGTTTGTATCTCATTGAAGATCTTAAGGCAAATGGGCGGGAGGATGATTTTTTTCAACGCTGGTCAGGGTTACATGCTGAAATAATTTCATTACAACAAAAGCAAAGTATCCTAACACAAGTTTTAACTGTAGTACCCTTTTGGCTACAAACAATTACGGTCGTTGTTATTCTTTGTTATGGCAGTTTTTTAATTATAAACAGCGTAATAACAATTGGTACTCTTGTTGCATTTCAGTTATTACTAACCCAATTTACCGCACCAATCCAAGCAATATTGGCTTTGGGCAATGATGTGCAAAAAATTAAGGGGGATTTATTTCGCCAAGATGACATATTGAATTATGAAGTGGATCAACGCTTATTGAAACAACAAAGTAATACGGTTCTTTCCCCTTCAATCTGCTTAGACAACGTATCCTTTAGTTATTCTCCATTAAAACCAATGCTCGAAGGGTTAAACATTTCAATCAAAGCGGGAGAAACTTTTGCTGTGATGGGAAAATCTGGAGAGGGAAAATCAACCATCGCCAAACTAATCGCCGGCTTATATCAACCACAAACTGGAACAATATTCATTGGTGGAATACCGATGCATGAGATCGATGCAGCGAGTTTAGCAAATCAATTGAGCTATGTGGATCAGGATGTTTTTTTGTATGCAGGAACTGTTCGCGAAAATATTACGCTTTGGAAAAAAAATATACCTGACGAAGCAATTGAAAAAGCCTTGCAAGATGCTTGTCTCTTTGAGGTTATTCAAGCGCGTGGTGGGCTTGATTGTAAAGTGCTTGAAAATGGAATTAATTTCAGTGGCGGTCAGCGGCAGCGTATCGAAATAGCAAGGGCATTAGCACAAAACCCTGCCCTTCTTATTCTTGACGAAGCGACCTCCAATCTTGATGTTGAAACAGAACAAACCATCTTAGAAAACATCAAGAAAAGAAATTGTACAACAATGATTGTCACCCATCGTAAAACTGCCTTACAAGGTTGTGATAGTATTTACATCCTAGAAAAAGGACAATTAAAAAAAATGGAGAACCGTAGTGATTGATGAAGCAGAACTACCACAGGAAGCAATTGGCAAAATTGCTGAAGTTCTTTCTCAATCCGAATATCAACTACCTATTACAAACGATGCGTTTTATGAAGCTTGTGCTTTGGTTGCTGCCCGTGCTGATATTTCATTGATTTTTCCTTCAACAAATGAAAATAAAAACACTTTGTCCCTTCTCCAAGCTTTAGCTGACCAATCGCGATTTCGCTTTCGAGAAGTAGTGTTGGAGGATGATTGGTGGCAGGAAGACAATGGCCCGCTGCTTGGTTTCTTGTGTGAGGACAATTACCCTTGTGCACTTTTGCCACACAAAAAAGGGTATGAAGTTATTATTCCAGGCCAAAACAAAAGCATGATTTTGAACAAAAAAAACGCTGGTTTAATAGCAAAAAATGCTTTTTATTTTTATAAGCCTTTACCGGATGAGCTATTATCCAGCCGGGATGTTTTTCGTTTCGCCTGGAGGCAAATTAAACCCGATTTTTGGCGGGCTGCAATTTTGCAATTGATGCTAAGCTTGATTGCTTTGAGCATACCAATCGCTACAGGGTATCTATTCTCAACCATTATCCCTTTTGCTGATATTAAGGCCTTGCAACAGCTTCTTCTCCTACTTGTGATCAGTGTTTTCATCGCGGCATCATTACGTTATGTGCAAGTTGTTAGTTTGTTCCGAATAGCTTAAAGCAAATGCGACGTTACAAGCTGCCCTTTGGGATAGAATTTTGCGCTTTCCAGTCTCATTTTTTCACAAATTCGAAGCAGGCGATTTAGCCAATCGTATCAATGCAATTGATGCAATACAGCAAGAGATGAATATTGCTATTCTTTTATCATTAACCAATTGTGTACAACTTTTGTTATTACTTCTTTTTTTATTTTATGTTGCCCCAGAATTGACTGCGCTGGTTTTAATACCAGTTTGTTTTGCCGGTATTGTTTCAGCTATTTTAACCTCGAAACAACTGCATTATTTGCGTAACTACTTTAATTTACTTGGTGAAACGTATTCTTTATTGCTGCAGTTTTTCTCAAGTATAAACAAAATAAGAAGTAGTCACTGTGAAAAGAATATGTTTATGTTATGGCTGGAGAAATTCTATAGTAAAACACTAGTATTTCTTAAGGGCTCTAATATTGCTGTTATAAGCGGGGTATTCAATTTGGTATTTAGCTTGGTAATTACTCTGATTGTCTATAGTTTCATGATTTTAAGCGTAAAACCTATGGCTTTAGGAACTTTCATTATGTACAGTACTGCATTAACTCAAATGTTTACTCTTTTTATTAACATCTGGAGCAATATTAATCAGTTTGTGCGTATCATTCCAATTTTCGAGCGTACCCGTCCGTTATTAAATACGTCGATTGAGGAGAGTAAAGAGGAAACGTTAAAGCCTGTCATTACCGGTAAAATTGAGTTTAGGGATGTCGTTTTCAAATATCCTGGGAATGAGACACCCATTTGTGATCATTTTAATCTACAGATCGATGCTGGACAATATATCGGCATTTTGGGTCAATCGGGTACTGGTAAATCCTCACTGATTAGGTTGCTTTTAGGCTTTGAAAAACCGCTGGCGGGTTCAATACTTTTTGATGATTGTGATTTAGCTGTGCTGGATAAGCATCACCTCCGCAGTCAATTGAGTGTTATTTTACAAAATAGTTTATTAATGCCAGGTACTGTGCAAGAGAATATTATTGGTATTCATACTGAACTCACACTTAACGATGCTTGGGAAGCGGCGAAACTTGCTAATATTGCCAATGACATTGAAAACATGCCGATGGGTATGCAAACTCTAATTTCTGAGGGAGGCCGCTCGCTTTCCGTGGGGCAAAGACAACGGGTGCTCCTTGCCCGTGCTCTGGCAAAAAAATCCCGTATTTTGATTTTGGATGAGGCAATGAGCGGTATGGATAACCAAACATTGGAAGTGCTACAAACTTGTGTCGAAAACCTACACGCGACTCGAATTATAATTACACAGCGGCCTGAATTTCTTAAAAATGCGGATAACATATATCTCTTGCAACAAGGACGTATCGCAGAACAGGGAAATTATAAGGAATTAAAGGGATCTGTAACAGGCATCCCCTTTTAGGACAAGTTATGCTAATTCTTTGGTTTACCTTTGGATCAAAATTTTTTTAAACTTCGCTTTACCTGTTACTGCTCTAAGCTCATAGTGAGAGTTCTATTTGGCGTAGGTTTCAATAAGTTATGGTGAAACTTGTTGGCAAGGCCCTACCCTAACTTCAGCTGATGAGGCAGGTGCCTTGTTCATACCATTTCTTTAGGTCAGGCTAATCTCAGTTAGAATATCTTTCGCTTGTGTCACATCGTAGATATCAGCACGTAGTGTTGCCGGCCTAAAAAACTGAAAATTTGTCCCAAAATACAATAACTCTTGAAAAGCTTGTAGTATTTTAGCAATTAAGCCTTCTTCTTCTGAGGGTAAATCCTGAATTGCCTCCTCTGCAAAAAGTTCAGAAAATTCTGATTTAAAATCTGAAAATGAAGTACTAGGTAAGTTAGTATAACTACTAACTATCGTTGTAGCTCTGCTAGCCCAACTTTCCAAATCTTGCATTGATTTCGCCTCGGCGTTTTCTTTTAAAGTTAAAATTGCTTGGACTAGTTTGGGGAATTGCTCTGATTCAGCTTTTGCATATCGCTTTACTCTTTCTAATGCTAATTCCGCAATTTTTATTGGTGTCATTCTTTCCCTGCCTTCAACTTCAAGAGAAGCATATTCTTTAAGCAACTCAAAATCTTTTTTAATTTCTTCCAAATCTGCGTCTATCATGTTCTGGTATTTTAATTTAGCTTCTTCTGATAAAGGCATTTTTGCGATAGCATTTTTTGCCCTCATCAATTGAGGACCAATCTTCTCCTCCATTTCCTCTATGGTTTCTTCGCAAGGTTGATAAATCAATTTTTCATGCTCATGCATGTAAAACGAACATTGACCAATTTCTCCGCTTTCTAGCTCAAGGAAGACACCATATTTTCCAGGAAAACACATATTAAAAAATAATCCATCTGCCCAATCACTGAGTGGTTTCTCTGCTGCATAGTCAACACGAGTTGAAAAATACTTACCTAAATTTGTCTCTTCGAAGTAGACCCTAACCCTTTTTTTAAATTCATCAATATCTTGTTTTTTATCTATTTTATCATGAGTTCCTTGATGGACCATATTCATCAATGCACTTATAAATGGATCATTGAAATTTGATGGAGTACGGCCTAAAGTTCCTAAAGCTTTTTGTAAGGCAGGAGGATGATAAGCATGTTTTAGCCATGCAATAGCGAGTTGATAACCTAATTCTGACTTTGTCTTCATTTTACTTTCTCACCGTTTTGCAATGTCTGAATCAACTAACTTTAAAAGTTATTGATATATATTTGACCAATGAAATTGGGCATTGTAAAACGAATAATTAGAAAATTCATTTTCCATTTTGGAATAAAGTACAAACATTTTGGGATAACTCGTTTAGAGAATAGCTAATCGAAACCGGAAGTTAGATGGGTTTGACTCCTGTTTGAAACATTTAATTTACCTTCATGAAATAGGATCTCTTTTTGCAATTTGATTCTATAAACTAAATCGAATAACGCGAACTGTTACTTGGACAGCGCTTTATTTTTTTATGGTATCATTTGGATTTAAAGTTAGGGCAATCGAGGAAATGAAATTAAAACTTTTCTTTTGTAGTTTATTAGTAAGTATCCAAGCTGTCGCTGCTCCTCGTTTTGTTCCTGCAGAGCCGATTTTCCCTACCCAGTCTCTGATTAATGGGCCAGCTTTATGTGCAACAGCTTTAGAAACATTGGCTTATATCAATAGGGGAAATCATTACGATCCCCGAGTTATTCATGAAGGCAAGGTCTTTAGAATACCCCTTACGCGAGTTAAAGCCACTTTGTCATTCATCTGCCGCCATCAAAAGCAATTGAATGACCCTGTCTTTATTAAAAAGCACTTTGATTTTGTTCGCTGGTATCCAGACACTGAATCAGTTAAATCACTCAGATCAAATAAACCTTTAATCGCCAATTTACCTAAAGATAAAATTTTAATGACTAAGTACTATGTCCATCGTGCTAAAGTATCAAGCCATCCCACTCCGACCCATCCCTACGCACTTTACGCCCTGCCTAGCGATGAATCCTCCCTGACACTTGAGCAAGCGGATGCGAAACCTGGGCTTTTACGTTTTCAATACGGAAAGCAAGCCATATTAAAAGGGGTACTGGCCAATAAAAACGTCCCTGTTTTAGCTTATTTAAATCGAGACGATCTTGAAGCAGCATTAATGCAAGGCACCCTTGTGGCAGATTTTGGTTATCCAGACCATCGGCTTAAGATCTTTAATGTTCATCGAAGCAACAATATTCCTTACGATAAGGCAAAAAACCCATATAACCAAGAACGCTACTGGTATTTTAAGCAAGTAAATGGAATCAAAGGCTATGGTAAGGATGCTGACCATAAAATCACAGTCAATAGTGAAGTTACTTTTGCCGCAGACATTGAACAGTTTGGTTTGGGAAAACTACTCATGGTGCAATATCAAGATAAAACAGGAAAAGTAGTGACAAGGGCGGGTATTTTTGCGGATACTGGAGGTGCTTTTCAGAATAATCTTTACCAAGTCGACTTTTTAGCAGGGAGCTATGCAGGTAGCGAGGCTTTTTATCAAGCAACTCAGCATCTACCTAATTATGTAGCAGCTTACTTCATGATTTTAAAAGACTAATATGAAATTTTTTATACCCTTTTTGTTATTTATAAATTCCTATGCCCATGCATTTTCTTGCTACGATGCGCAAGTGATTCATCAAGCTCCTATTAAATTCAACGAGGAGCGTATTGCTTTAACCCAACAATATCAATTAACCCACTATGGGATAGACTCCAAGTCGATTGAAATTGAACCGAAGATGATTGTATTGCATTGGACATGCATACCCACTTTCGCAGCGACTTTTCGTGTTTTTAATCCGCCTACTTTCCCCAAAGATTCACCGCGAACAAAAGAGTTACCGGGCACATTGAATGTATCCGCTCACTTTGTCGTCGATCGTGATGGCACCATCTATCAACTCATGCCCGAAACTTGGATGGCTAGGCATGTTATAGGACTGAACCATTTTGCGATTGGCATCGAAAATGTAGGTGGAGTAAACAGTATAGATGATTTAACTGAAGCTCAGGCTAAAGCAAATGCATTTTTAGTTTGTTATTTAAAAAAGAAGTACCCCAAAATAGAATATGTTATTGGCCATTATGAGTACTTGAGATTTAAAAATACCCCCCTTTGGCTTGAAAGGGATCCGAATTATCAGAAGGATAAAAATGATCCAGGCCCCGCTTTTGTCGACAAAGTGATGAAATTAGTTCATTGGAGCTAAATGCTCGATAAAATCGAGTTAAATTAACTATCCTTCAAAATAATGACTAAACCCAAGATGAGCTATGCATGCTCTCCGTTGTCATTATTTTTATATGCTTTTAAATTCAAAGAGTTGTTTCATTCCCTGTTCAATCAAAGTAACATCTTATATAAAGTAAAGCTAAAATTTAGACGATAAATGTTTATTGCTTAGTAAAAGGACTTATGATTATGGCGCAGGAAAACAATATCTGGCTCATTTGCAACCAAGAATCGAGTCCCCCTCTTTCTGTTCCCTACAACCTTGTTCATACTATTCATGATTTACCCCAATCTGGTTGTGACGCCATCGTCTTTCAAATGCATTCTGCAAATGATCTAAAACTACTCTACAAAATAAGGCAAATCCCAACATTTAGGTTTACCCCTGTTTTTTATTCTGGCGAACTAAGTACTGAAGAATTGGTTCTATTTGATGGATTAGCGGATGATACTCTACTCGAAAAACTCGGGCTATTTTGGAGCGGCTTGAACTCATTCCGGAAGATCTCAAAAGCTCAGAAGATTTTGAAATGATTATCTTAATCTGCCTTTTTCCAGACAAATGTATTGCCTAAATGGTTTCTTAGATTAATTCATAAAGGCAGAGAAGTATCTATTGAATTTCCAAATGGAGATACAGAAAAGGGTTATATTACTAGTGAACCAGGTTACGCGGAAATGACACCCATGAATGAAATCAACCCACTAGCAACCAGACAAAATAAACTTGTAGTGACAATCAAGACAATAAATAAAATACCCGAACAATATCAAATCCACGGGATACCGGTAAAAATTAGATTTAAATCCTGGTATAACTATTAAAACAGCTATCGATCCCATCATTCATTGTCTTGCATTGCCATTCAGGCTATATTCTTACCATCTTCAAAAGAGAGCGTGTAAGTAAGAAACCGATAACCATACCTGCAAAATTAATCCAATAAAACGGCCAGGAAAAAATTCCGAGTCCTACCAGGTTGGGGCCTGGACAAATTCCAGTTATTCCCCAGCCCACACCAAAAAATGCTGCGCCAAGAATAAGTTGCCAGTCAATTTTTTCTTTAGTAGGCAATTCGTAACATTTATTGAGTATCGGTGTTGCCAACCATTTACGTAATTGGAATAAAAGAAAAGTAACCAATAAAGCGGTACCAAAAGTGACATATAAATTTATCTTGAATGTTTCAGCGCCAATTTTGAGACCGGAAATCACAATATCTGGGCTATACATCCCTGTTAGAATTAAACCGAAACCAAATATCAGGCCACCTATTAATGAAACTATTGATTTCATGGCATATTTCCTTAATGTATTAACCAAGCCGTAATGATTGCAACAGGGAAGAAAATACTGACGGCAATTATCGAGCGCTTACGTAAGAGTGATATTCCACATAACCCATGCCCACTGGTGCAGCCATTGCCAAGATGGGTACCGCCCCCAACCAATATACCCCCAAGAATGAGCAACCAAGGATTCACTTTAAAAATACTTGTTGGATCAGGGACAACCTGAGTGGAATTAAAAATTACGCCGCTTAAGAATAATCCCAGGATAAATAAAACATTATCGATATTAGGTCGATAAGTTGAAAAATCCCATGAACGAAAGAGTATACCGCTGCAACCAAGAATTTTACCGCGAACCAACAACATCATTCCGGTAGCAAGTCCAAGCAGTATCCCTCCTAAAACCACACGGATTTCTATTATCATTATGGCTGTCTCCTTATGTAGTTCATGGCTGCTCATCCTGGTTTAATGAGTTTGTTTTAACCCCATCGGGTCGTTTTGGGTAAGGTTCATTGTATTGATTGCGAAATTGAATAAGTCGCATAATGGCTGTTAGTGTGACTAAACATGTAAACAAGAACGCTAATGCACTGAATGCCTCAGGCCAAAGCATCATCAGGATGAAAAAGAAAAACGCTTCAGCTCGCTCTATAAGGCCAGGGCTGTAATGGAAACTCTTTTGTGAAGCATTTTCACTAAAAATGCCCACCACAAGAAAGCTGGTAATGCACAGTAACATGCTGCCCAACATCAACAGGCACCAACCCCCGCGCTCGGATGGCGCCAAACTCCACAGCGAAAAAACAACAACCCACTCCACCAATCGATCCATGGTGATATCCAATGCAGAACCCCAATCAGATGGGTTGTGGTTAAGACGAGCAAGCGTCCCATCCAACGTGTCGCAATAGCCTGACAACAACAGTAAAAATATAGCAAGTATGACTTGATGAAAAAGCAAAGAAGGCAGAACAAGAACACCAAGCATACCCGACAACAAAGTCATTTGATTTGCACTGATTCGTTCTCTCACGAAACTGGCAATAGGATTGACCAGGCATTTTTGGTAGCGCGGTCTTAAATATTCTTCGATCATAAAGTACTCATCCTAATTTTTGTAGCCAGCGCACCAGCCAGCGGGCTTTATTCGAAAATAATGTCGGTGTGTAAAATTGTCCTGCAACGCGCTTGCTAATTTCACTTAATGTAGGGTAGGGAGCAATCACATCGGTGAAACTTCGTAACGTTTTCTGCTCATTTATTGCTATAACCCAAGGCAAAATCAGTTCGCCAGCATGGGGACCAACGATAGTTACCCCTAAGATTCTCGCTTTTTTATCGGTGACGATTTTGATTTTTCCAATTAAAGTACGCTCAGTTTGGGCACGATCATTGTCCACAAATGGCCATTCAATCATACGGAGGTCAGGCCGTTGTTCTGCATCAGAAGCCAATAACCCCACGTGAGCTAATTCAGGCTCCGTATAAGTCACCCAGGGAACAGCACGATAATCGATTTTAGCAGGCAGTTTGAACGCAATATTACGCAGCACGACCCCAGCCTGGTAGCTTGCCATGTGAGTAAACTGATAAGGCCCTACCACATCGCCTAGTGCATAAATTTTTTTGTTGCTGGTTTGCAAGCGTTGGTTCACCTCAATACCTTTGGATGTATATTTGACATTAGCTTTTTCCAAATCAAGATCCTGCACATTGGCAAGACGACCTGTCGCGATGAGCAAATGGCTACCGGTAGCAGTTGCTAGTTTGTTTTGGTGTTTGAAGGAAACTGTAATGCCGGCATTTTGGTTTGATTCGATCTGCTGTACGTTGACTTGCTCATAAATCGCAATAGGCATCTTTTTCAGTTGATTGCGTATCACAGCTACGCAATCGGCATCGTCTTTGGGAAGGATGTTTAGCCCCTCTAAAATAGTGACTTTTGAACCTAACATAGCAAATGCCTGAGCAAGTTCACATCCGATGGGTCCACCCCCAATCACAATTAAGTGTTCAGGTTGCCCTTGTAAATCAAAAAGGGTTTCGTTAATCAGATAAGGTACGGAATCTATACCAGGAATTGGGGGTATGAAAGGAGAAGAACCTGTCGCAATTGTAAATCGTCTAGCACGGATGATTTGGTTGCCCGTTTGCATGGCATCAGGTGCTATAAATTTTCCAGGGGTTTGTATGACTTGTACTCCAAGTGATTCAAAGCGCTCTACTGAATCATGCTTGGCAATATTATCAATAACATAACGAACATGCTGCATGACTTGGGGAAAATCAAGCACAAGTCCTTGGATGTGAATACCAAATTTTGAAGAATGCTTCATATGATAAAAAGATTTAGCTGCTGCCAATAACGATTTGGAGGGTACACATCCATAATTTAAACAATCGCCTCCCATTTTGCCTGTTTCCACCAAGACAACCTTCAGTCCTAATTGGGCACTGCCGGCTGCCAAGGTTAAACCACCGGCTCCACCGCCAATAATAGCAAGATCACAGTGTATTATTTCGCTCACGATCACCATCCTTGCATCTCGAGTTAAAGAATTGATACAGCGCTGGCATCAATGATAAAGCAGCTAAAGCCAATAGAGGCCCTAATACCTGTGGTTCAAAAATAATTGCAAGATTAGGCGTTTGATTAGTGGCAAACACTTGACTTAAGCCATTACCTACTAAGACGTAGATAAATGATCCCGGAATGATGCCAATCAAGGTTGCTAAAATGAAGGTTTTGGCACTCACATTCAATAATGCGGGAACAATATTCACAACCCAAAAAGGGAACAAAGGGATAAGTCTTAAGGTTAATAAATAGGAGAAGGCATTGCGCTGAAAACCTAGGCGCATACGCCCGATCGAGCCTGAGGCTTTCTTAGTAAGCCACTCACCTAAAGAAGTGCGTACAGCAAAAAAAAGCAGTGTTGCCCCAAGCGTGGCGCTGATGACGACCAATAAAACACCAGTGAATACTCCAAATAAGAAGCCGCCGGCTATAGTAAAGAATACTGCCCCTGGAATCGAAATCGCAACGGCAAGCGTGTAGCACCCCATAAAAAGCATCACACTCAAAAGAAAATGGGTTTGAGTCCAGGACAAAAGCAGAGCACGATGTTCCCGTAGGGCTGAAAAACTTAAATACCGATTTAACCTCAATCCGAAGAAAAGACCCAGGAGACATAGTAAGATAAATAAAGGAATCCATCGACGAATTGTTAATTGACTCATCTGGTTAACTCCCTTAACCCAATTATCACAGCACAAAAGACAAACACGAGTCATTTGATGTTCTTATCTCATTGACCATGAGTGTCGGTTTGAAATTCACTAAAGTATACCTATTTTAAAATTAAAAGGGATGAAGCCTTTTTAAAACAATTGATAATATTCCTCATGCGCATATTAATGAATCGGGGACATAAACGATTATCCCGAAATTAAGAAATCAGTTGTGAGTCCAGTGGCTGATAGGATAGCTAGTTATTGAACTTGCTTAGTAAATAGGATTTGCCAAAGCTGCATATAATGGGCACGAAAAGCACCTGCGCATGAAAGCAAATAATAGTTCCACATACGGTAAAACCGCTCATCGTAATGCGTTTTTAAGGACTCCCAATGTTTGTTAAAATTAGCA